>CAJXVU010000001.1 GCA_913062555.1 uncultured Bacteroidota bacterium
ATTACGTTAATTGCTTCTGTAGTTTTAATACCAATTGCCTATTATTTTATACAAAATTGGTTAGACAATTTTGTGTACAGAATTGATATGCCAATACTCCCTTTTATTATTACGCCAATTGCACTTACAATTTTAGTTTTTATGATTGTTGGGTTAAAAGCGTATAATGCTACAAAAATTGATTTAATTAAATATTTGAAATTTGAGTAGTTATGATTCAAATTAGGTCCATAATTAGTAGCGGTATTAATAAGAAATATAAAGAAAATAAAGATGAAGTTATTTGTGTCTAACCTATTAATTATACTTGATTTTATGTAACTTATTTTTTCATTACTTATCATTGTTTTGTACCCACCTTGAGTACAAATAAAAAGCCAGGACGATAGTCTTGGCTTTTTATCTGTACTCACCTCTCCCATACGAAATTCAAGATTCAACCTACTTAACCCTTCTTGTGGGCTTGAAACACTAACCCGTTACATCATTTTCTATTTAAAAGATATTTCTACTCGATTATCACGCCTTTCAATTCAAATTATTTCAAATATTAAGTCCTGAGCGATAAATCAAAGGCCTCTTCCGTAATCTGGATGAATTTCCATATTGTGGAATTCAAACATCCTCAAAAACACATAATATCTTAATATACAGGTTGTTGTGATTTGGCATCGCTATTGAAAAGCCTAAGACTGAACTTTAAATAATTAATTATGAAGATTGTAATTGCTGGTAGTGGCTATGTTGGTCTTGTAACAGGTGCCTGCTTTTCGGAAGTAGGTATTGATGTTGTATGTGTCGATGTGGACCGTAAAAAGATCGATAACCTCAAGAATGGAATTATCCCCATTTTTGAACCCGGACTAGAGGAAATGATCACCCGGAACATGAACAAGGGCCGCCTTAGTTTTAGTACAAATATCGCCAAATCAATGGAGAACTGTGAGGTCCTGTTTATTTCTGTTGGCACACCTCCTGATGAGGATGGTAGTGCAGATCTGAAATACGTCTTGTCGGTCGCAAAAGATTGTGGCCGCTACATGGATGACTACATGCTGGTAGTGACCAAAAGCACCGTACCCGTTGGGACTTCTCAAAAGGTAAAACACGTCATTCAACAAGAGTTGAACCAAAGAAATCGAGATATTCAATTTGATGTAGCTTCAAACCCCGAATTTTTAAAAGAAGGTGCAGCTATCAATGATTTTTTGAAACCTGACAGAATCGTCATCGGATTGGAAAGCACAAAAGGGGAGGAATTGATGAAAAGTTTATATAAGCCTTTTACAATTAATGGCCATCCAATAATCTTTATGGATATTGTTTCAGCCGAAATGACCAAATATGCAGCCAATTCTATGCTTGCTACCAAAATTAGCTTCATGAATGATATTGCTAACCTATGTGAACAGGTTGGAGCCGATATTAACGTGGTGAGAAAAGGAATAGGTTCTGACTCCCGTATTGGTGATAAATTTATTTACCCTGGAATAGGATACGGAGGCTCATGTTTTCCAAAAGATGTAAGTGCACTAATAAAGATCGCAGAAGATCACAACTATGACCTAAGGGTACTTAAAGCTGTTGAAGCAGTAAATAAAGACCAGAAATTAGTTCTCTTCAATAAGATCATGAACTATTTTAATGGCGATATAAGAGGAAAAACCATTGCTTTGTGGGGGCTTTCTTTTAAACCTCAAACAGATGATATGCGCGATGCTCCGTCATTGATAATAGTTAATCAATTGTTGTGGGCTGGTGCGAAAGTTAAAGCATACGATCCCGTTGCAATAAAAGAAGCAAAACATCATTTTGGGAATAGCATATCTTATGCTGATGATCAATACGGCGCCATTATTGATGCCGATTGTTTAGCTATACTTACAGAATGGCCGGAATTTAAATTTCCTAATTTTAAGATTATAAGCAAATTATTAAACTCTCCTGCTGTTTTTGACGGTCGTAATATTTATGACAAAATCGAGATGAAACATCATGGCTTTGATTATTTCTGTATTGGAATTAACACAACAAAAAACATTACAGTATCACCATCAAGCCATACTCCAATGGAAGTTCTCCTTGTAAGTAATAATTTAAACCATAAAAATTATGACTCGTAAAAAAATACTTATCACCGGTGGTGCTGGATTTGTGGGATCTCATTTGTCAGAACGCTTATTAAAAGAAGGAAATGAAGTCTTCTGCCTTGATAATTTTTTTACAGGGCAAAAGCAAAACATTATACACTTGTTAAACAATCCTTATTTTGAACTGATCCGGCATGATGTTACTGCCCCGTTCTTTATTGAAGCAGATGAAATTTACAATCTGGCATGTCCAGCCTCTCCAATACATTACCAATACAACCCCATTAAAACGATTAAAACGTCGGTTATGGGAGCCATTAACATGTTAGGATTGGCAAAGCGAATAAAAGCCAAAATATTGCAGGCCTCCACCAGCGAGGTTTATGGAAATCCGTTGGTGCACCCCCAACCGGAATCGTACTGGGGTCATGTTAATCCAATTGGTGAAAGATCTTGTTATGACGAAGGCAAACGTGCTGCAGAAACCCTATTTGTAGATTATCACAAACAGAACAATGTAAAAATTAAGATTATCAGGATATTTAATACTTACGGACCACGAATGCATCCTAATGACGGGAGAGTGGTTTCTAACTTTATTGTTCAGGCATTACAGAACCAGGACATTACAATTTACGGTAAAGGACAGCAAACAAGAAGCTTTCAATATATTGATGATTTGGTCGAAGGCATGATAAAAATGATGGCTTCCCCCGATCATTTTAAAGGGCCTGTTAATATTGGAAATCCGGACGAATTCACAATCCTCGAATTGGCAAAAAAGGTGATCAAGCTCACCGAATCCAAATCCAAAATTGTCAATCTGCCCTTACCTCCAGATGACCCTATGATGAGACAACCTGATATACAAATGGCAAAAAAAGAGTTGGACTGGTCTCCTAAAATCAGTCTGGAAGATGGCTTAATTAAGACCATCCAATATTTCAAATCAATCATAAAATATTAAAACGCTCTTTGTGCTTCCATATTTGGGAAGCATTATTCCAAATAATGGAATAACCACAAGTAAATACATTCTTTAACTACTGATAAAGAGGCGATTACGATCAATTTTTTGCTTTGGCACAACCTTAGCTTAAGATATAGAAACATAAGAAAATAAACATGATGCATTCAAGTAAAAGATTAGATGAAACCTTAAGCCCCTTATATGATCTTCATATGATTTATAAAATGTGTCAGGGAAATGAGAATCAAGTATTAAAATTGATTGAGATTTTTATCAGACAGGTTTCTAAAGGCATTAAAGAAATAAAATCGGCATATTCTCAAAATGATCTGCCTAGGATAAAAAGAGCAATTCACTACACAAAACCTTCCTTGACTTATTATGGAACTTTTGAACTTGAAAAGCGCTTATTTCAGATTGAAACCTTGGTAGATAAAAAAAAGGCTACCAACAATCTCTATTTCAAAATTTCACGACTTGAAACGCTGACCAATGAAGTTATCGACAAAATGAAGTGGGATTTCAGTTTAACCAACAAATAAAATTATGAAGAAGAAAATACTTGTGGTAGACGACGATATAAGTATCTGCCTTCTTCTTGAGAATTACCTATCTCAAGATTATGAGGTGATCACAATGCAAAATGGATTGGAAGCACTACTATGGCTGGAAGAGCATTTGCCAGATCTTATAATAAGTGACATTCAAATGACTGAAATAGATGGTTTCGAGTTCCTGTCAAAGGTTCGAAAAAGAGGCTTTACTAAACACACCCCTTTTGTGATGTTATCTGCGAAAGCAGGAAGCAAAGAACGGATAAAATGCTATCAGTTAGGCGCTCAAGACTACCTCACAAAACCATTTAATCCAGAAGAACTTGAAGAGGTCGTAAAGAAAAACCTTTTCCCGATCCATTTCGCGATTTCGTGGTGATTATTTTAACTAAATAAGTAGAATAGCATATTAACTCTTACACATATGACCAGAGAATTAAACATACTATATATAGGAGATTCACAAGTGTTCTTTGAAAGAGCCAACCAACTCCACCCTATCTTTTTAACTATTAAGGAAAATAATCTCGAAGCGGTTAATTATCTCGAGAACAATGCGCGTCCAGATGCAATCATTTGCGATTATCATTTGCCAGGAAATAATGGATTATACCTATTCGATTGGTTAAAACAACATCCGGAAATTAGAACCATACCTTTTATTCTTTTAAGCCATGAATTTAGTGGCGAAGTATTTAAATGTGCTCTAGCCAAGGGGGTTGATGATTATTATGTTCAGGCCGTTTCTACGCCCGAAGAGATATTAAATAGAGTCGACTTTCTACATCAATTTAAATCGGGTAAAAACGGTCTAAAATCACTAGAAAAAAAGGCGAAGGAGTCATATCGACTGCCAACGTCCAAACGTATTTTTGATATTATTTTGGCTTCCGCAGCACTTTTATTAAGCCTTCCCCTATTGTTAGTAATTATACTCGCCATACGCCTGGAATCTAAAGGCAAAGTCTATTATATAGCCAAAAGAATGGGGCGTAAAACATTTAACTTTTACAAGCTTCGTTCGATGCGTGCCGGCTCGGATGCCCTTCTAAAAAAGTTGGCCAAGGAAAATAATCAATACAATGATAACTCGCAATTACAAGAAAAGGATATCGAATATTCCTGTCCGAAGTGTTTCATATTACCCGATGGAAAAACTTGTTCACCCATGATGTACGTGGATAAAAGTCAGACTTGCGAATATTGGTATAACTACAAAAAGAAGGAACAATTAAAGCACAGTTCTGCTTTTGTAAAAATCGCTAAGGACCCACGAATTACACGTGTAGGCAAATTTATTCGAAATACAAGTATTGATGAGTTACCTCAACTTATCAATGTCATAAAAGGAGATATGTCTATAGTAGGCAACCGACCATTACCTGTCTATGAAGCCGAATTACTAACCAAGGACACCTTATCAAAACGTTTTCTTGCTCCAGCAGGCATAACAGGATTATGGCAAGTTGAACTTAGAGGCAAAGGCGGCAATATGTCTGAAACAGAAAGAATAAGTCTGGATAATAAGTACGCCGATCACTTCAACGGAGACAATTATTCCTTTTGGTACGATATAAAACTCATTCTAAGAACAATACCTGCATTATTACAACGAAGTACCGTTTAGATGCCCTTAAAATTTCGATAATCATGAAACTATTTTTAAAAATATTAACAGCACTATTAATAACAAGTTTACCAGCTCATTTTGTAAACGCTCAAACGCCTGGTAACGGGTCTGAAATCTCGATACCGTCATTTGAACAACTCGTTGATTCTGCGTTGGCCCATAATGGCTTGGTACGTTATCGTAATTTGGAGATTGAAGCCAAGACATCCAACCTCAAATCGAAACGAAATTACTGGACACGGAATTTTGGGATACAAGCCGATACTCGTTACGGCACATTTGATAATTTCTCCTCAAATATAGACGGACCAATAACAAATACGCTTTCAACAACTAGCAAGCAATTCAACTATGGAGTAGGTCTATATCTAAAGATCCCAATTTTCGATGTCATAAATCGAAGACCACAGATTAAACAGGCAAAAGCAGAATTGGCTCAGGCCAAAGGATTAGCTCAAGCCCAACAGGACGAATTAAGAGAAACGGTGATAAAACAATATCAAGATCTTCTGTTAAAACAAAAATTATTGATGATTCGATCGGAAAACCTGGGTAATGCTCAAGTAAATATGGAGATGGTCGATAAAGAGTTTAGGAACGGCCTAATTCCTATTATGGAATATGTTCGTATTTCCGATATGACCTCGAGAATTCGATCAGAGTATGAAAAAGCAAAATCAGCTTTTCAAACCTCCAAAAAGTTATTGGAGAATACGGTAGGACAAACTTTTGGTAAAACCCAATTAAAGTAAAACTATGAAACTTATAGAACTCATAAGATTAGTATTAAAGCATAAGGTATTATTATTTACTGTACCTATTTTGCTCGCAGGAATAGTGATCTTGCTAACCAGCAATCCACGCTTCTCCTACGCCTCCCAAAGTATCTTATACACGGGCCTTGCTTCCGGGTCTACCATTGAAATGGATAAGCCTTTTAATTATCTGGCTACAAATACGGCATTCGACAACCTAATAAACATCATTAATTCACGAGAAACACAAGAAGAAGTGGCTATTAGACTCTTAAGCCAACACCTTCTGTTGCCTGAATCAGATCCCAAATATATTTCATCAAAGTTTTTTGCCGCATTAAAGAATGATATTCCAAGTGACCTAAATGATTATGTGTATACAGATAAAGAGTCGACTCTAATCACTGATTCATTGTTAGAAGGAGCTCCTAACAATCGATCTAAAAATGATCAGTATTTAAATGGGAATCGATCAGACTTATTTCCGTCAAGTATAAACAAACTGAATTATGAAAAAACCGTCGAAAATCTTACTGCATTGATGAAAAGCAGCAATTCAAATTTCGTTTACCTATTGCTTAATTATGACCATGAGCATTATTCCATCAAAGCAATTTCTAAAGTCAAGCCACAAAGGTTGGGTAACAGCGATTTGATCAAGCTTAACTACGAAGTTAATGATCCTGGAATTTGCCAACAGACTTTGGCCATTTATAATGAAGTTTGTATAAAAAAATATAAGAAAATCAAGGAGAACAGATCAGATGCTGTAGTTAAATACTTTGAATCGCAGCTCATCCTTGCTAAGCAAAAATTAAAAGAGGCAGAAAACACCCTTTTAAATTTCAATAAATCATACAACATTATCAATTATTACGAGCAGAGTAAGGCCGTGGCAATTGTGAAGGAAGACATGGAAATGAATTTCATTAACAAGAAAGCGCAGTTGGCAGGTACTGAAGCGGCAACATTAAAGCTTGAAGAAAAATTAAACATTCAACAACATGTCCAGTTGAAAAGTAACAATATCCTAGAGAAAAAGAAAAAGCTTGGAGAACTCAACTACGAGATTGCTATTGCAGAGGCAGAATTGAACAATGACGCAAACATTAAGCTGCTAAAAGAACAGTCAGAATCTCTTAAAAAAGAGATCAAACAGAGTGTAGATGAGTTATATACCCACCAGAATACTGTTGAAGGCTTGCCTATTACCAAAATACTTCCGGAGTGGATTGATAATGTAATAGTATCTGAAAATCTTAAAGCTAAGATTGAAGTTATGGGTCAGCAGAATAAAGATTTTCAGAAGCAATATGCAGTTTACGCTCCGGCAGGAGCCAATATAAAACGAATTGAAAGAGAAATTTCGGTTTCGGAGCAAGGCTATCTTGAAATTCTTCATGGATTAAATCTGGCTAAACTAAAATCTCAGGACAATGAATTATCCTCAAACCTTAAAACCGTCGACCCTCCATATTATCCGATATCACCAATTTCAACCAAACGCAAATTAATTATTATTGCCAGTGCACTTATAGGATTCATTTTCATTCTCGGAATTATTTTACTTATGGAGTATTTTGATGACTCATTAAAAAATTCTAAAAGGGCCTCAAAAAAGCTGAAATTATCCTCACTAGGCATGTTCCCCAAAATCATATTAGACACAAGTGGCGTTAATTTAACATTCATTCAGGACCGATTAACTCAGATCATCTCCCAAAAAATACAACAATTTATTAATTCTCAAAACTCCAGTGAGGTTAATACCATACTTGTTTTAAGCACAAGAGATAACGAAGGTAAAACTATCATTGCGGGAAATATTGCTAAAAGCCTAATTACCGAAGGCAAAAAGGTGTTGTTGCTCAATTATGATGAAACAGCTCCAACTGACAAAAGAGTTCGAAAATATCCAAATTTCAACAGAATCTTAGGTTATTCTGACAATAGAATTGATTACGATAACATTGCGCTCTCAGACAGATCAAAGTACTTAAATCCTGAAAACTACGAAACCTTCACCATCGATCAGCAATTTTATAAGGTCAAAAACTATCGTGAAATTTTAGATCAAAATAATATCATACCCACCTTTAAACCTGATTATGTAATAATCGAACTACCAAGTTTGATATATCATAACTACCCAGCGAAACTGGTTTCAAATGCCAACATGTCCCTTTTGATATGTAGATCAAACAGGCTTTGGTCTGAATCCGATAACTCTGCTTTGAATAGGTTACAGGAGCTTTCTGCAACCAAGGTGAATTTCGTCGTCAATGGTGTAGAGCTTAAAGAGGTAGAATCCTTACTCGGAGATTTACCGAAAAGGCCCAAACTGTTTCGAACAAGAGTTAAAAATATTTTGAAATTTCAATTCTTTAACAAAAATCAAATTTAAAAAGCCGTCAAATGAAAATAACACTAAAAAAAATCGTTCGAGAAGACAATTTCTTATCATTAGCAGGTAATCTGGTGATAGCAGTCCTTGGCATTTCTGGATTTGCTTTACTCGTAAGAAGCCTCAGTCCAGACGATTTTGCGCAATGGGTTATATTTATTTCTGGAGGATCTTTAATAGAAATGTTACGCTTTGGCATTACTAATAATGCATTAATTAGATTTTTATCAGGCGCCTCTAAAGATCAGAGTGTGAAGCTAATAGGATCCAATGTGCTTATTAGTTTATCGGCAACAATTGTTATTGCAATAGTTATGATTGTAATTAATCTCGTTTTTCACGAAACTATAAGTAACTCTGTTTATAATCTATTTTTTACTTGGTATCCAGTTTTAGTATTTATAAATCTTCCTTGGAGTAATGCCCTTATTGTATTACAAGCAAAAATGAAATATGGAAAAATCCTTTTAATCAAATCAATTAATAGTGGAATTTTATTTTTAGTTCTAGTTGCAAACATAATTTGGTTTAACCTATCCGTTTTAGAGTTGGTTTGGGTATTGCTCATAGTAAATCTAATAACCTCTTCAGTTTGTATCTATAAAAATTGGGACGGTTTGAAATATATTAGAAAAGCCAGTAAACCAACCAATAAAATTCTTTTAAATTTTGGTAAGTATAGCACGTTTACACTTATAGGAACCAACTTATTAAGAAATGCAGATATCCTAATTATAAGCATAAGTCCATTAGGGAATGCTGCTGTTGCACTTTTTAGTATCCCTTTAAAATTAACCGAATTACAGCAAATTCCACTTAGAAGTTTTACTGCTACGGCCTTTCCAAAAATGTCAAAAGCGAGTTTAGACGGAAAAGTTAAAGAAGTTGAAAATTTGTTTTACACCTATTCTGGCGCGTTGACCTATTTATTCTTTTTCATTTCCATTGTCACATTCATATTTGCTGAAGAATTTTTAATTCTTATTTCTGGTTATCAATACTTAAATCCAGATACTACAGATTTTAATATTGTGGCACTAGTAAGAATACTTTCTGTTTATGGCTTATTACTACCTATTGACCGAATGACTGGAATAGGCTTGGATAGTATTAATAAGCCAAATATTAACGCAATAAAAGTGACAATAATGTTAGCTACTAATATTATAGGTGATTTAATAGCAGTTTTCGTTTTTGAATCACTAGAATTAGTCGCAGTGTCAACACTTCTTTTTACAGCTGTAGGAATAGGTTTAGGCGTACACTTTCTGAATAAGGAATTCCGTATTTCTACTTTCCAAATATTTAATAGTGGTAATACGTTTTACAAAACTTTATGGAATCAATCTTCTGAACTTACTGATGAATTTAAATTATTTAAAAAACAATAATGAATTCAATAGAAAAACATATAAACCCTTTTGAGTCCAATTCAGGTTCTTCCCGATTGGCCAATCTAAATATTCTTATTCCAGTAATTGCCTTTGCATTACTAATGACATTAATTATTGTTAAAACTGAAATATTGGGTTTAACATTATGCTTGAGTTTATTTTTGATTATAACGCTTCTCTATGTAATATTTCAAAACCCAAAATTTGGTATTTTTGTTTTAATCATATCGGCCTTCGTTGTTACTGGTGCTGGAAGATATGTTTCAGCTCCTTGGGGTTTAACTATTGACGCCTTATTGGTTTTAATTTATATCGCATTATTTTTTAAAGCATTTGCTCAAAAAATACTTTGGAATAAAGCTAAGTCGAGTTTAACATTGATTGTAACCATATGGATGGGTTACATTTTTCTTCAAATAGGAAATCCAGAAGCTCAAAATATAGAAGCATGGTTCTACGCTATGCGTGGCGTAGCACTATATCAATGGCTTGTAATCCCTCTATTATTTATACTGTTTAATAAATCTAAAGATTTAAATACTTTTTTTATTATCTGGGGAATATTATCTGTTCTGGGCACTCTTAAAGGGTTTCAACAATTCCATTTTGGAGTAGATCCTTTCGAGCAACGATGGTTAAATCAAGGAGGTGCTGAAACACATATTCTCTTTGGCAAGTTAAGAGTTTTTTCTTTTTATTCTGATGCAGGCCAATTTGGTGCTTCACAAGGACAAGCTGGACTTGTATTTGGCATTTTAGCTTTATTCAAAAAAGGCAATTTAAAACTGAAAACCTTTTTTGCTTTTGTTGCGTTAGCAGGCTTTTTTGGAATGCTAATATCTGGTACACGAGGTGCCATAGCGGTTCCAGCTATAGGTGGAATAATATTCTTAATTCTTAAGAAAAATGTAAAAGTTCTCATATTAGGAGCTGTTTTTGGTATTGCTGTTTATGTGTTTTTTGCACATACATTTATTGGTCAAGGAAATGCAGAAATAAGACGTATGAGAACCGCCTTCGATCCAAACGACGCCTCATTACAAATAAGATTAGCAAATCAGAATAAATTGAAAGGTTATCTCGCTTCCCGTCCTTTTGGCGGTGGTGTTGGTGCAACTGGAAATTGGGGGAAACGATTTACACCTCATACCTTTTTAGCAAATACCGCTACAGACAGTTGGTATGTGATGATTTGGGCAGATACTGGATTAGTTGGACTTATCTATTACCTCTTTATGATCTTCTTTATTCTAATTACTGGAGCATATAATGTGATGTATAAGATAAAAGATGATTGGCTCAAAGTACAAATTTCAGCATTAGTATGTGGAATGGCAGGTATTATGATGGCGTCATACGGAAATGGTGTTTTTGGACAATTGCCTACAGGTATTCTATTGTATGTCAGCATGGTTTTTATGTTCATTTCTCCTCAAATAGATAAAATGAAACAAGGCTCAAAACAAATTATAACCCAATAAATCAATTATTATGAACTATAGAAGTATAAATGACCTAAATAATATTATTCTTAAAAAGCTTCACTTAATTCCACGAGATATTGATCTTATCGTTGGAGTTCCTAGAAGTGGAATGTTACCTGCTAATTTGTTGGCATTGTACCTAAATTTACCATATACAGATATTCATTCTTTTATAAAAGGGTTTATCTATAAATCTGGTGCAAGAAAACAGTTTTTTGATTCATCGAATTACAAAAAGATTTTAGTTGTTGACGATAGTATTGCCTCGGGATCAGCTATTGAAGAGTGCAAGAATGACTTAGCACATTTAGAATCCACCTTCACAATTGAATACTGCGTAATATACTTTACACCAGAAAAAGGAAATCTAGCAGATTATGCACTTGAAGCTGTTGCAACACCCAGGTATTTTCAATGGAATATTTTTAGTCATACTACCCTAGAGAAAGCTTGTTTTGATATTGATGGTGTGCTTTGCAAAGACCCCTCGGAAGATGAAAATGACGATGGTCCTAAATACAAGTCTTTTTTACTAAATACACCACCACTTTATATTCCCGGTAGTAATATAGGAACTATAGTTACCTCAAGACTTGAAAAATACCGCAATGAAACAGAAACTTGGCTACAGGCTAATCAGGTTAAATACGACAAACTTGTTATGCTCGATTTACCAGATATGAAGGCAAGGCAAAAAGCGAATAATCATGCTAGGCATAAAGCAAAAGAATACCAATCTAAGAATTATCATTTGTTTGTAGAGAGTGATTTAGGTCAAGCTATTGAAATTAATAAACTAACAAAGAAACCTGTGTTCTGTACGGAGAATTTTGAAATGATTTATGATCATGAATCGCTTGTATACAATCTGAAAAGCGGAAAGCATTTTCCTTTTTTACGTCGATATGCTCTAAAAATAAGAAATGCAATTAGAATGGGGAAAACTCAATTACAAAAAGCAATAATTAACGAGGTTCCAACCGGTACTAATTAGAACTGATCGAATTGAAAACGTCGTAAATAAAAAAATTATAAAACCAACTTTTATGCAAGCAATAGACTCTATAATAAAAGGATTCGAATATATAATATTTGGCTATATCGCAATGGCAAATTTATACATATTAGTTTTTGCTATTGCTGGACATTTCTACAAAAAACGAAGAAACTCCATCAGCAAAATTCAAAATAGAATCGCAGTACTTATTCCAGCATATATGGAAGATGCCGTCATTGTTGAAGTGGCAAAATCAGCCCTAGAGCAAAATTATCCTTTAGATAAATATGATGTGGTAGTCATTGCCGATTCACTAAACAAACAAACAATAACCTCACTTAAAACCCTCCCTATTATATTCATTGAGGTGTTATTTGAAAAAAGCACCAAATCCAAAGCTCTTAATTATGCAATGGCCAGCTTAAATAAGTCCTATGATAATGCTCTAGTATTAGATGCTGATAACATTATGGCTCCAGACTTTTTAATAAAAATGAATGATGCTTTTCAAAACGGGTACCAAATAGTACAAGGACATAGAAAAGCAAAAAACTTAAATACCTCATACGCAATTTTAGATGCTGCTAGCGAGGAAATAAATAATCATATTTTCAGAAAAGGTCACAGAGTTTTAGGATTCTCATCAGGTTTAATAGGATCAGGAATGGGATTTAACTACAATCTATTTAAATCAATGATGGCATCCATAAACGCTATTGGTGGTTTTGACAAGGAGCTAGAATTTAAATTCGCCAAAAACAAAATTGAAATAGAATATTTGCAAGAGGCTGTTGTTTTAGATGAAAAAATTCAAAAACCTATCGATTTTTCTAACCAGCGCAGACGATGGTTATCTACACAGTTTGTTTATTTAAAAAAATATTTCACAACAGGCTGTAAAGAACTTTTTTTCAAAGGCAATATTAATTTCTTTGATAAAGTATGGCAAATGATAATTCCACCACGAATTCTTCTTTTAGGCATTACGATTATAACTGCTTTCATTTATTGTTTCATAGTTTTTGTTTTAAATGCTAACCCCAATTTATCTGTCTATTTGTGGCTTGTCAACCTTATGGTCACTTTAATGGCATTCTTGTTGGCTATTCCAAAATCATTTTATAATGAGAAGACTTTAAAAGCAATGATTTCATTGCCGTCAGCATTTTTAAGAATGGCTCTTTTACTGTTTAAACTTAAAGGGGCAAACAAAAAATTTATTCACACCACACATGGTGCAATTGATAATTAAAAAATGATGAGAATAGGAATAGAAGCACAACGGTTATTGCGTCCACATAAACATGGTATGGATAGAGTTGCACTTGAACTAATTAAAAACCTTCAGGTTATAGATAAAGAAAATGACTATTTCATTTTTGTAAAACCGGACCAAGACACCCCCGAAATTGCAAGTACTGCAAATTTTGAAATTGTAGAAATACCTGGCGGTCCCTATCCATGGTGGGAGCAGTATAAATTGCCTAGAATAGCAAAAGCGTACAACTGTGATATACTCCATTGCACCAGTAATACAGCTCCTTATTCTAAAAACATTCCGTTGATTACAACGCTTCATGATATTATTTATATGGAAGGAAGTTTAATAAAGTTATTAACGACAAGAGCCTCTTTGTATCAAAAATTAGGAAATCTGTATAGAAGAATTATTGTTAGAAAGGTGGTAAAAAATAGTAGACGCCTTATTACCGTTTCAAATTTTGAAAAAGAGAACATCACTAATTTTTTTAATCTCAAAAATAAAGATATTAAAGCTATTCATAACGGCGTGAATCAAACGTTCACAGTGAAAATTGAGGCTAATCATTTGAAACAAGTCAAAACTAAATATAAATTACCTGAAGATTATATATTACATATCGCTAATAAAGATCCTCGAAAAAATACAAAAAAAGTACTAATCGCATTTAATGAATTTTTAAAAACATCACCCGTTAAGTATAAACTTTTAATGCTTGGTTGTAAAGATCATTACTTAAAAATTCTATTAAACGAGATAGGAGCTATAGCTCTTTATAAACATATTATTTTAACTGGATATGTTTCAGATGAAGACTTATCTGTAATATACTATTTATCCCAACTTTTTTTATTTCCATCACTGAGAGAGGGATTTGGTATTCCAATTATAGAAGCAATGGCATGCGGTGTTCCTGTTATTACATCTAATACATCTTCAATGCCAGAAGTTGCAGCAGATGCAGCACATATAATAGATCCAAAGAGTGTGGAAGACATTTGTAATGGTATGCTAAAAATCACATCAGATGCTAATTATAAAAAAGGACTAATTCAAAGAGGATTAATACGAAGTAAACAGTTTTCATGGAACAGAATGGCATCCGAAGTCTTAGATATATATAAACAATTGTATAAAGAAATTAACACCTAAATTATGATAAAAGGAAAAGATATAGTCATTATTGGCATTCAGCCATGGGATATTGAAATAGGTAGTAATTGCAAAAATATTGCCCTTGAATTTTCGAAAGAAAATCGCGTTCTATATGTAAACCCCCCTATGGATAGAATAACCCGAATACAACAAAAAAAAGATATCAGAATCCAAAAGCGAATTCGAATAGCAAAAGGTCAATGTACAGATATTGAAAAAATAAGTGATAATCTTTGGAATGTATACCCAAAAAAAACTATTGAATCTATAAATTGGATTGGCTCTCATATTATTTTTAAAATACTAAATAAGCGCAATGCTAAATTATTGTCAAGTGATGTCAAATCTGCTATTACGCGTTTAGGGTTTACAGATTTCATATTATTTAATGACAGTTCGATGTTTCTAGGTCTTCATTTAAAAGAATTGCTTCAACCTAAAGTCTATGTATATTATATGAGAGATTATCTTGTAAAAGTACCATATTGGCAAAAACATGGGGAGAGAATAGAACCACAAGTTATTAAAAAAGCAGATGTACTTACAACGAACTCCGCTTTTTTTGCAGAAACTGGTTTACAGTATAATTCTAATAGTTTTATGGTTGGGCAAGGTTGTGATATTTCTCACTTTAGTGATGAAGATAATGTTATAAAAATCCCTAGAGAATTAAAAGAAATACCATCTCCTATTATTGGCTATGTAGGGTCTTTAACAACACTGCGTCTTAATATTAAGCTACTTAAACAAATCGCAAATCAAAGAAAAAACTGGAGTATTGTTTTAGTTGGGCCCGAAGATGAGGATTTCAAAAAATCAAATTTACACAAGTTGTCAAATGTCTATTTTCTTGGCAGAAAAGAAGAATCAGAACTACCAAATTACGTAAAAGGGTTTGATGTGGCGATGAACCCGCAGCTAATCAACAATTTAACTATTGGGAATTATCCAAGAAAAATAGATGAATACTTAGCTATGGGTAAGCCTATAATTGCAACAAAAACAAAAGCAATGGAGATGTTTAAAGATTGTGTCTACCTAGGTACTACAGAGGAAGAGTATATCCATTTAATCGAAAAATCATTAGCTGAAAATTCCGAAAAATTAACAAAAAAAAGAATCGATGTTGCCAAAAGCCATACTTGGACAAACAATGTTGGCGCCATTTATAATGCCATATTAACAGCCACTAAACACAAAATATTATGGGATTAAAAGAAAAAATAAAATCGAATGATACACTAAAAAATCTTGTGCATTGGTCAATTCTTATTCCAAACCAAACAAGACCAAGGTTATGGATAAAATGGTTTGTAAATCCATTTTATCATAAAAAAGGAAAAGGAGCTTGCATCAGAAAAAGAACACGTATGGATGTAGTTCCTTGGAATAAGTTTGAACTAGGTGATCATTCAACTATCGAAGATTTTTCGGCTATTAATAATGGTGTTGGTTCTGTAATTATTGGCGATCGCACTAAAATTGGTTTAAGTAATACAATTATTGGACCAGTAACTATAGGAAATGATATACGCCTTGCACAAAATATAACACTTTCAGGTTTAAATCATACTTATGAAGATGTAAGTCGACCTATTCATGAACAAGGTGTTTCTACAGCTCCAATTGTTATTGAGGATGAAACCTGGATTGGAGCAAATGTGGTGATTTTGGCAGGAGTAACTATTGGTAAGCATTCTATTGTGGCAGCAGGAAGTATCGTTACAAAAAATATACCGCCATATTCGGTTGCTGTAGGTAATCCAGCCAGAATAATAAAACAATACAATTTCGAAACCAGCACTTGGAAAAATACTAAAATTTAATCTTATGGAAATATTAAAACTACTTTTTTGGACATTATTATTTATAATTATCTACACCTATGTTGGCTATGGTATTTTACTATACCTAATTATAAAGATTAGAAGATTTTTAAAAATTGGTAAAAGAGCAGAGATAGATCATTCTTACGAACCAGAGGTAACCTTATTTATTGCAGCCTACAACGAAAAAGATTATGTGGCAGCAAAAATGAGAAATTCTTTAGAACTTGAGTACCCTAAAGAAAAATTAAATATTGTTTGGATTACAGATGGTTCAAATGATGGGACTCCAGAAATATTAAAAGGATATCCAAATACAGTTGTACATCACTTGTGTGCTAGAAATGGAAAAATTGGAGCAATGAATAGAGGAATGGAGTTTGTAAAAACACCAATTGTAGTTTTTAGCGACGCAAATACAATGCTAGGGAAAGAATCCATAAGACGTATTGTTAACCTATTTGGAAATGAAACGGTAGGGTGTGTTTCTGGTGAAAAACGTATTGTTAATAAAGAAAGTGATGCTGCATCTGGAGCTGGAGAAGGATTGTATTGGAAATACGAGTCTGCCTTAAAAAAATGGGATGCAGAACTATACTCTGTAGTTGGAGCAGCAGGTGAATTGTTTGCTATTAGAACAAAATTATATCGTCATGTTGAGAAAGATACGCTGCTTGATGATTTTGTTATTTCATTACGGGTTGCACAAGAGGGATATACAATACAGTACGATCCTGAAGCATATGCTATTGAAACAGCTTCCACAAATGTAAAGGAAGAGTTGAAACGAAAAATAAGAATTTCTGCTGGCGGTATTCAATCCATAGTAAGGCTAAGGTCATTACTTAATATTTTTAAATATGGTACACTTTCATTTCAATACATTTCACATCGAGTACTTCGCTGGACATTAACACCTCTTTGCTTGTTAGTATTAATTCCAATTTCATTTATTCTGGCTTATAACGAGGGGCTTTTTAATGATGGCCTTTATTCTATTTTATTTTGGATGCAGGTTTTCTTTTATTGCGCAGCATTATTAGGCTGGTTCTTAGAAAATAGGTCTACAAGGATAAAGGTTTTATTTGTCCCTTATTATTTTTTCATCATGAACCTTTCTGTAATACTAGGTTTTATACGCTATATATCTGACAATCAATCTGTTAATTGGGAACGAGCCAAGCGAGCCACTTAACTTATCACGACCCAACTCTTATTATAATATTACGTCAAATATTTAATGAGTAAAGAGGTGAAAACAGGAATTATTATCATATTCCATAACTATCAATAAGAAACTTATAAAGATGAATAGAAGAAAAGCTATCAGAGGAATATTAGGATTAACAGGAATAAGTTCTATATCTGTTCTCGTGGCCAAATACTTTACTTGGAATTCATCTCATAACTGTAAAAATTTTGAAGATTATTTTGACTTAATTGCTGAATTAGTTAATGTGATAATACCCTCCACACCATCACCAAGAGATAGGCTAGCTAAGATTCAAGATTATATAATCAACTATATGGAAGTCTATTCTTCTGTCAAAGAGTATAATAATTTTTTAAACGGTCTAAACAGCCTCCGTGAAACTTGCAAAAACACCTATGGAGTTTCTTTTAAAAACTGTTCGGAGGTGCAAAAAAAAGAACTATTTGAAAATTTTGATAACAAATGGTATTCCAAAGGTCTATTATCAAAAATTAACAACAGAATACGAGGCCGTTCTTTTTTTGTATTATTGAAAACATTGACTATAGAGGGCTATTTTACCAAGCCTATAATTGGGATATCCCCTAGCCCATATCAAAATCCATCCAATATAGGGCACCCTTTTTCTGGATATTTTAGCAGCAATACATCAACATTGTTAGATGCTAATCTCAATTGATAAAAAAATCATTTGTAATGTCGAAAAAATCAGTTGGCCTTACGGTAATTAATGCCTTCTCCAATAAAGAAATTAACTATTATGCAAAAACTCATCATTAACTCGTATGCCGCTGACTTCTATGTATTTCGATTTTCTATTAAATTACTTCATTCATATCAATCATGAAAAAAATAAAACTCATTTTAGTGTTACTTGGTGTATTTTTTTTAACATCCTTAATAATAATTTATGTGGTAAGAAGACCTTCTTATACAATTCAAACGAACGGAAAATTATATATTGTAAATAAGCTAAGTAGCAACATAACAATTTTTGATTTATATCAAGGAAAAGTGATTAATAATGAATTGCCTATTAATATAGAGCCACATGAGGCAACTACATTGACTAATCAACAAAAGGTTATAGTAACTAATTACGGTGCTCCTCATGTTATTGGTAAAAGCATTACAGTTATTAACACAGAAACCAATAAACCAGAAAAAATAATACAGCTTGATGAAAGCTTAAGACCTCATGGAATTGTAGCTATTCCTCAATCCAACAAAGTTGTTGTGGTTACCGATTTAAGTAATGATTTATTAGTGGTTAATGTAGAAACAGGTTTCGTCGAAAAAAAAATACCTACTCAACAACAATTCAGCCACCTCTTGGTCCTTCACCCTAATAAACCATTGGCATATGTTACCAACATTAATTCGAATTCGGTAAGTGTTATCAACCTTGAACAAGACCAGGTAATTAAAATTATCCCCTGTGGTTTAGGAGCAGAAGGAATCGATATTACTCCAGATGGGTCAGAAATTTGGGTGTCAAACAATGAAGAAAACTCAATATCTATAATCAGTACAGATAATCATCAGGTCATAGACACGTTGAGCGCGGGGAAAGACCCTTCAAGACTGAAGTTCTCTGTTGATGGAAGTCATTGCTTGGTAACGAACGCTGCTGATGGCACCATTTCAGTTTATAATCGATATGCCAAAAAATTAATTAAAACAATCACTATTCCTGGTAAAAAAAAGCTGATCGAAAAAATACTTTATAAATCTCCCCGCCCGGTTGCTATATTGACCCATCCAAATGGGTTATATGCTTTTGTTGCTAATTCCAATGCGAATAAAATTGAAGTGATTGACATGCAAACATTTTCCATAGTTAGCAGTATTGGAACTGGAAAGATTCCGGATGGATTGGCATTCGTTGAAGAGAATTGAATAAGACCTAAAAGGCTTGGATAGGATGAATCTGAGTAGAAGGTCAGACTGATTAAAATTGAATTTTATTGTAACACTTAGGAATTTGTTTAGCTATAAAATCCAGTAAATAGAAAATATTCCAAAATCGAGATTAAATATTAAAAATATGTTTATTAAGATGCTGAAATACAGTAAGATAGATTCAATTTGGTTTTGGCATGTTTTTGGTTTCTACGATATCATTAGAATCGATAATGAAACATTTAAAAAACCATGCTATATTTTAAACCCCGCTTACTTTCAATTTGTGCTATTTCTTTAACTTTCAGTGCCTGCGAAGTTGCTCCTGTTAATAATGAAATTGAAGTTTCTGAAGTTGACGAAATGAAGGCTTTAAATATTCCTGAAGGTTTCGACTATAGTACTCACCAAGAAGTTAAAGTCACTATTAACGACGACCATGATTATGTTAGATACGATGTTTATGCTTATTCTGATGTAAAACAATTTGAAGGAAATGAATCTTTTGAAAATGAAGCAGGAGAAATAGCTTCTGAGCCTATTTACAAACTGGATGTATTAAGCAAATTAATATTCTCAGGGGTACCAAACAACGGCACATTAAAACAGACTATTAGTTTACCAAAATATTATAATAAATTATATATCCGTAGAAATGAAAATCTAAAATATTCTTCGTCAATTGAATATGTTCTTAACCAAGAAGTCATTTATAATCATATCAATGGATCGCGAAGATCGAATAATAAAGCAATTGATAATTCCAGCTCCCTTAATTTGGTAAATGATTATCTGTATTGTGTAAATGGCTCCGGAGAATTATTTCAAGTAGATCCATTATCTGGGGAGTTCACATACATCTCTAACATGCCAATGGGCAGTTGGACCTGCGCCATAGATCAATCGAACAAAGTACTTTATTCTATAGGGAGAAGCAGCCCTTATCCTTTAATGAAATATTCCATTGAAAATAATACATGGGAAATTGTTGCAAATCTTGGTAGAGGAGGCCCAAGATTAGACTATAATTATAGAGATGGGCTGCTTTACTTTTCAACAGGTGATAAATTATATACATATAATCCTGCAAATGGAGTCGAAATAAACTCCTGGGTCATAAATGGTTTACACAGTACCAGTGGAGGTGATTTAGCTTTTGCTGATAATGGCACCCTATATTTATGTACATTTTCAGGGCTATATCGATTGGAATTGGACGCCAACAACAATTATCAAAGCACCAGAATAAGCTCTGATAACCTACCATTCCAACCTACTTCAATGACTTTTGATTCAAATCAGGAATTATGGCTGGCTAACAATGCAAGTAGCTCTGATTTAATCATTATGGATACTCAAACAGGAGGCTGGCAATACAATTACGGCATCAGTGCAAATAACAACTCCGACTTGGGAAGAACAATTAATGATTTAACAACATTTAGAATTTATACTGAAATAATTGATGACCCTGACACAGATGGAGATGGGATATTAGACAGAGACGACAGTTATCCTGAAGATTTCAATAAAGCATTTGAGGTATTTACCCCAAGTAAATACGGAATGGGATCTATCGCTTTCGAAGATTTATGGCCTTCAAATGGCGATTACGATTTTAATGATCTTGTTGTAAATTATCGTGCTGTAGCCATTTTAAACGCTCAAAATCTTGCAGTTCAATTAGATTTTATAATTAATATTAAATCAAATAGAGCCAGTTATACTAATGGTTTTGGTATAGAAATTGAATCGTTGCTCTCATCACAAATTGAAAGTGTTTCAGGAAATATTTTGGAACATAATTACATTAACCAAAACTCAAATGGTACAGAAACGGGTCACAATAATGCGGTAATTATTTTATTCGATGACCCTAATTCTATGTTAAATACAGAAACTACAGTCTCTATTAAATTCACTACTCCAATTACCACTAATGATTTGGGAGTAGCTCCTTTTAATCCTTTTTTGATTGTTGATAAAATGAGAGAAAAAGAAGTGCATTTAACAAACATGCACACTACATCATTAGGGGTAAATCTTTTTGAAATAGAGGGCATTAATAATGATGAAGACGGAAATTATATTAGCAATAATGGTTTACCGTGGGCAATTAATATCGTTCACGATTTTAAAGTTCCCAAAGAATCTATAGCTATAGATAAAGCCTATAATTACTTTATTCAATGGGCAAGCTCTGGAGGAATCGTATATAATGATTGGTATAAGGACAATCCAGGATATCGCAATCCAGGAAATATTGAAAACTAAAGGATTTATAAAAATTAATAACATTTAAAACTTTTAATTATGATACTTAAAATAACAGATCAAAATGTCATCTTTATGATGGAAGGACCTATTAATACAGCTACTTCAGAATCGCTTAAAACTTATTTGAACTCAATAACTGATAAATATAAAAGAGTAACAATTAATATTGATAAGGTTAGTAAAATTGATATTAAAGGCCTTTCAGTTTTACGCGATTTTTACCTAAAAGGCTTGAGGTATAATAGAGATTTTTCGATTGTTGGATATGGTTGCAAGGAGATCTATGACGACTTTAAATTTGATGAAGCCGTGTAACAAAGGATTATAGAAATATCCAATATAATCACTTTTGGGTTTTCAATTAATATCCATCATAAATTAGGATGTCCAAAAAACTCAAAAAAAAGTCTAACTTACTAAACCTTCATCTTCCATTTCAATACATAGGAAAAATTATATGTAGAGCTCACTGGAAATAATAGTTTTAGAGAATGCTACTGTCAACATGCTTAATTAATAGCAAGTCGAGGTTTTTTATTGATCCCTTAATAAATTAGACACATTTTTCTTATAGTTACTTTAACAAACTTGCAGTAAACTTTTGTATATTTTCACGTCTTAAACAAAATGCACTAAGCATAAAATATATACAGCATGTCTAAAACATATTATGATCCTGCCGATTTACGAAAATTTGGAGCTATCAGCGATTGGAATGAGGAACTCGGTACTAAATTTTTCGACTATTATAATTCCGTGTTTGAGGAAGGAAAATTAACCGCACGTGAAAAATCACTCATTGCTTTAGCGGTATCACATACCGAGCAATGTCCCTATTGTATTGATGCCTATACCAAAGATGCCCTGCAACGCGGCATTACTAAAGAAGAAATGATGGAAGCCTTACATGTTGGTGCTGCTATAAAAAGTGGCGTTACCCTTGTACATGGTGTTCAAATGATGAATAAAGTTAATCAATTAGAAATGTAAATTATTACAATTTGCATCGTCTAAGCTCTCAGATTCAATAATACTGATTAATGGCAACAAAGTCCTTACATAAACGCGAAAGCGATTTAGCAAATAGCAATCGACAATTGGAAATCCTGTCTAATGGGATCTTCAAAAATGGCGAACTTCCAAAATTTGCAGATAAAATTGCAGAAACTGGACAGTTTCCACTGCGTGCAAAAAAACTTGAGATCCTTCAAATCAATCTCGGTTATATGTGTAATCAGGTTTGTGAACACTGCCATGTCGATGCTGGTCCTGATCGTAAAGAGATCATGACCAAAACCACCATGATGCAATGTCTGGAGGTCATTAAAAATACAGAAGCCCATACCTTAGATCTCACAGGTGGCGCACCCGAAATGAATCCTAATTTTAGATGGTTTGTTGAAGAAGCTTCTAAAGCAGGGATTAAAGATTTTATCGTGCGTTCTAATCTAACCATCATTAGAGCCAATAAAAAATATTACGATCTCCCCCAATTCTTTAAAAAACACAATGTACATGTCGTGTCCTCAATGCCTCACTGGACTCGAGGAAAAACCGATAAACAACGTGGTGAAGGGGTTTTTGATAAATCCATAAAAGCATTGCAAGACTTAAATGCTATCGGCTATGGCATGCCCGAAAGCTCATTAAAATTAGATTTGGTTTACAATCCATCAGGCGCTTTTTTACCAGGGGATCAAGTAGCCATGGAAAAAGATTTTAAAAAGGCACTACTGGAAGATTTCAATATTCAGTTTCATCAGCTTTTTGCAATTACTAACCTGCCTATCAGTCGGTTTTTAGATTATTTAATCGCCTCCGAAAATTACGACGATTATATGTATGCCTTGGTAGATGCTTATAACCCATCGGCAGTCGCAAGTGTGATGTGTACCAATACCATTTCAATCAGTTGGGATGGCTGGCTTTACGATTGCGATTTTAACCAAATGCTGGATCTAAAAGTTGCAAGTAAAGTACAACACATTAGCGCATACAATGAGGGGTTGCTCGAAAACAGAAACATCATAATTTCACAACACTGCTATGGTTGTACCGCCGGTGCAGGAAGTAGTTGTCAAGGAAGCGTTATTTAAGCTATGAGCAAACAATTAATTATTGTTTTTGTAAAAAACATAAAACTAGGAAAAGTAAAAACCAGGCTCGCCAAAACCATTGGCAATGAAGGTGCTTTTAAAGTCTACAAAGCACTTGTTGATATCACCGAAAAAGCCACAAATGCTATTGCAGTAGAGAAACATATTTATTTTTCGGAAGTGGTCATCACTAGTAAATGGGAAGACAGCCAAAAAGAAGTACAACAAGGGATCAATCTTGGAGAACGCATGTACAACGCCTTTAAAAAAGGCTTTGATGCAGGCTATAATAACATTGTACTTGTAGGCTCTGACTTACCAGATATTTCCGAAACTATTATTCAACAAGGTCTAGATGCGCTCAATAAAAAAGAGGTGGTCTTTGGCCCTGCCGAAGATGGTGGCTATTATCTCATCGGACTCACAGCAGCACACGAGTTCATATTTAAAAATAAACCCTGGAGTCAACCCAACCTTCTAAAACTCACACTAGAGGAATTAAAAATACAAAATTTAGAGTATACCTTACTGGATACTTTAAACGATATTGATACCTTTGAGGATCTAAAAAAATCACCACTATTCAAGACCTTTAATTATGACTAAATATATCGATGAAACTACAAAATACCTTCATGACAAAGGATTCATAAACCCTGAAATAGGTATTGTTTTAGGCACTGGACTAGGCCAACTCATAAATGAAATTGAGGTCATTAAAGAAGTTAGCTATAATCAAATCCCTAACTTTCCAACAGCAACCGTCGAGTTTCATAAAGGGAAACTCATTTACGGGATTCTAGAAGGCAAAACCGTAGTGATAATGCAAGGTCGTTTTCACCTTTATGAAGGTTACTCACTCCGCGATGTCACCTACCCGATTAGAGTAATGGAGAAATTAGGCATAAAAACTTTATTAGTCTCCAATGCCTCAGGAGCCATAAACCTCAACTATAAAAAAGGAGAATTAATGCTTATTGATGACCATATCAATTTACAGGGTAGTTCACCCCTCGCATTTAAAGGCGTAGAGCAGCTGGGAGAGCGTTTTGTCGACATGTGTGCACCCTATGACACTGAGATTAACAAGCAATTTGAAGCCCTCGCAAAAACACATAACATTGTATTACATAAAGGCGTTTATGCCAGTGTTGTTGGCCCGCAACTAGAGACCCGTGCCGAATATCGCATGCTAAAAATTATTGGTGCCGATGCTGTTGGTATGAGTACCGTTCCAGAAATTATTGTTGCCAATCACCTAAAATTAAAAGTAGCGGCCGTGTCAGTTTTAACCGATGAGTGCGACCCAGATAACTTGGAACCTGTTAATATTGCTAATATTATTGAAACAGCAGCAAAAGCAGAACCCAATATGATAACGCTTTTTAAAGCACTAATGAAAACATTATAAATTATGGCGTTCCACACTTTGGTGTGGTCGGGCTTTCACAACTCGCTTTTTTATTGCGTTGTAATCACTACAAAAAAAAGAGCTCAAACAAATTGTTCAATCCCTAACGCAAAACACAAAACCTGCAAGGTTAAAAAAAAACTACCGTCTAAGCCCATAAGCAAAGCGGTCTAATATCAAAAAAAATGAGCTATCTAGAAACCACTCACAATGTCTATAAAGAAGCAGCCTTAACCCCAGATGTTGGCTTATGCTGTACCACCAATCCTATTTGGGAACTACCAGGATTGAAAATCCCAAGAATCATGCAAGAAATGAATTATGGCTGTGGGAGTACTGTACATGCCCGTGATTTAACTAATAATCCAAAAATGCTATATGTTGGTGTTGGCGGAGGGATGGAATTATTACAATTCTCATATTTCAACAGGCAAAAAGATGGGGTCATCGGTATTGATGTGGTGGATGAAATGCTGGAAGCATCACGTAAAAATTTCATTGAAGCCGAAGCACAAAATCCATGGTTTAAAAGTGAGTTTGTAACACTTAAAAAAGGAGACGCAATGAATCTTCCTGTTGCCGATAATAGTATTGATGTGGCCGCACAAAACTGCCTCTTTAATATTTTTAAAGCCAACGATTTAAAAAAGGCTATTGCCGAAATGTATCGCGTCTTAAAACCTCATGGCCGTTTAGTAATGAGCGATCCAACCTGTGAGCAACCTATGAACGATAACTTACGCAATGACGAACGCTTACGTGCCCTATGTTTAAGTGGAAGCTTACCAATTGCCGAGTATGTAAAAATGCTCACCGATGCCGGATTTGGAACCATCGAAATTCGTGCACGTAAACCTTATAGAATCCTCGATCCAAAACATTATGACACCGATGAGTTAATTTATATTGAATCTATTGAAGTCGCTGCCATCAAAGACCCAATGCCAGAAGACGGCCCTTGTATTTTTACTGGAAAAGCAGCAATTTATTATGGGGATGAGGATTATTTTGATGATAAAGCAGGACATGTTTTAATACAAAATCAACCCTTAGCAATTTGCGATAAAACAGCTGCTGATTTGGCAGCCTTAGGTAGGGATGATATCTATTTCTCCGAATCCACATACCATTATGATGGTGGAGGCTGTTGCTAAAAATAAAAAATAGAGTTCCTTAAAAGTAAAGTTCTACATCAGTCTGGGCTTGTCGAAATAATTAAATGATTGATAATCAACATTAATTTCGACAAGTTCAACTTGACAAATGAGGCTACAATAACTTTTCAACCAGCCTCTTTTTTTGATCACTTTTTTTAACCTTTTTTATGTAAGCACAGCGGTATTCCCTCCGACAAAAGTGAGTGTTAAACAAAATTCATGATATTAATTCTCCTTTTTCTCTCTGCCTGCTTTTTAGCATTTACCAATGGCGCTAACGACAACTTTAAAGGTGTGGCCACACTTTTCGGCAGCGGAACAACAAATTTTAAAAAAGCCATTAATTGGGCAACCATTACGACATTCTCAGGCTCGGTGGCTTCTATTTTTTTAGCCAATGAACTCGTAAAGAATTTTTCAGGTAAAGGCTTAGTGCCAAATGAACTTATTAGCATGCCCGTTTTTGCAATTTCAATTGCATTTGGTGCTGCACTCACCGTGTTTATCGCTACAAAAATTGGGATGCCAATTTCTACAACACATAGCTTGGTAGGTGGCCTATTTGGAGCCGGAGTCATGGCCGTAGGTACACAATTCAATTTCGAAAAATTAGGTAGCACTTTTTTAATGCCCTTAATTGTAAGCCCTTTAATGGCCGCAATATTAAGTTTAATAGCCTATGTTATTTTTAGATTCTTTAGGAAACAACTTAAAGTCACTAAAACCATGAGTTTAAATATTCATGAAAAGCTAACCGCAAAAATTACATCGTTCAAAATGACTAATAATTCAACCTTAAGTAGCACGACCACATTAGAAGCCTCTGTTAATGATGACACCGCAGTTTATGAAGGCCAATTATTAGGATTGAGCTCTCAAAAAGTTTTAGATGCATTACACTACTTAAGCTCAGGAATCGTGAGTTTTGCTCGTGGATTAAATGACACCCCAAAAATTGTAGGTTTATTGCTAATTATCAACACTATAGACCTCAAGTGGAGCATGATAATTATCGCTGTAATAATGGCTGTTGGTGGTTTACTAAATGCAAAAAAAGTAGGAGTTACCATGAGTAAAAAGATCACACCAATGAACTCAGGACAAGGGTTTACGGCAAATTTAATTACCGGATTATTGGTGACAACAGCAAGTATTCACGGCTTACCAGTCTCTACAACCCATGTGTCCGTAGGCTCTATTTTTGGTATAGGAACCGTAACCAAAAAAGCCGATGGCAAAATGGTTGGCAAAATATTACTATCTTGGTTGCTCACGCTTCCAATTGCCGCTATTATTAGTGCTTTGTTGTTTAAATTATTAGAAACTTTAGTTTAAATGTATTTTGCGTCTTTAAGTTTAAATTCACTATGGAAAAATATATTGACATCATATCAAATTCGTATTCAGGATACTGGAATTACCTTAAACAAGAACTTCTATTTCAAAATAATTGGGACAATTACTTTTATGGCCTAATTATAATCTCTATCCTAGTTTGGATATTGGAAATTGCTTTTCCATGGCGTAAGAATCAAGCTTTAATTAGAAAAGATTTTTGGCTAGACACCTTTTATATGTTCTTCAATTTTTTCCTTTTGAATTTAATTGTGCTTATCGCATTATCAAATACCGCTTCCGAATTCTTTAATGATATTTTAGGAACGCTCGGACTTTCTGTTTCAAGCTTTCAGCTTTTTGACGTCGATAATTTACCGCTGTGGTTAGGCCTACTCATCTTTTTTATCGTTGGCGATTTTGTACAATGGAATACCCACCGACTATTACATCGAGTTAATTTTTTATGGAACTTTCACAAAGTACACCACAGCGTTAAAGAAATGGGGTTTTCAGCACACCTACGGTATCACTGGATGGAACCCGTAGTGTATAAATCTATTCTCTATATCCCACTTGCCATTATTGGTGGATTCGATGCACAGCATGTGGCCATTGTTTATTTCTTCAATATTGTTATTGGGCATTTAAATCACGCAAATTTAGGTTGGAATTATGGCCCATTAAAATATGTACTTAACAGTCCAGAAATGCATATTTGGCATCATGCCAAAGAACTTCCTGTAAGGACTGGTGTAAATTTTGGACTTACTTTAAGTATTTGGGATTACCTTTTTAAAACCAATTATATCCCACACAGTGGAAAAGATATTGAGTTAGGTTTTGAAGGTGATGAAAATTTCCCAAACACATTTATAAATCAGGAGTTATATCCTTTATCAAAAAAATAATTGTTATTCCTACAACTTGTATTGAACAATGTCGTTCCATGGTGGGAGTCTCATCTTTAAAAATAAACTCTACACGATGAAGCAGGTCTTATTTGCAATCCTTATGTCTCTTTATAGCCTTGGTATCAATGCTCAAAGCTTTGACCACTCCAGCTGGGATACCCTTTTAAAAACACATGTAGACCAAGAAGGCCATGTTAATTATAAAGGATTTAAAACCAATGTTGCCCAATTGGATGCCTATTTAAATTTACTCTCAAAACATCAACCCAATACCTCATCTTCGAAAAACGAAAAATTAGCCTATTGGATTAATGCTTATAATGCGTTTACCATCAAGTTGATTCTCAATAATTACCCTATAAAAAGCATCAAAGACATTGGAAATCCCTGGGATAAAAAATTCATCAAACTCGATCATAGATTAAGAGATCTCAATTATATCGAACACGAGGTTCTACGTAAAATGGACGAACCGCGTATTCATTTTGCTATTGTATGCGCCTCTGTGTCTTGTCCTAAATTACGAAATGAAGCCTTTACCGCTTCAATGATTGAAACTCAATTAACAGTAGCTACGAAAGAATTTTTGTTCGATCCTTCAAAAAACAACCTATCACAAAACAGCATTAAAATATCGAATATCTTTAAATGGTTTGCCAAAGATTTTAAGCAAAACGGCTCTATAATTGACTTCTTAAACAGTTATTCAGATATTCAAATTTCATCAAAAGCCAAGAAAAGTTATAAGGACTATAATTGGAATTTAAATGAATAAAATTTCTGTCATAATACCAATGCTTAACGAAGCCAAAACTATTGGCAAAGTACTTCAGCATGTATTGAGAAAATCCAAGCCAAAAAATATTGCTGAAATTATAATAGTTGATGGTGGAAGCACAGACGGTTCTCTAGAATTTGTCACATCATTAATTTCCAATAATTCAGCTACTACTGAGCTATTTCTACTTCAATCGGTAAAAGGACGTGCTAAGCAAATGAACATGGGGTCTCAGCGTGCAACGGGAAACATCCTTTATTTTCTACATGCCGATTCCATTCCGCCAAATCACTTTGATCAATTTATAATTGATGAGCTCCAACAAGGAAATTCAGCAGGCTGTTTTAAAATGAAATTTGATCATAATCATTGGTGGTTACGTTTGGCGAGTTGGCTAACGCAGTTTAGATGGAGAGCCTGTCGCGGGGGTGATCAAAGTCAGTTTATAGATAAATCGCTGTTTGAAGAACTCAACGGTTTTGATGAACACTATACAATTTACGAGGACAATGACCTGATTAACAAATTATATGCTCGGAATGAATTTGTGGTTATTCAACAATGGATCACCACTTCTGCTAGGCGTTATGAATCTCAGGGCATTTGGAAACTCCAATATCATTTCTGGACCATTTATGTAAAGAAATGGTTTGGTGCATCAGCCGACGAGTTACACCGTTATTATTTAAAATATATTGCTTAAAAATACTGTCCAATCCCGAATACTAGTCCGCGAGTCCCATTCTTGGTCAACCCTACACCATAGTCAATTCTAAAAATGGCATTAAACACCTTTTTATGAATAAATCGTAGTCCTAATCCTGTATAGACTTTAATATTATCAAGATCTGAAAAATCACCAAAATCACCTCCTGGATTTCGCCAGGTACCAGAATCTATAAATGAATTTCCCTGAAGTATAAACCAGCCCTTTTCATAAAGTGTATGCCGGTATTCCATATTGAGAACCATGGCACCTGTACCTCTATCAATGGTATTTCCAACGCCTCTTACATTCACATTATTATCCACTGAAAACGGCGCAAATGGCGTGTCTTGATTACTCGATAATCCCAGTCGGAGTCTGGTGCCCAAATTGCCTTTATTTCCTAGCTTTTTAAAATAATAAAAGTCATTCCACCCTATAAAAAAATGAGGTAACATGTCGCTTCTTGAAGTAACATATTGAAAATTAAACATGCTTCGAAACCCTGAAACATATTGATAGTCATAATCCAGATCATTATATTCGTAAATGGCCTTATAGAGTAATTTATGAACATTCAATATCAGTGGAACTTCCGGGCTAGTAGCTCCTGAATCGTATTGATAATCTTCGGTAAAATAGCTCAACCCAAATTCAATTTTATGATTAAAGTTAATAGCATATAATCCCAAAACTTCTATGGATGTGTTATTATACTTATAACTGGCGGTTGTGTCATCGAAAAAAACAGGCTCTAATGTTGTTAAGTCCTGATAATTTGTCGCCAAACCAAATTGCCTACCAAATAAATTTGGCGCTCTAAAATTAATGGCAAAGGACCCGTAAATATCATTTTGATAAAACCCACCAAAAGCAATATTTTGGCCAAATAAATTGAATTCATACAACCCCAGTCGATAGGCAAATTCATCAGCGTTAGTGGTATAGATATTCACCGATGGAATGATTGTAAAATTCTCAACAATATTGTAAATCACATTATATTGATTGTCATGGGAATAAAAAACTTGATAATAAGCATGAGCAACAGAAGGCATTCGCTTTAAACGCTTAATATCGGCTTCAATACTCATAGAGTCTAATGCCACACCTGTTTTTAAGAATGCTATTCTCTTTATAAAATCTGATTTTAGTTTTTTGTTCCCTTGAATTTTTAGATTGGCAACAACCCGATCCTGAGAAAATGCTTTTCCAAAAACAAAACAGAAAATTAGTATTGAAAATAAATTTCTCATTGATCAGAATAATAGCGCCTCAGCACTGATTCTACAGGTTTATTTTGTGGTGTAAACATCGTGTTACTTGCTCCACCTGCCGATTCATAATTGTGATGCCATTTCCAAATAAATCCACCAGCAAACCAATCTTCATCCCAGAATGTTTCAAAAATAGCCTGAGTTGCATTTTTTTGTGCTTCTAAATTTACAGTCGTCATACTTCTATCAGACTTCCAAGGTTCTTTTGCAGAAAAATCAACACTGCGATAACCAAATTCAGTAAACAAAATTGGTTTTCCATGAGTGCTAGATACGTCTCTAATAGTTTTTTTATGAGAGATCCAGCCCTGCATACATTCAGCCATTGTTGGGGTTTGACTATCGCTCACAGGGAAATACGCATCAACACCAATAAAATCTAATTGATCCCAAAATGGGGTCCTTTTAAATTCGTCCCAGTTTGCCGCATAGGTCAATTTACCTTTATAAATAGCCTTGATTTTTACTATTAATTGATTCCAATAATCGGGTCTATTCACAACAAACTGTTCTAGTTCTGTACCAATACAAAAGATATCCGTTTGCGTTTCCTGAGCCAATTGTGCAAATTCTAAAATAAACTCCGAATAAGAGTCTTCTAAAATTTTCCATTCACTTTCAGTAGTCATTTTTAAAAATCCTGTAAACTCCCCTCTACTTATCCAAATTTGTGGCTTCAGCATGATTTTAAGCTGTCTTTTTTTTAAGGCTTCAATATACTGTTGCGATCCTGCTTTTGACTCGCCATACCATTGTCGATTGGAATTATATATTACTTCAGGTTGTTTGGAGTCTCTAATAAACCCGAAAGGCATAATTGCCGCATAATTGGCATTTACATTAACAACAGGAGTTACATGTTTCTCCAAGATTGTATCTCTTGAAGCAACAAAACTAACCCCATTGACTTTAGGTCCCTGCCCTTTACAAGATACTTGTAATTGCAGACAAAATATTAAAAATAAAAACTTCACAAACTTCATTGAAACGCTGTTTAAACTCCTAATTTAAAGATAATCATTAAAACAAAGCTCTTAAACCAATGTTAAATGTTTCTCCCAATCCTGTATTATTTCCTCTTACGAAATTAGTATACAGGGCTTCAATATTAAGAATTCTATTGATCTGAAACTTTGCACCACCACCAATAGCTGTATAATTTTGAGAAAAATTATTACCTAAATCAATCCGTTGCGAATGTTGTGCTAAAGCTAAAATAGTAAACGTTTGGCTTGGGAAATAACTTAAAAACATTCCTGGGGTCAGGCCTAAACTGTTATTTGCAAAGCTATCCTCTTTTTTGCCAAAATTAAATTCTGTATTCAGTTCAGTGAACAATTGCCAGTCCTCGCCTGCAAAGGTATGGTCGTAAAAAAATCGGTTTTGCCAAGTATATCCTTTTTGATCTAAATACACCCCATTTTCGGTTTCCTTATCAACCATGGGGATGTGAAAAGCACTTTGTATTGTAAAATTACTCACATTTTTTAACGGATTAAATTTTATAGCTGGTGCGATAGAGGTAATTCCAGACCGTGCCGTATTGCCATCACCATCAAACTTAAAAACATCTATAGCATTACGATCACCAATAACATTAGATCTAAGTTCTATAAGTAACCCAATATTAAAACTATTGCCGTTTGAAACACCAGTAAATACATCGATGCTAGAAGTAAAAAAAGTTTCTCTTGGAATTTTACCATTTTGAAATGTACTCTTAGTTTGTGTATATAAATTATTAAACCATTTAATATCCCATTGCCCACTACTTAATAATTTTGAAGGTGTATACGTTTTAATATTAGGTGATTCCAGACTTTCATTCTCCTGAGAAAACATTGAATACGAAAGCGTTACAATAGCAATTAGTGTGATTAATTTTTTCATGTGATCCTTTTAAGCCAAATTAACAGGGATTTAATTACATTATGTGTTAGATAACTAACACAATTCAAAATAATTAGGTCTTAGTCAATAAGCCATCCTTACATTTCAATTTAATTTAAATCAATTCTAAACTTTGGGTCATAAATTAAGTTATTACCTTTAGTTGCGACATAATACCAAATATGGGTAAATCAGGATCTGAATTTTAAAGTATTTAGAGTGAGCTATGCCTTTTTTTTTGAATTGAATGAAAAACTTGAACCTGTTCATTTTAATTATAACTATTAAAGTTTTTATAAGTAAACAGGCAGTATGTTTAATTTTTTATAGGTTTGAAAAAATTTAGGCATTTATAAAACGATCTCATTTAACACTGATAAGAGCCTAATTATGTTTAGAACTTATTCAAATAAAGTACATGGAACACATTGTAATTATTGGTAATGGAATTTCTGGAGTTACAGCTGCCAGGCATATAAGAAAACTTTCGGATAAAAAGATTACCATTGTTTCGGCAGAAACCGACTATTTCTTTTCTCGTACGGCGCTGATGTATGTTTACATGGGTCATATGAAGTTTGAACATACCCAACCTTATGAGCATTGGTTCTGGAAAAAAAACAGGATTGATTTGAAGAAAGCTTATGTTCGGGATATAGACACCACATCAAAAACTTTACATTTTGAAGAAGGTGAGAGCCTTCAATATGACAGCTTAATTATAGCCACTGGTAGTAAACCAAATAAGTTTGGGTGGCCAGGACAGAATCTTGATGCTGTAATGGGTCTATACCATAAACAAGATTTGGAGAAACTTGAAAAGTATGCTCCCAACAATAAAATTTGTAAACGTGCAGTTGTTGTCGGCGGAGGTCTAATAGGCATTGAATTGGTAGAAATGCTCCATTCCCGCAATATTCCAGTAACGTTTTTAGTAAGAGAAGATAGTTTTTGGGACATTGTTTTACCAAAAGGTGAAAGCGAAATGATTAATAGAGAAATTAGAAATAATCATATTGACTTGCGTCTTGGAGTAAATTTAAAAGAAATAAAATCAGATGAAACAGGTAAGGTCAAGTCGGTAATTATCGCCGAAACTGGTGAAGAAATACCTTGTGATGTTGTTGGCTTAACTGCGGGGGTATCTCCAAATATTGATTTTATAAAAACGGCGGCTATTGAAACCGGAAGAGGTGTCAAGGTCGATCGGTTTTTAGAAACAAATATCCCAAATGTTTATGCCATTGGTGACTGTGCAGAACAACATGACCCAATTGGACAACGACGAACAATTGAAGCCGTATGGTACACAGGCCGTATAATGGGAGAAACTGTTGCACAAACAATTTGTGGAAACAAAACAGAATATAAGCCTGGTCATTGGTTTAACTCAGCTAAATTCATTGATATTGAATATCAAACTTACGGATGGGTTTGGGCTCAACCAAAAGCAAATGAATCGAGGTTTTATTGGGAACATGCTAATGGTAAAATTTGTATTCATATAAATTATGATACGGCCAACAACGCATTTATTGGAATCAACACCCTAGGTATTAGAATGCGCCATGAGTTTTTTGACAGGATTCTTAACGAAAAACGAAGCGTAGATTATGTCTTGGAGCATCTTGCTGATGCCAATTTTGATCCCGAATTTTATAAGCTTCATGAAAAAGCAATCGTAGCAAAGTTCAATCAAGAAAACAACACAAATATTCAACTTAAGAAAAAAAGTTGGAAACGTATTTTCCAACTTTCATAAAACATAAAATGAAAAACATTCAAAACACAGGGCTTAGTCTCTTTTTAATTGGACTTGCCATATTTATATCACTTATCTTTTTAGGGAAGTACGAGCTTTCTTCAGAGGTATTTGACAACTTTGTTAGCAATAAGGGCATTAAGAGCGAACTTTTTATAAACGATATAAAATCTAAAGTAGTTGGAAAGGCGTTTTCAAACCCATTTTCTTTCTCTTCTGAAATCATCGATGTTTTAGAAACTGCAAATGCCACTCATAAAAGAAATGAAGCATGGGATAAAGTTATTTGGGATAAACCTCATAGTCTTTCTTATGAAATTGCAAAAAGTGCAGCAAAAGGCCATGTTAAAGAACACAAAGGTTTGTATTGGTGGCTGACTTTTGGCCTCGGGATTATTGGTGCCCTCCTATTTATTATTCCAAATGTAATTACACTGGGCCCTCCAGGGATTAAAAATAATGGCATCTTTCATAGTAAAGCAACTAATCGTGGTTGGATAGGCTGGTTTGTCTTTATTTTTCTGGTTAGTTTTTATTTACTATTGTATTTCAGACCAGATTATATTGTTAACTGGACTTATACCGTAGACCCAATTAATATAGCCCTTAACGGTAATTTGGCTAGCCAATGGTTTTTATATGGCTTCTTGTATTGTACGGTAATGACCGTTATGGCTATTAGAATGTATATTAAATATCGTCATAATAAATATCAAGTATTACGTACCACTTCAGTTTTATTCTTTCAAATTGTATTTGCTTTTTTAATTCCTGAAATTCTTGTGCGATTTGAAAAACCTTGGTACGACTTTAAGAACGCCTTTCCACTTGACTACGATTTTTTCTACAGTTGGAACTTAGACGAGCTCATTGCTAGCGGAGGTTTAGGATTATTCATTTTGATTTGGGGGATTGTATTAACCTTAGTTATCGTTCCGGTAATGGTTTACTTTTTTGGTAAACGTTGGTACTGCTCTTGGGTATGTGGTTGTGGAGGATTAGCTGAAACTTTAGGAGACCCTTATAGACAATTATCTGATAAAACAGTTAAGTCGTGGAAATTGGAACGTTGGGTGGTTCATAGTGTATTAATCTTTGCACTCGTAATGACCGGCTTTACCTTATATGCATATTTCTCTGAATCGCAATATGTCTTAGGAATCAATACACAAACGATTCAAGACATCTATGGATTTTTGATAGGCGCTATATTTGCTGGTGTTATTGGTACCGGATTTTATCCAATTTTTGGAAATCGTGTTTGGTGTCGTTTTGGCTGCCCATTAGCAGCATATCTAGGTATTGTACAACGCTTTAAATCCCGATTTAGAATTACAACTAATGGCGGACAATGTATTTCTTGTGGAAACTGTTCTACTTATTGCGAGCAAGGGATCGATGTTCGCGCTTATGCACAGAAAGGTGAAAATATTGTAAGAGCAAGCTGTGTTGGTTGTGGTATTTGTAGTGCTGTTTGCCCAAGAGGGGTTTTAAAATTAGAAAACGGACCAGAACAAGGACGGATCAATCCGAAAGAGATTTTACTTGGTAATGATGTTGATTTAATGAATTTGTTAAACAAGAAATAATTGTCTTTGATAAATAGCTGAATGCCCTGTTTAATTGGGTAATGTAAAAACCAAAATGAAAACCATATCACTAATTTTTATTTTCACTTCCTGGTCGTTGTTCGCACAAAAAGACTATGAGAAAACATACTTTGATAATGACACATTAATGACTGAAGGATGGATGTTAGATAATCAAAAAGTTGATTACTGGAAATATTATTATCAGGACGGAAAACTAAAAAAATCAGGAACATACCTAAACGATAAAGAAAGTCAATATTGGTACTTTTACCACCCTAATACTAGCTTAAAAGAAGAAGGTCATTTTAGTCTTGGAAAACCTTCAGGATACTGGAAATTTTATAATGATTCTGGACAAATGGTTAAAGAAGGGAATTTTGTTAATGGACAGAAAGTGAACTACTGGAAATATCATCATAGCAATGGTTCACTTCAAAAAGGTGGCGATTATATTAAAGGTAAACGTACTAACTACTGGAAATTTTATTATGAAAATGGAACGCTTAAAAAAGAAGGTCGATTTCAAAACGACAAAGAAATAAAGTATTGGTATTTTTACCACGACAATGGCAATAAAGAAAGTGAAGGTCATTTTAATATGGGCAAAAAAAATGATTGGTGGATTTTCTATAATCTTCAAGGAATCATCTCTTACAAATGCCAATTTAAAGACCACTTAAAAGAAGGTTATTTACTAAGGTATAAAAACAAGGCTATTGTACAAGCTGAAAAATATATAGCCGGGAAAAAAATAAACGAATGGACAGATATGAAGTCCTTCAGAAAAGAAAATAAATTAAAAAATCTCCAATGACACTTATTAAAGTCATCATCCCTGCTTATAATGAAGAAGGGTCTATAGCCAACGTAATTAATGATATTCCCGATACTGTTGATGAAGTAATCGTTGTAAATAATAACTCATCAGACAACACTGTATTAAATGCGAAACAAGCAGGCGCAACAGTTTTAGACGAAGCTCAAAAAGGATATGGATATGCTTGTTTAAAAGGCATGGACTATATTTCAAAACTTGAAACAGCTCCCGATATTATCGTCTTTTTAGATGGTGATTATAGTGATTACCCTGAAGAACTTACAAAAATAATAGCTCCCATATTAAAAGATGATATAGATTTTGTAATTGGAGCACGAGTTAAGCGACTACGTGAACATGGCTCTATGACGCCACAACAAGTTTTTGGCAACTGGTTAGCAACATTTTTAATGAAAATCATGTTTGCTGCTAAATTTACAGATTTAGGTCCTTTTAGAGCTATAAAGTACAGCAAACTATTAGGACTAAATATGGAAGACAAAACATATGGATGGACGGTAGAAATGCAGTTGAAAGCTTTAAAGCAAAAACTTAGTTATGTTGAAATCCCAGTGAATTACAGAAACAGAATAGGTGTTTCAAAAGTCTCAGGAACAGTTAAAGGTAGTATATTTGCCGGGGTTAAAATTTTAGCCTGGATATTTAAATACAGTTTTAAATAATGATCTTAGAAAAAACAATTATTATTGTGTATTCAATTGCGCTCATACTCATTTTTATGTATGCTTTAGCGCAACTAAATCTATTATTTAATTACCTTTCTGCTCAGAAAAAAGAAAGTAACAGCCCAAAATTTGATTTGGCAAATCCAAATGAAATTCCTTTTGTAACCATTCAACTCCCAGTATACAATGAAATGTATGTGATGGAGCGATTGTTGGATAATATTGCATTAATTGACTATCCAAAAGACAAATTAGAAATTCAGGTTCTCGATGATTCTACCGATGAAACTATTTCAACAACAGCTTCTCAAATCAAGCGGTTAAAACAAACCGGATTAGACATTGTCCATATTACCAGAACAGATAGAAGTGGTTTTAAAGCTGGTGCTTTAAAAGAAGGCCTTGAAATTGCCAAAGGAGAATATATTGCCATTTTTGATGCCGATTTTCTTCCAAAAAAAGATTGGTTAAAACGTACCATTCCATTCTTTAAGAATACTGAAATTGGTGTTGTACAAACGCGTTGGGGACATATCAATCGCAATTACTCCGTACTTACTAAGATTCAAGCATTTGCACTAGACGCACACTTTACGTTAGAACAAGTCGGAAGAAATAGCAAAGGACATTTTATAAATTTTAACGGGACTGCTGGTGTATGGAGAAAATCTTGCATTTTGGATGCCGGAAATTGGGAAGGTGATACCCTTACTGAAGATTTGGATTTGAGCTATAGAGCACAATTAAGAAACTGGAAGTTTAAATATTTGGAAGATGTAGAAACTCCTGCCGAGCTTCCTGTGGTTATTAGTGCTGCCCGTACACAACAATTCCGTTGGAATAAAGGCGGTGCCGAGAATTTTAGAAAAATGATGTGGAAGGTTCTAAAAAATCAAAATATTTCAGCTAAAACTAAACTGCATGGCGTATTGCATTTATTAAATAGCACTATGTTTTTTTGCATTCTTATTGTGGCTGTATTGAGCATTCCTATGTTATATATAAAAAACGAGTACGCACAATTTAAAATGTACTTTTATGTGATGACTTTCTTCGTATTAAGTTCTATTATTTTCTTTATTTGCTACTGGTTTATGTACAAACGGATGTACGGTAGTAGCTTTAAAAACTTCATACAATACATTGGTATGTTCTTGACGTTTTTCACTATTGCCATGGGCTTTTCTCTACATAATTCTATTGCAGTTGTTGAAGGTCACTTGGGCAAACGTAGTGACTTTATACGCACGCCAAAATTTAATATTAATACGCTAACAGATAGTTGGAAAAACAATAAATATTTAAAAAAGAACATCTCTATAAATGTTATTTTTGAAGGCCTGTTAATGCTCTATTTTGCTTTTGGAATGTATTACGCATTTGTGGTTGGTGACCAAGGTGGTGACTTTGGATTGTTTCCATTTCACCTCATGTTATTTTTAGGTTTCGGTTTTGTATTCTTTAAATCTTTAACGACGAAAGCTTAACTTATATTAGTGAAATTATATAATTCTATACTTTTTTCGCCATTCATTTTTTTTTTATAATCAGGGAATCTTATTATATTTAGTCCAGTATGACATCACTTTAAATGAATTATTTGAATATTTAGCCAAAGAAGGGATCGCGAATTTAATATCGTTAATACATGTTTAAAATATCATTTTTTCAACAACATAAGATTCCCCTTTTATTGGCATTCGCCTCGGTTTTATTTTATTTATCTTTTGCTTACGACTTAGTAAGAACCGATTATACAAAGCTCATCACAATTTATATAGCATTATTCTTTTTGTTTTATATGCTAATTCAAATTACAAAACACAATATCAAACTATTAACAGGGATTGCCTTTGTCTTTAGAGCCGTATTTATTCTAGCAATTCCAAACCTATCTCAAGATTTTTATCGTTTTATTTGGGATGGACGAATGATTTTAGAAGGGATAAATCCTTACCTCTATACTGTGGACTCATTTATCTCAAATGGGAACTTTCCTGTTGCTCAAGCACAAGAATTATATCAAGGTATGGGGGATCTCAGTGCTGGACATTACACAAATTATCCACCAATTAATCAACTGTGTTTTATTATTGCCGGGTTATTTACTGGAAAAAGCATATTGGGCGCAACAATAATTTTGCGTTTAATAATAATTGGCGCCGATTTTGGGACCCTATATTTTGGAAAAAAACTACTCAAAAAATTAAACCTACCTGTACATCATATTTTTTGGTATATTTTAAATCCATTCATCATTATTGAGCTCACTGGCAATCTTCATTTTGAAGGCCTAATGATATTTTTCCTCATTTGGAGTCTGTACTTATTGTACGCAGGTAAATGGCAATGGGCAGCCGTGATTTTAGCCTTATCAATATCCGTGAAATTAATACCATTGCTGTTTTTACCTCTATTTTATCAATGGTTTACTTCAACACCACTTAGAAATCAGAAAAAAGAAAACGCCTTTACAAACCTATTGACTGTATTTAAAGACCGGCTAAAGGGGAAGCAATCTAATACTAATAAAATAACTACTTCACCTCTAGTTCTTACAAATGACGTTATTAAAGGAACTGCAAAATTAATTTCATTTTACAGCATAGTCCTTTTGATTAGCATCCTCTTATTTGCTCCTTTTTACGCCTCAGAATTTGTCACAAATTATACTGAAACTGTCGCGCTTTGGTTTCAAAATTTCGAATTCAATGCAAGTCTTTATTATGTTGCCAGAACAATTGGCTATACTTTTAGAGGATATAATGAAATTGCAATTATAGGAAAATACATTGCTTATATTGTGATATTTTTTGTGCTATTACTCACTTTTTTCAGAAAAAACAAAACCCCCATTCAATTAATTACAGCACTTTTAATTGCACTAAGCTTTTACTATTTTACAGCAACAACTGTACATCCATGGTACGTAGCAACGCTCTTAATCCTATCTGTATTTACCAAATACAAATTTCCATTGGTTTGGAGCTTTATGATAATGATAAGTTATTTGGCCTATGCCAATACAGATAACACAGAAAACCTATGGATTATAGGTATTGAATATATTGTTGTGTATGCTGTTTTTATTTGGGAGGTGTTTTTTAAATACTCAGAAAAGGAAATTATAACATCTTCAGGTTATTAACTTCCTGCTCTGTTAAATGTTTCCAATGTCCTCGAGGAATATCTTTTTTGGTAAGACCGGCAATCAACACACAGTCCAATTTTATGATATTATATTTAAAATGTTCAAAAATAGTACGAATGATTGTATTTCCTGTATTCTTTATTCTAAGACCAATTTCCATTTTTGGAGATCCCTCAATATAACTAATCTCTTCAACGCTAATAAGTTTACCTTCAATTTTAAATCCTTCCTGGATTTTTTTCAGGTCTTCATATTTTAAGTTTTTATCTAACTCAACATGAAACAAACGTGATACACCCGTTTTAGACTTAGTAAATTTATTATGAATTGCTTCATCATTTGTAAATAAAAGTAATCCCATTGAGTTTCTTCCCAATCTCCCAATAGGTTTGATTCTAGAATTTGTAGCGTTAGCTACTAGATCCATTACTGTTCGGCCTTTACCTTCACTTGTGGTTGTTGCAAATCCTTTTGGTTTATTTAATAAAACATAAGCTTTTGGCTCTGGATTAATTCTTGCACCATCAAATCGTACCTCATCTTCCAGCTTCACTTTATAACCCATTTCGGTTATCACTTTGCCATTAACAGTTACACTTCCAATTGAAATATGCATATCGGCATCACGTCGTGAACATATACCTGAATTTGCGATGTATTTATTTAAGCGGATTTGATCGGGATCAGAACTTGGTTTCTTCGCCGTTTTCTTTGGTTTCGGAGCATTTTCATTGACATAACTCTTTTTGTGGTTAGCTTTACTATTACCACCACGACCTGAAGTTTTTCCTTTGCTTTTATTCTCTCTCTGTTTGCTCATACCAATTTTCTCATCAAAATGAGATTCAAATTAATTTATAATCTGCAAAGGTAAGTAAAGCCATTGGCTTTCAAGCATCAAAAGGATAAATTATAAATACAGTGTGTCGCTTTTACAATTTGTTATATAATATCTTTGAATTCAACGGTAGATTGTCGCTCTCGATTAACCGTGAGTTTTGTTACATCAGGTCTAGAATAATGACCTACAGGATCAAAGTTTTGACGTTCCTCGAACACCCTATTGAAATCAATTGTTTCAATAATTAAGCCCTCTGTATACAACACAGGCTCAGTAATCCATTCGCCATCGGGTCCTGCTATGCAGCTCCCACCATTGGCTAATACATCTGGTGCTTTGTCTAATATTTTTTCTAAATGTGGCGTCCCTTCTGGAAAATCACTTTTCTTCATTAAAGATGACACAGAAACGACATATGACCTGGACTCTCTTGCAATAAATCGTGTAATATCTTTTGTGTTATGATCACTGCCTGGCCAAACTGCAATATGCAAATTCTCACCTAGCCCATATAAAGCGGTTCGAGGTAATGGCATCCAATTTTCCCAGCAGTTTAATCCTCCCACGGTAAATTGCTTTAAAGGATGTACTTGCAGACCATGACCATCCCCTGGTGACCAAGTTAATCGTTCATCATATGTTGGCTGTAATTTTCGATGCACTGATTTAATTTCCCCTTCTTCATTAATATAAACCAATGATGCATAAATACTATGTCCTCCTCTATTTTGAGCACGTTCAATAATCCCCAAGTAAATTGCGATATGATGCGCCTTTGCAAGTTTGCAAACACCATCTAACTCTCCTATTTCTATTTGAATGGCATTTCTAACATAGTGAGCATGCAGCTCTTTATTTACTTTTGTATCCCATGCCGCACCATTAGTAAATGCCAACCAAAAAGGATAACCGGGAATTAAACCTTCCCCAAAGACTATTAGCTCGCAGTCTTTCTCACCAGCATTAATAATAGATTGTTCAACTTTTTTAAGTGTTGCTTGTTTATCCAACCATACTGGAGAGATTTGCGCTAAAGCAATTTTAAGTGTATTATCCATTATAAAATTCGGTTTAAAATTAAATCAACATCAATTAATAGTATACTAAATACGCCAGCTACAATTATAAATTTAAGAATATTATGCAAGATTAAATAATGTGCTTTTCGGTTTGATTTCCATAATAGAACTAAAAAAACAAACAGGAGAATCACACTTAAATAAAAGAAATAATTCATTTTACCAATATTGAAATTGTAAATTAGTAAATAGGCTGGCATTACAGTTAAAATAGCTAAAATATTTAGCATCCATTTTGAAGTTCTTTCACCGTAAACAATTGGAATGGTTTTATAATTATGAACTAAATCACCCTTAATATTTTCTAAGTCTTTAGTAAGCTCTCGCATTGCAATTATCAAAAATAAAAATATGGCATGAACAAAAATTACAGTTTCGAAATTTTTATAATAAATAAAGACAGCAAAAAATGGAGTAATAGTTAACACCGCCGAAGTTAAATTACCAATAATAGGCATTTTTTTAAGCTTGTGCGAATAGAACCAAATTGCAAAAATATAAAGTGAAAAGAAGATCACCGCTCTAAAGGAGACATAACTCGCCATAATTACTGCCACAAAATTAAGCACAAAATAAAAGACCAGCTTTGTATTCTGACCTACCAATTTATCGAGCATAGATTTTTGTGGACGATTGATTAAATCTTTTTCCGAATCGTAAAAATTATTGATAATATACCCACCTGCTATTGTTGCGGCAGATGCCAAAACCAACATCAAAAGATTAAGATCAAGAACGACCTCACCCAATGATTTGTCATGAGCCAAAATATAAATAGAGGATAAATACTGAGCAATTACAATGATTAAAATATTATAACCGCGCACAACAGAAAACATGCTAAAAAATTTTAACATGACCAGTTTTTGTTTACGAGAAAACATAATTGAATTTTAGAAGTTATAGACTACTTCTAATTTATATTCCGAAAGTGATTGTTTTGCACGATCAATATCTTGAGTAAACCCAAGAATATAACCTCCACCACCTGATCCACAAAGCTTTAAGTAATACTCATTAGTTTCAATCCCTTTTTTCCAAAGTTCATGAAACTGTTTAGGAATCATAGGTTTAAAATGATTCAATACCACTTTTGACAGTTGTTTAGTATTACTAAACAAAGATTTAATATCACCATTCAAGAAATCGTCTACACAAGCATCTGTATGCTTAATAAATTGATCTTTAAGCATCTTTCGGAACCCTTCTTGCTTCATATTCTCCATAAAAATACCAACCATTGGGGCTGTTTCACCAATAATACCACTATCTAATAAAAACACAGCACCTTTACCTTCACTTTTTTGCGACGGAATTCCTGTGGCTTCGATATTGTCTTTTGAATTGATTAGAATAGGAATACTCAAATAACTGTTCAAAGGATCTAATCCCGAAGATTTACCATGGAAAAACGCTTCCATTCCTGAGAAAATAGATTTTAATTTTAGCAATTTCTCACGGGTTAAATTTTCTAAAACTGTAATTTTATTTTGAGCGTATTTATCATATATCGCTGCGACTAAAGCACCAGAACTACCAACACCGTAACCTTGTGGGATAGATGAATCAAAATACATACCTGCATTGACATCTTTTTGAAGCACAGCGAGATCAAAAACCACCATGTCTGAATCTAATGTTTCTATATGGGCTGCAAAACGCTTCAAATTTTTATTGGACGCTTGCGCTTCCTCTGATGGATTCTCATCCATCTTCAAAGCACCATTATAAAAATTATAAGGAATAGAAAGTCCTTTAGAATCTTTGATAATTCCGTACTCTCCAAAAAGCAATATTTTCGAATAAAAAAGAGGTCCCTTCATAAATAACTAACTGTAATCATTTAGTTTAGTGCAAATATACTTTAAATTTAAAAAAAATATCTGGAGAACCAAGCTTATTTAATGAATAGGTCTTCCCAGCTTTTAATTACTATTTTATTCTTGTGGATATTTAAGTCCTACTTGTACTCTTACGGCATCTAATATTGAAATTAAATCCAAACAATTTTGATGTGACCAGAGTTCACTTTCAATTTTGCCAGCGCGTAAACACTTATGGCATTCTTCAATTTCATAAGTAAAGCCAATGCCATTTATAGGAAATTCAAAAACCTGTCGTTGATCATTTTTAACTAAAGTATAGCCCTTGGCTTCATGCCATCTTTTATGGATATAAATTTGTCCTTCGGTACCACTTATGTGGGCTTCTGAATCAGAATTTGACTCGAAACCACTGTATAGTACAGCTTGTGCTTCGTGGTAACTAAAAATCATCGCGGTCTGCATATCACATTTCGTGAGTTTATGAAAGTTAGCTTTTGCCAGAATGTCGTTTGGTTTACCTAGTAAAGTATAGGCTAAAAAAGCCGGATAGATACCAATATCTAAAAGTGATCCACCACCAAATTCTAAATTCATTACTCTGCCATCTAATGGTTTTGTGGACATAAAAGAGAAATCGGCATTGATATATTTAATTTCGCCAATTGCACCTTCTTGTATCTTATGAATTATATCTACAATAGTTGGGTTAAATCGTGTCCATAGTGCTTCCATAAAAAAACGATTGGTACGCTTAGAGGTTTCAATCATTTTAGCTGCTTCAAGAGCATTAAGAGCTAGGGGCTTTTCACATAAAACATGTTTACCCGCTGCCATGGCTTGAATACTTAATTCAGCATGAAACACATGAGGTGTAGCAATGTAAACAATATCGATATTGGGATCTGAAAATAGATCGGTATAAGAACCGTATGAGTTTAGAGCTTTATGCTGAGCAGCAAATACATTTGCTTTATCCAGATCTCTGGAAGCAACAGCCGTTAAAATGGCATCTTCAACTAAGGTTATGTCACATGCAAACTTATTTGCAATATTACCGCATCCTATAATTCCCCAACTAATTTTTTCTGTTTTCAAATAAAATAATTTAGTCTCTTATTTTAGTAAACTGTACAAAATCATCGTTTTTTACAGAAATGATATACGTTTGATTGTTCAGTTTAATTTGAGCCATATCTTTCACATCTCCAGGTGTAAAAAAGCCACTTTCGGTTGCTGAAATAGCTTCAAATTCTCCCTGACCGTTCCCAATAAGTAATTGTCCAAAACTGGCATCATTTCTAGTTGTTTCAATTTCTGAAACATGTAAATTCCCAGCCACTAGTATATCTAAATTTCCATCGTGATTATAATCGTTAACTAAAATTTGATTAATACTAGATACTTGTGCTTCAACAGGTAATTCATGACTAACTAATGTACCATCTCTGTTTTCAAGATATACACTAGCAAAAGATTTAATTTGATAATGTACAGAATTTTCTAAGTCTTTCTCTGTATAAATATCGACTAATGTTGCTTCTGAAAAGCTTTCATAATCTTTATACTTTGTTTTTATAGCCGGTATTTGTTGTGATGAGCATTCGCGCCCACGAACGGGGTACTGCTCACCTTCATTATAATAACTTAATACAATATCCGATTTTTGATCTTGATCAAAATCATTTATAAAAATATCGAAAGTCTCCTCCGCAGTTGCTTTGTATTTATAATTAAGTCCATTATTACCAACAATATAATCCATGTCTCCATCATTATCAAAATCACCTTCCTGAATACTCCACCACCATCCAGTAGTGTCTGTATTCATACCCATAGCCTCAGAAACCTCCGTAAATCCGGACTCAGAATTCTGAAAAACCCTAACAGGCATCCATTCTCCAACAATAATAATATCCATCCACTCATCATTATTAAAATCGGTAATAATTGCGCTCGTTGCCATCCCTAAATTCAAGAATTCCTTTGCCATGTTTTGTGTTGCATCTTCAAATTGCACAGTTCCATTCTCACTCTTGTTTATTAGGATATAACTATTAGCTGGTGAAGGATAGTTTTTTGGTATTTGTCGTCCTAATACTAATAAATCTGGTTTTCCATCTTTATTAAAATCTTCAGAATAGACTTTTGAACTACTTGTTATCATTTCTGGTAGTGCAGCAGCGTCTGCAATTATGAAATTTGCTTTGCCATCATTTAAATACAAGCGATCTTGTAACCATTGAGAGTCTGGTTCAAACTCATAACCACCACTAGTGATATATAAGTCATTATCTCCATCTTGATCGGCATCAAATATAATTGCCCCAAGATCTTCACACATTAAATTTGATTTAAAAACATCCGTTTCTTTGAGAACAAATCCATTTGAAGATTGCAAATATATACTCCCAGTAAAATTTGAAGATGCCCCAACAAAATAATCATCCAATCCATCTCCATTTAAATCTCCAACAGCCAAAGCAGGCCCAAAATGTGACATTTTATGAGGTAGAAGTACCTGGTCTATAAAATCGTCATTATAGTTTTCGACATGTCTATGCTCAGGGAATACGGTATCATCTACAGTGGCAAATAATGTTTCGTTTGCTGTATGATCTTCTTTTACAATTTCGGCTAAAGCATCATTGTACTTGAGCGTTAATTTCTGATTTGAGTTTATATTGGAGAGTCGTTGTATTTTACCATCTGTCCAAACTACTTTCACTTCGTCAATTGTTGTAACTTGATTTAATCCAAAATGCAATTCTGGAGCCACAGACGATTGAAAACCTCTTGTCAATGTTAATTCTAGCATTTGAGTATTTGCTCCGGTTTTTACATAAACTCTATTACCCAGTCCAAATGTATTACCATCTTTACCTTCAAATTGAATGCTTAAATAGTTATTCTTATCAGAACTTGTGTTTTCAAAAACAGAAGCCGTATCATCAATATTATTCGTAATAATTTCTAGATCTCCATCATTATCCAAATCGGCATAAACAACACCATTTGAAAAGCCTTCATATTTAATTCCCCAGGTATCATTGACCTGTTCAAAATTTAAATCGCCCGTATTTCTAAAAACAAAATTGTCTATTTTCTCAGAAGGTATGGCTAAACTTTTTTCCAGCATCATCTCAGGTGATAATTTGAGTTGTGCCATTTCATTGAAATAATCTCTATTATTTATTTCGCGTCGTGTTCCGTTTGATATGAAAATATCTTTTAATCCATCATTATCCAAATCGGCGAATAATGGCCCCCAACTCCAATCGGTTGATGATAATCCTGCTAAACGAGAAACATCACTAAAATTAGGCAGAGAATCGTTGAATATACCATTGTTTAGTTGTAAGTTATTTTGCATGTATTGGTAATGGAATCCAGAATTTACAGTTCCCCAAAACAATTTAGGGTTCATACTTGCCATATTAGCCTTTTGACGACGGTTATTTTTAGCCATCATATCGACTTGAAGAATATCTAATAACTGATCATTATTAAAATCGGCAATATCCACACCCATCCCATAAAATGCGGTATGTTTTGTTGTTTTCTTAACTTGCTCAGTAAAAGTTCCATCTTGATTATTGATATATAAAAAATCAGGAGAGCTAAAATCATTGGAGACATATAAATCTGGCCATCCATCATTGTTTAAGTCACCAGTGGTTGCACTCAAGGTCAACCCATATGTTTTCAATCCTGCCTGTTCTGTAACATCTGTAAATTTACCCCCGTCATTTCTATATAAATGATCTGTATCTATATCTTTTGTGTTATTCATTTTAAACAGATATAAACTATGAGGTGCATTAAAATTAGTTCTTGGATAATTCCCGACATAGAGATCAAGATCTCCATCACGATCATAATCAAAAAAAGTAGATTGTACGCTATTTCCGTTATCATCTAATCCATATTCTTTAGCCTTATCTGTAAAAGTTAAATCTCCATTATTGATATATAACACATTTGTCTTCGTTCCATATTTCCCACTAACGGAACAATACAAATCTAAAAACCCATCATTATTAACATCGGCCATGGTTACTCCTGTAAACCAACTATCATCACCGAGTAATCCAGCACTTTGAGAAATATCTTCAAACTTTAGGTCGCCCTTATTTAGATATAGGCGATTAGACACCATATTCCCAGTAAAAAAAACATCTTTAAGTCCGTCATTATTAAGATCACCAACAGCTATTCCTCCACCCATATACATATAGGCATAATTCAAATAATTTAAAGAGTCAGTCTCAGTTAAATTATTTGAAAAAGTAATTCCGGAATCGCTGGAATCAAGCTTATTAAAAATGGTAGAATTTTGTTGTTTTTCTTGTTGACAAGAACACAAGCACAAGGTTACGCATGCAAATAAAAGGAGCGTTTTCATTTTAAATCACAATAAAATTAATAATAAGATAAAGGTATAAAAAAACGGGGTATTTATTAAATACCCCGTTTACAATTAAATCAAGATTTGACTAATTAAAATCCAGGATTCTGAGTTAAAATATTACCACTCAAATCAATTGCCCCTAGTGGAATTGGGAACAAGTTATGAGAAGCAGTATAAGGGCTCACTTTACCTGCAAAGTTTGTAATTGTACGAGATTCATTAGCGAAGTAATCATTCATTACTTGAACAGCATTACCCCATCTTCTAAGGTCGAAAGATCTATGACCTTCCATTCCTAATTCAACACGACGCTCAAAACGCACCGCTTTTCTTGCAAAAGATGCATCAGCGAAAGCTGCATACGGCTCTATTTGATAATTAGCAGCATCACCACCACCACCTACAGCTTGCATGTAGTTAGATGTCTTTGCTCTATTTCTAATTCTATTAACATTTGTCAATGCAGTTGCTAAGTCACCAGTTTCAACGGCAGCTTCAGCAGCCATTAATAACACATCAGCAAATCTCATGATATGATAATTTATACCAGAAAGTTGTTGACCCCATCCACCAGTTGCTTGGTTTCCTGACTCACCTGACCAATACACATTTTTCTTTGGTAAATATGGTCCTGAGATATCTCCAAATCCAGCACGGATCCAGTCTTTTCCAATATGTTCTCCATAACCATTATAGTCAATAGTACGACGACCAACAGTATAATCAGCACGAGGATCTAATGGTCCTGCGTGTGCCACAAATGCCTCAGCAGTTTCAACACCAGCATCACTTGCTACATCCGTTTGATTAAAGGTATCTAATAAAGGAAGACCACCACCATCTGTTTGGAATGCATTTAACAAATCCTGAGTTGGTTGATAAAATCCACAACAAGATCCAAATGGTCCTGGGTTAGGGAAGTTTAATGCCCCACCAGAGTTACCATTATAAGACTGTCCTGAATCAGCAGCAAACTGAATAGAGAATATAGACTCTACACTGTTATCACCAGCTAATCTAAAGTTATCTACGTAATCTGGCATTAAATCGTATGGTCCATTATTCACTACATCATTCAATAAAGTTGAAGCATTTGCCCAATCAGATTGATATAAATGTGCTTTACCTAAAAAGGCTTTTGCTGTCCAAGATGTTGGACGCCCTGCAACAGATTGTGTTGTTGGTAAATTATTCATTGCATAGTCAAAATCGGCTTCAATTTGATCCCAGATTGGACCAGGGTTAGGCTGATTAAACTCTGTATTAGCATAATTTTCTTCAGAGATATAAGGTACATTCCCCCATATTTTCTGTAATTCGAAATTAAAATGCCCACGTAAGAATCGTGCTTCTGCCAATTGAGCAGAGAAATCACCATCTTCTATCGTTGATATTAAATTTATTACAGCATTTGCTCTGTTAATTCCTGCAAAAGTAACGCCCCATTTTCCATAGAAATAACCGTTACCAGTTGCCCAGTTCATTAATTCAACTTCTTTCAAATCCGCCTGATCATCATCAGTACTACCTTTGTGTGCATCATCAGAAACAACATCCATAATCCAGTTATCACCAGAAACAGACCAGCCATTACCGTAACCACCATTTCTCACTCCATCAAGTGTTGAATAGGCTCCTGTTAATAATAAATTAACACCTGTCTCATTCTTAAGAGCATCATCACTAAGTGCACCTACTGCAGGTGACTCTGTAAACTCATCGTTACATGCTAAAAATCCGATCAGCAACGCAACATAAATTAATCCTTTTTTCATGTTTTTAAAATTTTATATTAGCACCAAAAGAAAATACTTGAGCACTTGGATATAAACGACTGTCTATACCTAAACTTAAGTTATCATAAGCAACAACCTCTGGGTCAAACCCACTGTAATTTGTGATTGTAAATAAGTTAGTTGCTTGTACATATAAACGTACTGATTCCATTCCAATTTTATCGGAAACTGCATCAGATAACGTATATCCAATTTGGATATTCTTCAATTTAAAGTAAGAACCATCTTCAACAAAATAAGAGTTAGCAGATGCTTCTTCCAATGGATATGAAGTTGTTAATGCTGGTACTGTTGTATTTGTGTTTGATGGTGTCCAAGCATTTAACACTCTTGTACTTCTGTTCCCGTTAAAGAACAATCCAAAATCAGTAAATACTTTATTATAATTGTAAACATCATTTCCTTGAGATCCAGTAAAAAATAACTGAGCATCAAATCCTTTATAAGCAAGATTTGCATTAATACCATAAGTAAAATCCGGATGTGGTGAACCAATTTTAGTTCTGTCATCATCATCAACACTACCATCGCCGTTCACATCTTCATACATGAATCTACCTGTATTATCTAAGCCAATAACATTACGTCCATAGAAATAAGACATTTCCTCTCCAACTTCAGTTCTTGTTACGGCTCCATTTCTAATATCTCCTCTACCTGCAACAGTTTTACCATCAATTAAGGCAGTAACTTCATTTTTATAATGTGATATGTTTGCACTAAGATCATATCTGAATCCACCAGATGTTTCATCACCATAACTCACAGCGAAATCAAATCCAGTATTTTTAATATCTCCTAAATTTACATATGGTGCAGAGGCATCAATTGCAGTAGAACTAATTAACCCAAAATCACGAGTAATTAAATCTTTAGTTTCAATATTAAAGTATTCAGCAGTAATTGCTAATTTGCTATCCATCATTGATAAATCAACACCAATATTTGTAGTTACAGAAGTTTCCCATTTTAAGTTTGGATTACCTACATTTGATAATAACGCTCCAGTAGCAATACTACTAGCATTTCCATCAAAAGCATAATTTGCTAAACTTTCACTCAAAGTAGAAATATTAATTGTTGGATTACTAACTGGTAAAGATTGGTTACCCAATTCACCCCATGATCCTTTTATTTTAATTCTATTGATGAAGGCATCATCATTGTAAAAATCTTCTTCACTAATTACCCATCCAGCACTAAACGAAGGAAAAACATCAGATTTATTATCTCCTAAGAAACGAGATGATTCATCTCTACGAAAAGTAACAGTTCCGTAATATTTGTCTTGGTAGTTATAATTGGCAGTACCAAATATAGACCATAATGAATCCCAGCTAGAGAAAGCATAATCAACATTAGGAGCACCTGATCCATTATTTAATAAATAAAAGTTAGGATCTTGGAATAAATAACCTGTTCTAGACACACCTTTTCCTCTTCCACCACTTTTCAAAGCTTCAACACCTACAATAGCGTTAATAGAATGATCTCCAAATTGTTTTGTATAGTTTAAAGTATTAGTCCAAACCCAGTTATAAAATGTTTGATCTTGTTCATTTAATGTATTTGAAGAAATTGGCTCACCATGTTCAGGATCTAATTCTGTAAAGAATCTACCATCATAGGTATTAAAACCACCAGCTATAGTTGTTTTTGCTGTTAATTCATCTAAAATATCATAAGACATATATATATCTCCCATAACAGCATAACGCTTATTATAGTTATTTCTAGTTCTGAATAATTGAGCAGCAGGGTTTCTAGTATTAGACAAATCTGTACCAGCAACACCAGTATAATTACCTTGATCATCTCTCACTGGTAACAATGGTGTCATTCTGAATGAATTTTCGATTGCTTCACCAGCACCAGTCTTTGTATTAGAAAAAGAAACATTTAAATGTTCTCCTATTTTCAGTCTATCTCCAACTTTAAATTCAGAGTTTAAACGAGTACTAATTCTTTCGAATCCAGTATGGTTCATTACACCTTCACGGTTTAAATAACCTACAGATAAAAAGTATTTTCCATTTTCATTACCATTTTGAACAGATAATGAAACGTTTTGAGTTGCTGCATTTCTAGTGATAGCATCCAACCAATCTGTTCCTCCAGGAGTAACAGAAGCTGTAAACTCACCAGGAGCACTAAACACGATAGGGTCATAAGACACTACTCGTCTATATCCTTGTATAGTTGTAGGTACTACAGGTGTAGCCCCATTTCCATATTGCCCATGACCAGGAGTTAGACCGTCATTCAATTGACTTTCCCAAATCATTTCAGCATGTTGTTGTGCATTTAATACACCAGGTGCATCTCCTATTTTAGAAAAACCGGTATACATATCTAAAGACACTTTTGCTTTAGCCATGTTATAACCACCACTTTTAGTTGTAATAACAACAACACCATTAGAAGCTCTTGCCCCATAAATCGCAGCAGCACCATCTTTTAACACGTTCATCTGTGCTATATCTGCAGGATTCATATTATTTAATGCATTAGCATCATCCGTTTGTACACCATCAATAATATATAATGGATTCGTACTATTACTAGTACCAAAACCACGGATATTAATTTTAGGAGCAGATCCTGGAGAACCATTATTCACAACAGTAACACCTGTAACTCTTCCTTGTAAAGCTTCAGCTGCATTGACAACAGGAGCCTTTAGGGCTTCATCCATATCAACAGAAGCAACCGAACCGGTAATATCTCCTCTAGTTTGAGCAGCATACCCCATAATTACAACTTCATCCAACTGAGCTGCATCCTGTGCTAAGGTCACATCTATATTAGATTGCCCAGCAACAGATACTTCTTGCGTTTTGTAACCCACATAACTAAACACCAGTACACCTTCAGAAGATCCTACCTCTATAGAGTAATTTCCATCAAAATCAGTCTGTGTTCCGCTGTTTGTCCCTTTAACCAGAATGTTTACTCCGGGCAAAGGACCATTTGCATCCGAAACAACGCCGGTTACAACTTGAGCATAAATAACACTTCCAAATAGCAAAAATACAGGAAGCAATATCAGCTTTTTTAGTAATTTGTTTTTCATAATTTAAATTAATTAGTTTCTTGACTTTAAACAAAGTTTGTCTAAAAAGTTCAATTGATTGAAAAGCTAATTTTAAATTTTTTTGCTACAAATGAAAAGAATAGGCCAAAAAACGACTATAATAACCACGAAAACGTTTTCGCTAATTCCATTTTCCTTACAATACTGAGGGATAATCGATTAATTTTACAATAAACTTACACTTATCTAGTACTTCTCGTAATTATTACTAAAAAAGCATATAAAATTAGCATTTTAAGTCTTTTTTTTAGTACTTTTTTATCGCTAAAAAGTACATGCATGCCTAAAATCACACTTAAAAAAATTGCCGCTATATTAGGGATTTCTCCTGCTACAGTCTCTAAAGCCTTAAAGGACTATCCTGACATTAGTAACGACACCAAAATAAAGGTTAAGGCATTGGCCGAATCTTTGAATTATAAACCCAATTCATTTGCTCAAAGTTTAAGAAATCAAGAATCAAAAATTATAGGGTTAATTATCCCAAAAATAGTACATCACTTTTTTTCCAATATTATTAATGGGGTCATTGATGCCGCTAGTAATAAAGGGTATTTAGTGATTACTTTACAATCACACGAGTCTTATGAGCAAGAGAAAGATCAAATCAACTCACTCATAGAAAAAAATGTAGATGGCATCTTAATCTCGCTTTCTGATCATACCGTTAATTACAAACATATTAATGCAATTATAGAAAAAGGGGTTCCTGTTGTATTGTATGACAGAACTTCAAAACTAGTGAATTGTTCTAAAGTGATAATTAACGATAGAAAAGCTGGTTACGAGGCCACCAAGTATCTAATAGAAACAGGATGTCGTAAAATTGCACATATCAGAGGTCCACTAAAACCTCAAACTACTATTGACAGGTTTATGGGATACAAAAACGCTCTAAAAGAACACGACCTTCCTTATGATAAGAATTTAGTCTTCGAAACCGAACATCTCTCATTCGAAGACGGCTTTGAAGTCGCTGAAGAAATCGCAAAACATAGACATGATATAGACGGGGTTTTTTCGACCACCGATTTATTAGCTACAGGTGTTATGGTAAAATTACAGCAAAAAGGTATAAAGGTTCCTGATGATATTTCAATAATGGGGTTTAGCAATTGGTTTTTAACCAAAATCACCACACCTACTTTGTCTACAATAGATCAACCCGGTTATGAAATGGGCCGCAAAACTTTCGACTTATTATATGATGAACTATGCCAAATTAAAAATGGAGAATCAGTATCACATGAAGTCGTAGAAATCGCAACACGTGTTGTCCCTAGAAATTCAACTAAATTTATTGAATCTTGATAAGGTTACAAGAGCTACAGCGTTCTTCAATATGAAAAATCAAAAAAACACAAGCTATAATTGTTTAGCTCCTAAACCAACTTGATCGCTAATAAAATGATTGTTTTGACAATATTGAGCTAAGCTATCTTTTATAAAGGCATCTATGATTTCCGATTCACTTTCAGGGTATAATACATGAACATTTGCGCCTGCATCTAAGGTAAAACCAACATGAAGTCCGGTCGCTTGTCTAAACGTCCAGATCTCATTAATAATTTGCAATGTATTAGGTTTCATTAAGATAAAATATGGCAGGCTAGACATCATCATGGCATGAAGTGTTAGTGCCTCACTTTCTATTACTTTAATGAATGCTTTTAGATCCCCTGATTTGAAGATACCAATAAGCATGTCAAGGTTATCATGAGCTTGTTTAAATCGTTGTTCAGCAAAAGCATGACCATGCATTAAATTATGACCTACTGTACTACTCACCTGCTTTTCTCCTTTATCTACCAATAAAATAGTATCTCTATAATTAGAAAAATTTGGATGGACATCAAAGGGATACTTTATTCCGAAAATATCAGAGCTATCTATAATAGCTTTATGTTTTCCCCAAACTATTAATTCGCCTTCAATACTTCGGCTGGCACTCCCAGAACCTAATCGTGCTAAAAAAGAAGCTTTTTTATTAAAAAATTGATCTGACATATCAGGATTCAATATCTTTTCAATACTCATTAAACATAATGACAACGCACTCATTCCAGAAGCAGAGGAAGCGATGCCTGAACTATGAGGAAATGAATTTGAAGTTTCAATAATAAAATGATAGTCTTTTAAAAACGGTAAATACTTTTCAATGCGCTTGAAAAAAGTCTCAATTTTTGGTTTAAAATCTGCTTTAACTTTACCTTCCAAAAATACTTCGAATGAATAATTCGCCGTTGCACGATCCAACTTTTCAAAATGCAAAGTTGTTGTTGTTTTACAATTGTCTAATGTGAAGCTTATGGATGGATTCGCCGGGATTTGATTTTCCTTTTTCCCCCAATATTTAACCAATGCTATATTACTAGGGGACGACCAGATAAAACTGCCATTTGATATCGTTTTTTTATATGTGTTTGGAATAAAATTTTGTGCTTTCATTTAGTTCAATTCTGACGACAAAGATAACAACTTCAGCATGGTTTTATAATTTCTTGTGGTCGCCGTTGTTTTTAGTTTGCGTTCAAAAAAATTGTTATTGCATTTCGCGCGTCCATATCCATTTTCCGAATAAAAGTAAACACAAGTATGGTTAACAATAAATTCTTCGTTTGGGTAAATTACACTGGAAACGGCATGAACTAATTCTTTTTTAGGCACAGTATGTAACAATGTGAAATAACTTTTTTCTTTTTTGTCTTGTGAGAACGGGCAGTTATCAAAACTATTTTTTAAATCCTCAAATAACAACACCATGGTAGAGACCTCAAAATCAAAATGATTTAAAATTCCCTTTTCTATAATTTCTTTGATTATTGAACCTTTGCTTTCTCCCGATTGTAAAACAATATTACCACTTTGTATATAAGTGGTAACTTTTTTAAACCCTAAGCTTGAGAGTAATGTCCGCAATTCTGCCATTGGCACTTTTTTCTGACCACTTACATTTATGCCACGCAGTAAAATGATATAGGTCTTCATTTACCACCATGTATTGGTAGTGTTGTGTTTCGTTCAATGACGTCAGTTTTAATGACCTTAGTAGTTACATTTTTAATGTTTTCAATATTTTCCAACTTATCAAAAAGCAATTCTGCTGCAGTTTTTCCCATGAGTTCTCCATGCTGACTTATCGTTGTAAGTTTAGGGTTAGAGTGGCGTGCTAAAATGCCATTTGAATAGCCAATTACAGAAAAATCAGTAGGTACATGACGTCCTTTACGTTGTGCAATTTTCATTGCAGCCAACGCAACAGCTTCATTTGTTGCTATTAAACCATCGATGAGATTATCTTTAAAAAGAGGAGCCAACATGCTTTCATAGCCGCTATAATGATCTTCTCTAACATTTACAACAAGGTTTTTATTGACATCACTATTAACAGCCTCTAGTCCTTTTTCATAACCACTGAGCATTTCATTACTTATTTTTAAATGACTGATGGAAGATGCAAATCCGATATGTTTACAACCACTGTCTGATAATTTTTTTACTGCAGCAAATGTAGCCTCTAAATTATTCGTTACTACCTTATCACAGTGTACTTCATTCGCAACTCTATCAAACATTACTATTGGTAATTCAAAAGCAATGGTGTCCATAAAATGAGCATAATCTCTTTTTAATTCAGTTTCCATAGAAATTGACACAATAAACCCATCAACACTACCATTGGAAAGCATTTCAATGGTCTCAACTTCCTTAGAATGAGATTCGTTTGTTATACAAATAATTATTTTATATCCTTTTTCAATCGCTGTTTTTTCAATACCTCTTAGTGCCTGAGCTAAGAAATAATCCAACATATCAGGAATGATAATTCCAATTGTTTTTGTTTTACTATTCTTGAGACTTAATGCATTAATATTAGGTCTATAATTGATTAGCTTAGCATATTCCTGAATTTTTAATCGCGTTGATTCTCCAATCTCTTCACTATCTTTTAAAGCTTTCGAAATTGTTGAAATAGATAGCTCAAATTTAGCCGCTATATCTTTTAAGGTAACTTTTTTCACAGATTTAAATTTTAGTTATTATTTTGATAATAAATCCAGGTTGTTTTCAGCTTAAAATTTAACCTCTTCCACATGCAGTATCGATTCCACAAATTTAATATACTATAAATGCATTCAAAATTAGTAATATTCTAGCTTATTTTGAAATTGCTTGGGCTGCAATAAATGCACCTGTCCATGCATTTTGAAAATTAAAACCTCCTGTAACGGCATCAATGTTTAGTATTTCTCCTGCAAAATACAAGTTTTCATGAAATTTACTTTCAAAGTTTTTAAAGTTTATTTCTTTCAGGTCAATTCCTCCAGCGGTCACAAATTCTTCTTTAAAAGTACTTTTCCCATCAACATTAAAAATTGCTTTTGTCAATTGACTTGTCAAGGCATCCAATTGCATTTTATTGAGGTCGGCCCAACGGACTTCCTTTTCAATATTGGCCGCAAAAACCAATTGTTGCCACAAGCGTTTTGGCAATTCAAATTGTGTTGCATTACAAACAATTTTCTTTGACAATAATTGTTTAGTGTCTTTCAAAATTTTTAAACAAGCCTCAAAATCTAGTTTAATAAAATTAACTTCAATCTTAAATTTATAATCACATTTAGCGAGCTCTAAGGCTCCAAATGAAGATAGCTTTAAAATGGCAGGAGCACTCATACCAACATGTGTAATTAATAAGGGCCCTTCTGAAATTAAATTAGATCCTATAATTTTGATTTCGACATCCTGAGCCACAACTCCAGGAATGTCTTTTATTCGATTATCTCGAATATTAAAAGTAAATAATGATGGTATTGGTGGTTCAATTTGATGCCCTAAGTTTTCAATAAGCTTCCACACTTTAGAATTACTCCCGGTTGCCACTAAAAGTTTATCTGAATTAAATTCAGAATTATCAGTTGTAATTCTCCATGAATTTTCTTTATGACTAATTGTTTTTACAGCATGATTTTTCAAAAGCTCAACATTATTTTTCTTAGCTTCATTTAGAAAACAATCAATTATGGTTTGAGAAGAATTAGTCTCTGGAAACATTCTTCCATCGGCTTCAATTTTCAAAGCAACCCCTCTTTTTTCAAACCATTCAATAGTATCACCGGTCATAAACTTATGAAAAGGCCCTAGAAGTTCCTTTTCACCTCTAGGATAATGTTGTACCAATTCTTGAGGAATAAATTCGGCATGTGTCACATTACAGCGTCCGCCCCCAGAAACTTTCACTTTAGTCAAAACCTGGCTCCCACGCTCAAGAATTACAACTTTCAAACTTGGATTTAATTCGGCGATATTAATTGCTGCAAAAAAACCTGCTGCCCCTCCTCCAATTATTATAACATCATAATGCATCATATAAAATAAATCTGCGTAAATTTAGCACTAATAAAATTGAAAATACATTGAAAAAAATCCTTTCATTATTAATTGTCTTAAATTTTAGTTGTAGCACTGGCAACCTCACCGTTATTGCGGACTTACCTTCTGACTTAGAAGAAGTTTCAGGAACAGAAATCTTTCCAAATTCCAATTTAATCTGGATGCTTAATGATGGTGGAAATCCTTCAAAAATTTACGGCTTAAATCGTAAAGGGCAAATTAAAAAAGTTTTAAAAATCAAGGCTGAAAACAATGATTGGGAGGAACTTACAACAGATAAAAAAGGCAACTTATATATTGGTGATTTTGGTAATAATTCTAACGACCGTAAAGATCTTACTATTTTAAAGGTAAATAAAGATTCCTTAAACAACAGCGGAAAAATAGACGTAGAACGTATAACATTTCATTATCCAGATCAAAAAAAATTCCCTCCAAAGCAGCATAAAATGCATTTTGATTGTGAGGCCTTTTTCCATTATAATGACAGTTTGTATTTATTCACTAAAAGTCGGGAGAAAAAAAATCACGGCAAAACTAATCTGTATAAAATCCCAGCCATTAAAGGCAATCACGAAGCACAATTCATCGCGTCTTTTAAAACTTGTGACGAATTACCTTGTTGGATAACTTCTGCAGACATTAGTGCTGACGAATCGCAGATGGCCTTATTAACTCTAAATGCTGTTTGGTTATTTTCGAATTATAATGGGGATGATTTTTTTAGTGGCACAGCAACTAAATATGAATTTAATTATGATTCACAAAAAGAGGGCCTGTGCTTTAAAAATGACAGTACCCTTTACATTACTGATGAAAGGACTTATGGATTAGGCCGGAACCTATATGAATTTAAGCTTTATTAGAATCCAAACCCTAATTTAAATGACATTCGTAAACCATCGTCACTGTTAAATGCAGAGATATTTCCTGTTATCATGTCTGCTCCATTAAAGAATATACCACCACCTATTGAGCTATTCCACTTATCTGTATCTTCATTCTCAACCCATACTCTACCATAATCTACGCCTCCATAAACGCCTATATTAAGAGGCAATAGGCCTGTTTTTACTTTGCGTAGATTTAAACGAACATCTGTAGTTTGATAAAAAGCACTTTTACCCGTAAATCGTTGATTTCTATAGCCTCTTAGTCCATTACTAGCCCCTATACTTGCTGCTTGATAAAACTCAAAATCATCACCAATAATTACATGTGCTTTAAGCTTAGTGGCTAAAACCAGTTGTCCGCTAGAGATCAATTTATAATTAATAGCCAAAGAGGGTATTATATACCCAAAGCTCGAAGATTCTTCTAAATTTGTTTTATATCCTGCTTGTAAATTCGCTTCCATTCCTAGGGTTGGAAATGCCTTATTATCTCTGTTTTCAAAATTATACTCGGCTTCTGCCCCGGCAAATGTCTTTTTACTTTCTTCCCCATTGTCCACGTAAAATTCATTAATAAATCGCCCTACGGATTCTTCAACTTCAATAGATTCATAATTAATTCCCATTTTAATCTTGGCTCCTAAATCGCCTCTCCAAACCAAAGAAGGAGCGAGACGAATTGTACTTAATTTCACGCGATTATAATCGACATCAAAGTTATCTTCATCTTCAACATTAGGATTTATAGTTTCATTTCCAAAACCAAAAAAGTTTATGCTATAATTAGGACTTGTGTATTTTGCTTCAATCCCAAAATTCCAATTCCCTACCACATTAGCAAATTCGCCATTATAAGAAAAATCAAAGCCTTGAGTTGCAAAATAATATGAGGCTAAAAACACATGTTGAGATGTAAACGGATTTCGTTCAAACCCATAAACTGTATATGTATTTCCAAGACCAATTTTAAAACCATCATCCGGATTTGCCCCTATTGATGGAATTAATTGATTTGAATTATACGCTGGTTTTTTATAATTATATACGTTTGTAATGTAGTCGTCAGTAAGCTTTCTACCTCCTTTGTTGTTAGCAAATACATTTGTTTTAGACTTGTAATCGTATAGCTTAATTTTACTGCCATTTTCAATGGTATAGGTGTCCTTATTTTGTCCACCAATAAGTCTAACTTTTACTAAGTTTTCACCATGACCTGACACCTTAAATACATCTTCATCATCAAGTCCATAGATCCATATTTCCTTCGTCTCTGAAGCGGTGTAATTCCTTTGATGAAAAAGTTCTCCTTTTTCACCATTTTTGATTCTATAAGCATATACTTTAGTAATTCCCCCTTGTCGTTCTATATCAAACCAATCATCTTTATCTGTTCCTTTAATAATGGCATATTTGTTAATTTGCTCAAAATAAGTATTAGATATTTTTTGAAGATTAGCACGTCTCCCTATTAATTTTCGCTTTAAGTCCTGAATGGTCTCATCATTGACTTCCTCAGGAAAAAAAGTAAAAGCCTCATCGATAGTTGCATTAGTTAAATTATTAACAATATGCTCAACTTGTGTATCCCAAACCTTTTTGTCTGATCTATTAATTAGAGCCATATCTAATGGATATGGCTCTAAATTGAACCATTTTGGACTGTTCAGTTCTTCGTCATAAGATTGCATTAAACGTAATGTTGGAATCACTTTGGTAGCAAAACCCAGAAGTGATCCATCGGCCATTATAGAAAATGCCTGATCACGATCTCGCGGTACTGGTCTATAGATTGTTTTATTACCCTGTTTAAACTTTGCCCAGCGCCATTGATCTTCATGTCTATCCCAATCACCAATGAGCATATCAAACAAACGCGCTCGAATATAAGCACTCTCATCAACGCTATTATCTTCGTCCTTACGAAGTTCATATAATAAATCATGAGTACTAATTAATTCATCTGAGAACCCAAAACCAGCATTATTATCATGACCATCACCGGCACGTTCTTCAATCATATAAAGCTCGTCTCCAAATTCAGAATTAAAAGCCCCCAATGCTTTTTGCTTTGGAATATAATATAACACCGGATGTGTATGATAAACGCCAATAGCTTCAGATAAGGTTGCTATGGTGAAAGGTGCATAAGGGTGAGATCCTGTAAACACATCTAGCAATAAACCCTCAGTATAAGTGTCATTAAATTGTCCTTTTATATATTGATCTTTAAAGGCAACAGCTTGTAAATATTGAACTGCATTTTTACGTAATGCACGCATGACATATTCTCTCCCCTTCTCGTCTTCTAACCGTAATGACTTTGATTGATGACCACCACCTTTCCTAACCGGTTTTAACCCCCCGAACAAAGTATCCAGATCGACTGTTGGTACCTTAACATTTGTACTAAAATATTTCCGATACCGTTCTCCCCACATTTTTTTAAAGAATCTCCCCTTTTCCGTTTCTGCAGTAGTATAAATGGATGCCGTTTTTTCACCAGGAATACTAGAGGGGAAAATCACCTTTTTTTCAACCATATCTGCTGGAAGCACCTCGGTTTTAAATATTACTGAATTTGATTCAGCTTCATAAAAACGAACATATGAAGAGCCATCTTCGAATACATCTAGCCGGGCATAACCTTGGGCACCATATGAAAATTGTCCGCCACCAATATTTCGAGTTGGACTTGTTTTAGAACCAGAACCACTAATGATTTGTGGTAAATTATCTTCAACTATATATTGTAAATTATGATCGTGGCCAGATACAAAAACCACTTTTTCATTATCTTGGGACAAGGTTACTAATCGCTTTTGAAATACTCTATATTTTTTATTTTGATCATCAACTGTAACCACTCCTCCGGCTTTTCTAATCACATTTTTTAATGTTCCCAAAACAGGAATTGGCGACATATGACTTGCAAAAGAATATTGTCCACCATGAGATCCATTAGTAAACATAGGATGATGTAATGCAACAATGGTAGTCTTTCCTCTTGACTTTTTAATCAAACTTTCATATTCGTCAAAAAATAAAGCTCTAGTTTTAATTTCACAATCATCATTTATTGTAGGATGGTCATCCCAATTCTCCATATACCATTGTGAATCGATAACAATTAAAACAATATCATCGCTTATATTAATTTTTTTTATTGGGCAGCCATTTTCAGGTAAAAAGGTGTTTTTTCCCAGCACCTTTTCAATATATTTTTCCTGACGTTCAAGACCATTTAGACCACCAGCATACCAATCATGGTTTCCAGGGACAAAAATAGCGTCACCTTTAAATTCTTTTACCGCATCTGTCTGTACATTTAATTGATGTTCGGCAAAAGCTCTTTGTTCATGCCCTTTTTTAGGTAACCCTGCAGGATAAATATTATCTCCCAAAAACAAAGCAGTACTTTGCTTAGTTGCTCGGGTCAATTCCTCTTTAAAATCCTTTAAAGCATCTGTTTGAGTTCCTATTGGTGAATTCCCTCCATCACCAATTAAATAAAAGGAATGCGCAATTTGCTTATCATTTGGAAAGGTTTTACTATTGCGTTCGTCTTTATATTGTGGCTTGTATGTGGCACAGGCATTTATTATTAAAAAAGCAAAAATTAGAAGGATTGCTTGTGTAATTTTCATACGATACAGATTAATTAACTAATTTAGTAAAAATAATTCTTTTAAATTAAATGGAAAACCTAATTATTGAAGTCGAAAAACATGTGTCTTCTGAGCTAAGAACAAAACTTCCTCATACTTTTATATACCATAATTTAGGGCATACACAGCGCGTAGTTAAAAGTGTTATTGAATTAATTGAGGGTGAAAAAATAAGTGGAGATGACGCTGAAAACCTAATTCTTGCAGCTTGGTTTCATGATATAGGATACACCGTTGGATGTGAAAATCACGAAGAAAAAAGTGTTGCAAAAGCAAAAATATTTTTAGCTCAAAACGATGTGTCTAAAAATAGAGTTGAAGAAATTTCAAGCTTGATTTTGTCAACCCAAATGAGTCATGAACCACAAAATCATTTGGAAAAAATCATAACTGATGCTGACAGCTCTCATTTTGGTCAAAAAGGATATATGGAAATATGTGCTCTTTTAAGAGAAGAATGGGAACAATTAGACTATAAAAATTTTACAGATACTGAATGGACCAAAGAGAATATTACCTTCTTCACAAAATACCATCGATTTCATACAGATTACGCCTTAGACAATTGGCAGCAGACTAAAGACAAAAACTTAGCAAGTCTATTTAAAATGCTTAAAAAACAAAAGCAAGAAGAAAAGAAAGCCAAGAAAAAAGAAGAGGAATTTGCCTTTAAAAAAGACAAGGCCAAGCTTCCAGAGCGCGGTATAGAAACCATGTTTCGGGTCACTCTAAAAAACCATATAACTTTAAGTAATATTGCCGATACGAAGGCAAATATATTACTCTCTGTGAATGCAATAATTGTCTCATTAGTACTCTCAAATTTAGTGTCAAAATTAGATAATCCTACTAATGATTATTTAATTTGGCCAACCGTAATTTTTGTGGTATTTACTGTAATTTCAATTATATTATCCATTCTAGCAACACGACCAAATGTTACTAGTGGTAAATTTTCAAAGGAAGATGTTGCCAATAAAAAGGTGAACTTATTATTTTTTGGAAATTTCCACCAAATGAGTTTGCCAGATTTTGAATGGGCCATGGGAGAAATGATGAAAGACAGAGATTATCTTTATTCTTCAATGAAAAAAGACCTCTACTTTTTAGGTAAAGTATTGGATAAAAAATATAAAATATTACGATTAACATATGCCGTGTTTATGGTCGGCATTATTGTCTCTGTTATATCTTTTGCTGTTGCGTTTCAAAGTTCAGGTATTGCCATAAGACCTTAAATTGTACACTATTGATTGAAGATAAAATTTTTGAAAAACTAAATTATTCTGAACATAATTTAGCAATAGAAGAGTACGACAATTGTACTTTTAAGACTTGTAATTTTTCTAATTCAGATATTTCCAATATTACATTTAGGACCTGTGAATTCATCGATTGTGAATTAAGCAATGTTAAGATGAAACATACGGTACTCAGTGATATTCAGTTTGTAAACTGTAAATTACTCGGGCTACATTTTAATGATTGTAATGATTTATTTATGGCTCTGGGATTTAAAAATTGCAGGCTAGAACTTGCTTCTTTTTATCAACTGAAACTTAAACAGACACCGTTTGTTGACTGCACTTTAAACAATGTTGATTTTACAGAGACTAATTTAACACGATCAACCTTTCATAACTGCGATTTAAAACGGAGTGTTTTTGACCGGAGTATTTTGGAATATGTCAATTTTGAATCGGCTTTTAATTTCTCTATCGACCCTGAAGTTAATCGCATAAAAAACGCTAAATTTTCCAAAGAAAATATTAGCGGTTTATTAGGTAAATACAAGATAAAAATTAAGAGTTAAGCCTTAATTTCTTTCATTAAATCATCGTAAGTATAAAATTCTTTACCATCTTTATCTGTATGATACAGCACACTAACTCTTATGGCCTTTAAGCCTGTTACTGCCTGTAAGTCCTGAAGTTCAACAATTTCTACATCGGTATCCAAATAGTGCTTAGATTGTAAAAATTTGATATATCGTAAATATTCAACTTCATCTTGTTTTTGAGAATATACAATACATATTTTACCTTTCTCAGTAATACGTGTATTTGTCCCTTTGATATAAGCTTTATCCACACGTTTTTTTACAATTTCGTATCTCGCATTATAGGTGCCATCAACATCAAATCGTTTTTCATCCATTCTGAAACTAATAGATAATGGGCTGTTAAATACCAATATCATTGAAGCCACATCCAACTGAATTGGAAATTCATGCTGCATTTGATAATAAGTGTTCTCCATCTCGCACATCACCTGTAATTGCCATAGTCTTAAATTGTATAAGTAGATGGAATTAAAACTATCTTCCTGAGTTATAGATTCTCCTATATACATATTATGCTCTACACCATCGGTTTTAAAACGTTCAAAATAATGCGGATACATCTTTTGAGCATCTACTTGTTTCTCATCCAATAATGCCGCCATTTTTTTGTTGATTAAAGTAATGGTGTTATCATAATTTTTTCGATGCAAATACAAGGCACTTAAATCGGTATCTAAACTTTCAAAATACAATTCCAATGCTTCTTTTACATCCTCAATATTTGAAAAATGACTAAACAGTGGTGTAATTTCATTTTTGAAAAAGTAAGAAATTTGCTGTTCGCTATCTACTTGAAATTGGGTATTCAAATCTGTTAAATAAGCCTTAATTTGAAAATTAATTTGCTCATAAATTGGTAACGGATGAATTTCATATACCTTATCAACTACATTTTTAGCCAAAGTTAGTTGTAATGTTAAATCTTTTTGAGTTGCATTGTTCCTAGCAACTGAAGATCCTTTAATATCAATTTGCCCAAAGAGAGGGTACACATTTTCAAAAGAAATTTCGTTAAACGACACTTGATTTCCTTTCATTTGTTCTTTGAGATAGCGCTTAGCTTCTTTTTCAAACTTCCAATATACACTTGGCTCAATGGAGGTGCATTTTTGCTGAATAATTGCTTCTATAAAGTTTTCATCTTCGCGTTTATATCGCATCACAGCTGAAACTATATATGGCATAACATCCACTAATTTATTGGCATTTATACTATTGAGTATTTTTGGTTTATCGGAAACCAATTCTAATACCCCGTACAGTTCACCATTATTTTCAATTGGAGCAAGGATAGCACTCTTTATCCCTTGTTCTTTAAGCGCTTTATATTGTGGTGCTCTCCCTTTTGATAATTCATAAAATTTATCGACATCAGATACCGAATAAAACTCAATATCTTTTAACAAAGTCTTATATGATCCCTTACATAAAACGGAGTTACAAGAAGCTATTTCCATCTTATTCAATAAGTAGCTATCCATTCCATCTCCATAGACTTTTTCAAAAGAGTCCTCATGACTATCATAAATTGAAAATCCCACTTTAAGGTCTTTAATATTAAAGAGTGATCTAAATATTTCATGAAAATCATCCATAAACCCTTCATCCTTTTCACATTCATCAGCGATAAGACTTGATTTAATATTAGAAATGGATTGATCGTCAGTAACATCAAACATATTAGATATTACAAAGCCTTTAAAAATATAACTGTTAGGTGGGAATTTTTTCTTCCAAAGCTCCAAATCTCCAAAGTTATCTAATAGTTCAAAATAATCTTCCTCAGTTATTTTTACAGCTTTATTTGTAGCTGTTATCTCGGTAAAATCTGCATTATATAATATTTTATAATAACGCATCACACCTTTCGCATCAGGGATTTCGTAAAAAAATGGTCTTTTAAAATCTAAGTTAAACCCATAGTAGAAATTCAAGATAATAGTACATGCTATAATATACCTATGATCCTCAGGCATATTTTTAATGGTCAGTTGAAAGTTATCACCAGCCGTTTTTATGATACTTTTAAAACGAGTAGAAGAATTAAAAATAATATTTTCAAAAGGCACAGAAGCCGCTTTTATTTCATTCTTCGTTAATATTTCACTGAACGCATCCTCTAAAATTATACTAATTTCCTTTTTGTATTTTTCCAGTAACGCATAATCAGTAAATCCATCTCTCAACTCAGGATACGGTTTTTGAGCGTCTAAAACACGTTGGGCCTTGGCAGCTAAGAATTCATCCTCATTATTAGCCATCGCTTCATACTGTTCAATAAGTGTATTAAAACTTATTTTAAGCAACATAGGAGATTCAAACTGGTTATTTACTTTCATTTTCAATTTTAATTAGTCTACAAATTTACTAATAATTCTTATTAGTCGTATACTTCTAGGTTTGATAACATATAAGACAAGTTAAAAAACGCTCTGTTAAGAACCAAAAATCATCAAATTAAAGTCAAAAAAAACAATCGTATTTAATCCATATATTTTCCCAAGAAATATGCCTTCTAAACACTCATCTCCTATTATGCGATTCGTTATTTTTTAACACGATTTTCATAATTCTAATAATAATTACATACTTTAGTAGCTAACTAACTTTAAAATTAACAATTATGTTTACAAAATCAAATTTAATTTCAACACTAGTAGGGGCTATTTGGGCTTATTTTGGTGGTAACTTATTATGGGATACGCTTGGATCTTCACTTTTTGAAGGATATAAAGAAGCTACTCCTGATCAACTTCATTTAATTCTTGCCTGTGTATTCACAGCATTTGCTTTTTCTACAATCTATTCTAAACTTGCAGGAGGTGGACATAGTATGTCTCATGGTGCACAGTTTGGACTATGGGCAGGAATATTTATTGGATTTGGAGAACGCTGGTTCGATTTTGCCTTTAGCGACGCTCCTATATTGATGGATGCCATCCTTAACGGTGTCATGAACATTGTGTTTTTTGCAATCATGGGTGTTTTAGTAAGCATGGTTTACGAAAAAACATCAGGTTCATCATCAGGTAACTAATAAATAAAGACTTTATTAAAAAAGCTTCTCAATATTAATATTGAGAAGCTTTTTCAATTAATTCACTAAAATCTTGTAGGCCCATGGCTCTAAAGTAAGTGCCACATCTTTAAAATCTATTTTTGTATTTGACATATAATCCAAATAAGTGCCTTCCAGAGTCGTTTTAATAGTTTGTGCTTCATCGGATAGATTCGCCACAAAAGTTACATGATTTCCGTTTTTACTTCTAGTAAACATTAAAACATTGGTATTATCATCTAAAATTCTATGATAAGATGCTGGTTGCTTACCTCCATGTAACGCTGGATTCGTATTTTTTAAGGCTCCGAGTTTTTTCAACACCTCATAATATTCACCTTTCGCTTTTGGAATTTCATCTTTCTCAAAAAACTTAAGTCTAAAATCTAAATCGTATTCTTGGCCACTATAAATTAACGGCATTCCCGGCATGACATATGTCAAGGCTGTAAATATTTCTTTATTCACTGGCATACGTTCTTTCAATGTACCACCCCATGAGTTCTCATCATGATTAGTCACAAAATTCATATTAATACCATTCACATCAATCACCTCTTTGCTTTTAACCATATAGTCGTCAAATGCTTTAATTTCTTTGTGCCCTTTCGCAATATCATTGAAAATATGGTGTACTTCCCATCCATAATGCATATCAAAACCATTTTGTAATAAATCAACCTGTTGTGCTTCGGCCAACATAAATAATGGTTTTATTGTTTTCAATTCATTAACTGCTGTATTGAAGAAATCTACAGGCACTTTATGTGCCACGTCCATTCTAAAACCATCAATATTGTGATTTTCTACCCAATACTTCAAATCGGAAATCATCTCATTACGCATGTCTTGTTTGTCATAATTTAAATCGGCAGTATCTGTCCAGCCCCAAGACTCTCCTGTATCAGGATTAATAGGATCAATTATTTCTCCTTTCTCATTTTGAGTGTACCAGTTGGGGTGTGCAGTAATCCACGGATGATCCCAACCTGTATGGTTAGGCACCCAGTCAATAATAACAAAAATTCCATTTTCATGTGCAGTATCAACCAAACTTTGAAAATCATCCTTTGATCCAAACTCTGGATTTATTGCTTTATAATCTGAAACTGAATAATAACTTCCCAAGTATTTTTTACGTTCTTCTTCATCTTCAATCTCGGAGGTAAACAGATCCCCTCTAGCTTTTCTTTTTATTTCAGAAATTGGATTGATAGGCATCACCCAAATAATCTTCACTCCTAAATCTTTAAGCTGCGGAATATCCCTTGTAAATGCTTCAAAAGTTCCTTCAGGTGAATACTGACGAATATTTGCTTCGTACATTACCGCACTCTCCATCATCTCAGAACTTACTTTTATTTCTTTTACAGCTTCAACGACCGCAATATTTTGTTTCTTTTCGGTCTTACATGACACAAAAACTATTGCTGTTAGCAACACTAATGTTAGCTTTTTCATTTTTGACAATTTTTTATTTAATTAAAATTTCTCTTCTATTAGGTATTGGTTATTTAAACCCTCTATTTGCGAAACAACCAAAGGATTGCCTCTTCAAATTCAGATCTCCAAAATTGCTCATTATGACCAGCATCTTCTACAATTTTTTTAGATATATTATTTTCATTAAAACCATTTGACTTCATAATTCTGGTCATTTTATTCACATTAGAAACCATATTAGCCCCTTCCTTAGTCCCTACCAAAAAATACATTTTTAGGTCATTTATTCCATGCTGCTCAGTCGCAAATTCAAAACTCCGTTTAGAATACCAAAATGAAGGTGAAAACACGCCAACTTTACTAAATACCTGTGAATATTTAAGCCCTACATAAAATGAAATCAACCCTCCCATTGAACTCCCCATAATTGCAGAATTCTTGCGGTTTGATAATGTTCGGTATGTTTTATCAATTTGTGGTTTTAATGTATTTACAATAAACTCAGCATAGGCACTTCCTTCTGGATTTCCATATTTTAAATTTTCCCAAGGTGAATATTCATTCAATCGTTTTTCTCCATCATTATCAATAGCCACTACAATTAATTTAAACCCTTTTTCATTATAAAGTTTATTCAAAGCTTCGTCTACTCCCCATTCACCAGCATATGACGTTAAAGCATCAAAAACATTCTGCCCATCATGCATATACAATACGGGGTAAGACTCTGTAGTATTTTCATAATCTGGTGGAAGATAAATCCAAATTCTTCGCGCCCTATTCAACTGTGGAATAATAAGTTTGTTATATAAAACAGAAACATTGTTTTCGGCAGTTGAGACTTTAGTTTCTTTACTTGACCAGCCTAAAACATCAATACGTATGGTATCATTGCGTTTGCCAAAATCATAAGTTCTATTTTCAATAGGACTTCCATCCAAATTTGCTTCAACAGTATCCCATGACCCTCGAGTAAACTTATAGTTTATTGTCTGGTGTTGATTGGGAAGGGTTATTATGTAATCATCATTTTTTTTAATTAATTTAAATTTTTCCTGACCACCAGTCCATCCTTCAAAATCTCCGGAAATATAAATAGATTGATTTTCATCCAGAATTTCAGGAACTTTATTCAACAGAAGAGTAACCTGACCAACTGCAGTTAATACAAATAAAAAACACCCAATAAACGAACCAATTTTCAACATCATTAATTAATTAACATGAACCTTTTGTTTTATTTTTTTGTAGTTAAAAGCAGCACTCCTTTTTCTTTGAGTTCTAAAGTATTATCCCATAAAACTTCAGAATTAGAAACCACATTTCTAAGCGTTTTACCATTTAGTCCTACCTCTTCAAACCTACTAAGATCTAGATTTAACGATTTTTCATTTTTATTTAAAATTAGAACAACTGTTTCATCTTCTATTATTCTAAATAATAGATACACCCCTTTTTGGGGAGCAAAATGAATAGTTTCTCCATTCGGAATAGCATTGCTGGATTTGCGATAATTAAGAATAGTTTTGACAAAAGATTGCATCTCTTTTTGCGCATTAGTTAGGCCTTCACCTGTAAAAGCATTAACAGTATCTCCATTCCAGCCTCCTGGAAAATCGGTGCGTATTAGCCCATGATCACCTGGTTTGTCAAAATCATCCATTAAAATTTCTGTGCCATAATATAGTTGTGGAATTCTAGGTAACGTTAAAACTGTAGCAACCGCCATTTTTGTATTCACAACATCACCTTTAAGTTGCGTGAAAATTCGACTCATATCATGATTATCTGGAAAAACCATAATAGCTTCAGGGTTTTGATATGCAAAATCATTTGCAAGCCCCTCATAGATTTTAACCAATCCTTTATCCCATGCTTCTTCTTCGTTTAATGCTTGAGTAATATTGGATTGCATAGCAAAATCCATAGTAGATTTTAAATTAGACTTATAGCCATCTTTATTCGTATTGCCTTCTTGCCAATAAGCAATTAATAATGGGTTATAACTCCACTCTTCACCAACAATACTAAAATTAGGATATTCATTCATAATAGCTCCTGCCCAATCGCTCATAAATTTTTTATCAGGATACGGATAAGTATCTTGTCTAATCCCTGATAATTGCCCGGTTTCAATCCACCAAATACTATTTTGAATAATATATTTAGCCATAAATGGGTTGCGCTGGTTTAAATCTGGCATGGAATCGACAAACCAACCGTCTGTCATCCTCTTTTTATCAATTTTAGAGGCATAAATATCTTGATTAGTTGTTCTTCTATGGCTAGAATACTTAGTGCTTTCCCAAGTCCATTTTTCAATATTATCTTCGTAATTCTTTTGATAATTTACCCAATCACTAAAAGGTAAATCTTTCATCCACCAATGTTCTAAACCGCAATGATTAGCGACCTGATCCATTATCAATTTAAGTCCCTTTTCATTCGCTTTCATTGATAATTCTAAATAATCTTTAAGCGTACCAAATCGTGGATCTATGTTATAAAGGTCTGTAATGGCATAACCATGATATGATCCTTGATGCATGTCGTTTGTTAATAATGGACAAGACCAAATGGCTGTAAAGCCCATGTCTTCAATATAATCTAAATGATTAGTAATACCTTTTATATCGCCTCCATGTCTTTTATACCCATGACTTCTATCAAGTTCTGATTCATTTAAACCATTGACTATATCATTTTCTGGCTGGGCATTTGCGAATCGATCTGGCGTTATTAAATAAATAACATCACTACTATCAAAACCTTGGTAACTTTCCGATGTATGTTCGCGAGTTTTCAATTCATACGTATGCCGTTTTTCAGTACCATCTTCTGATTTAAAAACAATATCAAATTTCCCATGTTTTGTCTGTTCTGAAATTGTTAAATCTAAAAATAAATAATTCGGGCTTTTAGCTTTATGTGTTTTTTCAATTGTGACACCAGGATATGATAATGTTGCTATGGATGCACCAATATTATCTTCCTTAATTAGCAATTGTAAATTCGAGTCTTTAAACCCAATCCACCAATTTGGTGGCTCAACATGTTCTAAACTAGAATTAGAAATAGGCACCACATTATCCAACTCAGTTTTTTCCTCCTTAGAATTGCAAGAAATTTGAGCAACAACACAAACTATTAGTATTAACTTTTTCATTTTCTATTTTGTTTCTTTAGTTCAGACTTTTATTCGTTAATAAATCAAATTTTAACCGTATTATTTGGAGAAATTTGAATTAATTTATCCTTTACTAAAATCTGTAAATCAGATTTTCCTTCCAATTCAAAGTTTGTTTCATTCTGACTCACGAGAACTTTTAGTATTTGATTTCTAAAATTAACCTTAAAGGAATAGGCATCCCATTGCTCAGGTATTTTTGGATCAAATGATAAGGTATTATTTTTTACTCTCATGCCTCCAAAACCTTCAACAATACTCATCCAAGTTCCTGCCATTGATGTAATATGTAAGCCTTCATGTACCTCGTTATTATAATCGTCCAAATCTAATCGAGAAGTCCTCAAATAAAATTGATATGCCTGATCCATTCTATCTAATTTCGCCGCTTGAATGCTATGTACACAAGGTGACAACGAGCTTTCATGCACGGTATAAGGTTCATAAAAATCAAAATGACGTTCTAATTCATCGCTACCAAAATGATCTTCAAAAAAGTAGAAGCCCTGTAAAACATCTGCTTGTTTAATATATGGTGATCTCAAAATTCGGTCCCAAGACCATTTCTGATTTATAGGTCGTTGTGCCTTTTCCAGATCTGCAACTGTAATTAATTCCTTATCTAAAAATCCATCCTGCTGTAAGTAAACCCGATGCTTTTCGGAATATGGGAAATACATATTATTTGCAACGGCTTTCCAGTTTTCAATTTCGGGATTAAAAAGTTTTGTCTTATTTATGATTCGATCATAATCAGCATTATATTCTGCTTTTACTTTATCAATAGCTTCTATTGCAAAATTAATACACCATTGGGCTAAATAATTAGTATACCAATTATTATTCACGTTATTTTCGTACTCATTAGGCCCTGTAACTCCAAGAATTACATAGCCATTTTGGCTTTCAGAAAAAGTTGCTCGTTGATGCCAAAAGCGTGCGATGGCAATTAATACTTCTAATCCTTTTTCTGGAATATAACTGTAATCTCCTGTAAATCTGTAATAGTTGAAAATCGCAAAAGCGATAGCCCCATTTCTATGAATTTCTTCAAATGTAATTTCCCATTCATTATGACATTCTTCGCCATTCATGGTTACCATAGGAAACAAAGCTGCTCCGTTTGAAAACCCAAGTTTTTCGGCATTTTCAATAGCTTTATCTAAATGTTGATAGCGGTATTCTAATAGTTTCCGAGCGACTTTTTGGTTTTTTGTTGCCATATAGAAAGGAATACAATAGGCTTCGGTATCCCAATAAGTACTTCCTCCATATTTCTCTCCTGTAAATCCTTTAGGCCCAATATTTAATCGTGCATCAGTTCCTAAATAAGTTTGATTTAATTGAAAAATATTAAACCGAATCCCTTGCTGTGCTTTGACATCTCCTTTAATAGTGATGTCTGCCATGTCCCAGATTTCTGCCCAAGCTTGTTTTTGACATTCTAACAGTGAATTAAACCCAATTTCAACAGCATTATGCAATGTACTTTGGGCTTCTAAAATCAATTCGCTTTTATCATGATTTCTATCAACCGTATAACCTCCAAATTTTTGAATTGTAAACGTTTGACCTTTTGGAACATTCATAAAATACTTGAAACTTATTTTACTTTCCGTTTTCAGAGCTTCGAACGGCAAATTAAGCTGCTTATCGTTTAAATAACACCGTGATTGCATGAAGGTACACGTATGAAAATTTGTTTTCATAGTATGCGCCTCAATATATGCTCTATCTTGGTCTCTACTAATACTAGTTATATTCCAAAAAGCATCATCCCAATTGCTATCTTCGTTAGTAATTCCTGCATCCAAATAAGGTTCAAAACTAATTTTAGCAGCTCCATTTATAGGTGTTATTGAATATTTAATTGCGCCAAGCTCATCGATATCTAAACTCAAAAAACGCTTAGTTTCAATCTTTATTTCTGTATTATTTTGTAGTGTTGCCTCAAAACTTCTGGACAACCAACCTTCTTGCATATTTAATTCCCGTCTATAATTTTTTACGGTACACTTAAATAAATCTAGGGCTTCGCCATTAATATTTACATTAATTCCAATCCAATTTGGAGCATTTAATACTTTTGCAAAATATTGAGGGTACCCATTTTTCCACCATCCCACTCTAGTTTTGTCTGGGTAGTAAACCCCAGCAATATAACTACCTTGAAATGTAGGGCCAGAATAGTGCTCTTCAAAATTAGCACGCTGTCCCATTGCTCCATTTCCTATACTAAACAGACTTTCTGAAGCCTTAACATTTTTAGTGTCAAACCCCTCTTCTATTATGGACCAATTATCTGGTTTTATATAATCTTGATTCATATTTCTTTTCTTAGATAAAAAAACGAGACAAAAGCTGTAATTCACACACTCTTTTATGACTTCCGTTTTTTTATTTTAATGCTACGTTTCATCATACGCTGTGTAGCACATTATATTATATACTGTAAACTAATACTGTTTACTTTTTAATTAAATTTTCTATAAAATCTATTGAAACCTCGGTAAAATCTTTGAACACCCATCTTGCTTCACTCAAAATGGTTTCATCACCAATACCAATACTAATCATGTTGGCCAAATTGGCTGCTTGAACACCAGCTAGAGAATCCTCAAAAACAATACAATCAACAGGGTTAATCCCTATTTGATCTGCAGCTTTTAAAAACACTTCTGGATCTGGCTTTGCTTTTGTAACATCATTACCATCAACGATGTCATCAAACTTTTTTAGCAAATTCACTTTTGCCAAAATCTCTCTGGCATTTTTACTCGCTGAACCTAAAGCTATAGGTTGTTGTTGGCCTATTAAATAATTTAATATTTTCACAACATCTGGAAGTATTTCATTCTCTCCCATATTTGTGATATAGTTCAAATAATCTATATTTTTTCGCTCCATTAATTGTGTAAACTCTTTTTCAGACAGGGTTTTATTTCCCCATGCCAAAATTTTTTCTAAAGATTGTTTTCTACTAACGCCCTTAAGTTGTTCATTTTGAGTTTCGGAAAAATCAATGCCAATACTATTGGCTAATTTTTTCCATGCTAAAAAATGATACTTAGCGGTATCTACAATGACACCATCTAAATCAAAAATAAATCCTTTCCTTTTCATTAGTTTACTTCTACTTGATACGTAATTGCGTTTTTGTTTGTTATTAATAAATTACAAAACCCTGCAATGATTAAACTTAAGCCTGCAACAGTCATTGCATGTATGGTCTCCTCTCCAAATAATCCTGATACGAAATTAATTCCACCTAAAGCGGCAATAATTTGAGGGATAACAATAAACATGTTAAAGATTCCCATGATTACTCCCATTTTATTTGGATCTACAGAACTGGATAACATAGCATATGGCATCGATAAGATGCTCCCCCACGCAAAACCAATAAGTATAAATGATAATGACAAATACTCCGGTGAAGGGATAAATTTCATCATCAAAAATCCAATTCCTCCCAATATTAAGGATGCCATGTGCACGTACTTTCTATTTATTCGTTTTCTTGAAGTATAGAGCACAAGTATTAATGCAAAAACCATAGAAGACAATCCATAAATCCCCATATAAGAGCCTACTAAATTCGATGATTTCTGAAAGGCTGTATTGGCTGTATTGAATGCTTCTAATTGTACAGCATTTGTCATATCGAAAGCAGATTCAATAGGGGCAGGTGTATGAAACACATGTTCGGTAAGTGCAGGATTTGCTAAACTCCACATGGTAAAAAACGCAAACCAACTAAAAAATTGAACGAGACCCAATTTTTTCATAGTTAGCGGCATACTTCCAATATTATTTAGGATATCTGGAATGAATTGATTCTTTTTAGATTTTTCTTTTTCAAAAGCCTCCATATCCTCGGGAGGGTATTCTGAAGTTGTAAAAACCGTATATAAAATGCTCAATAAAAACACAAAAGCACCAATTGCAAAAGCCACTTTAACCGACATTGGAATAACTCCTATTGCCGCAGAATCACTAATTCCTAATTTTGAAACCATCCATGGCAAATTACTTGCCACCCAGGTACCAATACCAATAATTAACGTTTGAACTACAAATCCGTAAGACCGTTGTGAATCTGGAAGCTTATCTGCCACCAGGGCTCTAAAAGGCTCCATCGAAATATTTATGGAAGCATCTAGAATCCATAAAAACCCAGCTGCCACCCATAGTGCGGGAGAATGTGGTACAAAAAATAGAGCTATGGAACTTAATACAGCACCAATTAAAAAATATGGTCTACGACGCCCCCACTTAGGACTCCAGGTACGATCACTGAGATAACCAATTATGGGCTGAACCAATAATCCTGTTAAAGGCGCAGCAATCCAAAGAATTGGAATATCATCTATCTCAGCACCTAGTGTTTGAAAAATTCGAGACATAAAGCCTCCTTGTAAGGCAAAACCAAATTGAATCCCCAAGAAACCGAAACTCATGTTCCAAATTTCCCAGAAATTTAGGGTACGCTTTTTCATCTATAGTACTTTAAATTATTACTATTGATAAGCGAAATTACTTATCAAAACTTAGGTGAGAAGTGAAAATATAAGTTTTGATTTGGGTGTAAATATATAAAAGTTTTTAAATATTCCAGTAAAAAATATTATTTTGTAGAATCTCGCTCTATCAATTCAGTATCTACAATCAAGGTTTGATAGTGCTCTACTTCATCTTCGTCTTCACTCTCATTTTCAAGCCTTTCAATTAATAATTCGGCCGCTTTTTCACCCATTATTTGAGCATGTTGACTCACTGTCGTTAAGGTTGGTGTAGCGTGTTTTGAGAGCACTCCATCAGAAAAACCAATAACTTGAACATCATCAGGAACAGTCAATCCTAGAGCTCTCGCAGCCTTCATTGCAGTGACAGCATACAATTCATTAACAGCAAACACCGCATCAATTTTTGGATTACTTTTAAACAATAACTCTACTTCTTCTTCTAAAACCTCTAAATGATCTTCAGATAACAAATCGTCATCAACTTTCAATATTAAATTCGCCTTTGGACTCATTCCAAATGCTTCCAATGCGTTCAAATATCCCTGTGTTCTTAATCGTCCAACAGTAACATAATCCTTAGTTGTTATCAGCGCAATATTTTTGCATCCATTGGAAATTAATTTATCTACCGCTATTTTTGATCCTTTCAAATCATCAACAATTACCTTATCACAATTAATCTCGTTAACCACCCTGTCAAACATTACAATTGGCATTCCTTGATTAATAGTTTCTTTAAAATGATGATAATCCTGTTGTTGCAAAGTCTCTCGAGATGTGGACAGGATGAATCCATCAATGCTCCCTGTGGCCAACATTTCCATATTAATAACCTCTTTATCAAAAGATTCGTTAGACAAACCAACAATAACATTGTAGCCCTTTTTATTAGCCACAAGTTCAATACCTCGAATTACTTTCGAAAAAAAGTAATGTACAATTTCAGGTATAATAATTCCGATAGTTTTGGTTTTTCTATTCTTTAAACTTAGTGCAATATTATTCGGGCGATAATTATATAGCTTAGCAAATGCCTGTATTTTTTGAGTCGTATCTTCACTAATTTCGATACTATTACGAAGCGCTTTTGAAACTGTAGAAATAGAAACATCTAATTCTCTGGCTATTTGTTTTAGGGTGATTTTTCTTTTCACATCTAAATAATTTATGGATGATGGTTCTTTGTAAAGTTAAAACTAAAATCACATATTGTCTAACATTATTTTTCCTGTCGATGAATAGCGATTTCAACGCACATTTATTCAAGTCTAATCACGAGAACATTTTTCCTGTAATTTAAAAGCTAAGTTGGTAAGAATTAGCATAATTAGCTTTTAAAGTCAAAAGAAAATTATGGTTTTTCTTACTAAAACCATCAATACGTTAAGAAGTTGTTAACACGAAAACGTTTTCGTTAGGAATAATGCAACGTCTCGGCATTTTTGAACGTTTTTTTTACATAGTTTTATACACGAGAAGTGGAAATATATACAAACTAATTAAGTAGTTAATTTAAACACATTGTATGAAAACAATTTTAAATAGTTTACTATTTGTACTATTTTTTGTCCCCTTATTCTCATTTGGACAATCAACAGTTACAGGAACAGTAACAGAACAATCATCATCCTTACCAATTCCAGGTGTTAATGTCATTATAAAAGGCACAACCACAGGTACGGCAACAGATTTTGATGGTAATTATCAAATATCAGTTAATAACGGAGACATTTTAGTATTCTCATATGTAGGTTACAAATCTATGGAGTTAACCTATTCTGGACAATCTCCATTAAATATACAACTGGAGCAAGATGCTGCTCAATTGGATGAAGTGGTATTAATTGGATATGGATCAACCACTAAACAAGATGCTACAGGAGCCGTTGAAAAAGTTTCTATTGAAGAATTTAATCAAGGGGCCATTGTGTCTCCTGAACAATTATTAGCCGGAAAATCGGCCGGGGTTAGAATCACCTCTGGTGGTGGTGCTCCGGGTGAAGGCTCAGAAATTAGAATTCGTGGTGGTGCTTCATTATCTGCCAATAATTCTCCACTTATAGTTGTTGATGGGTTACCGTTAGATCAAAGAGGCGTTCAAGGCGTAAGAAGCCAATTAAATGCCATTAACCCAAATGACATTCAAGATTTTGTAATATTAAAGGATGCTTCAGCAACTGCTATTTACGGTTCTAGAGCCTCTAATGGTGTTATTTTAATCACTACTAAAAAAGGAAATACCAACACTGATTTTAAAGTTGAATACGACTTAAAAGCATCTGTTGGCTCGGTTACTAAATATGTAGATGTATTAAATGCACACGAGTTTAGAGCAGTTTCTCAAGCCGATCCAGATTTTGATCCAGGTTTATGGGGAAACACAAGTACAAATTGGCAAAAACAAATTTATCAAAATGCCGAAGGTGCCATTCATAATTTAACGATAAGTAAAGGATACCAAAACTTTAATTACCGTTTAAACTTTAATCATGTTTCTCAGAAAGGTGTATTAAAAACAGACTTGTATGAAAGAAATTCATTAAACCTTGCGTTGACACAACGTTTGCTAGATAACAACTTAAAGTTAACATTAACATCTAAAGGAATTTTTGATGACAATGCATTTGCTAATCAAGGCGCTATAGGCGCTGCTATTGCATTTGACCCAACCCAACCGGTATACAACCCAGATGGGAGTTACTTTCAATATGTTGGTGAGACCTTAGCGCCTACTAATCCTGTTTTTGGACTTGAAACTAATAATAATAGAGCGCGTAATAAACGAACAATTACCAATTTCAATATTGATTATAAATTGCCCTTCTTAGAAGGATTAAGGTTTAATTTAAACGCGGGAATTGATTATTCTGAACTTAATGGAAAGCAATTCAATCCTGCAAGTCCTACGAACCCAAATAGTTTTGCGTACAAAAACTTTTATACAGGCTTAAATAGAAATTCATTATTAGATTTTTATTTTAATTATAAAAAAGAAGTTGAATCGATTAATACTGTAGTCGATGTTATAGCTGGCCACTCGTATCAGGAATTTTATGTAAAATCAAATCGTAGTGAAACTGACAATGGTTCTCTGGTCGCTAGGCCTGTTAATATTGATAGAAATGCTTTAGAATCTTATTTTGCTAGAGCCAATTTTGATATTGAAGATAAATACTTAATCTCATTAAGCTATAGACGTGATGGATCATCGCGATTTAGTGAAGATAATAGATGGGGTAGTTTCCCTGGAGTTTCTGTGGGATGGAAAGTGACTAATGAAGCCTTTATGGAAAATTCGTTCTTTTCAAATCTTAAGCTTAGAGCAGGTTGGGGTATTACAGGTCAACAAGAAATTGGACCTAACTATGGATATTTAGGAATTTATACTCCTGGCCGTAGCGATGCTGCAGTACAATTTGGAAACGGATTTGTAAACACCTTGCGTCCTGAAGAATTTGACGAAAACCTTAAATGGGAAGAAACTACACAATACAATGTTGCTTTAGATTTCGGACTTTTTAATGACCGATTAACAGGAACAGTAGATGCTTATTATAGAGAGACCGAAGATTTATTAGCTACGGTTCCTACCGCAGCCGGATCAAACCTCGCCGATTTACTAACAACAAATGTAGGATCCACAACAAGTAAAGGAATTGAAATTGGATTAAATGGATCACTATTTGAGTCGGATGACTTTTCTTGGGATTTAGGATTCAATCTTACTTTTCAGGATGTGGAAATCACAAATCTATCTTTAGGAAATGATCCTAATTACTTTATTCCTCAAGGTGGAATCTCTGGGGGTGTTGGGAACAACATTCAACTGTGGAGAGAAGGTCTAGATCCTACAACATTTTTTGTATTCAGACAAGTATATGACACAAATGGAAAGCCAATTGAAGGGGCGTATGTTGATGTTAATGGCGACAATCAAATCACAGAAACAGACAGACAAGCTTACAAAAAAGCAACACCTGATTTTTTTGCCGGACTAACAAGCAATTTAAAGTATAAAAATTTCGACTTCAACTTTACGTTCAGAGGGAGCTTCGGCAACTATATGTACAACAATGTAGCTTCAGATAGAGGTGTTGTTGAAACTGTAATAGATGCGCCAGGTAATTTTTATCCAAATGCACATTCAAATGTATTGGCTACTGGATTTGTTAATCAACAATTATTTTCAGATCACTACATTCAACGTGCAGACTTCATTAAACTTGATAATATCTCTATTGGGTATGTAATCCCAGGGGAGAAAGTCACTTTAAGAACCTCTTTAACAGCCACTAACGTATTTACGATCACGGATTATGACGGATTAGATCCTGAAATATCTAGAGGTATCGATAGTAATTTCTATCCGAGACCTAGAATGTATGTATTAGGCTTAAACTTCACATTTTAATGATGACGAAAATTATAAAAATCAAAGCAATGTATAGAACATTAAAATATATCTTTTTCGCTTTCACGCTTGTACTATTTGTACAGTCCTGTGCCAACGATTTAGATTTACAACCAGAAGATGATCGTCTTACAGCCGATGTCGCTTTTGACGACCCTACATCTTATAGAGCCTTTCTTGCTAAAATTTATGCAGGTATCTCATTGAGTGGCCAAGAAGGCCCAGCAGGTAATGCAGATTTAGCTGGATTGGATGAAGGCTTCTCAAATTACTTAAGATTGTATTGGAAAATGCAAGAGCTAACTACAGATGAGGCTGTAATTGGATGGAATGACGGAACAATTAAAGATTTACACTCACAAAATTGGACTGCAGGTAACGAATTTATTAGAACCATTTATAGCAGGATAATGTATCAAGTAAAATTGGCTAATGAGTTCTTGAGTCAAACTACTGATGAAAAATTAGATAGCCGTGGTGTAGATGCAAGCTTAAAAGCTGAAATTCAGAATTACCGAGCAGAAGCTCGTTTTATGAGAGCGTTAAGTTATTGGCATGCTATGGATTTATTTGCAAATCCGCCATTTGTGACAGAAGAAGATCCAACAGGCGCTTTTTTACCAGAGCAAATTCAACGTTCAGACCTTTTTACTTATATCGAATCTGAACTTTTAGCAATTGAAAACACGATCATTGGTTCGAAACAAAATGAATATGGAAGAGCTGATCAAGCCGCTGTTTGGATGCTATTATCCAAATTGTATTTGAACGCTGAAGTATATACAGGAACTGCAAGATATGACGAGGTTATTAATTTTACAACTAAGGTAATTAATGCTGGGTACTCAGTGCCTTCTAATCCATATTATCAGTCTTTTTTAGCAGATAATGATATGAATGGTACACAAAACGAAGTTATTTTTTCTATTCCATTTGATGGGTTAAAAACGCAATCATTTGGTGGTATGACATTCTTAGTACACGCTCCCGTAGGAGGTAGCATGGTTCCTGGAGATTACGGAATCAATGGTGGTTGGTTTGGTGTGAGAACAACATCGACATTTGTAGAAAAATTTAATGCTGAAACTCTAGATCTAGATGCTTTTAATGCCACCTTAGGAACTCAATCTGATTGGGGGCTCGTAGGAGATGCTACATTAAATGGATGGAATGGTCCCGATATGGAATTATATGAAACAGCAAACAATAAATATATCATATACGCCAACTTAGTTAGCGGAGAAATGAAATTCAGATTCAATGAAGATTGGGGTGTGAACTTTGGAGATAATGATACTGATGGATCTTTAGAAGATGGTGGGGCTAATATCCCTATTGAGGAAGCTGGAACCTATGTAATTACATTAGACCTAGACAACTTAACATATACCATTTCACCATTTGACGGCGATCAAAGAGCCCTATTCTATACAGATGGTCAATCCTTAGAAATTGAAGATATTAGTTCTTTTACTAATGGGTATGCTATTGAGAAATACAGAAATGTAGATGTAAATGGTGTTCAAGGCTCTGATTCAACTGGAGATCACCCTGATACCGATTTCCCAATGTTTAGACTTGCTGATGCTTATTTAATGTACGCAGAAGCAGCACTAAGAGGTGGAGGCGGTAGCTTAAGTGAGGCCGTAACATACATTAACCAACTTAGAGATAGAGCTTTTGGAAGTGGTATTGGAAATGTAGAGCAAGCCGATCTTTCACTAGATTTTATCTTAGACGAACGGGCAAGGGAATTATTTTGGGAAGCTCATAGACGAACAGATTTAATACGATTCGGACAATTCTCTAACCAAGGCATTTGGCCATGGAAAGGAAATGTACCACAAGGGGCTACTACACAAGCATATAGAGACGTAATGCCTTTACCTGCTTCCGATTTAGGAGTTAATACTAATTTACAACAAAACGAAGGTTACTAAAAACTACATAAAATGAAAAACTTAAAAATTTTAGGATTATTAATTATTGCCGCTATTAGCTTCAATTCTTGTTCGCAAGATGACGATGTGGTTTTTATAGCACAAGAACCTGGTGAATTTGCTTTTACAAATGCATTCTTATCAGAATACACATTAACTAGTGACGCTTCTTCCAATATAGGCGAGCGTTTTACTTGGACCAATGCAGATTTTGAAGTTCCTACAAACGTTACTTATGAGCTTCAAGGAGCCATTTCAGAGGACTTCAGTGATATGGCTGTATTAGGAACAACACCTGGCAATGAACTTTCCATCACCATAAGTAAAATGTTATCGATGGCAGGAGAAGCTGGATTAGATAACGACCCTGAAACTGAAAACCCAGATAGTGGAAGTCTTTATTTCAGATTACGTTCTTTTATTGGCAATGGGGATAGTTCAACTGAAGTATTTACAGCAACGCAAACACTTAATGTTGTTTTACCAGAATTAGCGGTTGAAGATGATGGTGCTATTTCGTTATCCACTTGGGGTATTGTAGGATCTGGTTATAATAACTGGGGTGCTTATGACGATTCTCCATTTTACACAACCGAAGAAGACAATATATTTGTTGCATATGCTACTTTGTTTGATGGTGAAATTAAATTTAGAGAAAATAATGAATGGACTAACGACTTCGGTGATACTGGAGCAGACGGTACATTAGATGCTGGTGGAGACAATATTGCCGTTACTGCAGGTCATTATAAAATCAACTTAAACTTAAACGATAACACCTATAGTATCGAACCATTTACTTGGGGTATTGTTGGCTCTGGTTATAATGATTGGGGTGCATCGCCTGATGCTAAGTTTTTCTATGATTATACTACTGATACTTTTAAAGTTGGTGTTAGACTAATTGATGGTGAAATCAAGTTTAGAATGAATAACGAGTGGACTAGTGACTTTGGAGATACTGGTGCAGATGGTACTTTAGACGCTGGTGGCGATAATATTGCTGTAACTGATGGTCATTATGCGATTACTTTAGACCTCAATAATAATGTATACACTATTGAAACTGCAGATTTATATGGCGTTGTAGGCTCCGGTTATAATGATTGGGGAGCTACTCAAGATTTTACATTTACAGAAGTTAATCCTGGACTATGGATTGCTGAAATAGTACCTTTAGTTGACGGCGAAATTAAATTCCGTGTCAATGATGCTTGGGCTTCCGATTTCGGAGATTCTGGTGCAGATGGAACTCTAGATGCTGGGGGTGATAATATTGCTGTTACAGCAGGAAATGCTAGAATATGGTTAGACATTACGAATAACACATATTCTATCAATCAATAATATTTTTATTTTTTATTTTGAATTATTAGCATTCAAGGGCTGTTTGAAATGACAGCCCTTTTTTAATTAAATCCTTTAATTCCCTAGATAGTTTTCCCTATGGCTAAATAGAACCTGAATTATACCCGTCTGAAAAGACAAATAGCATAGATCGCATGAAGAAGATATACTCCCTTATTTTATTTGTATCAATTATAAATTTTAGTTTTAGCCAAGTTACCATTACACCTACTCCTTTCGACATAGATGAATCTATAACCATAACTATTGATGCAAATAGTAGTGCTACAAACTGTAATGGCTTTAGCAATCCTACAAAAGTGTATATGCATTCTGGTGTTGGACCAGACTCTAATGCATGGACCCATGTCATTGGAAATTGGGGACAGGATGATGGTGTTGGAGAAATGACAAATAATGGTGATGGCACCTGGAGTATTACCTTAACTCCAGACACCTATTATGGCCTCACTTCAGAGCAAGCCTCATTAGCCATTAAAATGGGCATGGTATTTAGAAGTCAAGATGGTTCACAAGAATTAAAAAATGACGGTTGTAGTGATTTCTTTTTTGACATAGGCAGTTTTCAAGTCAGCCTAACTACGCCATTAGCAAATTCTACTACTGTTTTAACTTCTGGAGACAACCTTAGCATTAGTGCCACCAACATTGGTGGTAATGCTAATTATGTATTAAAATCCAATGGTAGTACCATAAACACTCAATCGAATATCGCTTCATTTGCTTATACTCATACAAACATTACAGCAAATCAAAATTACAGTTTAGAAGTTACTATAGACGCAACCACAATAACTAAAACATTCCAAGTCATAATTGACCCAGTAACTACCTGGGAGATAATGCCTGATGATTATGTTGACGGCATTAATTATCACAATAGCGACCCAACAAAAGTCACTCTTGTACTAGATGCCAATAGTAAGGATTTTGTATATGTTGCAGGAAGTTTCAATAATTGGCAACCTGATGGTTCTTATGCTATGAAACGTGATTTTACACGCAATAATAAATTTTGGCTCACGCTCACAGGACTTACATCTGGTCAAATAGAATCCTTTCAATATTGGGTTATAGATAAAACGCCAATTGTAAACTCCCCGACATTAGTCAAAACAGCAGATCCTTATTCTACTCTTGTTCTATCACCATTTGACGATTCCGGAATACCAAATACAACCTATCCAAACTTACCATCGTACCCAGATGATCAGGAACGTGAAGTTACCGTATTACAGACAGGACAAACTTCTTATAATTGGCAAGTAACTAATTTTAGCAAACCCAAAAAAGAAGATTTAGTCATCTACGAAGTCTTAATTCGCGATTTTGATGGCGATAGAAACTTTCAAGATCTTATTGATAAGATTTCCTATTTCAAAAACTTAAATATTAATGCCATTCAACTTATGCCCATCATGGAGTTTGAAGGCAATGAAAGTTGGGGATACAACACTGCATATCATATGGCTTTAGACAAATTCTATGGCACTGAAGATAAATTCAGGGAACTTGTTGATGTATGTCATCAAAATGGTATTGCCGTAATTCTCGACATTGCCTTAAACCATGCCTTTGGACGAAATCCAATGGTAAGGATGTGGATGAATGATGCTGATAATGATGGCTGGGGAGAACCTAGTTCGGAAAATCCTTATTTTAATGAGACTCCAAAGCACAGTTATAATGTAGGATCTGATTTTAACCATCAACAATTTAGGACTCAAAACTATGTTAAACGCGTAGTTAAACATTGGATAGAAAATTTTAAAATAGATGGTTTCCGCTGGGATTTAACCAAAGGGTTTACTCAAAATTGCTCCTCCAATGATGAAGGGTGTACAAATTCATACCAACAAGACCGTGTTGATGTATTAAAATCATACGCCGATTATTCCTGGAGTTTAGATCCAACGCATTATGCAATATTTGAGCATTTGGGCACTCCTACTGAAGAACAGCAATGGGCAAATTACCGACTTACTGGTGAAGGGGATGGGATTCCAAAAGGCATTATGATGTGGGGTAAAATGACTGAAAACTACAATCAACTTACAATGGGCTTTGCCTCTAATTCCAACTTTGACTGGATGGGACATGATGCACATGGGTTTGATGAAAAACGACTAGTAGGATATGCCGAAAGTCATGACGAAGAACGATTAATGTATAAAAATTTACAGTTTGGAAACACCACCAACGGTTCCCATGACGTAACCAACCTTAATACAGCGCTGTCAAGAATGCCTGCCTTAGGTGCTGTTACTTTAACTATTCCAGGACCAAAAATGATTTGGCATTTCGCTGAATTAGGTATGGAAAATTCCATATTTACATGTGATAATGGAAGTGTAAATGACCCAGATTGTAAATTGAGCACCAAACCACAACCACAGTGGGCTAATAATTGGTCTAATGACCTTGCCAGAAAAGCAATCTATGATGCCTGGTCAAGATTAAATTATTTAAAAATTAATGAAGCTGTTTTTGAAGGTGAATATACAATAAGCTCAGGTACATTAAATCCAAAAATTCGCGTCTGGGACAATAGTCTTCCTGCAAATACGCTATCTGATGTTATTATTTTAGCAAATTTTAATGTGACTTCTCAATCTATAAATCCAGGTTTTACAAATACAAATACCTGGTATGATTTAATGGATGAAACCGGAAATACTACAATTAGTGGATCTACAACATCAATTAATATTCCTGCTGGTGAATTTAGAATTTATGGAAATCATGCTGTCGAAACATTATCTAATCCAAGTTTTGATAACGTACTATCTCTTATGGTTTATCCCAACCCTTCTAAAGAGAGCTTTAGTATAAACAAGCCTTCAAATGAATTAAGCATATATGATCTCACTGGAAAACTGGTAAAAGTGTTCAAAGGCGAATTCATTGCAGGACAAACAATGGATATTTCAGAATTATCACCAAGTATTTATCTTTTAAAAGTCAAAACAAATTCAGGGCTTCAACAAATTACTAAACTGGTGAAGCTATAGGTTTAAATTGAAAAGAAGAACTAGAAATAAATCTAAACCACTGTTTTTTCCATTCTTCTTAATGACAAACATATTTATTTCACTATCGTTATTTGATACTATAATATGTTTCAATGTCATTGTTGTGTGAATGAAGAATCGTGACTTTAGTTTTGAATAATTTTTAAATGTTCACCATTTACCAAATCATCATGCGAAATGAAATAACTTTTATACGGCTTTCCATTAAGTAGGATTCTATTAATGTCCCCATTAGTTTTGCTCTCTTTTTCGATTACCAATGTTTTCTTTTTATAATAATTCGAATCGAGCTGAATGGTAATCTTATCGAACATAGGTGTTGTAATTGCATATTTAGGTTCTCCTGGTGACAATGGATAGATTCCCATCATTGAGTACACCAACCAAGCCGACATCGTTCCAGTATCATCATTTCCTGGCAAACCATCGGGTTGATTTTTAAAATATTTAGAAACAAGATTTGCAACATGCTTTTGAGCTCTCCATTCTTCACCTTTTACATAATTAAATAAATACGGGTAAGCAATATCCGGTTCATTGGCCATATCAAACTGATTGCTATCAAACACTTTTTGAAGCTGTTTACTAAAGGCTTTTTTACCGCCCATGAGCTTCATGAGCCCCTTAATATCATGAGGTACCATAAACGCATATTGCCAAGCATTACCTTCAATAAATCCAACATTTTTTGTAAAGTTAGCCCCTGCCTCGGGATTGAAAGGTGTATACCAGTTTCCATTCGCCAATCTCGGGCGTAACAGATTTAAATCTTTATCAAAAAGCTTTCTATAGGATATTGATCTGTCTATAAATCGATTGAAATCTTCCTTTTTCCCCAAAGCTTTTGCCAATAATGCAATGGAAAAATCGGCAGAATTGTATTCTTCGGTTGTCGATACTGACCCCCCATTATCGGTTGTTAGGTAGCCTTTGTTTATATAGTCATCAAGTCCTGGGCGTAATGGATTATTTTCAATTTGATCGGCACTCTTCAGCATTGCCGAATAAGCTTTTTCAATATCAAAATCCTGGATTCCTTTTAAGTAGGTATCGGTAATCACAATACTTGCAGGGTCTCCTACCATTGTGAATGTTTCTGTTGAATTCAATTCCCATTTTGGGAGCCATCCATTTTCATCATACATCTCCAGCATACTCTTTATCATATCCGATTGTTGACGTGGGTATACCAGTGACATCAACTGATGTAAATTTCTATAGGTATCCCAAAGCGAAAACACGGTGTATCTCGTTCCTGCTGTTTTCCCAATTTTGCCAGTTTTTATTTGAGGAAATTCCCCATTGATATCATTCAGTGTATTGGGATGAATTAAACTATGATACAAGGCTGTATAAAAAATAGTTTTATCGTCATTGGTGCCCCCTTCAACTTTTATTCTGGATAGCAATTGATTCCAAGCGTCGAAGGTTTCTTTATAAATTGCTTCAAACGAAGCATCTCCAGTTTCCTTTTCTAAATTCTCTCTTGCATTTTCAATACTCACATATGAAACTCCTATTTTAACCTCGACACTGGTTTCTTTGTCAAAATTATAAGAGAAATAAGTCCCTATACTATCACCTACTACCATCTTCGTAGCCCGTTCCATCATACGCGTTTTGCCATTATAACCCATCCATTGCGCCTCAACACCATTGTACTTGGCAGGAGTTTTCCACACTCCAAAATTATCGGCAGGTTTTGAGAATTTAGCAACAAAATATACAGGATAGGCGGCCTCAGGACTATTATAACAAAATGAACCAACAGAACGCATTCCTTCAATTTCTGTGGACGATACAACCTTTACCATGGCCCCTTGTTCATTAGTTAAACCCAAGCCTAAATTTAAAAGGATATTGGATTGGCCTTTGGGAAAAGTAAATTTATTGATCCCTACTCTTTTTGAAGTTGTAAATTCTGCTTTTATATTGTACTTATCAATTTCGGAACTATAATACGCCGTTTTAGCTATTTCATTAGAATAAGTTGAACCATATTTTAAATGATTTGTTTCTACTTTACCAGTTGTTGGCATTAACAAAAGCACTCCCAGCTCTGGGCAACCAACACCGCTTAAATTCACCTGACTAAATCCAGTTAAAAAAGTATTTTCATTAACATAAGGATTAGATAGCCAGCGGCTGTCTTTCTCTAGTGGCATGTTTTGTGCCCCTGCAACATTAAACGGACTGATACTCGCCATCCCTCTTGGTGCAATAGGCCCTGGAAATGTCGCTCCATAATTTGAAGTTCCAATAAATGGATTTACATAAGAAGCCGGTTCTTGAGAAAAAGCATTAGAAAAAACAAATATGGCTGTAATTGTAAAGAGCCTTCTTACTTGGTTTATGGTAATAATTTTTGAAAACATAAATTGTTACTTCTTTAGATTATCATTACTTAAAGAATAGGGTACATTCTCCGGTTGACTTGCCCATTTTTTATTTGGCGTAGCACTCATATCAAATTTTATATCCCCTCCATTTTGAATATCTTCAAAATTGATGAAACTATTATGCCATGTTTTACCATTTAGCGAAGCCCCTTCAATAAATACATTCTCTTTAGAATTGTTTCTTGCTGAAATAACAAAGGAATTACCATTTTCCAAGCTAAGAGTGGCTTTCTCAAACAAAGGACTCCCTATTACATATTCATTAACACTTGGCGTCACAGGATAAAACCCTAAAGAACTAAACACGTACCATGCCGAGGTTTGCCCATTATCTTCATCTCCACAATAACCATCTGGAGTTGCGCTATATAATTTTGTTAGTACGTCTCTAACTTTTGCCTGTGCCTTATAAGACGCATTGGCGTAGTTATATAAATAAATCATGTGTTGAATAGGTTGATTTCCATGGGCGTAATTCCCCATATTGGCAATTTGCATCTCTCGAATCTCGTGAATGGTAAATCCATAATATGACGCATCGAAATCTGGTGGCATATCAAAAACCTCATCCAATTTGGCAACAAAATTATCATTACCACCCATTAAGTTTATTAGGCCTTGTGTATCGTGAAATACAGACCACGTATAATGCAAGCTATTCCCTTCTGTAAAAGCATCCCCCCATTTTAATGGATTAAAAGGCGTTTGAAATCCACCATCTTCGTTTTTACCACGCATTAAATTATTAGTATCATCAAATAGCAATTTGTAATTGAATGATTGCTTATAAAATTTATCCGCCAGCTCCATTTTATCCATGGCTTGAGCGAAATTGGCAATAGTAAAATCGGCAAAAGCATACTCCAATGTTCGTGCTGCATTTTCATTAATTCCCACATTATATGGAACATATCCTAATGTATTATAGTAATCAACACCTGCTCGTCCAACAGAATTTACTGGTCTGCCATTATTTTCACTGGCATTTTTTAATACCGCTTCCAACAGCACTTCTACGTCCTTTTCTTCCATATTGCCTTTCAGATAGGCATCAGCAATTATGGTTGCCGAATTGGAACCTATCATACAATCTCTATGTCCAGGGCTTGCCCATTCTGGTAACCATCCCGACTCTTTATAAGTATTCGCTAGGCCTTCCATAATATGGGTATTTAATTCGGGATACATTAAATTAAAAAATGGGAACACTGCTCTAAAGGTATCCCAGAATCCATTATCGGTAAACATATACCCTGGTAAAACCTCTCCATTATAAGGGCTATAATGAACAACATCTCCATTTGCATCATACTCATAAAATTTTCTTGGAAACAGCAATACCCTGTACAAGCAAGAATAAAATGTTTTGATATTATCGATATTATCATCTTCAATAATAATTCGGCTTAATTCAGTCTCCCAGGCCAATCTCGCTTTTTCTTTAGTTTGCTCGAAAGTATCTGTTCCTATTTCTGTTTTTAAATTTAGAGCGGCTTGTTCCGGACTGATAAATGAAGAGGCAACTTTAACATGTACTTGCTCTCCTTTTTTAGTCTTAAATCCAATAATTGCCCCTACATGATTGCCTTCATTATCAACCGTGTTTTCTGCCAAAATCCAATCATCCCCCCAAGTATGGTTTAGTTCAAAATCTTTATCAAACTCAGCCACAAAATAATTATGAAAATTCTCTGGAACTCCACCACTATTATTTCTACAATAGCCAATTATTTTGCGTTCGTTTGGTAAAATTTTCACCATTGAACCTTTAAAAAAGGCATCGAGCATAATATATGACGAATCGGCTTCAGGAAATGTAAATCTGAAATGTGAAGCACGTTCGGTAGGTGCTATTTCGGCAGTAATATCATAATCGGCTAGATATACACTATAATGATTGGGTTTTACAATTTCTGCTTTATGTGAAAAATGTGATACTCTTTCATCTTCCTTATATTTTAATTCACCAGTAACTGCCATTAATGAAAATGCTGCATAATCATTAATCCAAGGACTTGGTTGGTGAGTTTGCTTAATTCCTCTTATCGTTAAATCGTCGTATTTATAAGTCCACCCATCTCCCATTTTGGCCGTTTGTGGGGTCCAAAAATTCATCGCCCATGGTGTTGCTATAGCAGGATAAGTATTTCCATTAGACAGCTCGAAAGAGGAATCGGTTCCCATCAATGGGTTTACATAGTCAACTAAATCGACAGTTTCATTTGATGCTGTACTATCATCTCTTTCATTGGTATTACAGGATACAAACAGCATCGTACCTATAAATAACATTGCAAAAATCTTTTTCATCTTTTTAATCTATTAAAATTTCGTCTACAAATAACCACACTCTCCTCCGCTAGGAATGGTTTTTAAATTGGTTGCAATTGCAATTATATTACTGTGTTTTGTTGTTCAATAATCTCGACTACTAATACCTTATTCCTTATATTTTACATGAAAACACAATAGTGAAATTACAGCTAAACTAACATATTTTTATACATAACTATTTATATATTTTTGATGATAACGAAGGCATCAAATCTCCAATGACATTTGGGGATGTTCCCATTTCAAAAACAAGAGTACCGCCGTTTAAAATTTCTTTATGGGTAATATAATTTCTATCAATTATCTCATCATTCAATATAACAGATTGAATATATTTATTTTCTGCTGAATTATTTTTCGTTATGATCTTAAACTGGCTTCCATTTTCTAAGTTTAAAGTCGCCTCATCAAAGACAGGAGAACCAAAGCTATAAATTCCTTGTGCTGGATTAACGGGATAAAATCCTAAACTACTAAATATATACCATGAAGACATTTGTCCGCAATCTTCATTACCACAATGCCCATCAGGTGTGTTTTTATATTGTGTATCGAGAATTTCTCTAATCAATTCTTGAGTTTTCCAAGGTTTTCCAATATAGTTATACAAATAACCCACATGATGACTAGGCTCATTACCGTGCGCATATTGCCCAATCATTCCTGTACTAAAAATTGGTAATTTATCTTCAGCAAGTGGTTTTAGGTTAAACATGCTATCAAGTTTTTTTTCGAAATTTTCATCACCTCCAACGGATTGGATCAATCCTTCTATATTTTGTGGCACTGACCAAAAGTATTGCCAGGCGTTACTTTCGCAAAAATATGGGGTGTATTCTTTCGGAATAAATGCTTCCACAAATTGACCATTTTTCAATCTTGGTCGCATGAAAGTAGATTGAGCATCATACACATTGCGCCAATTTTCTGATCGTTTTAAGAAATATTCAAAATCCTCATCCTTATCCAAAGCCTTTGCAAATTGAGCTACGCACCAATCATCATAAGCATATTCTAAAGTTTTGGAAACCGACCAGTTTTCATGTTGTTCATCTACAGGAATATATCCTAAAGTTTTATAAACATCAAGTTGTCGTGCATTATCCATTGCACTCGTTTTACAAGCTTCATAAGCCAAGGCAATATCAAAGTTTTCAATCCCTTTAAAATAAGCATCAACTATTACGGGGACGGCGTGATAGCCAATCATCATATTCGTTTCGTTTCCTTGCATCGACCATACGGGCAACAAACCAGTCTCTTTATAGTGCGCTAATATTGAATTTACCATATTTGAAACACGCTTTGGATGCACAATGGTATATAATGGGTGAGCAGCCCTATAGGTATCCCAAAGTGAAAAAGTATCATATCGATCAAAATCCTTAGCATTCATAATGGTATCATTTGCACCCTTATAATTGCCATTGTGATCACTCAATAATGTAGGCGCTAACATGGATTGATATAACATGGTGTAAAAAATTTCTTTTTTAGTTATATCTTTTGTTTGAACCTGTATTTTTTGCAATTCATTTTCCCAAATATTATCAGCTTGCTGCTTATAAATATCAAAATTAAAATGTGGCGTTTCAACTTCTAAAGATTTATGAGCCCCCTCTATATTAGCAGTAGATAATCCTGTTTTTAAAATAATTACCTCGCCTTCTGAAGTTTGATAATTTAATATGATTTTAGTGTTTTTACCTTCAACAGGCGACGAAACTAGGCTGTCATTTTTATAAATCTGATAAGATTGAAAAGGTTTAGAAAGTTGAATTTCAAAATAAATACGCTGATCCTTAGCCCAGCCTGTGGATTTTCTGAAGCCTTGAATAGTGGTATTGTTAACCACTTCTATATATGTATTGGTTGGAGCATCCCAATTTAAAGCATAACCCAAATCAATATGAATTTGAGAAAGGGTGTCTTTTGGAAAGGTATATTTATGGATTCCTGTTCGCGAGGTTGCAGTTAACTCCGCTCTAATTCCGAATTCCAATAAGTCTACTGCATAATAGCCAGGAGAAGCAGTCTCCTTTTCATGAGAATAGCTTGAATAAGGTTTGAAGTTATTGGCTTTAATTCTGGAATCAAACCGACTGTTGGTTGGCATTACCAATATATCGTACAAATCTCCTGCCCCAGTCCCTGTTAAATGGGTATGTGAAAATCCGGAAATTATAGAATCTTGGTAAAAATAACCGGCAATCCTATCCCAGCCTGGAATCCCAATATCAGGACTGAGTTGTACCATTCCAAATGGAACCGTTGCTCCCGGGTAAGTATTTCCAGGGCCATCAGTACCTATAAAGGGGTTTACATATTGGGTTAGCTTTATAGGATCATTTTTAACTTGTCTACAATTAAAAACAAGTATAATTATAATAAATAATCCATATTTACGCATGCTTACTATTTTTTAAAAGTTGCTTTGGTTTCTTTTATCGTTTTTAAATATTCTTCGGTTAATTGTGGTCCATCAAAAAACGTCACCCCTTTAGCTCCGTTTTCTTTAGCCAAAAGGATGGCCTGCTTTAATTCTTCAGCTGATGTAAACGGAGGTAAATACACCCCAGTATTTATACCAATGTTTTTTGATTTAACATCATTAACTCCTTGCTTTGTAGCATAACCAATCCAATCGATTTCTTCATTATAAAAACCGTGATAAATCATAGGATACACCTCGTCAATATTCCATTTATCCCAACGTTGACGGACCATATGGTCGGCCATCTCAGGATAAGGAAACACTGCCGCTGTTAATTTTTTATTATTCTTCTTTACGATCTCATATGCGTCATCCACTACACTTTTAATAGCATTCAACCTAAAGTTTTTCCACTCCATATCAATAGCTGTATTGGAGCTTTCTTTTGGGTTTTTATGATGTATTTTTTCAAACTCACTGATACAAACATCACAATAACAGAAGTCGTATTCTGCCATTTCTGTTTCTTGTTTTAAATTGTATTTAGGAAGCAATCCAATTGGTAAAAATATATCTGGAAAACGAATATAATCTAAATGAACACTTTCTATCCCTTCGACTTTAGCTAAGCCTTCAACTAAACCCAGGACATGATTTCGAGATGCTTCTCTGGTAGGGCATAACCATTGGTAATAACCTACATAAGGACGAGTATCAAAACAGGATTTCCCATCTCTACTTACCATATACCAGTCTGGGTGTTGTAAAGCAACTGTATCCCCAGGACGGTTCATAGCCATAATCCAGGCATGCACTTTTAGACCTTCTTGCTTTGCAACAGGTACTAATCGGGCTAATTCTTTAGGATCTGTTCCTGTATTAATTAAGATTTCATCAATACCTCCATCTTTATATTTTCTGAATTCTAAAGCATAGTCTTCATTAGATTTATCTTTTTTGGAAGTTATCCAAACCCCAAAATCAAACGATTGTTTTGAAACTTCTCCTTGTGCAATATTAGATTCTTTCTTATGATCTTCTTTAGAATTACAGGCTATAACTGTTAGAAGTAACCCAAAAATTAACAGATATTTATTTCTCATAACTTATTATTATTTAGTGGTAAACTTACCATCTTCTTTAATACTTAATACTTTATTTGAAAACGGACTTTTTATTGAAATTACCCAGCCTCTACTATGATTTTCTATTGTAGGCAGAAGCGTTTTACCATCCACAATTAAAGCTGTATTTTCGATGGATTCTATTGTAGTCGCCCATTGCATATGTTTTGAAAAATGTTCTTTTTGAGCTCTGTATAATCGATACATTTCCCATTTTATTTTTTCGTCTTGAGGAATCGTAAACGTTGTATCTACACCAACTTCATTTGATGAAAAATAGACATAACCCCACCTTTCTGGTTCATGCATATTAATAACTCCCTGAGGAGACCAAACCCAATTGTATTCGCGCAAATATTTGCCGTCAGCACCCTTTTTTCTTGAGTAACGTCCATCTTTAACATCATGGTCCCAGTTAACTCTAGAAAAATTAACTCTCCAAAAACTATCAACAGGCACATTATTTTGATAATACGACGTTTTATATACAGCCCAAGGAATAGCGATTTCTAAAGTCCAACCTTTATCTAGATTAGAGGCATCATTAAGCGAGCCGTCGACAGTTACAGCCGACTTCAACCCAGTAATATGCCAATCATTTAAGACAACATTTGATTCTCGATAAGGTTTAGTTATGAATAAATCCCATGCGGTATTTAAGGCATTGATTTCCAATTCGTAATAATTATGTGTGTCACCATCTGGATCTATAAATACTTCAAAATCATTATTGTGAAAGATCACCGCATCATGTTGTTCAATGTCTCCCCAAACATGTGGCTCTTCAATTTTTGCCAAAATATAAAAGTAGGTTTCATCCCATAACATTTTTACATTGGTTTGATATAAGGGCGTTTTCACACCTTCAATATCAATAAAATTGGCACTCCATTTTGATTTCTTCCAAGACATTTCATCTGGTTTCCCATCGATAACAATTGCTTCAGTTGTTTTATAAGCAATATGTTGTCTTGGTACTATTGTTTTCTCCTGAGCACAAGACACCAAATAAGAAAAACAGAGCCCTGTTATAATTAGATACTTATTGAGATTTTTATTCATTTCAAGCACTTTAAATCAGTTTTATTATAAACTATTATCTTTTGTGAACTGAACAACTTCATTTATAGAAACATCAATACTATCCATTATTGTTGATTGATTTTAGTTGTACCCCAAGCTTTATTAGGCTCTGAACCCATAACAAAATGCAATGTTCCTCCTTCTAATAATTGCTGATGAGCAATAGAAGTCTGATTGAACACCTCTCCATTAAGAGTTGCTGATTGTATGTAGATATTTTTATCTGAAACATGTTCAGCTTCAATGACAAAGTTTTTATCATCTGAAATAGCAATCGATGCTTTTTCAAAAATAGGGCTTCCAATTTCATAATCTCCCGAAGCGGGATTCATAGGATACAATCCGATAGAGCTTAATGCATACCAGGCCGACATTTGTCCGCAATCTTCATTGCCACTCAAACCAACTGGGGTCGTATTATATTGTGTGTCTAAAATATAACGCGCCCAATATTGTGTACGCCATGGCTTATTCGCATGATTAAACATATATGCAATATGATGACTTGGTTCATTACCATGTGCATACTGGCCAATAAGACCAGAAATATCTACAGAAACATTATCACCGGTAATTTCAGAGCTTTCTGTGAAAAGCTGCTCCAGTCGCTGTGTAAATGCTTCATCACTGCCGTGAAGCTTAATAAAATCTTCAACATTATGTGGCACAAACCAACTGTGTTGCCATGCATTTCCTTCAGTATAATCGGTTTGTTCTCTATGATTTGAATGTTTGGCATCAAAGGGTTCATTCCATGAATTCCCATCGACAGATTTACCGCGCATAAAGCCGGTTTCATTATCGAATAAATGTTGATAAGCTTTGGAACGATTTAAGAATAATTTGTAATCTTCATCTTTTCCAAGTACCTGTGCCAATTGTGCAACACACCAATCATCATAGGCATATTCCAAGGTAATTGTAACCGATTCATCTAACAAGCTATATGGAATATAGCCATGTTTCTTATAATGGTTCAATCCACGTTCGTCTTGCATCATTGTAGTTTTCATTGCCTGATAGGCCTTTTCAACATCAAAACCGCGAATTCCTTTTTTATAAGCCTCAACAATTACAGGAATAGAATGATAACCAGTCATTGTATTCGTCTCGTTGGCATAAAGGGTCCAAACAGGCAATATGTTTTTGGATTCATAATAAGCTAACATGGAATTTACAATATCTGAAACTTTATTTGGAGCAACCAAAGTCAGCAATGGATGCTCGGCTCTAAAGGTGTCCCAAAGTGACAATGTAGAGTAAGCGGTATAATTGGTCGCAGTCACAATACTATCATTCTCTTTTCTAAACTGCCCATTTTTATCACTATAGGTTACAGGCGCCAACTGCGAATGATACATTGCGGTGTAGAACATTGTTTTGAGTGAATCAATGGGCGTCTCTACTTCAATTTTTGTCAAAGCCGAATTCCATTCGTTTTCGGCTTCCAATTTTATAGCTTCAAAGTTAAAATCGCCTGTGTTTAGATTCTCTTTTGCGTTTTCAATGCTTACTGATGATAATGCGACCTTAACAAATAACGCATTACTTTTTTCATTCTTAAAAAATAATTGGGCTGCTATTTTCGCTCCTTCACTTGAAATGTTTTCAATTCTGACTCCATCCGCGTATAAATTTTGTTTTTCAATTGGTTTGGAGAATTTTGCAACAAAAAATACTTTTTGATTTTTTGCCCATCCCGTACTAAATCGGTAACCACTAATTGTATATTCATCTTCAATTTTTAAAGAGGTCTCTAATGCTTTATCCCAATTTATTGCAAAACCAAGATCAATAACTACGGACTGTACATCATTGTCTTTAAAGCTATATTTATGATAGGCTGTACGTTTTGCAGTGGTGAGCTCTACATTTACATTATGATCTTCTAAAAACACTTGATAATATCCTGGACTAGCTGATTCGTTAGCATGGTTATATGAAGATTTATATGGTATTTCATCACGAGAATTTGGAGTTATTGATAAATCAATTTCTTTATTAATTGGCATCAATAATATATCGGCTAAATCACCAATACCTGTTCCACTTAAACTTAAGTGGCTAAAACCAACAGCAATAGAGTCGGAATAATGATATCCCGAACACCAGTCCCATTTGCTAATCCCATTAATAGGACTCACTTGTAACATTCCAAAAGGCACCGTAGCTCCTGGATAGGTATGCCCATGCCCTCCTGTACCAATAAAAGGATCGACATATTTGATTAAATTTTTATCTTCATTACTTGTGTTTTCTACAATATCCTTGCAACTAAACACAAAAATTATACAGCAAAAAAATACCGAGATGTTCTTCATAATTTATGTTATACTATTTAACAATATAAAAATTCATATGTTTAGCAAGTAATAAAAAAAAACTAGACTAACAACATCTTAACTATGTTAAACACAAAATAAAAAACAAATTATCCCTCACATATAAAAATGAATTTGAATCCATATAACCATTATCACCTCTCAATATAACATCTCAAACCATTTAAAAAATGCTTGAGATAATACGCTACCTTAATTATGAAGCGAATCACAAATATCAAACGTCTTTTTAAGAATTCATAGATCATATATTGAAGAAGTTCAGAATAAAATTTACATTGAACTCTTTGAAATATTAAGAGTAAATATCTCGTTTCACCTCAATAATATTGGTGATTCTAAGACATAAAAAAAGCCCCAGTATTAACTGAAGCTTTGATTTATACCTTTGTGCGGGCGGAGAGACTCGAACTCTCACACCTCGCGGCACTAGATCCTAAGTCTAGCGTGTCTACCAATTCCACCACGCCCGCAAAAGTCCCGATAAATATCGGGATGCAAATATAAACAATACTTTGAAAATTCAAACCTATCTTTTAATAAATAAATTCTACATGTTTTTGTATTTTTGAATCCAATTCAATATATAACAATGGAAAATATTAAATCATATATCAACGCCAACAAAGACAGGTTTTTAAACGAACTCATAGCGCTTTTAAAAATCCCATCGATAAGTGCTGACTCCGCTTATAAAAATGACGTGCTAAAATCTGCCGAGTTTGTTAGAGATAGCTTAAAGGAAGCTGGTTGTGATAATGTTGAAATATGTGAAACAGAAGGCTACCCTATTGTTTATGGTGATAAAACTATAGACCCCAACCTTCCTACGATATTAGTGTATGGTCATTACGATGTACAACCTGCTGATCCCTTAGAATTATGGGATTCCTCACCTTTTGAACCTGTAATTAAGAATACAGACCTACATCCTGAAGGGGCCATTTTTGCCCGTGGAGCTTGCGATGACAAAGGACAAATGTATATGCATGTAAAGGCCTTAGAATTTATGACTTCGACAAATCAATTGCCTTGTAATGTCAAGTTTATGATCGAAGGAGAGGAAGAAGTAGGAAGCTCAAGTTTATCAACATTTGTTAAAGAAAATCAAGAAAAATTGGCGAATGATGTCATCTTAATTTCAGATACCGGAATGATTGCCAAGGACATTCCTTCCATTACAACAGGATTACGTGGTTTAAGTTATGTAGAAGTTGAAGTTACTGGACCAAATCGTGATTTACATTCAGGATTGTATGGTGGTGCTGTGGCAAACCCAATTAATGTATTAACAAAAATGATTGCCACCTTTCATGATGAGAATAATCATATTACCATTCCAGGGTTTTACGATAAAGTAGAAGAACTATCACGACAAGAACGCGACGACATGGCAAAAGCTCCATTTTCGTTAACTAATTATAAAGCAGCTTTAGACATAGATGCCGTTTATGGAGAGGAAGGATATACTACCAATGAACGTAATTCTATAAGACCCACATTAGATGTCAATGGAATTTGGGGTGGCTACACTGGCGAAGGTGCAAAAACAGTAATCGCTAGTAAAGCATTTGCTAAAATCTCTATGCGCTTAGTACCAAACCAAGATTGGAATGAGATTACCAATCTTTTTAAAGTTCATTTTGAAAACATCGCTCCTAAAGGCGTAACCGTAAAAATAACCCCGCATCATGGTGGTCAAGGCTATGTAACCCCTACTAATAGTATTGGTTACAAGGCTGCATCAAAAGCCTATGAAACTACGTTTGGAAAAACCCCCATACCACAACGCAGTGGTGGTAGCATTCCGATCGTGTCTTTATTTGAAAAAGAGTTAAAAAGCAAAACAATATTAATGGGTTTTGGTTTGGATAGCGATGCCATTCATTCTCCAAACGAACATTTTGGAATCTTTAATTATCTTAAAGGCATTGAAACTATTCCTTTATTTTATAAATATTTTACAGAATTAAAAGCCAAGTAATTCATTGTATTCTATCTGTTTTGATAACACATAAATCATTTTATATGAAATCCATATTTTCTAAAACTTTATTATTAGTATTTACCACGAGTATTATTACTAATTGTTCAAATGCTATTGAAGAACAACAATTGACCGCTGAAGATTATAAGAAAGCAACGACTTTTATGGATAGAAACCTTAATAAAAGTATCAATAATCAAATAACAGAGCAGGAGTGGCTTGACGACGATTTGTTATTATATAGCAAAAGAACTAAAGAAGGGAAAGAATTTGTTTTAGTTATACCGAAAACAAAGGGGAAAGAATCTGCTTTCGATCATTTAAAACTCGCTGAAAGCCTTTCAACAAAGTTAAATCAATCATTTAATTCCAAAGACCTACCTCTTAGCAAGGTGAAATATTCGGCCCAACAAAATATAATTTCCTTCTCCATTGGAGACGATAATTATACCTGTAATTTAAGCGATTATTCAATTACAGAAGTTAATATTGAAAAACAAATTACAAGCAGCAATGAGCACATTTCACCAAATGGAAAATTAGCTGCCTATATAGATAATTATAACCTCTGGGTAAAAGATTTAAACACGAATAAAAAAACACAACTCACTTTTGACGGCATCAAAGATTATGGTTATGCCACCAATAATGCAGGTTGGACCAAAAGCAATAATGCCGTTTTAAAATGGTCCCCCAATTCCGATAAAATTGCAACTTTTCAACAGGACGCTAGGGGTGTTGGTGAGATGTATTTAACATCAACCAATGTTGGACATCCCAAATTGGAATCATGGAAACATCCACTACCTGGGGATTTACGAATTTTCACAATAGAACGTATAATTATCCATTTGGGCAATACACCAAAAATAGTCCGCCTAAAAATGGATTCCGACTTTCAACGTTCTACAACTACCGATCATATTGCAGGTCGTGGAGGTGAGTTTTTGGATGTAGAATGGAATAAAGACGGTTCTAAACTGGCCATGGTATCTTCTTCAAGAGACCATAAAATCGCCCATTTACAAATGGCCGATGCCAGAACGGGGAGCGTGAATTCTATTTTAAAAGAAGAAGTTGCCACCTATTTTGAATCTGGAGCTGGTAAACGTAATTGGCATGTATTACACGAGAGTAACGAGGTCATATGGTTTTCTGAAAGAGATAATTGGGGCCATTTATATTTATACGATTTAACTACAAAACAATTAAAACATCAAATCACCAAGGGCAATTGGGCGGTACAACAATTATTACACATTGACGAAACTACCAGAGAATTATTCTTTACTGCTGGTGGAAAAGAGGATGGAAACCCATATCATAAATATTTATACAAAGTAGGATTCGATGGGAAAAATCTATTAAATCTTTCTCCAGATAAAGGCATGCATTTCTTTAATATTTCACCATCATGGGAATACTTTGTAGACACCTACTCTACTACTAAAAACCCACCAGTATCTGTTTTACGAAATACCAAAGGTGAAAAAATAACGGATTTAGAAACCGCAGATATTTCTGATTTATTAGAAAAAAACTGGCAACAACCCATAGAATTCAAAGTAAAAGCTAGGGATAATAAAACAGATTTATACGGCATTCTTTATTTACCCAGTCATTATGACGAAAACAAATCGTATCCTGTTTTAAATTACTTATATCCAGGACCACAATCAGGGAGTATTAGAAATTATGCATTTACTGCGGTTAGAAGTGATTTTCAAGCGGTATCAGAATTAGGTTTTGTTGTTGTAACCGTAAATGCCATGGGGACTCCAGGGCGGTCTAAATCTTTTCATGATGCTTACTACGGTAACATGGGAGACAATGGATTACCAGATAATATCACGACTATTAAGCAATTGGCAGCAACATATAAAGGGATGGACCTCGACCGAATTGGAATTTGGGGTCATTCTGGAGGGGGGTTTGCATCTACCAGAGCGGTTTTTGCATATCCAGATTTCTATGATGTCGCTGTTTCCGGTTCTGGAAATCATGACAACAGAAACTATGAAGCGGATTGGGGAGAAAAATGGCAAGGCCTTCTGGAAAACGGAAGCTTGGAAGGAAAAGATGATGGTACTACCAACTACGACAATCAAGCCAACCAACTATTAGCCAAGAATTTAAAAGGAAAACTATTAATTACCCATGGATCTATGGACGATAATGTTCCTCCTTCTAATACCATGTTAGTTGTTGACGCATTGATAAAAGCAAATAAAGATTTTGATATGATTTTATTTCCTAATAAAAGACACGGCTATGGAGATATGACAAAATATATGACTAGAAAACGTTGGGACTACTGGGTAAAACATCTCCTGAAAACTGACCCTCCTGTAGAGTTCTCATTGGATAATTTTTAAAAATTGATGAAAGGTCAACATATAAAACATGTTTTTGAACTTAGTCTTGCTTCTCTACTTATCAGTACTTCAGGGGCATTAGGCCGTTTTATTGAAATGCCAACTCCAGTAATTATCTGGTGGCGTTCTTTTTTGGGGCTCATCTTTATATACGCTTATTGTAGATATAAAAAAATAAACCTCAACATAAATTCAAAAAAAGACATCCCAACATTTATCATTAGTGCTTTGTTTTTGGGCGCACATTGGATCACTTATTTTTATGCTCTAAAATTGTCAAATGTTGCCTTAGGAATGTTATCTCTATATACGTTTCCAGTAATTATAACTTTACTGGAACCCTTATTTATAAAAGTGAAATTTGACATGATGCATCTCGTTTTAGGTGCAATGGTCTTAATGGGTATTTACATTCTTGCTCCCGAATTTGATTTTCAAAACTCCCATGTAAAAGGTATTTTATTAGGCATACTATCGGCTGTTTTTTACGCCATTCGCATTTTAATTTTAAAGCAGCATGTTGTTCGTTATAATGGAACCATGCTCATGTTTTACCAACTGTTTATCTTAACAATTGTGTTAGCTCCAGTATTATATTTCATGGATACTTCAGCCATCAAATCGCAATATCCATACATACTAGTTCTTGCTCTTATTACAACTGCAATTGGTCACTCTATATTTGTACACAGTCTCAAATATTTTTCGGCAAGTACAGCAAGTATAATAAGTAGCGCATTACCAATTTACGGGATTTTTATAGGTTTTATTTTTTTAGGAGAAGTTCCTAACTGGAATACTTTTTTTGGCGGATTACTGATAATATCGACTGTAGTTATTGAAAGTATTCGTTCTAAAAAGAAAATGCTAGCGAAATCGGCATAATTCAAAAAAAAAAATCATGAAACGAATTAACTCCATGGCAGAGTCTTGGCCATTCGTTTTAAATTTAGGCTGGCATCATGCCAACAAACACACTATGACTACAGTTCTTGTCTAAGTCTTATATAAATCTAAGTATCAAAACCAACCCATAAAATAAGATAGGTTACAGATACATTTCATCAATAGAAATCATAGCTACTTGTTAAAATGATACTAAATTTTTATCAATGATTTGTTTATATTGTTTTTTATTCTACATTTGTAGAGTTAATTCTAATTTTGTAGAGCAATGCAATTATCAAAGACCGAAGAGCAATTAATGCAGCATATATGGAAACTTAAAAAGGCCTTTATGAAGGATATCTTAGAAGCTTATCCAAATCAAAAGCCTGCAACAACAACTATTGCTACGCTTTTAAAACGAATGACAGACAAAGGTTTTATAGACTATAAACTCTATGGGAAGTCTCGTGAATACTTTCCTTTAGTTAAAAAGAAAGATTATTTCTCAAAACATGTTAATGGGTTAATCAAGAATTTTTTTAATGACAGTGCTTCTCAATTCGCTTCATTTTTCACTAAAGAAACCAACCTTAGCATGGAAGAATTAGAACAATTGAAATCACTTATTGATAGCGAACTTAAAAAGAAAAAGCCATGATATTGTATATCTTAAAATTTAGTGCATGCTTAGCGCTGTTTCTGGCCTTCTATAAACTCGTTTTAGAAAAAGAAAACATGCATACATTTAAACGTTTCTTTTTATTAGGAGCACTAATACTCTCCTTAGTCATCCCTCTAATAACTTTCACCTATTATGTAATGCCTACAGCAGAAATTATTCAAAATGTCACATTGGAAAACGCTGCAGCAATTTCTGAAGTGCAAATTAACTACTTACCCGTTGTTTTGTGGTCCATTTATGGTATTGGTCTACTTCTGTTTGGCTTTAAGTTTATAAAAAATCTTTCTGATCTATCTTTTAAAATAAAACGTAATCCTAAACAAAAAGTAAGGAGTATTACTAATGTTCTATTACAAGATTTAATAACGCCACATACCTTTTTTAACTTTATCTTTTACAATAAACAAAAATATGAAGCTAATGAAATTCCACAAGAAGTACTATGGCACGAGCAAACTCACGCTAGCCAAAAACATAGTATTGATGTGGTATTTATAGAATTGCTTCAAGTTATATTTTGGTTCAATCCCCTGCTCTACATAATAAAACATGTTATAAAATTAAATCATGAATTTTTAGCAGATCAGTCCGTTCTAAACAGAGGGGTTGAAACTACTAAGTATCAAAAATCTTTATTGGCATTCTCATCAAATGCCGGGCATCCACAATTGGCAAATGCCATCAATTATTCATTAATCAAAAAACGATTTACTGTTATGAAAACTCAAACCTCTAAACGAGCCATTTGGTTACGAAGCCTTGTACTTCTCCCATTACTGGCAATTACATTATTTAGCTTTAGTAAAAAAGTTATAATTGAAAAGACCTCCGACTTAAAAACGGAGACAATCAACGATTATACACCCTTAACATTAGTACAGGAAAAAGCAACTAAAGCTCAAGTCAAAGAATACAATAAACTGGCAAAAAAATATAATGACATGCCACAAGATGATATGATTATTAGAAAAAATGATATCGCACGTCTTAAACAATTATACAGTTTAATGTCTGAAGATCAAAAGAAAAACGCAGAGACTTTTCCTGATATTCCTGATCCTATTGCTCCAATCGCTATAAAGGTTATAGAGGCCCTTCCCCCAAATGCAACAGCGGCACAAAAAAGAAAATATAAAGAAGGATATAAAGCTGCCAAAGCTGGGATGAAAGCGCAAAAAGAGAAACTAGTAAAGGTTCGAGAAATTCGCAGCGATGACGAACGACTTAGATTGAAAGAAGAAAAAATGGCTCATAGAGAATCACAAGCAGCAGCTAGAGTTCTTAAGCTAAAAGCTCAAAAAGGCGAACTAGTTAAAGTTAGAGAAATACAATCTGTCAAGTTGAAAGAAGAAAGATTGGCTCATAGAGAATCTCAAGCAGCAGCTAGAGTTCTTAAGCTAAAAGCTCAAAAAGGGGAACTGGTTAAAGTTAGAGAAATACAATCTGTCAAATTGAAACAAGAAAAATTGGCTCATAGAGAATCTCAAGCAGCAGCAAGAGTTCTCAAGCTAAAAGCTCAAAAAGGAGAGCTAGTTAAAATTAGAGAAATTCGTTCTACTGAAGAGAGAAAACGATTAAAAGAAGTAAAATTAGAACATAGAGAATCACAAGCAGCAGCAAGAGTTCTCAAGCTAAAAGCTCAAAAAGGAGAGTTAGTTAAAGTTAGAGAAATACAATCTGTTAAATTGAAAGAAGAAAAGTTGGCTCAAAAAGAATCACGGGCAGCTGCGAAAGTCATTAGACTTAAAGCTCAAAAAGAGAGACGCATTGAAGTTCGAGAAATTCTTCCACCACCACCTCCTAAAAATCCGATCGATCACATTAAAGACATGGCAAAAAAAGGCGCAACTTTCATTTATGATGGTGCATCAATATCATCAAAAAAAGCAATACAACTTATGCGCTCTAATAAGAAGTTAAATGTTGTGACAAACCATACTGATAATAATAATTATGTAGTTACCATATCTAAAAGACCAATTGTTATAGAAGATTAAAAAACATTTAAATATTACTTAAAAGCCTCGATTTTCGGGGTTTTTTTGTAACAAATAATGAAAACTTGCGTTCTAATAGACAATCAATTAAAAGTAACGGACTATGTTAAAGCAATTTTTTATTATCTGCTCAGGCTCAGACACAGATATTTTAGAGCACTGCTCAAAAGGCGAACAAAATAAATATGCTGGTATTGGAGCAACTGTTTTTTTTACAGCTGTTATGGCATTCATTGCTGCTAGCTATGCTCTCTATACGGTATTTGACAATCTAGTTGCCGCTATAGGTTTTGGGTTTGTCTGGGGCTTACTAATCTTTAATCTAGATCGATATATCGTCTCAACCATAAAAAAGACAGGCAACGTCATTGATGAACTAATACAAGCATCACCACGAATTATATTAGCAGTTATTATAGCCGTGGTAATTGCGAAGCCCTTAGAATTGAAAATATTTGAAAAAGAAATCAATCAAGTTTTGTTGGAGCAAAAAAATGATTTAACCCTTGCCAACAAAGATCAAATTGCCCAACAATACACTCCAAAAATAGAATCTTTAAAAAGTGATATCACTGCACTTCAAGCTGAAATTGACGGTAAAGAAACTGAAGTCAATACTTTATATGACACTTATATTGCAGAAGCCGAAGGTCGTGAAGGGACCATGTTACTTGGCAAAGGCCCTGTCTACGAGGAAAAAAGAAACAAACATGATGCATTACTGGTTGAATTACAACAGTTAAAAGAGACAAACAAAGCAAAAATAATTTCGGCTGAAGCTCAAATTGTACAGCTTCAAGGCAATTATGATACTCAAGTGATCACATCACAACCTATTATAGACAATTTCGATGGTTTAATGGCCCGTGTAAATGCGCTTGGATCATTACCATGGTTGCCTTCTTTTTTTATATTCCTCCTATTTTTAGCCATAGAAACCTCTCCTATATTTGCAAAATTATTATCTCCAAGAGGTGAGTATGATATTAAACTCCAAGAAAATGAGTCTGATCTAAAAACTTGGGCTCAGCAGAGTTCACATCAACGGAGTGTATTATTAAACGCTGATAATATCATTAATGATCGTGTTTATGGTGACATCTCTACTGAAGAAGAGCTATATGCATACAAAAAGAAAATGGCAGGAGAACTTTTGAAAAAACAACAAGAATCCTTTTACAAAAAACAAACCAGGATTTTATAACCTTACCTCAATTTAAAGTCATTGGTCGCGATTTATTATATGAAAGCAAATTAATAAACTTTTATATTTACATTAATAATTGTAAACTTGTATTAAATCATTTCAAATGAACAGTGTTATTAAAAGCAAAATAGCTTTTATAAATAAATTAATTAAAGTTGGTAATTTTAAATTTATTTGGGATGCATTTGCAAGAAGGATTAGTTCGGAAGAACTCGCAATGGGTTTTAAAAAAGATTTAAGTATTGAGCATCCAGAACCAAGATCTTTAAAAAAAATTAGCACCCGAGTTTTTAATTCAGGTGATGAGAGTTTTTTTACAGATAATTCTATTGATCCAATAATTTTCCAATTTCAAACCTGTTATGTTGCCATAACAGATGATAATATTCCATGCTCCAGAATATGGCTTATTGACCCTTCTCAAAATAAAAAATTAAGCGCCATTTGGGGTAACAACTTCCCTCAGTTAAATAATGATGAAGTATTATTAGAAAATGTATATACCCTTCCAAAATATCGAGGCTTGGGAATCATGCCTTCAATTTTACATCAAATAGCAGAAAGAGGCAAGTTACAAGGCGCTAAGTATGCCATTACTTTTGGATCTGCGCATAACACCAATACGTCAAGATCCTTCCATTATGCAGGATTTCAGCCCTATGTCTTACGAAAAGTAAAGTGGTTCTTGTTTAGGAAATCCATAAACTTTCAGGAAATTCCAGATGATCTAACAACCCATTACAATAATATAACACGAAGAATGCCTAGATCTTAATGACTAAGGCATTGATTTAAATAATAAAAATGACTGGGGTTATCTTTTAACTTTTTTACCGCTAGCACTAATTTTCATCGATGCTTCAAAAATTATTTTTTGAGGAATTTTATAAAGTGCTAATTTTTCTGAACATTTTTGAAGTATTTTCTCTTCCATATGGCTTTTATCAACATTGTTTTTAAGAACTACTGTTGCATGAATTCCCTCCCCTAGCAGGTCATCATCAACACCTGATATCGTACAATCCATTATTTCGGGGATTGTAAGTATAACTTCTTCAATTTCTTTTGGGCTAACGCGTTTACCTCCAACTTTTATTATTTCCTTCTTTCTCGCAACTAAATAATAAAACCCATCCTTATCCATTTTAGCGATATCACCGGTATGTAACCATCCATCTTTTAATGTGTTCTTTGAATTCAACTCTTCCCTAAAATAACCCAACATAACATTTTCGCCTGAAGCTAAAAGTTCACCTTCTTCATTTATTCCAACTACTACTCCTTGCTCATCGACAATTTTCAAGTCAACACCAGGAATACCTTTCCCTATTGAGCTTGTTTTTAATTTTAGAAATTCAGGAGGCAAAATTGATAATCGAGCTGTAGCTTCTGTTTGTCCATACATCACATAAAACTCTGTTTTTGGGAATGTTTCTACAAACTCTTCAATAAAAACAGCATGAAGTTTTCCTCCGGCTTGAGTAACATATCTTAAGTCTGGAAATTCAGTTTGTTTGAACGATTGAGATTTTTTTAATAATATTTGAAAATGACTTGGAACTCCCGAAAAACCAGTACAATTATATGTTTTTAAGTTATTAATAAAAGAACCTATAAACATAAAACTGTTATTTAAAACCATTGACGCTCCAACTTTTAAATGGGTGTGTAAAAGCGAAAGTCCATAGCAATAATAAAATGGTAGTACAACACTAATTCTATCCTTTGAAGTTAGCTTTAAAATTTCTTTAATTGAATCTGTGTTCGAGATAATGTTTTGATGACTAATCATAACTCCTTTTGGGAATCCAGTCGAGCCTGAAGTGAATAATATTTCTGCTAGTGAGTGTTTTTTACAATCAGTATTGAATGTTTCTTGTTTTTGAACCTCAATAATTTGGCTTAATTCCTTTTCATTAATACAAGATATCGCTTTCTCAAACTTTACTTTTCTTTGCAAACTAGCTGCAATAAATACGGTGTCACAATAGGTGAATTTGGACACATAATCTAAATTTCCTTGTTCTATATCAAAATTTAAGGGAACACAAATATTACCAGACTTTAAAATGCCTAAGTAAGCGGTAATAAAAAAGACTGAATTGGGACTTATCAATATTACATTTTGATTTTCACCAATGGTGTTTTTTAAATAAGACGCAACGCTTATACTATTTTCATATAGCTTTTTAAATGAAATTGTTTCATTTGAACCAACTACAAAGTCCTTATCCCTGTTTTGTGTTGAATCAAATAAGTAATCAAAAACATTCATAAACTTTTAATTAATTAAAATATTGGTTTCATTCTTAAATACTCGGTAGTCTTTCTTTTTCTTTCAAAATTTTTGTAAATATTTTCTATTTCTGTTGACGACTTACCCATTACTGCTGCCACTTCTTTTGCGTCATAATTATTCTCCCAACCATACCAAATTAAATCCATAGATTCAAAAGGCATCTGGTAGAAAAAATCTTCTTGTGTTTGCTCTGCAGTATAAGTGTCGGTAGTTGGCGTTCTATCAATTATTTCTTGAGGTACACCCAAATAACTTGCCAGTTGATAAACCTGAGTTTTATACAAATGTCCGATTGGCATTATATCGGCACCGCCATCACCATATTTTACAAAAAACCCCTGTTCTACTTCATGTTTATTTGGAGTTCCAATAACCGCATAATGCAAGCTTTCAGCATAATAATATAACATACTCATTCTACAACGTTGCTTGAAATTTGTCGCTGCAACAATTTGCAAGTATTCCTTAGCAGGCAAAAGTTTACTTCGTATTTCTCCAGATGGTTTAATTACTGTTATGGAAAACACTGCTGGTAAGTTTTCTGTAATGTTTTGCTTTATTTCAATTTTAGCTTTGTCAACTTCAGGATCAAAATCGACAATAACCTTTGCAATAGCTTCATCCCTTCTTTGGTAACATCCAAAACCATCTAGCGCCTTTGTAATCTCTTCTACTTTTGTGCTTACACCAAATTTTTTCGCTAGTTTTTCTGCCAAAAACAGGCTATCATCACTAGAATCCTTTTCTGGAAGCATTATCCCTGTTACTTTTTCGGGACCAAATGCCTTAGCAGATAATGCCATGACCACCGAGGAGTCTATACCGCCACTTATACCTACAACAGCCCCTCTGCGCTGCAATGTACGTCCGACATCTCTTTTTAGATTTACAATTATTTCGTTACAAACTTTTTCAACATTTTCAAAATGTAATATATTTTTTGAAAATGGTACATGTTTTCCAGATGTGCTCATAAAATGTTATTCTATTATTGTTTTATCAAACTTAATCAGGTCTGTTTCTGCTAATTTAGGAATTGATTTATTAATAAATAAATCATATAATATTTGAGTTGATAAAATTGCTGTAATTGCCATATTATCAATTTCCGAAACTTGGCTATTGTTTTGCATTTTTGCCAGTAATTGACTCACATATTTTGGGTTAAAAACACCATAATCATTAAGTTTTGTATTGGTGAGCATTGATTTTAAATACTCCGGGAGGTCTTCTAAACTAAAGGCACTCTTGATTGGTGCTCTATAAGCTTGTTTTGGTCTATTTAAGATAGACTCAGGCATCCTTCCATTCATTATTTTTTTTAATAGGAACTTTTCATTTAATCCATTGAGTTTTAAATCTGGGTGTAAAGACATCGAAAACTCTATTAGCCTATGATCTAAAAAAGGATATCGTCCTTCAACTGAATTGGCCATAGTCATTCTATCACCTTGTGAGGACAACAAATATCCTGACATAAAAAAATTTAATTCAATCCACTGTGCTTTTGTAAGATAATCATAACCATCTAGTTTGTGTTTTAATTCTTTTTCAACTTTTAAAACTGGATTATAGTCATTAATGGTTTCTTTGTATTTTGGTGATAAATAATTATTTATTCTAGAGGTGTTATTCCATCTTAATAGATGTGAATATATGGGTGATGATGTTTCGCTAAGTTTATATCCAAAAAACAGTTTTAAAACATTAGCTGTAGCCTTCTCTATGAATGGTAGGTAAGGGTATAGTTTTTTAAGTAATAGTGGACGGTATTTTGATTCTGGATCTCTGGCCCAAAAATGCTTAATCTTGGTTTCTTTAAATATATTATATCCTCCAAAAAGTTCATCTGCACCTTCACCAGTTATGACAACTTTAATCCCTTTATCTTTAACCTTGTCTGCAAGTAAGGACATTGGCATAGGTGCCGTTCTTAACAAAGGAGTTTCAGAATGCCATATTACATTTTTAAAATTTTCTGCAATGTCCGTGGAACTACAAATCACGCTTGAATGCTGGGTATTAAAATAAGATACAGCAATATTTTGATACGAAGTCTCATCAAAATCTTTCTCAGTAAAACCAACTGAAAAAGTTTGTAGTTTATCCGGCGAAATATTTTTAATATACGATGTTGTAATACTAGAATCGAGCCCTCCACTTAAGTATGCTGCAACCTGTACATCTGCCCTAAGCCTTAATTTTATGGCATCATTAAAAATAGTTTCGAATGCTGCAGCTGCTTGGTCAACATTTCTATACTTGTATTCATTGGGCTTAAATATTGGCAATTCCCAATATTTAGATATGGATTGAGTATTGGCATTAATTGTCATATAAGTTCCTGGTGGAACCTCAAAAACCCCCTCAAAAGCAGTATTTGGAGTTAGGGAAGTCCAAAACGTGAAATACTCAGAAAGTGCTTTTGCTGAAATTTTTGGAACTATTCCTGGAAACTCAAATAGTGATTTAATTTCAGAAGCAAAAACAAAAGCATCATTAACATTGGTGTAAAATAAAGGTCTTATTCCAACTCTATCTCTTGCCAAAAATAATTCTTGTTTGGATTTGTCCCAAATTGCAATCGCAAATTGACCGTTTAATTTGTTGAGAAATTCAGGCCCATACTCTTCATATAAATGGATGACAACCTCGGTATCGCTATTTGTTTTAAACTTGTGGTTTTTTTCTAACAGCTCTTTTCTAAGTTCAATATAATTGTATATTTCACCATTAAATACAATCCACAATGTCTCATCAGAATTTGAGAGTGGCATTGTTCCTGTATTTAAATCAATAACACTTAACCTAACACTCCCCAAACCAACAGTATTCGATAAATAAATTCCACTTTGATCTGGACCTCTATGCTTTATTCTGGAAAGCATATATTTTAAGGTCTTTATTTTAGTATCTGTATTCTCTTGAGACTTATAAAATCCAGCAATACCACACATATTATAATGGAAAGATTGTCATGATTAAAGTTTAGCCTTCAAAAAAGCAACAATATTATTAATCGATTTGAAATTTTCAACAACCAATTCATCATCATTGGTAGTGACATTAAATTCTTCATTTAAGAATTCAATTAAAAAGAGTAACCCCATAGAATCTAGAACCCCTTCTTCAAAAATCAATGTTTCATTTGTTATGTTTTTTACATCTTCAAATGTAGATTTTACAATATAATCTCTAATCTTATCTTCTAATTCAATTCCTATAAGCATAACTTAATTAAGTGTTTAAAATATTAAAATTGCAAATAACATTATATATTTCTTGCTAAAAACTTAGGAAACATCACTAAAAATTAAACTAGAATGTACAAGTCTAATTTTAGATGCTTCGAACCATTTAAAGCTAGTATTTCACCCAATAATTGATAAATTTTTACGCATTGCCAATGCGTCATTATGAAGTTTAATCAAGGCTTTCATACCATAATCATCAACATGCACTAATTTTTCTATATTTATAACAACCGCATTGGTTGCTTTTAATAAATACTCAAAATGTGAATTGAAACATCCAAATTTGATTTATCTAGATTCCCTATTATAGTATAAACATTTACTTGACATTTAATTTCTAACGACATAATAATATCTATTCGGTTAAGAATTATTAGGCGCTATCAATCAAATTCTATCATAAACATACAAATAAAACCCTAATTAAAGCTCATATCAATAATATATTCGATGTAATACAGTTTTGAAAATTAGCCATTTAATACTTAAATTCTAAAATTATTCAATAATATATTCAAGCGAATGAATAAAATAAATGGTGTTGAATATAGAAAATATACTCTCAATAAATTGATTAGATTTTTTACAGAACACAGCTTTGAAAAGAGCTGCAGTAGACATAGTTACAAAACATATAGACATACAAAAACAAAAGACAACAGATGTTGTCTTTTGTTAAAAATGCTATTAACCAACTCTATCTGCATTAAGTTGACCTATTCAAATATAAAGTGAATCTAGCGTGTAAATCTTTTTTTTCGATTGTTAGCCTTTTTGTGGAGGTGAATAACTCGTTTAAAAAGACAAAGCCTTTTCATATCAGTTCCAAATTAATAATAGTCATTCAAAACAGTTTAGAAAAGGACAAAAACAAGGAACCCTTATGCCTTATTTAAATTCACAAAAACCCAAAGTACTTTACAATAAATTTAGCCTATTCATTAGTTCTGCCCTGTTTGATCTACTAACAGGAATAACATCTTTTTTTATTAATACACTATTGCCTTCAATATCTATTATTTTTTTAGTGTTAATAATAAAGGACCTATGAACTTTTAAAAACAAACTATCCGGTAATTTGTCTTCAATTTTCTTTAATGTAGAATGTACGGTGTAATTTTTTTCCTCAGTTTTAATTTTAATGTAATCACCATTGGCCTCAACAAGATAGATACTTGGAATATCAATTTTAATTAATCGTCTATCAATATTCACATATAAATCATTATCTAAACTTTCAAGATCGTCATTCGATACAGACGATATCTTCGTTTTATTTTTAGCTTTACTTATGGCTTTCAAAAACCTTTCTTCGTGAATTGGTTTCACCAAATAATCGACAATACAATCATATTCAAAAGCATCTATTGCAAAGTTTTTATCGGAGGTAGTCACAATAATTTTTGGTGGATCGCTAATCGTTTGTAAAAAATCGAATCCTGTAAAAGCGGGCATATGAATATCTAAAAAAATAAGATCTACCTCATTCAAGTTAAAGTATTTTACAGCTTGAATTGCATTAGAAAACTCCTTAAGGACATTCAACTCCTCTACATTGGAACATAAATGATGTATTATCATTCTGGCTGCAGCTTCATCATCTATAATAATACAGTTCATAAATATAAAGTTTAAAGTGTGTTTATATAATTTGTTATGCTAAACAAAATAGTATTGAATTCGTCTTCTAGTTTCGCCTTGTTTTTTCTCAAATCATGTTCATATTCTTCAGCTAACTCATAGCTTTTTTTTAGACCTAGAATACTCAATTTATGCCTGATTTTATGAACATGTTCTGCAGCTTTTAAATATTTTTTTCTTTTTAACGCATCAAAATACTTCTTGACTTCTTTTGGGAATTCAGTTTTAATTAATTTAATGATTTTTTCTTCAAAAGATTTATCTCCTCTAGATAAAGTCTGGATATACACTAAACTAGGTCGTTCCATTATATATTGCTTTTTTTCAATGTGAAGAAAAAGGTTGTTCCCACATTCACTTCAGATTCGACCCAAACTTTACCATTGTATAAATCCACGATTTTTTTTACAATTGAAAGTCCGATTCCAGTAGATTCAACATCACTTACCGATTGAAATATTTCAAATATTTTTTTGTAATATTTATTTGATATTCCTATGCCATTATCAGAGATACTGAATTCATAATATTCATCATTTTCAGTAAAATCTACTTCAACTAATCCAAATGGTTTATCAACATAATTTACAGCATTGGTAATTATATTTTGAAACACTTGTTGCAATCTGGTTGGATCTCCATACACAAAAGGGAGCTTCTTTTTTACAACAATTTCAACATGAGGTGGTATGTAAATAATACTTTTTATTTTATCAATAATTGCGCTGAGATCTACGCTCTCATTTGAAATGTGCTTTTCACCAATATTTGAGTAATTTAAAATACCATCAATGAGGTTATCCATTTTTTCAATTTTATCCTCTATATGTTTAAAATTCTCTATTCCATTTTCATCAATCACTTGTGCATGATCCTGTTTAATCCACGACGTAAGTGCTAAGATACTACGCAATGGCGATTTCAAATCGTGAGAAACAATATGAGCATAATCATTTAATTCTTTATTTCTTTTCTCCAACTCAACTAAAAGCTCTTTACTTGTTTGCTCAGCCCTTTCTCGCTCTCTAAGGTTTATTGCATTTTTAAGCTGCATTGCAACCAAACGAGCAATATTTTCTAAGGTACGAAGATGCTCCTTATTATAAAAATTTTTATCAATATGCTCAGAATCAATCACTCCAATAACCTCACCATCAGTAATAATTGGAACTGAAATTTCTGAGCTTCTCCTAATATTATCTACTAAGTATCTTTTATCTTTACTTGTATCATTAATAATTTCTGCTATTCCTGATTTTGCAATTGCACCTACAATTCCAGTACCAAGCGGAATATTTATTCTATTTATAATATTTTCATCACCGTTTAACTTTTCACCATAAGCAGCTATCTGCTCTAATATTTCTGTTTCTTTATTAACTATATATATTACACTATCATCCGATCCTAAATATTTTGTGATACTCCTAGTTATCTCCCAAGCTATTTCATGAAGATCCATTTTACCTAAAATAGATTTAGCCACATCATTTATCATATCGATCATCAATGTTTTCTCTCGTTGTAATGCTATATCTTCAACTAATATTACTTCATATTTTATTTCTCCCAATAAATTCCTAGCTGCATTTACATTTGTTTTTGCCCAGAATATGGAACCATTTTTCTTTTTGTACCCTTTTTCGACCACAAGATTGTCCAGCTGCCCTAGTTCCAATTCCTTTAATTGGTCTTGATAGCAATCGAGATCTTCCTCATGAGATATTTCTCTTAATGTTAACCGACATAATTCTTCTTCAGTATACCCTAAAAAACATTGAATGGTATAATTAGTTCTTATGATTTGTCCAGATTGTATTAATAAAATTCCTAAGTTTGAATTATTAACAATAATGCCCAATTGTGTTTTTTGCTCCTCAATTAATTCAATATTTAATATTGTTTCTGTGATATCTCTTATGATACCTTGAGCGACTAGAGGCTCTCCCCTTTTATTATAAATAATACTCCCATTAATATGAATCCATTTTAGATCACCATTTTTTGTGTTTACTCTAGTTTTAAAATTTTTACAAAATCCTTTATCTACCAATTCCATGTAATAATATAAACCAAGATCAAAATCATCTTTATGAATAAGCTCAATTAAATTCAACTTTTCATTTTCAATGCTATATCCAAAAAGCGCTTTAGCTGCAGAATTCATTTTTAACACATTCCCATTCAAATCTATAACCATATAAGCATCTGAGATATCTTCATATAGTCCCAATAATTGAATTTCCTTTTCTATCAAAAGATTTTCAAGATTACTATTTAACGCCTTTAATTCTGAATTTAATTCCTTTAACTCTGCAAATGACTTCTCCATATATTTTTTTTCCCTAATTACAATTTAGGGCTTCACATAAAACAACTGTTTCACACTTAATCTCAACAATATTTTAGCCATAAACTCACAACTATTTGTATAATTCATTTTCTCCCCAATACAGCATTACTTTTTCTATTCGCAATACATAATCTTCATACTTTAAAGGCTTTAAAACATATCCGGCAATACCAATTTTATAGCATTCTAAAATATCTCGATTATTTCTTGAAGTGGATAAAACTATGGCGGGGATAACACTTAGAACTTCGTTATTTTTTAATATTGTCAAAAATTCTATTCCATTAATTTTGGGCATATTTAGGTCTAACAAAATTATATCGGGTAGTTTGTTTTTAACGCCAAGGAGCTTTAAGGCCTCTTCACCATTGCGGGCTTCAATAATTTCATGTTTTAATCCTAATGACGAGATGGTACGCTGAAATTTCATAATTTCTATAGCATCATCTTCAATTAAAAGTATTTTCATCACTATATGCTGTGTTACAGATTCACAATTGAAAATTAATCCAATTAAGGCGAATTAAAGTGTGTATTTCGCTCAGCGGGAGATTTACTTAGATTAATAGCAATAATATATCGATAAGAGATATAACAGCCTCTCATTTAATCCATAGATTAAAAACCGCCTTTGTTTTAATACACATACTATATATTCCATCTGTAATAGGATTTTAACTAATAAAGAATTAATATGCCATCAAAACTCAATATTTTGCTATTTTTAACTAATGAATACTATCGCACAAATAGACAATAATTTTATAGATACCAACACTAACTTTTCTGAGTTGATTTTGGCATTAAAAACCGGATTTTTTTCAAATACTGTTATTGTTCCAATGCGTCATCACCATGATTTTCCGAACCCTAACGTTGGGGCTGATTCTACATTATTATTAATGCCTGCATGGAACCCCAGTCAAGATTCTGGAGTTAAAATTGTGACCGTAAGTCCGGAAAATGGAAAATTTGATTTACCTTCTATCCAAGGAACTTATATTTATTTTGATGCCGAAAAAGGCAGCATAAAAGCCATATTAGAAGCTAAAAGTTTAACCGCTAAACGTACAGCGGCAGCATCAGCTTTAGCATCATCATTTTTATCAAAAACAGATGCCTCATCATTACTAATGATTGGTACAGGTGCCCTTTCCCTAAATTTAATAAAAGCACATACCTCTGTACGTCCAATTGCGAAAGTTTATGTTTGGGGAAGAAATTTTAAAAAAGCTCAAGCAATTTGTACCGCTCTAAAAGAAGAGAACTTTTCTGTGCAACCAATTAAAACTATTGATGAAAAAATTTCTGAAGTAGATATTATTTCTTGTGCAACCTTATCCAAAACACCATTGGTATTAGGTAAAAAACTGAGGAAAGGTCAGCATATCGATTTAGTTGGTGCTTATAAAAAAGACATGAGGGAAGCAGATAATGATGTCATGGCTAAATCTTCAATATTTGTAGACACTTATCAAGGCGGACTTAAAGAAAGTGGGGATATTGTGATTCCTTTACAAGAAGGGATCATTAAAGAAACGGATATTAAGGCTGATTTTTTCGAACTCTGTTCCAATACCAAGAATGGGCGATGTGATGCCAATGAAATCACCGTTTTTAAATCGGTTGGCCATGCTTTAGAAGACCTAATTGCGGCAAAATATTATTATAATAAATATAGAAGTGAATAATACTTACCAAAATATATTAAATAAGACCAAATTTCAGCCACCCAAAGATTGGTTACAAATTAAAACTATAGACATGCATACTGGTGGCGAACCACTTCGTGTAATTGTTGAAGGTTTTCCTGAACTTAAAGGAAATTCAGTACTAGAATACAGACGTGATTGCAAAACCAATTACGACGATCTACGCACTGCATTAATGTTTGAACCTCGTGGTCATGCTGACATGTATGGTTGCCTATTATTACCACCAAACGACGATGAGGGTGATTTTGGGATTCTATTCTTGCACAACGAAGGCTATTCAACAATGTGTGGCCATGCAATTATTGCTATTTCAACCTTAGCTGTTGAAATGGATTGGATTGATGTGAAAGAAGGAGTCAATACCCTTAAAATTGATGCCCCTTGTGGTAGAATCACATCTTATGTAAATGTCAAAGATGGAAAAGTTACTGGTGTTCGTTTTCATTGCGTACCAAGCTTCGTTGTTGGATTAGACAAAACTGTAAATGTAAATGGCTTAGGAAAGGTTATTTATGATTTAGCCTATGGTGGTGCTTTCTATGCCTATGTAGATATGGCCAAAAATAATTTTGATTTTAATCTAAGCAGGAATGCCTATCGTGACATCATTACAAATGGCATGAAAATTAAACATGCCGTAATGAAACAAGACCATGAAATTCTACATCCTTTTGAAGCGGATTTAAGTTTTCTATACGGTACTATTTTTATTGACAACACAACACAAGTTTCTGGTATTGACAGTCGAAATGTTTGCGTTTTTGCTGAAGGCGAAGTAGATCGCTGCCCAACGGGTTCTGGCGTTTCTGGCAGAATGGCCATTCATAAATCTCGCAAAGAAATTGATATTGGTGACCATATGACTATTGAGAGTATTACAGATTCTGTTTTTAAAGGCAGCGTAATTTCTGAAGAAGATTACGGACCATTTAAGGCCGTAATCCCTCAAGTAGAAGGGATGGCACATATTACTGGCATGCAAACTTTTGTAATCGATCCAAATGACCCTATGAAAAATGGATTCATTTTGAGATAGTTTCAACAATTTAACTCGAGATTAAATTATATGAATTATTCTTTTAACCAACTAGTACCTACTAGTTGTTTTTCTTATATTTGTCTCATGGGTATTATTACAATTCAAAAAAATATTGGCGTTCCAAAATACAAGCAAATAATTGCCTCAGTAGAAAATGCAATTGTTAACGGAGAGCTGAAACGAGGTAGTAAACTACCGTCAATAAACAGCATTAGAAACAGATTTTCACTATCCAGAGACACCGTACTTATAGCATACAACGACTTAAAAATTAGAGGCATCATACAGTCTATTCCTGGCAAAGGCTATTACTTAAAAAGTGAAAATATTAACGTTAGTCAAAAGATTTTTCTATTGTTTGATGAACTCAACGCCTTTAAAGAAGATTTGTATAATTCGTTCTTAAAAAACCTAAGTGAGAATATCGAAGTTGACATCTATTTTCATCATTTTAACCCGGAAGTATTCAGCAAATTAATATATGATAATATAGGAAACTATAATTCCTATATTATTATGCCTGCCAATTTGGAAGACACCCACTTAATTATTGAAAAATTACCAAAAGACAAAGTTTACATTCTGGATCAATCCAATAAAAACTTAACACATTACCCAGCAATTTATCAAAATTTCGAAAAAGACATTTTCAATAGCCTTTCAAAAGGATTATCACTTTTAAAAAAATATAAATCTATCATATTACTATTCCCAGAGCACAAACAACCTCCAGGGATGTTGAAAGGATTTAATTTATTCTGTAAAATGAATATCATTAAGAATGAAGTCATAGCTTCATTAGAAAATAGAACTCCTAAAAAAGGTGAAGTTTATTTAATTCCTGATGACAGGAATTTAATTCGAATTATTAAAAAACAAAAAGAAGAAAAATTATCTCTTGGTAAAGATCTCGGTATTATCTCATACAATGACACTCTATTAAAAGAAATTGTTGAAGGCGGCATCACTACAATATCAACCGATTTTAAAAATATGGGGGAACAACTAGCGAAAATGGTAATGCATAAAGAACAATTACAAGTAGAAAACCCAAATACATTAATAATTAGAAACTCATTATAAAACGATCATTTAATTTGTTTACAATACAACACATACAGGATCAAGAGTGCAATTTAAATTATATTGAGCTAAAAAACACAACTCATAATTCCTATGCCAAAATCCATTTAAATTTAGGCGGAAGTCTTCAAGAACTCGTTTTAAATACTAAAACAATTATAAAAAATTTACAGCCTTTAAGCTATGACATTTCTTTTGCTTCTGCCATTTTATTCCCGTTTACCTGCCGCATTAAAAATGGCGTCTACAGCTTCAAACAACAACACTACACCTTAGACCTTAATTTGAAAGAAGAAAACAACGCTATACATGGCTTGGTTTATAATAAAAACTTTGAACACATTTGTGAATCTATTTCTGATAACGCAGCAACAGTTACTATAGGCTATAACCAAACTGAAAAAAATAATGGGTTTCCATTTATATATTCAATTATTTTAACCTACAGATTAAGTATAGATGGAATCAGTCTGGAAGTAACTATAAAAAATACTGACAGCACTTCATTCCCATTCAATATTGGATGGCATCCCTATTTTTGTAGCAGTAATTTGTACGACAGTTATTTAAGCCTTAAAAGCGATAAAAAATTACTTTTTGACAAGGATATGATACCTGTGAAAGCAGAAAACATAGCGCTCCCTTCTGATTTACAAATTAAAGATGAAAAATTTGACGACTGTTTTATTTTAAGCAATAAATCTATTGGATTTAAAACCCCTGATTACAGATTCATGATGAGCTCATCTTCTAAAGAAAACTATTTTCAAGTATTTACACTAAATAAAATAAATGCAATTGCACTCGAGTTTTTAACAGGCCCAGCCAACAGCTTTAATAATAAACTCGGCTTACGTGAATTAAATCCAAAAGAAACATATACCGTTAACTGGGATATAAAATTAACAGAAGATGAATAAAACAATTCTACATATAGCAATTCTAACCTGTTTAATTATAAGTGGTTGTGCTTCAGATAACAAAGAAAATCAGCGCCAATCTGAAAATTATCCGTCCCTAAAATTTAGTAAAAACAGCTTAGACTACCGAATTACACCAGCTGATAAATTCGACAAAGCGGGGCTAATGTTTTCTGATCAAGGGGCGTGGTTTGGGTATAGCTTTCCTAAAACCGACTGGAATGCCATTGGGTTTTCAGGGCCCTTTTTAATGACTGAACAAAACGGTATTTGGATCAGTCCAATGTTGACCCGATTATTATTACAAACTACTGAGCGTCATCCTGAATCAGTAATTAATTTTAAAAACGATTTAATAAGTCAGCATAGCTATTCAAGTCATTTAGAACAAATACTAAAAAATAAAAATATACAGCTAAAACTCGAGCTCGTATTTTTATCTGGCCATACAGCCCTTCAGCGCATTACTATCACCAATATTTCAAAACAAAGCATTCAAATGAATGCAAATTTACAAGGTGGGGTTCATGATATCGAAATTAAGCTATCTCAAGAGCACGGTATTGTAAAATTAAGTTCACAAAACTCTGATGCTGTTGGATACATTCAAACAATAAACAAAAACGAATCTGTTGCCCTTTTAGATGAAGACAGGTTTGCCGATTTCCAACTTTCGGAGTTTACCTTAGAACCTCAACAATCAAAAGAGCTCATTACTGCTCATACCTTTATATTCCCAGAATATTCCTGGGAAGATGAGCAACAATTAATCACCAACAGTGATTTTGACGAAGTGTTAAATTCAAGAAAATCTGAAAAAGAATCACAGCTCTCAGCACTTATAACTAATAGAAAATCAAATTTTCAAGACACGACATATGCCGAAGTTTTAGCAAAAGCACATTTAACATTACAAAATAACTGGCGTATTCCAGCAGGAGAAATTAAACATGACGGACTGTTTCCTAGTTATCATTACAAATGGTTTAATGGATTCTGGTCTTGGGATTCGTGGAAACACGCCGTAGGACTTTCTTACTATAGTCCAGATTTAGCCAAAAAGCAAATGAAACTGATGTTTGACTTTCAAAATGATGACGGATTTATTGTAGACTGCGTATTCCGTGACACCAGTATAGAAGCGCATAATTATCGTGACACCAAACCCCCATTATCCGTTTGGGCCGTTGCTAAAATATTTGAAAAAGATAAAGATCTAGAATTTGTAAAATTCATGTATCCCAAATTAAAAAAATACCATTATTGGTGGTACTCCAAGCGTGATCATGACCAAGATGGTCTTTGTGAATATGGCTCTACCGATGGAAGTTTGATTGCGGCAAAATGGGAAAGCGGGATGGATAACGCCATTAGATTTGACGATTCTAAAATTTTAAAAAATGCCGAAGGGGCTTATTCTTTAGATCAGGAAAGTGTAGATCTAAATGCATATCTCTATGCCGAAAAATTATATTTAGCAGAATTAGCTAAAGCATTAAAACTGGAAGATGTCACCAGCTTACTTGCTGAAGCCGCCAGTTTAAAATCGCGTATCCAGCAACAATTTTATGACAGCCATGACGGCTGGTTCTACGATACAAATTTAGAAGGGAATACTTTTATTAAAGGGGAAGGTAGCGAAGGCTGGACTGCACTTTGGGCAAATGCTGCAACAGCAAAACAAGCTGAAGCCGTTAAAAAGCGAATGATGAATCCAGAAAAGTTTTATACCAGAGTTCCTTTTCAAACCATGAGTGCCGACCACCCAAAATTTGATCCTCTTAAAGGTTATTGGCGTGGTCCAAATTGGCTCGATCAAGCCTATTTTGGAGTAAAGGGATTACGCAATTATGGATTTGATACTGAAGCAGACCAAGCTACAATTCAAATTTTAAAAGGCCCTGAAGGTCTGTTAGATAAAGGAACATCTATACGAGAAAACTATCACCCAATAACCGGAGAAGGCTTACATGCCAAAAACTTTAGCTGGAGTGCTGCACATATTATAATGTTATTAATGGAAAATTAAATGAAAAGTAAAATCTATATCCCAACGTTTATCACATTGCTTTTAGCAGTAAATTCCTATTGTCAGGAGAATAACCCCATTTTAAATTATAAAAATTATATTGAAAACGAGCAAATGATTGGAGATTATAAACTAGACGCACATGCGTCCTTCACTTCATTTACTTCCATTCAAAATGCGCTTACAAAAAAGGCTCATGAGTCAAAGTTTTACCAAAGTCTAGACGGTACTTGGAAATTTAATTGGGTCCGAAATCCCAATGATCGCCCGCTCACTTTTATGGCAAACAACTTCGATACATCTACATGGAATGATATTAAAGTCCCTTCAAACTGGGAAATAGAAGGCTTTGGAGTACCAATCTATGTGAATCACCAGTATGAATTTTCCGATTACAAAGCAATGGTTTCTGATGACATGGAATTAATAGATCGTGTTTATCCTGCCAATCCAGGAGACGTCCCTGACTCCTATAATCCTGTTGGGTCTTATAGGCGTGATTTCACAATTGATGATGACTGGAATAGCAAAGAAATTTTCCTGCACATTGGCGCTATGAAATCAGGTGGGTTTGTTTGGCTTAATGGTAAATACGTTGGCTACTCTCAAGGCAGTAAACTACCCTCTGAATTTAACATTACCAAAGCAGCAAAACCGGGAAAAAACACCATAGCCATTCAAATTTTTCGCTGGACAGACGGATCCTATCTAGAGTGCCAGGATTTCTGGAGAATTAGTGGGATAGAACGTAGTGTTTATATTTATGCACAACCAAAAGTTCGGCTTAAAGATTTTGAAGTGACTTCAATTCTGGATGATGCTAATCAAAACGGTATTTTAGAATTATCAATAGAATTAGAAAATCACCTCAATAAAGTACAGCGCTCAGAAATCACATATACCCTTTATGATGCTAAGTCCAATAAAATTGCCTCAGCATCTAAAAAGCTTAATATCTCCAATTTAGAAACTGTTCATTTTAAAACCACAGTTACTAATGCTAATCAATGGAGTGCCGAACATCCTAATTTATACACCTTAAGTATAGAATTAAAAAACAAAAAAGGAAAAACACTGGAAGCGACCACGAGAAAAATAGGTTTCAGGTCTGTAGAAATTAAAAATGGTTTACTACTCGTAAATGGTCAGCGCATTACCCTTAAAGGAGTTAATACTCAAGAGACAGATCCTGAAACAGGACACGTCATGTCTGAAGCCATGATTATGAAAGACATCAAACTTTGGAAAGAAAACAACATTAATGCCGTGCGTTTAAGTCATTATCCAAGAGGACGACGATTTTATGAATTGTGCGATATTTATGGATTGTATGTCGTTGACGAAGCCAATATTGAATCACATGGAATGTACTACGGAAAATATTCCTTAGCAAAAAAAGAAAATTGGGAAAAAGCACATGTAGAAAGAATGACACGTATGGTAGAGCGGGACAAAAATCACCCTTCAGTCATAATTTGGTCCATGGGGAATGAAGCAGGTAATGGCACCAACTTTTTTAAAGGATATGATGCCATAAAAGCCATAGACAACAGCAAGCGCCCGGTTCAATATGAACGCACATACAAATCTAATGATGGTAATTTATATGATATGGACAACAATACAGATATCATAGTACCTCAATATCCATCTCCAAAACGTTTTGAGACCATCGGCAAATCAAAAACAGATCGCCCATTTATCCCGAGTGAATATGCCCATGGCATGGGAAATAGCACGGGGAATTTTCAGGATTATTGGGATATTATTGAACAATATGATAATTTACAAGGTGGTTTTATTTGGGATTGGGTTGATCAATCCGTTTGGAAAACCAATGCCAAAGGGGAACGTTTTTACGCTTATGGAGGTGATTATGGAGAAGGCATGCCATCAGACAATACATTCTTAAATAATGGAATTGTTTTTCCAGATCGCACCCCTCAACCAGCATTATATGAAGTTAAAAAGGCACATGAGAATATCAATTTTAAACATAAAGGAATCAATCGCCAAAATGAATTGCGTGTACTTCTAGAAAATTTATACGATTTCACCAATCTCAGTCAATTTAATTTTATAGCAGAAATAAAATCGGATGGCAGCGTTTTAAAAACTATTAATATAAATAACGTCGCTGCAGAAACACATACTGGGAAATTAATTAGGATCAGTTTAGACGGTGTATCCTTTAAAGAAAATACAGAATATTTCGTTGAGATTTCCGCAAAAACGAAAGTAAAATGGGGCATACTTCCAAAGGGATTCGAAGTGGCTCATGAACAAATAGAACTCCATAGTAAATACAAAAAGGCCATAACGACGTTAAATGTAGAATCACTGTTTAAGGTTGAAACATCTCAAAATACTATTTCGGTATCTAATGTCAATGTCTCTGTGATATTTAATAAAACAGAAGGCAGAATCACATCATATGCGTTTCATGGCAAAGAATTACTAAAAGACGGAAAAGGACCAAAACCAAATTTTTGGCGCGCCATGACCGATAACGATTTTGGAAACCACATGGAGGTTAAAAATATTGAATGGAAAAAAGCATCCTTGTTTTCTAAAGTTACTGACCAAAAAGTTACGCAACAGAGTGACGGAACAGTACTGCTCAATATCACTTATCAATTACCAGGTGTAGACACTAAATTTCATTCCGCCTATACCATATATGGCAATGGCGCTATTGGCATTTCTAATAGCTTAGAAGAAACAACTTATGAAGGTGATATTCCTAGAATAGGGATGCGAATGCAATTAACAAAACACTTTAATACCATGACCTATTTTGGTCGTGGTCCTTGGGAAAATTATCAAGATAGAAAAGCATCTGCATTTATCGATCTTTATACCTCAAAGGTATCTGATCAATATGTGCCTTATATCCGTCCTCAGGATAATGGATACAAAACAGATGTGAAATGGGTGGCTCTTTCAGACAGTAATGACAATGGTCTACTCGTAGTCTCAGGGAATAAAAAAGGACTTGGAATTAGCGCATTGCACATGCCAAATGAAGATTTTGACACTACAGCAGGGCTTTCTTATAGCAATAAAGAAAAGATAGATGAAGCCTACCAGATTGATGGCATTCCAAAAGTGAACGCCAACAAACACACCACCGATATTAAAGAACAAGATTTAGTCCAATTAAATATTGACTTTGAGCAACGTGGTCTTGCAGGTGATGATAGCTGGTATTCTAAACCACAAGAGGCCTACCAGATAAAAGGACAATCAAAACATAACTATAGCTTTTTCTTAATACCTTTTACAAACAAAACTAAAAAAGCATTCATTAACTTAAGTAAGCTATATAATAATCAAAATTAATGAAGAAAATATTCATCTTAATTTTTATTTGTGTCTTTTCTAAAGCCGAGGCACAAAAATTCGAAAATCTAGCACTAACACCTCCTATGGGTTGGAATAGCTGGAATACATTTAAATGTGATGGCATTAATGAAAATGTCATCAAAGAAATGGCAAACACAATGGTTTCCAAAGGCATGAAAGCTGCTGGATACGAGTATATTGTAATTGATGATTGTTGGCAAATAGGTCGCGATAACCAAGGATATATAATTATTGATAAGGAAAAATTTCCTTCTGGCATGAAAGCCTTAGCAGATTACATCCACTCCAAAGGCCTTAAATTTGGAATATATTCTGATGCTGGAACACATACTTGCGGTGGACGTCCTGGGAGCAAAAATTATGAATTAAAAGATGCCGAACGATATGCCGAGTGGGGTGTAGATTATTTAAAATATGACTGGTGTAATACTGAAGGCCAAGATGCCATAGCATCCTATACATTAATGAGAGATGCCTTATACACCAACAAGAGGCCGATTCTATTTAGTATTTGTGAATGGGGCGAAAATGAACCTTGGAAATGGGCTGGAACTATTGGACATATCTGGAGAACCACCTACGATATAAATTTCGATGGCAGTTTTGATGGCGACCGTTGGGGAAATCAGTTTGGTTGGTCAGAAATAATAGATAAACAAGTGGGATTAGAGAAATACGCGGGTCCAGGGCATTGGAATGACCCTGATATGTTAGCCGTGGGCATTGGGATGCCAGTAAATGAAAGTAGAGCCCATTTTACCATGTGGTGCATGTTAGCAGCTCCCTTAATGTCAGGAAATGATTTGCGTGAAATGACTTATGATACTCAAGCAATTCTTACTAATAAACACCTTATTGCTATAGATCAAGATAATCTGGGAAAACAAGGGTATAAAATTATTGACGAAGGTGCTTTTGAAGTATGGCAAAAACCACTATCCAATGGTGAAATAGCCATTTGTTTGTTTAATAGAGATACTAAGGTTAAAGATTACATATTAAATTGGAAACAGCTTAAGATTAAAGCCTTTGAAGGGACTTATTCAGTAAAAAATGTATGGACACAATCACCAATGGGTACCACTGAAGATATTACAAAACTTCAGCTGCCCTCAAGAGACGTCATACTTTTTAGATTGAAACCCATATAATAATTGTTTAGATATTAAATAAATCAGAACTTAGGTCATAGTTATGAATTACGACAACTTAAAAATAACAGGTCCAGAAGCAGAAGAGATACTCTTCAGCCTTTTTAATATTAAAGGAAATGCATCCATATTACCTGGTGAAGTAGATTTTAATTTCAGAATTAAAATCGAAAATGAAGACGGTTATATTTTAAAAATATCTCGTCCAGATGAAGATGATAAATACCTAGACTTCCAACAAAAATTACTTCAATTTGTTGAAACTAATGGGCAAAACTTAATTGCACCACAAGTTGTAAAAGATAAAAACGGAAATGCCATTTCTGAGATTACTGATACTCATGGGAAACAACGAAAGGTACGATTGTTATCATGGGTTTCTGGACGTGTTTGGAGTACCGTTAATCCACAGTTACATAGTTTGCGTTATAGTTTAGGACATCAATGCGGACTATTAACTCAAGCTTTAAATGGATTTGACCATCCAGAAGCGCATAGAGAATTTGTATGGGATGTTGCACAATCACTTTGGACTAAAAACCACATCCATTTGTTTCAAGGAGAAGAAAAGGAAATCATTTCCAGTTTTCAAAGTAAATTCGAATCGGTTCAAAATTCATACTCAAAACTCAGAAAAGCTGTAGTTCACAATGATATAAATGATAACAACATTATTGTAACTGCGGCACTAATTAATCCTCGTGTCAAAGCAGCTATCGATTATGGAGATGCCATTCACACGCAGGTAATCAATGATGTTGCCGTTGCATGCGCCTATGCAGTAATGAATCATAATGATGCATTAGATGCGGCTCTCGCAGTTGTAAAAGGATATCATTCAACATTTCCTTTGCAAGAAGAAGAATTGATGCATTTATACAATACAGTTGCCATGCAATTGATCATTACAGTGACAAAGTCTGGAATGAATAAAATAGCCGAACCCGATAATCACTATTTATTAATTAGTGAAAAACCTGCTTGGGAAGTACTTAAAAAATGGCATCTTATTTCTCATGAATTTGCATACCATTCTTTTAGAGCAGCTTGTGGGTTCAATGCACATCCAAAAGAGGAAGTCTTTAGTATTTGGGGGACACAAAACCAGTTTCAACTATCAGATTTGTTCCCTACAATTTCTAAAAATGATGTACATCATCTCGATTTAAGTGTGTCAAGTAAATGGATTGGACATCAACAAGATTTTAATGACTTAGATTTATTTCAATTTAAAATTGAACAACTTCAAAAGGAAAATCCAACTAAAATTATAGCAGGTGGGTATTTAGAACCCCGGCCAATTTACACCTCAATAGCCTATGATAAAATTGGAAATAATGGCAGAGAAAGCAGAAGCATTCATTTAGGTATCGATTTTTGGTTACCAGAACAAACACCCGTTCATGCTTTATTTGATGGCGAAGTAGTAATTGCTGTGAATGATGTTGGTAATAAAGAGTATGGTGGATTAGTTGTATTAAAACATCAAGTCGAAAATTTCGAATTTTACACTTTATACGGCCACTTAACTGTGGAAAGTGCTACCAAACATAAGCTTGGAGACACTATAAAAAAAGGAGACCGTATTGCGTTATTAGGAAACTATCCTGAAAATGGGGACTGGGCTCCACACCTACACTTTCAGGTGCTATTATCGCTTTATGATTATACATTAGACTTTCCTGGGGTTGCCTATTATAATCAAATTGATGTTTGGAAAAGCACATGTCCAAATCCCAATTTAATATTTAAATCGGAGGCTCTTCAAAATAACGAAGTCATTTCAAATGAAGCTTTAATCAACTACCGAAAAAAACATTTAGGAAAAAGCTTAAGCTTACAATACAGAGTTCCTATTAAAATGGTTCGCGGTGCAGGTCAATATTTATTGGATCAATTCGGACGAAAATATTTGGATACCGTAAACAATGTGGCTCATGTTGGTCATGAAAATTACCAAGTTATAAAGGCAGGTCAAGAACAAATGGCGTTAATCAATACAAACTCTCGCTATTTACATGAGAATATAAATGCCTTAGCTCAGGAATTGATAGCAACTTTACCCCCCGAACTCAATGTTCTGCATTTTGTAAACTCAGGGAGTGAGGCCAATGAACTCGCTATTAGAATGGTGAAAGCTAATACTGATGAGCGCGATATTATTGCATCTGAAATGGGTTATCACGGTAACGCCAATATGTGCGTTGATATCAGTTCTTATAAATTTGATGGCAAAGGGGGAAAAGGAGCACCAGAATACACTCATATTTTTCCATTGCCAGATGCTTTTAGAGGAAAATATAGAGGCAAAAACACAGGAGAACAATACGCCAAGGAAGTTCAGGATCAAATTGAGAACGTCCGTTCAAAAGGCAGGGGTGTTGGGGCATTTATTATCGAACCCATCATTAGTTGTGGTGGGCAAATAGAACTGCCTGAAGGCTTTCTAAACAAAGCTTATGAATATGTGAGAGCTGCTGGCGGACTTTGTATATCAGATGAGGTACAAGTGGGTTGTGGCCGTACTGGAAAAACATTTTGGGGTTTTCAATTACACGATGTAATACCAGATATTATTACCATTGGAAAGCCTCTAGGGAATGGTCATCCATTAGCAGCCGTGGTATGTACTCAAGAGGTTGCAGATAAATTTGCGAATGGCATGGAGTATTTTAACACCTTTGGAGGCAACCCCGTTTCCTGCGCTATTGGAACGGCTGTATTGCAAACTGTAAAACAAGATAAACTTCAAGAAAACGCTTTGAAAGTTGGTGAATTTTTAAAAACTGAATTGAAACAACTAGCCAATGAATACGCAATTATAGGTGATGTTCGTGGGCAAGGACTTTTTCTCGGCATTGAATTGGTAGATTCAAATATGAATCCACTTGCAGCACAAACTGATTATTTAGCAAATAGAATGAAAGATCATGGCATTTTAATGAGCACAGACGGCCCTGATCATAATGTACTGAAAATCAAGCCTCCTATTGTGTTTACTAAAGAAAACGCGAAGGAATTAATCCATTATTTGAGAATGATTTTTGCAGAGAACTTTATGAGTCCTCATCAATAAAAATATTACAAAAATGAAATTATCATATCCTCTAATTACCTTAGTTTTAATATTCAGTTGCAAGCAAGAGCCATTGCAAGAAATAGCTGAACAAAATTTTCATTACAATCATGAAATCTTTGAAGATCACAAACTGCCTGCAAGAGCAACCTATTTTGCTTCTGAATCTAACAACATTTTAGAAAAAGAAAACTCTAAACGATTTTTAAGTTTAAATGGTGATTGGAAATTTCATTGGACAAAAGATCCAAAACAAAGACCTACAACATTTCAAAATAAAGATTTCGATGACAGCAACTGGACCAGTATTTCTGTTCCTGCCAACTGGGAAGTTGTTGGTTTTGGCAATCCAATATATCTGGATGAGCGTTATCCGTTTACAACAACATGGCCTGACGCCCCAAAAGATTATAATCCGGTTGGCACCTATCGTAAAGAAATTAACTTAACCAAAGCATTTGTATCTCATGACATCATTTTACACTTCGCAGGCGCAAAGTCTGCAATGTATGTTTATATAAACGGTGAATATGCGGGATATTCTCAAGGAAGTAAAACCCCTGCCGAATTTAATATTACTCCATTTTTAGCAGAAGGCAAAAACCTCATAGCGCTTCAATTATTCCGTTGGAGTGACGCCAGTTATTTAGAAAGCCAGGACATGCTAAGAATGAGTGGTATAGAACGCGATGTCTATTTATATGCACAACCAAAAGTATCAATATCAAATTATCACTCCGATACTAATTTAGATGATGGTTATAGCGCTGGTATTTTTAAGAACACAGTCTCTATTTCAAACAAGATGGCAAATCCGGCTAAAAGAGAAGTGTCATTAGAGCTTTTAGATGGGTTGACTTCCATTTTTAGTGAGTCTGCAAACATAGATATCCCTGCAAATTCTACTATTAACTTTTCTTCTGAAGAAAGGTTTAATAATATAAAACAATGGTCGGCTGAAGCCCCAAACTTATATACCATTAAAATCACTTTGAAAGACATTGACAATTCCAATAATGATCAATATATTGAAAGACCTCTTGGGTTTAAGCGAGTTGAAATTAAGAATAGCCAAGTACTCATCAATGGAAAAGCCATATATATTCGCGGTGTCGATCGGCATGAATCGGACCCTTTAACAGGGCATGTAGTCTCTCGAGAAACCATGAAAAAAGATATAGAATTGATGAAACAGTATAATATCAATGCTGTTCGTAGTTCGCATTATCCCAACGATCCATATTGGTTAGACTTGTGCGATAAATATGGATTGTATGTTATTGATGAGGCTAATATTGAAAGTCATCCATTAGCAATTGACCAAGACACACAAATAGGCAATGAAATGAGTTGGCTTCCTGCGCATATGGCTCGCACACAACGCATGTATTATCGCGATAGGAATCATCCTTCCATTTATTCCTGGTCCTTAGGAAATGAAGCTGGTGAGGGCTCTATTTTTAAAAGCACATACCAATGGTTAAAGACTATTGACAATAATCGTATTGTACAATATGAACCTGCCGGAAAAGATGATTATACTGATATATATTGTCCAATGTATCCCAAACCTGAATACTTGATTAATCATGGAAAGTCAAATTCAGACAAGCCTTCAATTATGATAGAATATGCTCATGCCATGGGGAATTCTGTTGGAAATTTACAAGACTATTGGGACATTATTGAGTCTTTCCCTAATCTTCAAGGGGGCTATATATGGGATTGGGTTGATCAATCCTTAGAATATAAAGACGAACAAGGCAATCCATATTTAGCTTATGGCCACGATTATCATCCAGATTTACCAACAGACGGCAATTTTCTAAATAATGGATTGGTAGATCCTTATCGCAATCCACATCCACATCTTTCTGAAGTAAAAAAAGTATACGAACCAGCACAATTTAAATATTTAGGCAGTGGAATTATTGAAATTGAAAACAAGAATTTCTTTTCTGATTTTTCCGATAAAAAATTACAATTAAAACTTTTAGTCGATGGAAAAGAAACTATGATAGCAACTAATGTTGATTTGAATGTACCAGCTCAATCTAAAACTAAAATGTATTTTAAAGAAATTACAAATGATTTAAAAGCAGAAAGTGAAATCATTTTAGAAGTCAGTTTAACCCAAGCAAAAGCCACCAATATCCTTCCTGAAGGCCATGAAATTGCATGGGATCAATTCGTACTTAATAAAGGCATCAAAGCGTCCTCTTTACCAAAAGGGAATGCCTTAGATATTACTACTTCTGAAGGGACTATAACAATTAAGAATAATAAATCTGTTATTAGTATCGACTCTAAATCGGGTGAAATCACGGCTTGGATATTTAAAGGAGAAGTGATTACAACGCAAGCAATTAAACCAAATTTCTGGCGCCCACCAACCGATAATGATTTAGGAAACGACATGCATAAATGGGCGAAAATATGGCAAAACGCCTCCTATAACTACAGCTCAAAGCTAATTGCAACACCTACCAAATCAGGTAACAGCATCAATTATTCAGTAGCCTATAAATTACCCGAAATTACAGCCGAGATCACAATTGATTATATCATTACAGTCGATGGCGCTCTAGAAATAAACTTTAATTTCACACCTAAGCAAGGTAAATTACCTAATATTCCAAGATTGGGAATGTATATGACATTAACGAAGGACTTTACAGATGTTTCCTGGTATGGCAAGGGTCCAACTGAGAGTTATTGGGACAGAAAAACAGGTTTAAAAACAGGGATCTATCACAGTGACACACACAAAGCGTTTGAACGTTACCCACGTCCTCAAGAAACAGGCAACAAAACCGATGTTCGTTGGATAAGTGTTTCATCTCATAACATTATTTTGAAAGCTTCCGGGAAAAACACATTTTTAAATAGTAGTGTATGGCCATTTGCTATGAAAGAAATTGATTTTGATAGCGCTGATGCTGGTGAATCGGCTTCAGGATTAGTTCCGGTAACCAAAAAACATGGCGCTGATATAAAAATTGGAGAAACAATTCAATGGAATATTGACTATCTTCAAATGGGTGTTGGAGGGGATACCTCTTGGGGAAGATTAGTACATCCTGAGTATACAATTCCAGCTAACAAAACTTATAATTACGCATTTTCGATTCGACCAAGTATAAAATAATGAATACAGATTTAATTCAAAATATAAAAGGAAAATTTCAAAACAACTTTAAGGACATTCCATTAATGGTGTTTTCTCCTGGACGAATCAATTTGATTGGAGAACACACCGACTATAATAATGGATTTGTATTCCCAGCTGCGATTGACAAAGGTATTGTTGTCGCGATAAACAAGAGTACTGAGACTGGCAGTAAAATTATTGCTTCGGATCTGGACGAAGTATTAGATTTATCATTAGAACACCCAAAAGCAATCGAAAATGGCCGATGGAAAAATTATGTCATTGGGGTTGTTGCCGAGATTCAGAAAAAAGGAAAAAATATCAATAATTTTAATATGGTATTTGGAGGTGATATTCCGAGAGGCGCGGGCCTATCTTCTTCTGCCGCATTAGAAAATGGAATCGTTTTTGGTTTAAATGAATTGTTTAATCTTGGGCTTACAAAAAAAGAAATGATCTTTATTTCTCAAAAAGCGGAGCATGACTATGTCGGTGTAAAATGTGGCATCATGGATCAATATGCCAGTATGTTTGGGCAAAAAGATGCTGCATTATTATTGGATTGTGAGAATTTGAATGCCAAGGCAATTACCATCAACTTAAAAGATTATGAAATTCTACTCATAAATAGCAATGTAAAACATAGCCTTGCAGAAAGTGCTTATAATGAACGCCGACTTGTTTGCGAAAAAGTTGCAGCCATTCTAAATCTTAAAAGCTTAAGAGCTGCAACTGAAAAAGACTTGCTTTCCCTAAAAGGTCAAATAACAGACAGTGAGTATCAAAAAGCAATTTACGTGCTTCAGGAAAATCAACGTGTACTAGATTCATTTGATGCTTTAAAAGAAAATAATATTGAGCAGTTTGGGAAATTATTATATCGCTCACACAGCGGGATGCAACAACAGTATAAGATTAGCTGTGACGAGTTAGATTTTTTAGTAGATATTGCTAAAAACAGTGACACCGTTATTGGAGCACGGATGATGGGCGGCGGATTTGGAGGCTGTACTATAAATATTATGCATAAAGCGTCAATTTCAAAATTCGTTACTAACATAAAAAAGGCTTATAAAGCAAATTTTGGCGTCGAATGCTCAATATACAATGTCACTATTTCTGAAGGTACTCATCTCATATAAAATCATGAAAAAATCAATTCTATTACTTAGTATATTGCTCTTGACTATAGCTTGTTCAAGGCCAAACATACAACAAGACAAAAAAGAAATTTTATCCGTATTGAAGGCCCAAGAGGAAGCTTGGTCCAATCATGATTTGGAAGGCTTCATGAAGGGTTACTGGAAAAATGATTCATTAAAATTTTATGGGAGCAACGGCCTCAATTATGGGTGGGACAAAACCTTAGCTAATTATAAAAAAGGCTATCCAACCAAGGATCACACAGGCACATTGAACTTTAAAATTAATGACATCTCAAAAATAAATGATCAGGCATATTTTGTTATGGGTGAGTACCATTTAACCCGAACTATTGGAGCTGCAAATGGTGTGTTTATGATAATTTTTAAAAAGATTGAGGGTGAATGGAAAATTGTAGCCGACACCTCATGTTAACAACTATGACAACAATTAATTCAGATTTACAGGACTACGCTCATAAGCGATTTAATATTCTTACTGGAGAATGGGTATTGGTCTCTCCTCATCGTTCAAAACGTCCTTGGCAAGGCCAAGAGGAATCCATAGTAAATACCTCTCGCCCTCAGCATGACCCCAATTGTTACTTATGTGCAGGTAACACAAGAGCCAATGGAACAACCAATCCAAACTACTCTAATGTTTTTGTGTTTACGAATGACTTTGCAGCACTCCAACAAGATTCTCCTTCTTTTTCTATTGAAGACGGGATGTTTAAAGCAAAAAGCGAACAAGGCATTTGCAAGGTCGTTTGCTTTAGCCCTGACCATTCTAAAAGTTTAGCACAGATGGAAATTAAAGCCATTGAAAGTGTCATAGAAGTCTGGAAGAGTGAATACTTCGAATTAAGCGCAAACAAAACGATTAATTACGTACAAATATTTGAGAATAAGGGTGCGGTGATGGGTTGTAGCAACCCTCATCCTCATGGTCAAATATGGAGTCAATCAACTTTACCTAATGAAGTCGTAAAAAAAGACAACCAACAACGCAATTATTACAAAAAGAATAATCGTAGTTTATTAGGTGAATATTTGAAGCAGGAAATAAAAGAGCATAAACGCGTTATCTTTGAGAATGACACTTTTGTTGTTTTGGTTCCTTTTTGGGCTGTTTGGCCTTTTGAGACTATGATTGCACCAAAAAAGAATCTCACTTGCATAACTGAGCTTAGTTCAATAGAAAATACAGATTATGCTGAAGCAATTTCTATTACAACTAGAGCATATGACAAGCTTTTTAAATGCTCTTTTCCTTATTCTAGTGGAATTCACCAAGCACCAACTAATGGTGCGGACAATTCACATTGGCATTGGCACATGAGTTTTTACCCCCCTTTATTACGTAGTGCTACCGTAAAAAAGTTTATGGTAGGTTATGAAATGTTTGGTTCACCACAACGCGATATCACTGCCGAATCTGCTGCTGAACGATTGCGACAATTGATAGAATTATAGTATGTTTGTATCACTATGCAAACAGTTAGAATAGCTACTTTAGAAGATTTACCAACACTCTTAAAATTTGAACAAGGCATCATTGTGGCCGAACGTCCAATGGACCCAACGATAAAAGATGGATCAATAAGTTATTATGACATTGCTGAACTCATCACTAGTGACAACTCAGACGTGTATGTTGTAGAAATAGACCATGAAATAGTTGCTTCTGGTTACGCGAAAATTAAAGAGGATCGCCATTATTTAAAGCATGACAAACAGGGGTATTTAGGGTTTATGTTTGTTCCAAAAACACAGCGTGGAAAAGGATTAAATAAATTAATTGTTGATGCTTTATTGAAATGGTGTAAAGCCAAAAATATTCACGAAATCAGACTTGATGTTTATGACCAAAACCCATCAGCAATAAGAGCTTATGAAAAAGTAGGCTTTAAAAAGCATATGATAAATATGCGATTAGATATTGAACATCTCGATTAAGATTTACACTTTTGAAATTCCGAATGGATCATTAATAGAATATGCAGGCTCGGTAAACCATTTCGGACCCTCATCAGTCATATAAATATGATCTTCATGTCGAATTCCAAATGCATCAGGCACACAAATCATTGGTTCATTACTAAAACACATTCCAGCAGCTAATATCGTTTCATCATTTCTAACGATATAAGGGTATTCATGAATATCCAATCCAATACCATGTCCTGTTCGATGTGGAAGGCCAGGCAGCTTATAATCTGGCCCTAACCCATGAGATTCTAATACGACTCTAGATGCCGTATCGACAGCAGCGCATGAATTTCCTATTTGTGCGGCATTAAAAGCAGCGTGTTGCGTTTCTTTTTCAATGTCCCAAATCCGTTTTTGCGTGTCATTGGCTTCACCGTAGACATAAGTTCTTGTAATGTCCGAAATATAACTATAAAGTACACAGCCTGTATCTATCAAAACTATTTCGTCTTCTTCCATATCTTTTGGTGTTACTACGCCATGCGGGAAGGACGAATCAACGCCAAAGAGTACAATACAGAAATATGAACCTGAAGTTATTCCGTACCGCTTATGTGCTTCATTAATAAAGTCAACAACTTCTTTTGCACTTATCCCAGGTCTTAAAATACGTGCAGCAGCTTTTTGTACTTCCAATGTAATATTCATAGCATGTTGCATGATCGCAATTTCTGCTTTCGATTTAAACATTCTACAACCCGCAATAATCGATTTAGCATTGACAAGAATAAATTTTGAATTTGCTTTTAAAATGCCATCGGAAATAAAAAAAGGCGTGGTTTCATCTATTAGAATTTCACCTTTAACAACACCATTTTCACTCAGGATATCGGAAAATAATTTATATGGACTCTCATGTTCATTCCAGCAACGTACGTCACCCTCAATACACATAAAATCCAACACCGTTCCTTTTTCGAACTCTGGAGCGATATATTGTAAAGTTCCGTTAGGGAATAATATAGCACCCACCATACGTTCACTGGAGTTCCATCGTGTGCCAGTAAAATAATATAGATTAGTTCCTGAATGCAAATAAACAGCTCGAATATTTTGTGATCGCATTAACTTACAAGCTTTGTTAATTCGCGCCTGAAATTCTTCTTTCTTTATTGGGGTAGCTAAATGCGCTATTGGAGCTATTGCTTTTAATTCTGCTTCAATTGTTGATCCTCCAATTCCAAATGTATTCATAAATATGTTTTTTTTTAAATTGATTTAGGCTTGCATTAATTTTTCAATATCATCAATCTCAATTGGCATCGCTTCAGTAAGATTGATATTCCCGTTTTCGGTAATCAAATAGTCATTTTCTAAACGACAACCAATGCCTTCCTCTGGTATATAAATTCCTGGCTCACAGGTGAGCACCATACCGGCTTCCAAAGGTCTGGAATATAAACCGACATCATGAACATCTAATCCAAGATGATGGGCGGTACCATGCATGAAATATTTTTTATACAAAGGCTTATCAGGATCTTGAGCATTTACATCAACGAGCTTTAAGAGCCCTAATTTTACTAATTGTGATTCTACTAATTTCGCCATTTCAGCTTCATAATCTGAAGCTATCACCCCAGGTTTCAATAACTTACTACCCTTTTGTAAACAATATAAAACGGCATTATAAACCTCCTTTTGTCGTTCTGAAAATTTACCGTTCACAGGAATACAGCGTGTAGTATCGCTATTATAATTTGCATAACACACTCCAAAATCAATCAAAATCATATCGCCCTCATCACAAATATCATCATTAGCATTATAATGCAAGGCACAAGCATTTTTTCCTGAAGCCACTATAGGTTTGAATGCATGTCTCGTCCCTCCAGCTTTTGTTAAACTATAAGTTAACTCGGCTTCAATTTCATATTCTTTAATATCTGGCTTAGTCGCTTTTAAAACACGATAAAAACCATCAATACTTATCTCAGCGGCTTTTTTAATAAAAATAAGTTCTTGATCCGATTTTATTTGTCGTAATTCTCTAGTAATTTTCGCAGCCCTATGGTAGCTATGCAAAGGATATTTCTCTTTGCACCAGTTGATCATTCTATCTTGCTGGGTTTGCTGATTATGAGTAACCCGTTTAATATGTTCATTATGTCCTAAATAAAACCCATCAGCTTCAAAAGCAATGAGCTGTAGCAATTTTTCGAAATCGTGAAACCATTCAACACGATCAATTCCTGAAACTTGAGAAGCCCCAGATTTTGTTAGTTTTTCTCCATCCCAAATTTTAATTTGTTCGTTAGTTTCTTTAACAAAAAGTATGGCTCTGTTTTCGGGTTTATAAGCATCAGGAAACATTAATAAGATTGTTTCTTCCTGATCAATCCCACATAAATAAAACAGATCATTATTCTGGGCAAAACCCATCACATCATCGGCATTGGTATGCTTAACATCATTTGAAGTTAAAATAGCGATGGCATTAGATTTCATTTTAGAAACAAAATTGTTTCTGTTTTTAATAAATAAAGTATTCGGAATTTGGTCGTAACGCATATTTAAAATTTTCTGTCAGGATGATAAGGTGCAAGTTCTAAGGACGGTTTTTGGTCTGTAATTATTTCAGAAACCAATTTACCTGTTGCAGTAGACATACTCCAACCCATCATTGCATGTCCTGCTGCGATGGTCAAGTTTTTACATTTTACTGACTTGCCTATATATGGCAAACCATCTGGAGAAACCGGGCGTAACCCAGCTGCTGCATTATCTTTTTCTGACGCTGTGAGTTTCAAATCAGGATAATACCGCGTTGCCGCATTCGCGATAGCCTCAACTCTAACTTTATTTATATCATGATTAATACCAGCAATTTCCATAGTTCCAGCAAATCGGGTAAACCCATTCATAGGTGTTACAGCTGCTTTCGCCTCTGCTAATATGGCTGGAATAGTAATTCCCGTAGATGTTTGGGTATTAATATTATATCCCTTCCCTGCTTGCAGTAATAATTTTACTCCTAACTTTTTACTTAATAGACTCGTCCATGATCCTGCTGCCATCACAAATTCATCGGCACGAAGTACTTGCTTATTTGTTTTTATTTCAGATATTATTCCGTTCTCAATATTTAAATCATCCACTCTTTCATTGCTAAAAAACTGAACCCCATTTTGTTTTAAATAAGATTTCATTTCTTCCATGAATTCTTGCGGTGTTGAATGGTGATCACATTTAAAATAGGCCGCCCCAATGGCATCAATTTTTACATTGGGTTCTAATTGTTTAATTTCATCCGTATTGATCTCTTTTGCTTCAAGACCTAGACTTCGTGCTAAATCGGCATTTCCTACTTCTTCTTCCAACATTTTTTCTGTTTGACACAACATTAGAAGTCCTTTCTTTTCATATTGACTACTAAAACTTTCTGATTTTTTAATGTCCTCAAATAAGTGCTGACTCATTACTGAAATATCCCGAATAACAGGAGCCGACTTTTGAACATGAGCAGCGTTACAAGACTTATTAAAGGCCCAAGCCCATTTAATTAAATCTGAATTTAATCTAGGTTTAATATAGAAAGGGCTGGATTTATCAAACATCCATTTTAAGCCTTTTTTCATGACGCCCGGTGCAGACAATGGTATGAGGTGACTTGGTGACAAATACCCCGCATTGACATACGATGCGCCTGCATCCATATTGGATTGATCTACAATGGTTACTTCACAACCATCTTTTTGAAGATAATAGGCTGAACATAACCCAATAATTCCACCCCCAATAACAATTACTTTTTTACTCATTACTTAATTCCACTTAAAATTCCAAATTGGTTTTATTTCCAGAAGATGTTCTACAAAATAGTTCCATCTTTTTTTAATAAAATAACTTCTGTGTTTGCCTCGATAGCCATGACGTTGACTTGGTAAAATTAATAAATCAAATTCTTTATCTGCATTTACCAATGCTTCTGCTAATTTAAAGGTTGCTGATGGATTTACATTATCATCTATCCCACCATGTACCAATAATAATTTTCCTTTAAGGTTTTCCGCCATCGTAATATTTGACACCTCTTGATATGATTCGTCAACAGGCCATCCCATATACATTTCTGGCCACCACGCTTTTTCCATTCTAAAATCATGATCTGCCGAACTTGAAACACCGACTTTATAAAAATCTGGGAATGCTAATAAGGCATGACCAGTATCAAATCCTCCTGCTGAATGCCCAAATACACCCACCTTATCAGTATTTATCCAATTATATTTTTCTCCTAAATGCTTAATTGCTAAAACATGATCTTCCAAGTTATTTCCCATGTTTTTATAAGAAAAATCATGAAATGCTTTAGAGCGTCCTGAAGTTCCTAATCCATCAATTTGAACTACAATAAAACCTAACTCCGCTAATGACTGATTATCAAATCCTCTATTAAAAGACTTTGGAAACCGTTGCGTATGTGGCCCGGTATAAGTTGCATCAATTATTGGATAAGATTTTGATGGATCCAAATTTGTAGGCTTCCAAAAGGCACCATAAATAGTTGTTTTTTTATCTTTAGCCGTGAGCTGAAATATTTCAGGGGCCGTCCACCCATTTGAAAGGGCCTCCGTTACATTAGCACTTGTAAGTTGTGCCAAAATCTTTCCTGATTTCGTTACCCTTAATACTGATTTAGTAGGCTCACTAATTGTAGAGAAATTATCTACAAAGTACGTTCCGTTCTCAGAAAATGACACCATATGATGTTTGTTTTCTGGAGTTAACAATGTCATTTTTCCTTTTAAGTTTACTTTATATAATTGCTGATGATACGGATTGTTACCAGATTCTTTTCCTGAGGCCAAAAAGTATATTATGCCATTATCCTCATCTATGTATTCAATATCATTTATATAAAAATTACCAGTAGTAAGTGCCTTGGTTTCATTAGTTATTAAATCCACAATATACAGCTGTCTCCAACCGCTTCGTTCTGATAAAAACACTATTTTGTCTTTATTTTCTATTGACCAAAAATTAAAGTTGTCAATATTAGTTTGACTACTCTCAGTGATTATAGTTTTCTCCGTATTAGAATTTAAATCAACTTGCTTTACATATTCTTTTTGATATCCTCGTTCTGGATAGCGGGCAAAAACAATTCCAGATTGTTCTGACCAACGTGTGTTAACAGAATTAATATGCGTGGCTTTTGGAAGGCTTGTTTTTATTTCCTTCCTGGAATTTACATTATAAAAAACTGGCTGCACATGAACCATTGTTGTATCTCCCGGAGAACCACGATAATATGACAATAATTTTGACTTGTATAAAGAGTCTATACTATGATCTAATAAAAACATCTTTTCGGCATTTCTAAAATCGACTATGCTCGTTGATATCCATTTGGAATCTTTGGACCAATTGACATAAAAGTGTTTTGGACGTTCACCATTTTCGCCTTCTATGATATCATACCAACCATAATATGTTGCATACTCATAATCTTTTTTCCCATCAAAACTCAGTTGATGTTCTTCCTCTGTTTCAGTAGCCTTAATATATAAGTTATAATTTTTGGTATAGGCCACCCATTTACCATCTGGGGATTTACTTTCAAAAGAATTTTCTGGTTCTTTCTTTTCTTCTTCTATTTCTAATAAGGTATAAGTATTTAGAGCTAAGGCATATTTTTTGTCTTCAGCTTTAAAAGTATAATTTCCATTTTCAGTAGGCTCAATTGATGAAATTGACAAAGCTGTTGGTTTAATTGTTTTATTTAAAATTTCACTTAATGCTGCAGCAAGTCTTTCATGATCAAATAATAAATCAACTTGATGTTTTTTAAAGTCAACGGTTTTATAAGCCTTACCAGCCTTGCTATAATCTACAAACCACAGCCCAGAACCGTCTTTAAACCAATTGACTGAAGTATACAGATTAAATGCTGTTTTATTATTGTAATTATCATACATATAGCTCACAGCACGTCTATAATCATCTTGTGTGATTTCCTGTGCATTGATTGGAAATATTCCTAAACACAGGATCCCTAATAAATAGTAAAACGGATTCTTCATTATTCTTGTTTTATAATTGATCTAACATTTCAAGTTTCAACGCTGTGGTATGAAACTACTAAACCTTTTAATAAAAATTTATTTGCCACTCTAAATCACCTGAAAACCATAAGCGTATGGGTCATCTTCACCATCAATAATAATATTATTATAACCATAAACTTTTGCCCACCCTTGAATACTTGGAATGATTGCCTGTTTATTTCCTAAAGTTGTTTCTTCTTCAACACAGCCAATAAACTTACTCCCTATAAAGCTTTCGTGAATAAACTGTTCTCCTTTTTTCAATTTTCCTTTGGCATGTAATTGTGCTATCCTTGCTGAAGTACCTGTACCACATGGTGATCTATCTATGGCTTTATCACCATAAAATACGGCATTCCGACCTGAAGAAGTAGGATCAATTGGATCTCCAGTCCATAACATATGTGTCACATCTCTTATCGTATCATCTTCGGGATGAATAAATTGATTTGGGTATTTTTCATTAATTCTATCACGAACAATTTGAGAATATTGAATAATTTTGCTAGCCGTAAAATCATGTACGCCAGAAAAATTTTGTTGAGGATCCACAATGGCGTAATAATTTCCACCATAGGCCACATCAAAACTTATTTCCCCTAATTCGGGACAATCTATTGTTAATCCTTCAGCAGCGAGATAACTTTTAACATTGGTTAATTTTACCCAATCTACTTTTTTTCCTGTTTGTTGATACTCAATATTTACTAAGCCTGCTGGAGCTTCCATTTTAATTTTACCAGGAATTTTAGGTGTTACCAAGCCTTCTTCAATAGCTATCGTAATGGTACCAATAGTACCATGCCCACACATTGGCAAGCAACCAGAGGTTTCTATAAATAAGATTGCAAAATCATTTTCTGGGTTGTGTGGTGGAAATAGAATAGAACCACTCATCATATCATGACCACGAGGCTCAAACATTAAACCCTTTCGAATCCAATCGTATTCTTTTAAAAAATGTTGGCGCTTTTCACTCATATTAGCACCTATAAGGTTTGGTCCACCTCCAGCAACTACTCTCACTGGATTACCACAGGTATGTGCATCAACGCAAAAAAATGTCTTTCTACTCATTTAATTTTTTCTCTATATAATCATCCATCCGTTTTTCCATAATTGAAAGTGTGACTGTACCTTCTTCTAAGATCACTTCATGAAATTGGCGAATATCAAATTTATCTCCCAAAGCTTCTTCTGCTTTTTTACGAAGTTGTCTAATTTTAATTTCTCCAATCTTGTATGATAATGCTTGTCCTGGCCAAGAAATATATCTATCTGTTTCTGTCGTTACTTCATGAATTGACAAAGCCGTGTTTTCAGACATATAATCTATCATTTGTTGTCTTGTCCATCCTTTGGCATGAACTCCAGTGTCAACCACTAGTCTACATGCTCGCCACATTTCATAAGTTAACTGTCCAAACTTTTCATACGGCGTGGTGTAGATATTCATTTCATCTACCAAATATTCTGAATATAATCCCCATCCTTCACCATAAGCTGACAAGTACAATCCTCTTCTAAAAGCAGGAATGGTTTTTGGCAACTCGTTATTCAATGAGATTTGTAAATGATGTCCAGGAACAGCCTCGTGTGCTGTTAAAGCAGGAATTGTGTATAATGTTCTACTTGGTAAATTGTAAGTATTCACCCAATAAAAACCTGCAGTTGTTTCACTATAAGAACCTGAATATCTTCCTCCAGTATAATTTGGAGCAATTGCGGCAGGAACTGGTACAACTCCATATGGCTTTCGAGGTAATGTTATAAAATATTTAGGCAATTCTGCATCTATCCTTTTAGCAATATCACGAGCAAACATCAATAATTCTTCAGCTGTTTTTGGATAAAATTGCGCGTCAGTTCTAAGAAATTTTAAAAACTCAGCAAATGACCCTTTAAAATTTAAATCGGAAATAATCTTATTCATTTCAGATTTGATTCTAGCTACTTCCTGCAACCCAATTTTATGAATATCGTCCGCTGTATATTTAGAACTTGTTGTAAAATAATTGATTCTGTTTTGATAAAACGCTTTCCCATTAGGAACTGTTGATATCCCTAATCCCGGTCTTGTGTTTAGAAAGTATTCATCTTCAAAAAAGGTTTTAATCTTTTTATATTGATCTATTGCGTTTTTTTGAACACTGACTTTGGCAACTTTAATTATAGAATCTTTTAATTCATTAGAAAATGATTCTGGTAATTTATGAAATGGTTTAAAAAACTCACTTTTGGTTGGATCTGAAATAATGTGTTTATTATAAGTATCCTCATAATTATGAAAAATAGCTTTCGGCTGAGCGAACCCTTCTTTTATTGCTGCCCTTAATAAATTAATATTGTATTCAACCCTTTGTGGTAAGTTGTCAAGACTTTTTAAATATTGAATTACTTGCTTCTTTTTTTTAAAAGTTCTATTTCCCATTCTACTCAAATTTAAATGGAATGCAGATTCGTTTGTAATTGTATTCAAGTACATTTTATAAATGTGCTTGTCAATTTTATCTTGTAAAACGAAAAGCAACAACTCTCTTGATATTTGTTCTGTTTTAGACAAACCTTCAACAGCAACCAATTCTAATTCTTCTTTAAGTTTTATTGAAAAGTCAGCCTCAGCTTGGAAATATTTAATTGTGTTTTCTAAAGATTCATATCTCTTAAATTCATAGATTCTTTCTGCTTCATATTTCGCAATAATTGCGTTTAATTTATCTGAATCTGATTCTTGTTTAAACGACAAAAACACCAGAAAGGCTAAGAGATAACAAAGTTTGAATCTTTTCATAACTACATCATTTAACTATTAAATTTTATTATTAGTGAGTTTCCCATTTACAGTTCTGCCAATCTCTAATGGGTTTTCATTTTTTAATTCAATTGGAAGTAAATCATTTGGCCAATCTTGATAACTAAAAGGTCTTACAAATCGCTTAATCGAATCGACACCAACCGCAGTAAATCTTGAATCTGTAGATGCTGGATAAGGCCCTCCATGAAGCATTGATGGACAGACTTCAACTCCTGTAGGCAAGCCATTAAAAATTATTCGGCCAACTCTATTTTGCAAAGTATTTACAACTGATGTATATGCTCCAATTTCATTATCATCAGAAATAATTGTTCCAGTTAATTGTCCTTCTAAGTTTGAAATTATTTCTTCTAATTGGGTTTCATTTTGACATTGAACCACTAAAGAATATGGTCCAAAAACTTCTTGATGTAAAGTTGGGTTATTTAAAAACGTCTCTCCTTCTACAGTTGTTACAACTTGTTTTGCATAATTAGGTTTTACATCTGCATCATAACCAGCCAAAACTTCAATGCCATTTTGAGCCACGGCATTTGCCTTATTGCTTTCATAGGCCCCAGCAATGTTTGGATGTAACATACATGAAGGTTCAACTTTTACAATTTCTTCCGCTAAAGTATTTATGAAATTTGTTAGTCCATCTGATTTTAAACCAATTATTAAACCTGGATTTGTGCAAAATTGCCCCGTTCCTAATGTTATTGAACCCGAGACTGTTTTTGCTAAAGCTTCAGCTCTATTTTGTAAAGCCTGAGGTAAAATAATCAAAGGATTTACACTTCCCATTTCAGCAAGTACCGGAATTGGTTCCTTACGTTTTGCTGCCAAATCAAATAAAGCGCGTCCACCTCTAATACTTCCAGTAAAGCCAACAGCTTTAACCTTTGGATGCTGTACTAAAACTTGCCCAACTTCAATACCACTACTATTAAGGTTTGAAAATACACCATTTGGCATTCCTGTTTTTTCTGCTGCATTTATTATAGCACTAGAAACCATTTCGCCAGTCGCTGCATGCATTGGGTGCGATTTAACAATTACAGGACATCCTGCAGCAAGCGCGGCTGCCGTATCTCCTCCAGCGGTTGAAAACGCGAAAGGAAAATTTGATGCTCCAAAAACTACAACTGGACCTAAAGCTATATTCATTTTTCTTAAATCTACTTTTGGCATAGGTTTGCGCTCAGGTTGTGCAGTATCAATTGAGGCATCTACCCAATTACCTTCTTCAACATGTTTTGCAAAGGCACGCAATTGACCAAGAGTTCGTCCTCTTTCTCCCATTGCTCTGCCATTTGGCAATCCGCTTTCTGAAGAATAAACTTGTAATAAGTCGTCTCCTAAAGCTTCTATTTCTTCTGCTATTGCTCTTAGAAATTTCGCTTTTTTCGCTCCAGACATTTTTGAATAGGTCTTGTATGCTTGAGCAGCTAATTCTGCCGCTTGATTAACCTCAGTATTAGAAGCCTCGGTTATTATCCATTGATTTTCAATATTCAATAAAGGGTTAAACGTTTTAAATGTTTTATTTCCTAGTGCTGATAATTGATTTCCTATATAATTTTTTCCTGTAATCATTGATACATTTTTTTTAAGTGAGCTTCAACATCAACAGGTTTATAAACTATTTTTGTTGAAACGGGATATTTTTCTAATAAAATTTTAGGTCTGACTGCTCGTTTTTCAAATCCACCACCACAGTTAGGACAAACCTGTTGCAAAATATTTTCTACACAGTCTTTACAAAAGGTACATTCAAACGTACAAATCATTGCCTCTTTAGAATCAAAAGGCAATGACTTATTACAATTTTCACATGTTGGTCTTATTTCCAGCATATATTATGCTTTTTTAATTCTTAGGCAACAACATTCAAGTTTTTATAATCGGGTAATGTTGGGCGGGTTTTTAATCCTTTTTCTATAATACTTAACACCTTTTCACGTTCCGCTCCATAAAGTGGTAATCGTGGTTCACGAACGTTTTCTGTTCCAATTCCTGTAGCCACTTCTGCCAACTTAATATTTTGCACTAATTTAGTATTAATATCCAGTTCCAACAAGGGTAAGAACCATCGATAAATTTCTAATGCTTCTTGTGTTCTTCCTGCTTTTGCTAGGTTAAATATGGCTACTGTTTCCGCTGGAAAAGCACAAACTAATCCTGCAACCCAACCGTCAGCTCCCATAAAAACACTTTCTAAAGCTAAAGTATCTACACCACTTAAAATAGCCAATCTATCTCCAAAACGATTTTTTATACGAGTAATATTTGATAAATCTCTAGTCGATTCTTTTACGGCTTGAATATTTGGACAATCACGAAGCAATTCTTCAAACATATCTAAAGTAACTTCAATCCCATAATCAACAGGGTTATTATAAATCATAATAGGCAATGAGGTGCTATTTGCAACCTTTTTAAAATAAGTTACAGTTTCTCTATCATCAGCTTTATAGCGCATTGGAGGTAACATCATTAATCCAGATGCACCATCTTCTTTTGCTTTTTTTGCAGCATCTATTGCCCCTGAGGTAGTTTGCTCTGCGATATTCATTACCACTGGAACTTTTCCATCAACAATTTCTACAGCTTTTCTAACAATAGTTCTTTTTTCATCATCGGTAAGTGTACTCGCTTCCCCTAGTGTTCCTCCAAGAATAATCCCGTTAACACCTGCTTTTAATTGTGCATGGATATTAACTTCAAAGTTTACTAAATCTAAAGTATCTTGATCTGTAAATTTAGTCGTTACTGCTGGCATTACGCCTTCCCATTGTAAACTCATAATGTAAATTTATTTTTGACAAAATTAGTTCAAGAACTCAAATTTTGATAATGCCTATCTATCCATTTCTAATATAATATTATCCAATAAAAAATAAAACGTGCTGTTAATGAGTATTATTTGCATATTTTAGCCATATGAAGGTATTACCATTTAAAATTCCTAAACCAGAACATCACGCGCTTATTTATCAGGAAGATTCTGAGTTAGTATTCTATGACAAGTTTCATCAGCATGAAGAAATTCAAGTGAGTTATATTAAAGAAGGCGAAGGCACATTAATTGTTGGTGATACTATTAATTATTATAAAAAAGGAGATGTTCTTGTGATTGGGAGTAATCTTCCTCATGTTTTTAAAAGTGATATTTCTAACAATACTAAATCGCACATGCTAACCTTGTTTTTTACTATAGATGCTTTTGGTGATGGCTTTTTTGATTTGGAAGAACTAAAAGAGTTGAATTCTTTTTTTAAGCGTACTGAAAACGGGTTTAAAGTATCTGCTAACGACAAACTTATTGACTTTTTTTATGAGCTTAAACCAAACTCTAAGCTACAGCGGTTCATTATACTATTAGAAATTTTAAAATTGCTTTCAAAAAGCAAAAAGAAACCCCTTTCTTCTTTCATCTATGAAAAGCAATATACTGATATTGAAGGAAAACGCATGAGCTCGGTGATGGAATATACAATGAATAATTATTACAATAATATATCACTTGATACTATTGCTACTGTAGCTGCGATGACTAAAAATGCTTTTTGCAAATACTTTAAAAAACGTACCAACAAAACATATTTTCGTTTTTTAAATGAATTAAGGGTTGAGAACGCCAGCAAATTATTATTAATAAACAACGATTTATCTATAGCAGAGATAGCAGATAAATCTGGGTTTAATAACATCTCTAATTTTAATCGTCAATTTAAATCTGTAAAACTGATTGCACCATCAGAATATAGAAAGCTAAAAGCCATTTAATTGTATTAAATGGCTTTTTAAATATGTTAATCAATAAACTATTACTCTTCCTCTGATGGGTTCATTGATTTATTTAGTTCTGGAACCGAACTAAAAATTCGATCACTATGGATTCCTGTTAAATATTTATCCATTACTTTATTATATGCTGCCATTCGTTCTTCTCCGTTCCAATGTAATCTACGCAACTTGCCTTGCATTGCAATTCCTTTTTCAATTTCAGCCAATGTTTCTGCTACAAAAACCTCTACGAACTCTGTTCGGTCTGCACCGTAAAAATGAACTTGTGGAAAGTAGCCCATATAATGCTGGTTTTTATGTGTTACTACTTCATTAAACTCGTTCAATAAATTCATGAATTCATCACTTATAGCGCCGGCACTATCTTCGGGATACGTAAAATAACTGGTTCTAACATAATACAGAAGAGGTAGGTCAGTCTCTTCTAAAATTTTTGCTCCTGGAATGGTTCTATAAATTTCATCTGAATGTTTATTATTATAAAACTTAGCCTGTTTTAGTAAAAACGCCTTTCTCGCCTCCTCATCTGGCCATGCTGCTGCTTCTAGTTCAGTATTCCTTTTGGTAGCTTCTTCCATTGCCGACCATGTAGGATAAACTGTAACAAACAATACTTCAGAACTATTTGCAGTAAAATGATGTTGCAAAACTGTTGTAGATAAAATTTGTTCATTTTTCATTGTCACTTTTTCGTGGTACTCCAACTCTACAGATTTCCACTCATCCATAGAAAAATCTTCAAGTTCCATATTCCAATACATGGTGGTCACATTTACATATAGTTGAGCCTCTTCTTGAGAAAAAATTGACGCCGATATTAAAAATAGTAAGAGGGTAATTCGTTTAAAAAAATGATTGGTTGTTTGCATAATTTCAAATTTAAATTAGTTATTGATGGTTGGTAAATACAACGGGATACTTAAGAAAATCTAAGTAAAATCTAAACGGCACATTATGATTGACTACTTGATAGCTTCTTAAAGATACAAAAATAATTTAACTTCAAAACACAAAAAAGGCTCACAAACTAAATTAGTTGCAAGCCATTAATGAATTTTATTATGAGGATTTTTTTATAGTTTTTTTACATATTTTGTTATAATAACAATTTGAGTAGGACCTACCTTACCTTCTATAAATTCAGCATTTTCATGATCTAAAGAAATTCTACGAACTGCTGTGCCTTGCTTAGCAACCAAACTAGATCCTTTTACTTTTAAATCTTTTATAAGTACTACAGAGTCACCTGTTTGTAGAATAACACCATTGACATCTCTATGTACTATTTTATCAGTATCGTCTTCTCCTTCTCCTGTGGCTTTTGCAAATTCTAGTATATCCTCTTCAAAATACATCATATCTAACAAATCTTGTGGCCAACCATCTTTACGTAATCGACTCAACATACGCCAAGCTATAACTTGCACTGCCTGATGTTCACTCCACATGCTATCATTTAAACATCTCCAGTGATTTGCATCTGTATTGTCTGGATTCTCAATTTGGTCAACACAAGTACCACAAGCCATCAATGCTTTATCAAGACTTTCAGTTTTTGATGGTGGAACAACATAAACTTGAAGATTTTCATCATTTGTACACAATTCACATTTTGAATCGCTTCGTTTTTTTAATTCCCTTTCTAAACTCATAACTTAATCTCAATTTTAGTTTTGCAATATTACACTTATAAAATAGCTTCTACAAATTATTAAATTCATCCTGTAATTTCTTTGTCATTCCTTTTACAACCATTTTATAAGAGTGATCAATAAGTTCATAAAGTAATTTTGGTTGTATTTCATTTTTATAAAGATATAATGAGTTCCAATGTGTTTTACTCATATGAAACCCAGGTTCTATGCTCTCATAAGTTTCACGCAACTCCAAAGCATATTCTGGGTCGCATTTTAAATTTAAAAAGGCCTCACCGCGCTCAAATTTTTCTAATGGAGCTAATGCAAACATCTTACCCATTACTTTAAACACAAGCGTATCTGCATCAAATGGGAAGTCTTCTGTTACTCCTTTTTTACTCAGGCAATAGTCTCTTATAATATCAATATTCATATAAAATATATTTCAATTATTATGTTTACCAATCTTGCCCAAATGTGTATTATCAAAGGCATCAAAATATTTTAATCCGTAACCAAAAATTCGATCCATAGCTGCATGTGAAAATAAAATAACGCCTATTAATTGCAACACATTAATTTCAAAATATATCCCAATTAAATAAAAAACTATAGCGATCCCTTTATGATGAAAACCATTATAAATTATGGCTCCCACTTTTGGAGATATGACATAGCCCAACATACCAATATCTGGAACTAATATTAAGGCAGGGAACCACCACCATTGATAATCCAAAACACTAAATAAATAGACGCCCAAAATAAACATTAACAATTCTTCGGTTTTTAATAGCGTTTTCATCTTATACAATTTTATATAAAATAGGTTTGCTTGGAGCAGCATCATTTTCAAAGGAAGCAATTTGCAAATTAAGGATAAACGCGCCGTCCTGAGTGGTATTTGGTACAAAAATAAATTCGGTAATTGTCGCATCCAGTCTAAGCTTATTCTGGGTATCCCAAAAGGCATTATGAGCTAAAAGTAAACCATCATCTTTTTCTTTATCTACACTAGGCAAATCAATCAATAAGTGTTTAACCCCTTTATCTCTCAAATAAATGGCAGCTTCTTCCAATAAAAATGGTGGATTTGAATGCGAATATTGTTTGGATAATTTTTCTAAAGTATTCGGGATTGTTCTTATAACTACAGCTTCTCTTTTTTTATTACCCAGGGCAAACTGAAGTTGTTTTTTAGAAATCACAAAATCACCATCTTTATACTCGGGTGCAACTGTAATTAGTTCTGCTAAAAAGAAAAACTTTTTCAAACATTGGTTAACAGAATGAAACGCTTTGGTAATATGGCCCACACACTCGGTATGTGTTCCATGAGCATGGGGGTTAAAAGAAATATTATTAAAATTAACTGTGGCGCCTTGAGCTACACTTCCAACCCAGCCATCTACTATAACGGGTTCTATTTTTGGAGCATCGAGATACCAGGCATTCACATTTTGTTTTGTAGGACTTAATGGAATAGAAATGTCGATTGGTTTGGATAAGTCTATTTGAAGTTTTCTCGAATTGTACTGAATGGTTGTGATCATATTCAAATATAATTAAATCATAAATAAATCGGAAGCAATTCCATCAGCTAAAAATTTTCCTTTCATAGTCGTTATTAAAGTTTGATTAGAAATAACAAGAAATTCTTGATTGATGTATTTCTCTGCCGAAGCTAACAGGTGTGCCTTATAATTATTGCCAAATTCCGCATTGACCTTTTCTAATGAAACGCCCCAAATAGTTCGCAATCCCGTCATAACATATTCATTGAACTGATCATTTTTAGACAAAATTTCTACTTCACAAGGGAGTTCGCCTTCCTGAATACTATTGATATACTTGGAGTTATTAGCAATATTCCAGCTGCGTTTTAATCCATCAAAAGAATGTGCTGATGGACCAATTCCTAGATAGAGTTTTCCTTTCCAATACGAAGTGTTATGCTTCGAAAAATAATTAGGTTTTCCAAAGTTTGATATTTCATAATGCACAAATCCTTGTTTTTCTGTTTCAGCAACTAAGTGGTTGAAATGTTGTAACGCCAATTTTTCATCAATTGGTGGGTAGGTGCCTTTTTTTATAAAAGTATCCAAAGCTGTTTTAGGCTCTACTGTTAGTGCGTAACTTGAGATATGGTTGATGCCAAAGTTAAAGGCTAATTGTAAATTCTCATGCCATTTTTCTAAACTCATCTCTGGAATACCATAAATAAGGTCGATGGTAATATTATCAAAATACTTTCTTGCTTCTTTTAAACAATTTTTAGCTTCCTCAGCATTATGAGCACGATTCATTGCTTTTAAATCGTCTTCAAAAAAAGATTGAATGCCAATGCTCAATCTATTAATTCTTGAATTTGACAATTCTTGTATATGTGCATTTGATAAATCATCGGGGTTAGCTTCTAAAGTAATTTCAGGATTATCACTTAGCTTATAATTGTCATTAACAGTGCCAATTAATAATTGTAACTCCTGTGTTGATAATAAGCTCGGGGTTCCTCCTCCAAAATAAATAGTATCAATGGTTTGGTCAATCAGTTCAGTTTTTCGTAAATGCAACTCTGTTATTAGAGCGTTGATGAGTTGATCTTTCTTCTTTAGAGAAGTAGAAAAATGAAAATCGCAATAGTAACAAGCTTGTTTACAAAAAGGGATATGAATGTATATTCCAGCGATAACTTAAGATTTTAGTTTAATAATGAATTCAAGATTACTTTTTAACTCGGCTCTCATTCTGCTTCACAAAACTCTCCCATCCCGAATAACTTTTACCAATAGTGACCCGTCCAGAATTATAAAAATGGCATACGGCTGCCGCCAAACCATCTGTGGCATCTAGGTTTTTAGGTAAGGTTTTTAATCCTAAAAGGCTCTGTAACATTTTAGCGACTTGTTCTTTACTGGCATTCCCATTTCCTGTAACCGCCATTTTTATTTTTTTAGGAAGATATTCGGTGATTGGTACTTCTCGGGACAAACCAGCTGCCATCGCCACACCCTGAGCTCTACCAAGCTTGAGCATACTTTGTACATTCTTTCCAAAAAAGGGAGCCTCAATAGCAATTTCGTCAGGATGATGGGTATCAATTAGTTCAATTGTACGTTCAAAAATTAATTTTAATTTTAAATAATGATCGTCGTATTTTTTTAAGTTTAACTCATTAAGCTGTAAAAAAATCATTTTTTTATTAACGATTTTAATCAGACCAAAACCCATAATTGTAGTTCCAGGATCAATACCTAATATGATACGCTCTTTACTCATAAATTAAAAATAATATAAACCAATGCTAATACTCGATCATACAAAACTAAACAATTCTTTGATGTACTTAATTAGAGAATTGGTGTAATTTCAACATCCTCGTGATTCTCCAAAAAATAATCTTAAATAAGATTACAGACTTGTTCATTAGCTTTTAGTTAACTTTAATTACTACCGGCAATTTAAATTCGGTCTTAACTTGTTGGCCACGTTTAAAAGCTGGAAGTATTTTTGGCAAGCCATCTAAGCTCTGTTTTAGTAAAATATCAATTTCTGGAATTTGTAATTTGACCTGTTCGCTATTTTTAAGATCTACTACCGTAAGTATTCCTAATTCGGAAATTAAAAAGGTAATATTTATGGTGTCATTTAAATCTTTAGTCACCACAATTTTTTCCTGAGCTAATTGAGTCGTTATATGTGTTGTTAAAGTGGCTTCAAAACAAGATTTGCGCTCTGCTTTTGTCAACGAGGAATCACAACTAGAAAATGTAGGATACTCATCAACTTCATTCCAGTTGAACGTTTGTAAATCTTCATTTAAAATTTCTTGAGAAGTTACTTTTTTCGTCTCGAAATAATTACAAGAGGAAACACAAAATAGTAGAAAAAAAAGGACTAGGTACTTCATTGATGCATAACTGAAGTGGAAAAGTACGATTTTTTTTGTTGTTAAACACAGCAATTCATAAGCTTCATTAAAGTATGTTTTACAGGACTTTAATTTTCACTAGACTTTTGAATAGTATCTTGTTTCTTTTCAAGTTTCAAGAATTTTTCTTCTTTCAATTCTTTGAGATGATATTCTATTACAGATTTAAATTTACTTTTTGGATATTTAGTTTTAAACGCCTCAAATAAATTTATTCTTGCGTCAATATCTTCGTAGTATTTGTTTTTTGTTAGGACTAAAAAATAATGAGCAAGTTCATTATCTGGGTTCTCTTTAATGGCTCGTTGATAGGTTTCTATTCCTTCTCTATACTTCTTTTGTCTATTATATACAAAGGCTAACTTGACATACTCTTTATCCAATGGGGAATCTTGGAGTTCTAAAGACAAACGCATATACTTTTCTGCATTTTTAAAATCTTCAACACGCTCATAGAGTTCGCCTTGAATAAACAAATTATTTACATCACCAGGATCGAATTCGAGTACTAGATCCCCTTGCTCAATGGCCTTTTCAAATTCATAAAGATTAGCATAACTCATGCGCAACTTTTCATAAATGAATTGAGACTTTTCATGAAGAGCAACCAACTTTTCAAACCAGATTACAGCATTTTTATAATCCTTTTTCACATAGTAGTTTTGAGCCTTTAAACTTATTAACTCTTTATTATTTGGATATGAAGCCAGTCCAATATCTACGTAGTAATGCACTGCTTTATTTCTGCCTTTTTTGAGATGATGCCTGGCCATTCTATAGATTGCTTTCTGATGGGTTTTATCCAATTGAAAAGCACTATAAAATCTATTTTGTGCTGTAGAATCTTTTAAAATCTCTAATACCAAACCCAGTTCATAATGATAATTGGGGTTTCTATAATCAATATCTATAAGCTTAAAAAACTCATCAGAAGCTTCTTGATATTTTTTTGTCTTAGCTAATAATTTCGCATATTGATACTTTATTAAAGCATCCTCTGGATTGGCAGTTATACTATTTTCATAATTAAGTATAGCCGCATCATAATTACCAATTGCTATATATGCCTTTGCAATTTTATCGAATACTTGGGATTGATCTTCGGTTTTTTGATAGGCTTCAATAGCTTTGGAATAATTACCATTGAGATATAAACTATCTGCTATTGCTACATCACTAGATTGGGCAATTGTATTATTTACAGATATCACGATGACAATAAAAATGAGTTTTTTCATTCTTAAAAGATAAGTTTTTTATTCCTTTTTTTTCGCCTTTACTTTCTCAATACGTTCTTTAAAATAGTCACTTCCACTGATTTCATAGGCCTTAGTTACATTTTTTAACGCATTTTCATAATCATTTTGTGACTCATAATACTCAGCCAATGAATCATAAGCATTTGCACTTTGAGGATAATACTTAATATTCATTTCAAAAAATAATTTCGCTTTTTCAGGAGATCCCATTTGCAAATTCATATAGCCATAAGCATTTAGCATTTCATCAATCATAGGAGGAAAAGCATATCCAAAGTGACTTAAATATATTTTTTCCTGCACCTTTAAAAGGTTCATTATAGTCTCAACTTTGGTTTCAGGGTTATTATACAATTGAGGGCTTTTAAATTGATACCAATCAAAAAGAAATACCAGGCCATCTTGCATAGAAGGCAAAGGTACAGTCCCATGTAAATCTTCTGGGTACACTTTCCATGAAAAATTCAAACCGCTCTGTTTTTGAGTTTCAGCATATTTTGAAAACTCAATAATTGAACGTGCAAACAAACTAAATTCTGATGAGTCCTCCATGATATTATCCATAGTCACTTTTTCATCCCACATATTAAGTTGTTCTGCGGCTAGCGAGACAAATAAGGATTTTCCCTTAAAACTATCTGATTTAAGTTTTATTTTGGCTTCACCTAATAATTTTTGATTATCCCATTCAATACTAGGATCAATGGCAATATAATTCTCAAAAAGATGTGCATGGTTAATTAACATATTAACTGTAAATAACCCCGCATATGAATGTCCAATTAATGTTCTATATGGTGTTGTTGGAAACTTACCGTCAATATGTGGTATTAATTCTTCTTCTATAAATTTTGTAAAATTCTCAGCACCACCAGTATTCTGGTCCATACTAGCACCTCGTCTCATTTTAACTTGTGATATCGTCAAATCTCTGGTTCTATTTTCTCTATTTGAAATTCCAACCAATATCATATGTGGTAAATAATGCCCCCAATAATTGTTATATACTGTTTCTAAATTGTTTTTTAATGAAAACCCGTCCAACAGATAAACTACCGGATATTTTTCTTTATTATTAGGGTTGTAATTCTCTGGAAGTTGCACCCAAAATTCGCGTTGCTCATTTAGTGTTTTTGAAAATATACTATCATTTACTGTACTTTGGGCAATGATAGAATTTTGACTAATTATCAATAAGATAAGACTTGCGACAAAACGTATTTGTTTGTTCAATTTTATGTTTTTTAGATTGTTTGTTCATTTTAAAACCGAATCCTAAACTCCGGTTTTTCAACTTGATACAATAATTGCACCAAAAGTTATTCTTTATATAATATTAGTTTTTTTACTGTCTTTTAAGGTTGAATCTGAAATATTATTGGCAATGAGTATCCCACGCTTACATCTTTGCCATCATGACTACCAGGGACCATTTTAGGCAATGATCTCACCACTCGTTTTGCTTCTTCTTCTAATTTTTTATGAGGTGCTCTAGAACGAATGTTAACAATATCACCACTAGCATCTATTTTAAATATTACAGAAATGCGTTGTCGTCCTGTTAATCCTAAATTTGCCGCTAAATCAGTATTAAAATTCAACATCACATGTTTTGTGATTTTATCTGACATACATGTTCTACGTTCTGCGTTGGTAGATAAATTTCCACAACCCGGGAACAATGGCACATTTTCAATTACACCAAACGGAATTTCAGCCATTCCAACAACATCTTTAAAGAAGGGTTCATTGAGGCCATCTTTAGTCACTAACATCATTAATGTTTTTAGTGCCTTTTCTTCTTCTGGAGTCATCTCTCCCTTAGCAGCAATAGATTCTTTCAATAGATTTATATTTGTTAAGATATCGCTATTAGAATTTTGAACTTGCCCATTATTTGGCCAATTAATATACATTTTATAAGAAGATCCATCAGAAAAATTCACCGAAGACTCTTCTAGATCTTCAGGTACTTTTTCATCTTTATGATGGACACTATATTTGGCGTCTTTATCTGTATGTTGTGCCCAACTTACATAATTAGGGTTTGCAATTAAAAACGCTTCAAAATTATTATGGATCGCTTCGGTTACCTTAGACATTGAACCATCCCCTTCTTTATTAATAGAATAAGAATATTGACTTAGGTTCAAATCATTGTCTTGCTGTCCTGAACTCTTTTCTTGTATACAAGAGGTATATATGAGCATTCCAAATACCATTGGCACTAATAATATATATTTCAATTTCAAAATTTGTTTTGATTTTGTTTTACCTATCATGATGATTCGCTTTTTGATTAATGATTGTTTGAAAAATGAATTTATAAATGACACTTTTTGTGTGTCAAATACTTGCGCTAATAAATTTTCGTAATAGCTGTGTTTATCTTGTGTTTTTAGAGCTTTGGCATCTGCTATATATTCATGAAGTGTTGTGATTCTATTTTGATACATATATACCAAAGGATTAAACCAAAAAAGAACTTTCAGAATTTCAAAAACCAATAAATCTATTGAATGTTTTTGCTGTACATGAATCATTTCATGCTTTAAAATTGTATCTCTGTCTGTAGATTTTATGTGATCCCCTAAAAAGACATAGTAAAAAAATGAAAATGCGGCATTACTATTAATAAGCCTTACGATTACCAAATCACCCTGCCAATGTCTAGGGTTCCTATAAATTAAAGCGACTATTTTGAAGAGCTTATATATGAATATTCCTAAAGCAATAAAAGCGCCCAGATAAAAAAGCAATTCCCATGAAAAAATAAATCCAGAATCATCCTGTAATTTCGCTCCTAAAAGTAAATCAGAATTCAGTGGTGTTAGATTACCAATAACAATTTCTGGCAATGCAATGAAGAATTCTTGTGGTACCACATCCTTAAATTCTTCTATTTTTATAAATGGCAAGACTACCGATAATATTGCTGTTACTAGCAAGTAGGCTCTATTCCAATTAAAGAAGGTTTCTTTCTTTAAAAAAACATCATAAATAATTAAAAAGAACAATTGAAACGCAACGGTTTGTAATATATAGTGTAGCATGTTATTCTTTTTTATTAATTTCTTTTAGTACAGATTCCATCTCATTCAAACTAATGTCATTCTTCTTCATAAAAAATGAAACCATACTTTTAAAAGAACCTTGAAAATAATTATCTACCAATTTATTTATAGATTGGTTACTGTATTCCTGTTGCAATACCACAGGGAAATAAATATGCCCCTTACCTTGCTTTTCATAGTCTACAAATCCTTTACTTTCAAGAATTCTAACAATTGTTGACACCGTATTATATGCAGGCTTTGGATCGGGAAACACCGCTATAATAGCTTTAACATTTGCTTTTTTTAATTGCCATAATATTTGCATTATATCCTCTTCGGCCTTGGTGAGCTGCTTTATCATTTAACTAAGTTTTTAGTTTAAAACTTTACAAATATAACTAAATAATTAGTTTGAACTAATTATTTAGTTCAAAATGTAACAAATTATAAAAATGCTCGTCATACTAAGGACAATTAAAATTGATTTATGGATATTTTTTTAGTATTGGTTGCAGCTCTATTTATGTTTCTAGGCATTATAGGGAGTTTACTTCCTATTTTACCAGGTCCTCTTACTAGTTGGGTTGGTTTGTTAATATTTCATCTTACTGATGCCGTACCAATGAACTGGACTTTTTTAATTATCACCTTTGTATTCGCAATACTCATTTGGATTTTAGATTATATTATACCTGCCTTAGGGACAAAAAAATTTGGTGGTAGTAAATACGGAATGATTGGGACTTCAATTGGTCTAATAGTTGGGCTCTTTGCTCCTATTCCTGGCGGAATTATTATCGGCCCTTTTGCTGGTGCTTTTCTGGGTGAACTTATAAATAAAAGTGATTCTAAAACAGCCTTAAAAGCTGCATTTGGTTCTTTTTTAGGATTTATAACTTCAGTTTTTTTAAAGTTTGTAGTTGCGCTAATTTTTTTAGGCCTTTTTATTGGCAAACTTTGGGATTATAGTAGTGTATTGTTTTAATGAAAAAACCTTACGGTCGGCATAAAATGCAAATCATAAGGCTTGTGTCAATTGCTATTTTCAACAAATAAGTCAGAGGGATTATCAATACTTCTTTGTATAAAACAATATTATAAATAATCTTCGACATTTAATTACGGGAAAACCGTAGAGTTGTTGCGGAAAAACCGTAACATCTATTATTCGTAGTACTTTGCGATGTTTTCAGAAGTTCAATATAACCCCAATTTTAACATTTCAAAATTGCATTAAACAATTTTATTATAGAAAGCCTTTCTTTCTTGCCGCACTTAGTAAAGTCTCATCTTTACTATCTTCGACTGAAAACAACAACTTTAACTGCTTTTTTCTTTTTTCGATAGCACTCATAGATAAGTCGATATGTTCTTTTAAGGTTTTAGTTTTCACCCCTTGTGAGAGCAAATGCAAAATCTTTCTATTAGTGTCATCTAAATAAATATCACTTGATATTGTAGTCTTTAAAAACCCATTTACAGTACTACTATAATAGGGTGGGTTGATTAAAACATGCTGAAAAGCTTCAGCCAATTCACTCGAAGTTAGATCACTTTTAATAAGCAATCCTTCTGGATTTATTTCTTTAATAATATTTAATATTCTAAATGATTCATTAAACATCGTTAAAATAATAATTTTAGACTCTGGCAAGTACACTTGGGCAATTTTGGCGAGATCTTCCCCTGACGTTATCAATCCATCTTTGGATGCTGGCAAACTAATGTCAAAAAAAATAATATCGTAGGGTTCAAATTTAGCCGCTTTTTTAATTAACTCATTGGCCATATCACAATCATGAGCAATATCAATAGCTAAATGTTGGAAATCTTTTTTTGTTGCTAATAAGGTGTTTTGGTAGCCTTCAATGATCATTGGATGATCGTCAACCATTAATATTTTTAAATGTTGTTCCATAATAATTAATCTACTGGAATCGATATTTTAATAATTGTGCCAATATCAATTTTAGAAAACACCTCTGCTTTCCCTCCAACTTCACGAATTCGTGAATCGATATTTTTTAAACCAATTCCTTTTCTTGCTTTATTAACATTAAATCCAGAGCCATCATCTTCTATATCAAATAAAATTACATTATTTTTTAATTTAAAACTAATTTTAATGAGGCTAGCCTCAGCATGCTTATATATATTTTGCATACACTCTTGCAACATTCTATAAATGTGGATTTTAGTTTTATTAGGGACTTCTTCCCAGTCTATCTCATCATCATCATTGAAACTATATGCCAATTGATAAGCGCTAGTTTGGGTTTCAATTAAGGATTTAACAATAGCCATAAAACTCGATCCTGAAACAAAATCGGCGCTTAAATCATGTGAAATTTTCCGAATTTCGGTTTCAATGGTTTTTAATTCATTTATATATTGCCCTCTTGAGCTAATGGCTTCGTCTGTTTTTACCATATTTAAGCTATCAAGGCTTAATCTGGTACCAAATAATCGCCCCAAAATACCATCGTGTAGTTCTTTAGAGATCCTTTTTTTCTCATGATCTCTTCCTTCATCAACTTTATCCTGTTGTGCCAACATGAGATTGTAAATCTCTTCGTTTGATTCTTGTTGTTTTTGTATAAATTTTAGTTTTCTGTTTTTGGACCGCTGAGTAATGACGATATATAATAAGGTCAAACTAATTAACAAACCAATGGAAATAAAAATAAACAATAATCGCTCTTTAGAAATTTGTTCTTTCTCAGCAATTATTTGATCTGTTTCAAAGTTTATTCTTGCAATTTTGTTTCGTATGGCTCTTTCATGACTCAACAAACTGTCGTTAAGATTAATATACTCATATAGGTATTGTTTACCTATCTCTCCCTCCTCAATTTTTGAAAGCAATTTTAGTGATCGTAAAATTTCGTTGGTTGTATTTAATTCTCGGGCAACTTTTAATGTTTTACTTGAATAGAATTTGACCAGCTCCATTTTATCCTGAAACAAATAAAACTCAGAGATGTCATTGCCAATTCGCAAAAGACCTCTATGGTCATCCATACTAGCACTTATTTGGTATGCCTCTTTAAATATTTCTTCAACCTCATCCGTATTATTACTATCAATTTTAAACTTAGCTAAAGCTATATTCCCTTTTACAGTTACATATAAAGTAGGGTCTAGTTCAAGTAGTATTTCATTTTCTAATATTTCATTATAAATATTTAAAGCTTTATTATACTCCCCTTTTTGCAATAATGAAAAGGCGATATTATTCTTACTACTCAATAAATGATACAAATTATTTTCTACCCCCTTTATTGTTTCTATAGCCTTATTTTGATAATTAATTGCCTCATCAAAATTACCCAACCTATGAGAGGTCACCGCTAATAAATTTAGTAAATCATAAGTATAACTTAAACTTCTATCACTCTCAGGTAACGATCTAATTAATTTTAACGCATCAATTGCATTCTTTTCACTACCGATATAATCCCGCTCTGTTTCTTGAATATTTGCCATATTAAACAAAGTCTCTCCTTTATTACGTATATCTCCAACTTCATCATACATTTCGACTGCTTTATAATAATAGTAGTATGCACTATCACTCTGAACTTGTGTAGTATAGTAATAACCCAAATTTTGATACGTATAGGCTTTATACAACGTATCATTTAATTTTTTCGCTAATTCAAGGTTGGTAAGGTTTATTTTTCCGAAGGATTTATCTCTATCGAAGTTAAGATAGAGCTGTGATAAATTCCAGTTACTAGATAGTTTTGTGGTATCAATATCCAGTTCATTAGATATCTCACAGGCTAATTCAGCAATTTGTATTCTAGTATTAGCGTCTAATTCAGAATCCTTAGACAGTTTTCTTAATTGTATAATACTATCAAGTTGGACAGCTTGCCTTTCAGATTGAGCATGCACGCAAAAAACAAACAATAAAAATGGAATAACTAAAAAATATCTTTTCAAAATTCTTATTTACTTTACTCTATGAACTCAAATTTAAGTTAAATTATAATAATACAGTAAAGTAAATGAAAATCTTGACTTATTAAAATAGCAAAGCTCCTTTACTAGAATAAATAATAGTAAAGGAGCATTACAAACTAATTATAAAACAAATTATAAGTTTTGTTGACCAGGTTTAGTTCCTTTTGATTTATTAAGATCCACAATAAATATAGATTCTTTTTTAATCTCATTATAGGCTTCTACTTGTTCTGCGTTAATTGTTACTTTTGCTTCTGAGTTGTTATTTGTCCCAGAGAAAGTAAGGCAAAATACGGCTAACATTAAGGTGATTTTTAGAGGCTTCATAGTTATCTGTTTAGGGTTATTAAATAGTCTATTTTATTAATATTATTAAAAAATTAAATACATAATCGAGCTATAATCAAATTATAGCGAGGGACTAATAAATGGACTAATAATTGCTAAACACACTATGGCGTTTAATGATATAAATTTTGAGGGGTGTAATTCCATATCAAGAATTACAATAAATGGATAATTAATTTATCTTAAAAAGCAGAGGGAATAATTTTTGGGGCCTATTAAGAACGGCTAAGATAGAATTATGTTCCATAAATCAAAAAAAATAAACGTTAAAGTGTATTATTTTTACGTTTAAATACATTATTAGGGTAAATTTCCTACATGAAAATTGCATTTACCCCTGTTTTTAACGGCTAGACAGCAAAGCTTAATTCCTTCAATTAAACCAATATTCCTTAAAAAATCAAGATTCTTGAACAGAATAAGCATCATAATCAATTATAACCCATCGAACCCCTTTCTTTTCCATCGATATATAAGACTTTATTTAAATCTCTTCTCAACTATGCTCCTTTTAAAATTGATAAAATTTACTTCAAGATCAGGTTTCTTATTTATTATAACGAATTATGTAAATAAATTAAGCGAATTATATCATTTTGATTATACTAGTCATTCTAGAGATTCCATTCCATGGTAAGAAATTGACGAAAGAATAAAGTGATTGGGTTTAAAAACATGAAATAATCAAGTTTATTTCATGGCAGAAAGTTTTTCAGCCACAACTTTTTTATAAGATCTAGATACTGGAATCGCCTTAAGAGTTTGATTCAATATCAACTTTAGGCCTTGAGAATTACCCGTTACACTTGTAACTGCTTTTAGATTTACTACAAATGATCTGTGACAACGAATTATATTGTCGTCCTCAATTTGTTCAAGAGCTTTAATTATAGACAAGCGCAGCAAACTGTTTTTAATCTTATTCTCTACAAGTTCTGTTATGGTAATATAATTTTTATCAGCTTCAATGAACTGTAAGTTATTATTTGTTGTTTTTACTACATCATTAACAATATTAGACTTTAATTCGAGCGCAGCCTCTTTCTTTTCCTGATTTCTCCCTTTTAAAATACCAGTTAGTTGTTGTGCTTCTTCCAGTTTGTTTTTTAATAACCAATTATTTATTCGAACCACTCTTATGCTTATTGGAATTATCGCAAGTAATATAGTAATCCCAATAAATCTCAAAACAGTTACTGTATTGAGTTCAATATCAAAATTATAATCTGCAAAAAGAATAATTGCCAGAGTATTTATACATAAATAAATTATGGCTCTACTAATTTCCTTCCACACACACCACTTTTCTTGGTTAATGAAATATTTAAATAGGTATAATGAAATCACAATATTAAATAAGGCCGATAAAAAAACAGCAAATCCAAAACCAAAAATCACTGATAGAGAGGCTCCCTCTAGTCCAAATGGCTTTAATAAGAAGATTAATAACGTTGCTAAAAGACAAACTTTTAAAGTCGAAATAATTTCTGAGATGAAACCACGTGTATATGGAAAAGGGGCAGAAATTTTTTTTGTTAGCTGGTGTAATATCATTTTTTAAAACATATTAATATCAAAATTAGATACATCTCGTCAAAAAAACCTAGTCATTGGTAACAAATGGATGTCAATAGTACCAAAAAGATGTAGCTGGTAACAAACCTAGTGAATTATATTAATAAGCCTATAAATTGCACCAAAAACAAACAGCAAATCAATGTATTTAAAACAAATAAGCTGTATCACAAATCATTAAAAAATTAAGAAATCATGAAAAAAAGAATCTTTATTATTTTCGCTGGCTGCATTTTAACTGTCCCAAATTTATTTGCACAACAAACCATGGATCTAAATAAAATGAAGTCACGCTTCGAACAAAGAAGACCAGCATTAGACCATATGAGCGCTAATCCTAGCGACCACAATCTTGCTTATGAAGCATTTAATGTAACTACACAAGACAGTATTGATATTGCTTCTTGGTTTATTCCAAATAAATTAAAAAAAGGAACGGTCCTTATGGTTCATGGTTTTGACATGAATAAAAGTCATATGCTAAATCGTGCCTCTGTTTTTTATAAAAAAGGCTACTCCATACTATTACTGGACTTGAGAGCCAGAGGGGAAAGCGGTGGAGACACAGCCAGTACAGGAGAAAAAAACGGATTAGAAGTTTCAGCTGTTTATAATTATTACCAAAATAATTTCAATAGCTATGGTGCTATTACTCTTTATGGATTTTCCCATGGAGGAAGAGCTATTATTTTTGGAGCTCATATGATTGGTAAAACAGAAAAAGTAATATTGGAATCTCCACCCTATCAATTGGGTCAAAGTTTTAAAAGACAGTACAAAATGCCAAATGCGCCCAAAATAAGTGAAGCCCCAATTAACGCGGCACTAGCAAATATTTCAAATTCGCCCATTCTATTACTTATTGGAGATTCAGATGCTGCAATCATCGAATCAGAAGCTTTTGAACTGATTAATCATTCAAACAACAAGAACAGTAAGGTGGTTCTTTTTGATAATACTGCACACAATGTATTCTCCAACAATAATTTAATTAAATATGAAGAAGTTGTCTTCAATTTTATTTCTAACAATTAATCAATTATGAAAACATCACACATTAGGTTACTAAAACTCGGTGCTATTCAAACACTATTTATGGCAGTTTACCATTTTTTTATTCCATTTCAATTTAATTGGGGTGAATTTTTATTAGAAGGTACTGCTACAATCAACTGGTCTTTATATGCGCTCAATAACTATTTTAGTTTCAACTTACTTATTGTTGCGCTCTTTTTATTGTACTGTTTAATAATCAAAAAAGAACAGCTACATACCTTAAAAATTTTAACTAGTATTATAATACTTTTTTGGTGCTTTAGCGCCATATATCAATTAATAGAACCGATGCCATTACCTGTTTACTTAGAATGGTTAGGCTATTTATTACCTGGGCTAGCTATTATCAATATTGGAATATTTATAATCCCTCTAAAAGCATTAGTTAAGTCTTAATTCACAAAAATCTATCAAAAGAAATTATTGCAACATCTCAATACAAACTCAGTCTTTAAGAAGAATTATAAACTAATGACCTATATGAAAAATTTAAAAACGCTTTTAGTTCTTGTTTTATTGATAAATGTAAGTACAATTTCCTCTCAAAATTTGCTCCCTGAATTTCATAGGAAATATAAAGTTCAAGAAGATTGGTCTCTCAATAAAGTCCAAGGTAAATATGCCAATGATTCTCTAAACATTAGCATCACACTTAAACCTAATGACGGTCAATTAGTTGGGGAAATAATCAGTCCCAACTCTGAAGGATTTCTACAATTTGACAATGATAGAAGTAATTTTGATAAATCAGAATACAGAAAAACTGCTGAACGAATAATGCACGGATGGGTGAATGACAACAAATGGGAAATGTATGATGGCATAGGTGGTAGATGGTTTAAAGACTCTATTTCAAGTGATGGTTATCTCAAATATTTCACAAAAACCTACGGACATTTACGGAATGGGGAAAACGATATTAAAGCCTATCGAATTCTTGGTACTAGACTCAGAGATGAATGGTCTTATCACGGTTATTCTAATAAAGGATCTGCTTTGGAAACAATTATTGAAATTACGACTCATGATAATAAAATAAAGTTTATGGGTTTTGCTTGGGATGCTCAAACAAGAAAAGCTGCCAGTTTCAGTTTATCAGGTATTAACATAAGATTCTCCCGGAACAAAATGATTTTCCAACCAAGATCGGCATCAAATTATATAGGGTTTGATGTATTAAGCGATGCAAAAATAACCATTGGTTTTTTAGATGAAGTTGCTGGAATCGATAGAAAAAACTTTAAAGAATCAATTATTAATTATTTATTTATTGGAGGCATTAAGTTTTTAAAAGTGAATGAATAAAAGTTCATTTATCAAATCTCAGTTTGGCTACAAAATTAAGCGTCCTCGGGAAATAACACTGTTTGTCGTCACAAGCCTGATACATCAATTGTCCTTTCAATTTTAATTCTGAATCAATGACATCAACATTAAGTTTTAAAGTTACTGTCATTTCAAGTCTATTGCTTAGCACTCTATGTGTAAATTGATTTAAAATGACAGTATCATAATTTGTGCTTGTAAATTCCTCACTTAAAATGGTATAAGCTTCATTGTACACCAAACTAAATTCAGTAGCAATAAGGTTGTCTTTTGCTTCGGATACGGCTTGAATATGATATCCTTCAATGATTTCAAAAGGAATGACAATGGCTACTATTTCATCTTGTCTTGATATGCTTACTGATTCATCATCAAAACTAACAAACTGTTTTTGAGTCACAGGAGCAACAATTAATAAAAGGCCAAAAAATAAACTATAATAATTCATTTAACTCTTTCTGAAGTTGGATCAATTCAGCATCAAAATTTTTGCTATCTAGGAGTGACATATATTTAATGTTTCCTTCTGAATCAATTATTAAGTTAGATGCCAACATGACCTCATCTCTATCCAACTCTGGCAAGACATCTTTAGGAGCATAACTTGCAGCAACTTTCCCATCCAAATCTAACAGGATAGGAAATGACAATTTATACTTGTTCTTAAGCTTTTGTAATACCAATGCCTTAGGCTCTTTAACATCAATTAATAAAACTACTACATTTTTATCTTTATAATTATTATAGAGCGCTTCCAGATATGGGGCTTCAGCATTACAAAACGGACACCAAGTAGTTGCGATATGTACTACGACAATTTTCCCTAGTAGATCATTGAGATTAATAATGGAATCATTTAATGTTTTTAATGAAAACTCAGGAGCCTTTACAGCAGTTTCAAGGACATTCGAATCATTAGTATTGAGCTTTCCCGATTCTGTTTTTGAAGATTGTTTACAGGCAACAAAACAAATTAAACAGAGAGTAAATAGCAATTTTTGAACAATATCTTTTTTTATGGCAGCCATAATATTTTAGTATTAAAGCAGGCATTATCGTATCAACTCAAGGCAATCTGTATCTAAATCCAACTATATTTTTGGTCTTCTACAATTTACGAAATATTTAAGAAACAATCTTTGCAATAAAAACATCAATTTCCAAAAGCCATTAGAAATCTCGCTCTTTCATGCCTCTATTTTTATCCAAATGACTGTTTTTATGCATGGCACAATTTCTCGTTTCTAAATTTTAGCTAGGTTGCGTTTTTGGCTAATTATCTCATATAAAATATGATGCAAATTCAGGCCATTAATAAAATTTAAATATGTCTTATAAACACAAAAAATAGCGACAAATATTCACGGGATTATTCAAATAACCTCATCAGTCGTTAATAGGAATTAACAAAATGCGGCTATCATATAATGTCCTAAGCAGCATAAATTAGTTTCCATAAATAATATTCTCGTATTTAAGTATCTGCTTAAACACGCAAAATATCGTATATTACTATTCAATTTCTAATTGGACACTATGAATGACAATCAATCATGTATAAGGCGTTTTGCAGATCAAGTTCAAATAAAAGAATGTAAAACTAAACTTCAATCAAATGCTAATGCTATTGCGAGCCTTAGTGGTTTATTAACCATTGCAGGGAATGAAGTTAGATTGAAAATTCTTTTCCTTTTAAAAGAGGAAGGCGAACTATGTCCTTGTGATTTAGCGGATATTTTAGAAATGAGTGTCCCAGCAATTTCACAACATTTGCGCAAAATAAAGGACAGGAACATTATTGAAACAAGGCGCTCAGGTCAAACCATATTTTATTCGATTAATCCAGAGCAGCTAGGCCTACTTCAACCCTTCTTAAATCAAATTATTGATCAAAAACCTAAAGGAGAGATGGTATGAAAGCAAAATCAAATAGTCTAGTTGGCGCAGGAATCATATCTGCGATAGCTGCATCATTATGTTGTATCACACCTGTCCTAGCTTTAATATCTGGTACATCGGGTGTCGCTTCCACCTTTTCATGGATGGAGCCCTTTAAACCCTATTTAATAGGATTTACTGTTCTCGTTTTGATATTTGCCTGGTATAATAAATTAAAAACTAAAAAAGAGGTAGAATGTGATTGTGATGAAAATGAAAAACCAAAATTTATACAGTCTAAAACCTTTTTATCCATTATTACCATCTTTGCAGGAATTATGCTGGCATTCCCCTACTATTCTCATTTGTTTTATCCAAATACGAATAAACAAGTCGTCTATGTTTCTCAGACTAATGTCGGTGAAATTCAATACAAAATAGAAGGAATGACTTGTTTAGGATGTGAAGCCCATATTGAAAATGAAGTCAATGCCTTGGAAGGCATCATTGAAGTCAGTGCAGATTATAAAAATGCCTCCACAAGCATTAAGTATGATAAAACTAAGGTCTCCGAAAAAGCACTAGAAAAAGCCATTTTAAAAACAGGTTATAAAATAATTGAATAATGGAAATACAACTACAATCTATAATTACTTGTCCTAAATGCGGGCATAGTAAGGAAGAAGAAATGCCTACAGATGCATGTCAATTTTTCTATGAATGTACGCGTTGTAAAGAGGTTTTAAAACCAAAGGATGGTGACTGCTGCGTGTATTGCTCCTATGGTACTGTTCCATGCCCACCTATACAAGAAAATAAAACTTGTGGGGATTCAAGTTGTTGCTAATTAACCTATTTAGCAGTATCCATAATTAAGGCGTCAACTAAAATCAGTCTTGAAAAAATTATCACAGATGCACGATTTAACGTCGGAAAAATTGAATTTAGCGACAATCCTTTTAAAAGATATAGAAAAAGCTAAGCCATACCTCTTCACTTAGGCTTTGATGTATTCAAAAAAAAAAAAAATGAAAGTTTGCTATAACTATTAAATCATTACTTCACTTATTTGAATCACAGGTTCTATACTGGTATAATTGGGAAGATCTCCCATTATTTGAGCGGCATTTGGCCCAAAGGAATTCTGAAAGGACTCTATATTAGCGAAGTATAAATTACCCATAGCGACATATGTAGCTGGTTGGTCAGGATCACCTCCTCCAAGCCCCTGTTCAACACTCGCTCCTATAACAGCATCTCCTAATAAACCGGCCACCATAGGCACATGTTTATTACAATAATAATCCATATCAAATGACTTTCCATTTTCGTTTGGATATAACACACTTACTTTAATACTTCCTTTTTCCATGATTGTTGGTTTTAGTTATTTTTTTAGATTTAAAGGTAGTTAATTATTTAAGAAATGAAAGCATTCCAATTTCTACTCACCTATGCTAAAGCTACGGTGAATTTTGAAAATTAAAAGCTTTACATTGACTTAACTATAAATCTTTTGATAAACTCATAGGCTTATCAAACAACATATCAAATCAAAAACCTGTGTCCATGCTAGTTCTTCCAATTCAGATTTTGCTTGCCAGACTGGATAATTATTCCCGAACCTTTCAGTGAGCTTTCGAGGGCGTTAATCTCGGTATTTAAATCATTAAATTTACTAACCCACAGACCAAACTCTGTCGAGGCTATGGCAAAACTCTGTTTTTGTGTGATCGTACTTGCTGAGGTTGAACTTCTGAAACTATATCGAATTCGTGAAACTCTCGAAGCAATAGAAGGAGCGATTAGCTCCATGTTTTTAGTAATCAACCTATTGCCGTTAAGTTGTATTTTATAGTCCAATAATAGCTGTCTGATCGCTTCAACTTTCTCAATTAATACAGGTTCGCTTATCGCATTCCGAATCTGTTTCTTCAAAGCGTCCATCTCATCTATATAAGCCCCCAATACGTCCTGACCATTATTGATGGCATGACTCAGTGCCATTACCTTTGTCCGGAATTCATCTTTCGCCACAATATCTTTAGTGGGGAAGCTGGTATTTTCTAATCGTTTGACATTGAAACGCTGTGATTGACCAAGGTCTTGCCAATCACCATTTACCAATTTAGCCATGCTTACAGTATAGCTCCCCGGTGATACCAGAGCGCCATTATTTCCATTAGTAGTAGCATATCGTAAATTCCATGCGGCACGGGAAACACCACGCCTCGCGGACCCTCCAACTCGGGCAACCATTTCACCATGCTCATTTCTAATGGTAAATAGAATTTCCGGTTTACCCTCTCTTTTCTCTTTGGTAAATGCATCCCAATCTGGATAAGCAACAGGTTGCTTATTCGCCACTTTACTGGCCTCAACTTTTTGTCGTTCTCCTAGTAAAGTCATAGTGCCTTCCTTTAAATAATAGGTAAATACAGCACCAAAAGTAGGGTTTTTGGAAGCGAAGAAGCTAGCACCTAACGCTCCCCCTCCAGGGTTGTCAACCGTATAGCTCAGTGCGTCTTTAACTGGAAATAACAGACTTGCTTTAGTCAGGTTCTCTTTGGAAATTTCTCTTAACGCACTATAGTCATCAAGAATATAAAATCCCCGACCAAAAGAGGCCGCAACCAGATCATTCTCCCGTTGTTGAATTTCTAAATCTCTAATGGCAATTGTTGGTAATCCTGCCTTAAATTTTATCCATTGACCACCTCCATCTACACTAAAATACATACCATATTCAGTCCCAACAAAAAGTAAATGCTCTGAAACATGGTCCTGAACAATGGTCCAACCAAATTCATTATCAGGTAAATTAGACGCAATGCTTTTCCATGTTTTCCCCTTATCATCACTTCTATAGAAATAGGGCTTATAATCTCCATATTTATGATTGTTAAATACGGCAAAAACGGTATTCTCATTATGTGGTGAAGCATAGAGATCTGATAAATAGGCGAGACGAGGTACACCAGATATACCCTCTACTTTTCGCCAGGTACTTCCATCATTTTCCGATACCTGAATGAGGCCGTCATCTGTCCCTACATAGAGCAATCCTTTTTTTACCGGAGATTCAGACAAGGATACAATAGTACCGTAAGGAGAGGTCCATACATTTTTAAAAATGGCATCGATACTCCAAACTCTACCCATGACTTCCATTTTGTTTCTGTCCAATTGGCGCGTTAGATCACCACTAATTTCCTGCCATGAACTTCCCATATCCGTGCTTTTCATCAATTTATTGGCGGCTAAATATAGGGTCTTATTATGATGTGGACTTATAATTAGAGGTGCATCCCAATTCCATTGGTAGGGAGGTTCACCTGCTTTAGGTTGGGGTTGAATGTCTACTTTTTCACCACTCATTTTATCATAGCGTACAATCCCTGCATATTGAGACATGGAGTAGACTATATTTGGGTTTTCAGGATCTATCCGTGATTGAAACCCATCACCGCCTTGAGTCATATACCAATCGGCATTCGTAATACCTCCACGGTGTATAGTTCTGCTGGGGCCACCTAAAGTGCTATTATCCTGAGTCCCTCCATAAACATTATAAAACGGCAGGTTATTATCCAAACCTACACGGTAAAACTGGGTGAGCGGCAAGTTATCGGTAAAACGCCAATTGCTGCCTTGATCCCAAGATTCATAAATCCCACCATCACCTGCAATAAGAAGGTAATTAGCATTATTTGGATCAAATTCTATTTCATGATTATCGACATGAATATTTCTGTGATTGATCGACTTTAAGGTCTTGCCTCCATCTTCAGAAACCTTTGTAAACACTTCTACAATATAAATTTTATCAAATTGATGTGGATCAGGGAATATCTCCATATAATATTGAGCATCAATAACCATATAGTCATTCATCTTCTTCCAACTGGAACCATTATTTTCAGATCTATAAATCCCCTTTGTTCTTTCGGTTCCAGCAACCAATGCATAGAGCACATCTGGCTGTTGAGGAGATCTAGCCAAACCAATTCTTCCGAGGTCACCTTGAGGGAACCCTCCCTTTAATTTCTGCCAATTAGTACCGCCATCAGTCGACTTAAAAGCACCACCTTCCGGACCGCCAGCTACCAAAATTCCAAAATGTCTCCGTCTTTGATAAGACGATACAATTAGCACATCTGGGTTTCGGGGATCTACGGTTACATCAGAAATACCGGTGTCCTCACTAATGTGAAGCACTCTTACCCAAGTTTCTCCTCCATCGATTGTTTTATACAGACCTCTCTCGCCTCCGGCCTTCCAAACACTGCCCTGTGAAGCCACATAAATAATATCTGAGTTGCTTGGATGAATAGCTATTTTACCAATATGTTCTGAGGTTTTCAACCCCATATTCCTCCATGTATTACCTCCATCGGTACTTTTATAAATCCCGTCACCTTTACTTACGGAACGCTGACTATTATTTTCACCGGTGCCTACCCAGACCACCATCGGATTATTATTATCAATTTCTACAGTACCAATGGAATACGATCCTTCATTATCAAAAACGGGGGTCCAAGTTGTACCTGAATTGGTCGTTTTCCATACCCCTCCGGAAGCTACAGCTACAAATCGGATGCTTTGATTCGTGGGGTGAATAGCGACATCTACCACTCTACCACTAGTCTTTGCAGGAGTGAGGTTACGAAACTTCAATCCACTGAATATTGAAGCATCAATCGTTTGGGTAGTGGTCACTGATTTCGATTTGCGTTTTTGTCCGAGGCTAGGATAACAAAAACACATGGATAATAAAATAATGGATAAGACTCTGGTCATGGTTAGTTAGTATTAGAATATTAATTATCAGTTGGTTTACTTTTTAAAGGTAGTTATTAAATAAGAAACCTACTAAAACAAAAAAGCATCCCATTGTACTATAAAAAATGAATGTTTTCTATCGACTCAACTATTAAACCAAAAACAAACCATGTGATTATCAATCAATACTTCTAAACTTTATTGCCTCATTATATATGCTATCAAATCCTTTTACCAATGTTGGAGGTGGAAATACTTGTCATCTCTGTTTTATTTGGTCGCCTCCATGGGTTCTCCATTAAATCTATTCGTCCTACTTCATTTCACTAATTCTTTAAAAGCTTATTAATCATTGCTTTGGCGTTTTCACTTTTTGGATCGAGCTTTAAAGATTTTTCATAATTGATCAAAGCATTTTTATTATCCCCACTTACCATATAAAATTCTCCTAAACTATCAAATGCATTTGCACTTTCAGGGTAGAGAATAGTATAAATTTTGAAGACGGATAATGCTATCTTGGCATTCTTCTTTCCAAGCTCTTGATAACCAATGCTGTTAAGAGTAGATTCTTTTACTAATGCGCTATTTATATTATTCTCTTTTTCCTTTTTATACGCTTCTAATGCTTTTTCATAACTACCCTCTTTTAAATATTCGAAAGGCAACTTCAAATTGATTGCTTTATTGTAAGCGCTATCTATCCCTTTCATCCAATCGGAAATTGATTCTGGAATCATTATATCAGGCACTATAAATTCTCGAGGATCAAAGGGGTAAGTATGAGACCATTTTCCTCTTGACAAAACGACATCTACATCAATTTTTTCCAATTTTGTAACCCCTCGAGCTCCTGAAATACCTTCTGTTTGATTTGGCCGCCCTCCAGATGGTTCTCCTATAAAAGTTGCATTTGTATGAGTCTCAAGCATACTCATAAATGCAGTAGCTGCGCTGAAGGTTTTTCGACCAGTTAGAACGATCAATTTTTTCTTGTCATTTAGCTCTGATAATTCATTTATTTTAAAAATGAAAGGCCATCCATTACCTAAGTTTCCGCCACCATTATTTCTCAAATCAAGAATTAATTTGTCAACTTTCTTTTTTTCTACAATATCCCATAACTCAGTATAGGTATCCATTATTGAAAAATTAGGAGGGTCGCGAAGCACATTCAATTTTACATATAAAGTGGCTTTATCTTCCATATAATTAACTACATATGGCGGATCTAGATCCCACTTAGTTGATTGCCAATTGATGTTGAGTTTTTCATCAAGGCGGATAGAATTTAATGAAGGCGACTGAAAATTATCAAAAAAAGCACCGATCCCTTTATTATATATCTCTGAAGCCACTCGAATTTCCTTAAGGGATCCATCTGACAATCTAACTTTCAACACAAGTTTCTCTTCATCTTCAATAATACCTAATGCATTAAGAATTGGAGGATAAATCATGAACATAGGAGCTTTGAACATATCTCCATATTTATTTTCTCCATTGGAAATTTCAAAAAGTTTTTCGGAAGCTTCTCTTTCTGAAAAATTACCAATTTTCTCCACTTTTCCACCGATGTAATCTGAATACTTAGCATCTGCTGCTACGATATATAGACCTTCTTCAAAATAATACATCCTAATTGGGAACCATTTTGTGTCTCTGTCTGGGAAAACCATATCTTGAATCCATATCCCAGAATGACCATCCTTTAATTTGGCAATCAGCTCCATTAAAGCAACTCTGACTTCATTTTTAGACATTTTCTTGGAATCTTCCAAAAGCATTGAATAGTCCTCAACCCATTTTCTTTGATCATAGTTTTGAAAAATATGACCCGATTTGCTCATCACTAGCTCGTAAGTTTTTTTAAGATCTTCTTGCCAGTCCATGTTTTGAGCATTGACTCGAGAAATGAATAACACAATAATTAATAATACTAATCCTAGTTTCTTATTTTTAAACTTCATTTATTTATTTTTAATTCACAATTGAAATAATTAATACAGTTATTACAAATGCAAAAATTACATCTACTCCTTTTTGTTTGTGTAATAATAAGGTGATTTAAAAGTCTAAAGGTCCCAAAAGCTATTTTGGACCCTTATTTAATAGCGATTTTTTGTATTCCTTTGGTGTCATTCCAGTAGAAGCTTTAAAAACGCGCTGAAATGAAGTCTTACTATTAAATCCAGATTCATAACCAATACCAAGAAGTGTTTTATTATTTTCGTTTGGGTCAAGTACTTTGGATTTAAACTCAAGTAAGCGATAACCGTTGATAAATTCGGAGAAATTTATCCCCAATTTGCTATTAATAATCTCTGAAAGAAGTTGTCTTGGTATATCCAATTGCATGGCTATATCACCAATTTTTAAATCACAATCGGTGTATAATTTACTTTTTTCCATTAATTCTTTGAGATTCATTATCACCTGTTCACCAATCTCAGATTTCACCCCCACAACCTTAGTGAATACTTTCTTCCATTCCTTATCATATCTTATAAAAACGAAACTTATCCAGAAAGCAAGTAAAGTGGTAATAAAAGCAATAATAAAATCGGCGTCATATGTCAAGTTAAATCCAAAGGATAATAAAATGGCATTTGTAAAACTTAGAAATACAATAATTGAATACGAAATCAGTAACCACAAAAACATTTTTTTGTATGGTTTTAGAAAATTAAAGTATTTAAGATCGTGGGTCTTTCTCCTGTTAAGAATAAATATCCAAATTAAATAGGCACTAAGGTGGATGATTTTAACGTGCTCTATCATTTCATAACTCGCCCACATATATTCATCGGGAGTTGTTGCGCTTAGCTTTACTGATGCTCCTTGAATGAAATATGGAATCATCAATACAAGGTAAATTAGGAAAGGGACAAAATGTAATAGTATTTTATGATTATAAAATCTATCCTTATAAAAAAGGCTCTTGTAAAGTATATATAGTGATGGTCCAATTAATAATGGGACCGGAACCCTTACAAATAAAAAATGGGGAAATATGATTTGCCAATTCATCTCATGATAAATGACTGTAAGCAGCAATAAAACATGACTCAACATAAGAACAGAAAGCGAAAGTTTTGTCTTTGATGTAAAAGCAAGATTCCAGGATATGAAAATTAAATAAACAACTTGAACTAATCCAATAAACCCAATAACAACGAGTAAATTCATAATCTTAATAGCTTTTTATTAAATAAAAAAGGAATATTATTTTCAGAAGATTGCTGCTTTGGATAAACCACTAAAAAAAATTGAAATGGAATTATTTGAAAAGATTCCATCGGTCCACTCTCTTCGTTTTCTTGCTCATATTTATGGCTATGACAGGAAAACATAACAATAATACTACCTATTGCCATTGCAATTCTCATATTTCTTATCATGAGTTGATAAAGCTTTTGTAAAAAGACTGTTTAAATATTAAAATGTTGCAGGCAAGTAAACAAACTTTATGGTGTTGAAATTAAGTCTTTGAATTTTGTTTCAATCATATAAAAATCGATATGTATATATGTCCTAGAAAATACAAACCAAAAAAAGCCCCAATTTCTTGGAGCTTTTAGCTATCTTTCGGTCGGGACAGATCAACTTAGAATGAATCTAATAGGCTAAATTCTAAAAAGTATGTGAATTCTAAATTAAATCATGACATCTTTTTAAGTTCGCCCGAGAGATGCTTCTCCGGCCTTGATTCAAAAAACTATTTCGTCTTATTATAATGGAGTCCATCAAAGCCAATAGATGTTACTTCTCCGTTTTCTACGTTAAATTGTATAACGCTTCCACTACCTGGAATTAGCTCAACTCTCATACTGTTTTTGTTTTTGAATGGTGTTGCTGGTTCACTTATTAAATAGCCCATACTCGCAATGAGTTCATCTTGTGTATTATTGCTAATAACAATAGTGCCTGTTGACGGACTGTAATAACTCCCGGCATAGGCCTCAAATGGCAGCTCTAATTGCCAAGTGCGTTCAGCACGTTTTGCCAGACTCTCTTTTTGCCCTTTATATCCTTTTAAAATTCTAGACATACAAATGGCTAATTGCTCGTCATAATAAGCATCAAGGTTCTCACGACCCGCATAATAATCGAAAGCATAAGAAGCAATTAAAAAGGTAGACAACAAGCCTTTCCTTCCATCATTGGCATAAATTGACAACCCAATATTATGTTCTGGCATAAAAGAAACCTGTGCCGCAGTTCCTGGAAAACCACCATAATGATGTACCAAGGTATCACCTAAAGGAGTTGTAGCAATATTCCACCCATATCCATATCCAAACCGTTTTAGGCCCAAAAATTTACGCTCTTGTTTTGCATGAGCTTCTTGACTAAATGGAATCATCCCTTTTGGAAATACCTGTTCTCCTTGGTGTTTGCCATCATTCAATTCGGTTATTAAAAATTTAGCCATATCACGTGGGGTCGAAATTAATCCTCCAGCGGCGTGCATAATGCTATCCTTTTTCTTGAGGGTAATTCGTTGTAAATCGCCATTTATATTAATATCTGAATACGGCTCAACTCCTGGCCAGTTCAACCTTGTAATATCTGAAATATTGCTTGAGGTTTTAGTCATTCCCAACGGATCGAGAACTTCTTCTTGAACCACCTGCTTCCAGGTTTTACCAAGCTCTCTTTCCAGAATTATTTCTATAATATTATAACCAAGATTAGAATACTTAAATTCTCCATAAGCTGCTCGGGTATTTGGGATGGAATAATTAATTAAATTTTGAGTTAACGATTCCAAAGTATAAATGCCGGTATATGCTTTACTAAAGGTGATGTTATTATTTTCCAAGCCAGAAGTATGATATAGTAAATCTCGTAAGTTCACCTTATCGGCATTAAGCTCTGGTTTAAATTTACCTTCGGGAAAATATGAAGCCAAGGAGGCATCCAAATCTATTATCCCTTTTGATTCAAGCATGAGCATCGCCAGTGCTGTAAAAGATTTGGTTGAAGAGGCAATGTAAAAGTTTGTTTGAGGAGTTACTGGGATATTTTTTTCATAATTAGCCATTCCATAATAGCCTTCATAAACCATGTTTTCTCCTTTTACAACAGCCATTCCAACCCCAAATTTAATATTTAAGCTATCCATCACCTTACCAATAAACACATCCATTTTTTCTTTAAACATCGTGTCGGTTACCTCTTTTTTCATTGGAGCTTGTCCTTGACAAGCGCAAAACACCAGACTTATAACCAGAATAGTAATTGCATATTTAAGTTTTAGTTTCATCATTACAGATTTTAATTTCCAGCTAAATAACATCCCTTTTATGGGCTTATAAAAGGAAAGTCACCAACGGGCCAATTTTATACAACAAAGGAGTCAAATCCCTAATTTATAACCAATTTCTATAAATTTGAGCCATTCGTGACAAATACGATGCCTTCCTGCCAAAATCATTGATATAACTCGACAAACCTATATATTTGTGAGCTATGGGTATAACAAAACAAATAAAAGTTGGATTTATTGAAGCCTTGATAATGGCGGTATTATTTAGCTTTTCTATTTATCCAAAGCTACAAGGCGTCGGAGATTATGTATTTATATATCCTTTTAATCTTAAGGATGGTAGTCTGTATTGGGTGCTATTTTTTTCATTATTCTTTAGTGGGCTACTATTTTTTTTAAATATATATTATGCCATTCCTAAATTCCTTAAAAACAAACAGGTTCATATATACATCCTAAGTATTATAGTTTTGTTTTTTGGCGTACTAGGACTTGAATATCTCGCAAAGTTTCCACTACAGGCGATTTATAATTTACCGGTAAATTTTGAAACATTATACGGTGCAGATTATGATAATGTTCCAATGAGGCGAAGTCTTAAAATTCCTCCTGCCATAAAAAACCTTGTGTTTTTAGCATTATCCTTTGGTTATAGATATCTTAAAGATTGGAAACAACTCATGGAAGAGCGCACACATAAGCAAACTATTTTAGCAGAAAAATGGAGAGTAGAGCTCAACTATTTAAAATCTCAGGTAAATCCACATTTTTTATTCAATAATTTAAATAACATCTATGCCATTACGAAGCGGAATAATGATACTGAAGCCTCTGAAGCCATATCCAGACTCTCTAGCCTAACTCGGTTTATGCTCTATGACAGTAGTTCTAAATACATCCCAATTGCTAAGGAAGTTAAGTATATTCAGGATTATATTGAAATGCAACAATTACGTTTTGCAGATGAAGAAGTCATTATTAACTTAAAGTTGGAAGGTGATTTAGAGCATACAAATATTAGTCCTTTCATGTTAATCCCTTTTGTCGAGAATGCCTTTAAATATGGGGTTAAAATACATCAAAATAGCATTATTAAAATTGAAATTAAAATAGAAAATGGTAGTTTATTTTTTAACGTGCGAAACAAAATTCAGCAGAGTAAAAATAATCATGTATATTCAGGGATAGGGATTGCCAATGTTAAGAAAAGATTGGAACTTGTATACTCAAATAACTACGAACTTAACATAAGTAATGATAAGACCTACTTTGAAGTACAGCTACGAATAGATAATTTATGATTTTAAATTGTGTTATAATTGATGATGAGCCAGCAGCCATAGAGGTGTTAGCTGCATTTACTGATAGGACTCCAAATTTATCACTTTTGAATACTTTTCGGGATCCATTACAGGCCTTGAGCTTTTTAAGAGAGACTAAAGTTGATCTCATTTTTCTGGATATTAATATGCCAGAACTTAATGGCATGGAATTATTAAAAGTATTAATTCACCCACCACTCGTTATTTTTACCACAGCTTACACCGAATATGCGATAGAAAGTTATGAAAAAAATGCGGTGGACTACTTACTAAAACCTATTACTTTAGAGCGTTTTCTTATCGCAGTTAATAAGGCCCAAAGTCGTTTATCGAATACGAATCCTGAAGTCATTGACAGCTCTCAAACTTCGAGTGCAAATGAAGAAATCATCTACCTCAAAAGTGGGCCAAAAACACATCGCATAGTGCTAAATGATGTTCGTTATTTGGAAAAAGACGGCCATTATATTAGCTTTTATCTTAGCGACAAAAAAGTAGTTGCACGATTAAGCATGAAAGATGTTTTTGAAGTCATACCAAAAACAAAATTCATGCAGATACACAAGTCGTATATCGTTTCCATCAACCATGTGAAAATTATTGAAAGGCATCAAATAAAAATAGGAGACTCTTATATCCCAATTGGCAAAACCCACCGAAAAGCAGTTCATGAGTTTTTTAAATCCGATTTTTATAATTAATCTGTCCTATTCCTTTAATTATTAGAATTCTTAATTTGGGATTGGTTAGCTAATCTATCCTCTGACGGCACCCAATCAATGGCTTGTTCCAAATTAAAAAAAACCTCACCATTTAATCTTAAAAGTCGTTTTTCAATCTCAAAATTATGCAGAGCCATCTCGGAATAGACGACTACAGCATTGGCCATAAACCCACCAAATTTGTTGGCGATTGGAATCAATTCGGATAAATTAATTGAATAGGAATGCAACCTATGACTCACAATACCATATGGTTTATCATCACCAAAATGTTCATTAACTAAATGAAAAATATCAGTAAGGGGCTCTTTTCCAACGGTCTCTCCTTCCCCTATTTCAGTCATCAAGAAATCATCATAAAATGAATATTTTCCAGATTTTAAATTATAAACAATTGGATCATTATAGTTGAGCCATTTAGATATAAAAGTTAATATATTTTGAGCCCCTATACAATACGTAACGTTACGTATATTTTAATGGTTTTTGTGATTCTATTTATGGATTATTTTTAAAGGCATTAATGACCCTTAACTTAGTAAAAGGTTCATCCTTCTTATTCTCCAATAATTGTGAGGGGGTTCCATCGAATACCACGGTTAAAAATTCACTGGTCCAATTCAATACTATTTTATGATTTCTCAACGACAGCACACGTTCTTCTTCCGTTTCAGCAAATATATACCCATCATATATGCTACTATGCGTCGTATCAGAAATAACAAGATCATAAAAATCTGCTCTATGAACACGGAAAAAATCAACATTATAAATAGTGCCTTTAGGGTGTACATTTATTCCTCGGAAAAACAGGTCTGTGTAACTATCCTTTTCAGCACGAAACAACAATAATGGCACCTCTAAACCATTTCTTCGCACAACCTTGGGTACACCGGAGTCAAATGAAATCAGTCCTTTTATTCTATGATCAATAACCGCTGCTCCACTTACCGCAGGAAACCCAGAAGAGTGTCCTCCTGCAATTATATTATTTAATTTTACCGCATTTGTAAATAGTCCGTTGGGATCATTCCTATTTAATTGTTTCAAATGATTAATCACAAAAATGACATCATCGGCATAATATTTATTCGCTTCTTCCTGATTTTTAAATTGGGAGTCATCAGGTTCCGTAAATTGCATATTAGACAACACCACTTTTCCCATATAAGCATGATTAATTCCAACTACAATATATCCCTTACTAGCCAAATTAGACAGAAAAGTGGTATGAGAAGAGCTTCGAGCACCCCAGCCATGGGAAAATAAAAACACACCAAAAGCTTTATCCGAACTTATTTTGGCATGCTCAATAACTGATGTTTGAACTTGCTTAATGTAGTCCACTGATTGATCACCCCAATCTGCTCGGAAAGCTTCAACACGAGGACGATAATTACTTTTTTTACCCTGAGTACCCTTAGCGATTGGATACCATACTTGAATTGGAATTTCTCTTAAATCATTTGGGTTTTTGGTCGCCATTTCCTTCCTATCAATGTCAATTAAATCGAGAAACACATGACCAACTCCAAAAGAACCATAGGATTCCATTATTTTTATGTTATCAGTATTTTTTTCTTGTGCTTCAATATTTGAAGTGGCAAAAACAATAATTAATAAAGCACTGAATTTAATGAATCCTTGTTTAAATAAAATAAATGCATTTTTCATCTCCTTATGTATTTTAACTATTAAAGAGATTACATTTTATACTTTTTGTTACATTGGTACTATTTAATCAGAAATTTACATTCCTCTCTACACTCCCCTATATTACCATGTTTTTGCTAAAAACTAAAAAGCAAGTAAATGTCTGAGCTAATTTTACATTAAACTGTCGATTTTAGTTTTAATTTCCACGATCCAATCTTTCACCCATTTCTTGTCACGTTTCTCTATATCTGCATTAAGCATTTCAATCACTTTGGTATAGTGATCTACGGCTATTTTATTTTGGCCTGTTTCTGCATAACACTCTGCCAGCACCTCAAGAACCCCTGCGTTATCAGGCATTGACACGACTGCTAACTTCATTATACTTGTGCCATTCTCAAAATCTTTTTTTAACCAATATTTCCAAGCCAAACTATTAAACTCGGTAAGATTAAAATAATAATTTTTCAAATTTCTTAAACTATCAACTTTATGCTCTAGGTCTTGATATGCTGTGTTTTTATAAATCAGTGAGAGATATTCCACTCCAGAATGTTTAATTGGCTCAACTTTCTGATTGGTTATTATTTTTTGAATAGCATTATTAACAGGTGTAAAATATGGGTTTTGACTGTTTGTTAATAGTGCATATGTATAGCCCTTATCATGAGCAATCATAAAATAACTTCTATATCCCGAAGTCCCTCCACGATGATAAGTGTATAACGAATTATTCTTGCCAAATGCTAACTGCCAACCTAACCCATATGATGTCTTAGTTCCATCATTTAAAACGCCAGGCGTAAACATCTGCTCTGTTGTTTTCTCCTTTAATATCTTGTTAAATTTTATGGCTTGAGAAAATTTCCACAAATCATTAGTAGTTGAACTGATACCTCCAGGTCCTTTTCTATCCATAAAATAAGTCATTAATAAATCCTCAGGGTATTCATGGTTATTTAATGTCACATATTTTGAATTTGCTATTGATAACTCATGGCCTTTCGCAAAGCCTGATTCTCCCTCAGCAAAAACGGATCTCTTAGAGTGTTCCATCCCTGCAGGTTCAAAAATATATTTCTTAAGTAATTCGTCATAAGTTTCTTGAGATGCCTTTTCTGAAATTCCAGCTAAAAAGTAATACCCAGTATTACTATACTCAAATTTTTCTCCTGGAGCAAAATCTGTTTTTGGGGTGTATTTTTCAAATAAAGCAAACAAGGCATCATTAGTTAATGGCCTACTTCTGTCCCAATATTTAGAGACTATGTGATCATAATAATCAGGAATTCCAGAGGTATGCTGTAATAAATGTTTTATAGTTATATTGTTATAAGGGAGCTCTGGAAAGAATTCTATAAGCTTAGATTCCAAAGAAAAATAATTTAACTCAACCATTCTCATAATAAGTGTTGCTGTTATTGTTTTCGAAACAGATGCTATCTCAAATTTAGAATGCTCATTTAATAATGCTTGTTGATTAATTGCTATATTCCCATATGCTCTATTTAAAGTAACCCCAGTAGTGTCGGCAAATAATAGCACCCCATTAAATTGATTGTTCTGTTGTGCAATAGTTAGTAAACTATCTATTTTAAATGCTATTGTATTGGCCTCCAGTATTGATCTTTCCTTTTCTCTACAAGAAGAAAAAAACAATATTACAATTACAAACAAAATAAATATCTGTATTGATGCTTTTAAGGAAATTAGTGATTTGGTACTTGCTTTCATATTACTGTTATTCATAAATGATTTTAATCTGCAAATGAAAGGCAAATAAAGGATATAATTTATCTGATAAGGTCTCATAATGTATTTTGATCCCAACTTATAATTCGAGGCCCAAAACATTCAGTATTGAAAACAGGATACTTGTAAACTCATTTTTATGGCAAAAAAGCTCCAATTTCTCGGAGCTTTTAGCAGTCTTGAGGTCTAGATGACATTTAACTAGCAATCAATTACAAGCGTTATTGTGGCTAGTTGTTATTCTATTGCTTAACTAATTCTGTTAGCTTTTGCTGTGAATCTTTATATCCCAATTCAATTGCTTTTTGGTAGCTTTTTATGGCGTCCTCCATTAGGTCATTTGACTTATATCCATCGCCTAATGAATCCCAAAGATTACCATCTTCAGGGTATAGTTGAACATTATTTTTAAATAACTCTAAAGCCCATTCCAAATTTTCGTTTAGCCTTAATAATAGGTTTCCAAGTGTATTTAAAAGACTTGAATTTGAGAATTCATCGGCGTAGTTTTCTTGAAGTAAAGCAAGCAACTTATCTGATTTATCAGTTTGATGCTGTTTTAGATAATTCATTGTAAATGCGTACACATTGTTCTTGATAGGCTTTGGGGAATAGCTTTCGTCCAAAATTATTTTTGCAACATCATAAGCAATGCCTCCTACTTTTGAACTATTTGCATTTGTTGAGTATACAATATATAAATCTTCTTCAGGATACCAGATTAAAGAATGTGTAAAAGTCCCATTAGAGCCGTCATGAGATATTATTAATGTATTGGCTTTTGACTTTTCAATGATCCAACCATAGCCATAATGATAAGTCCCTTTTGGAGAAGAAACATAAGGTGTCGTTAGTTTTTTAAATGATTCCGGTGTCAATATAATATTTGTTTTTAATGCCTTATACCAACGTAACATGTCATTTTGTGTAGAGTTGATTCCACCATTTCCTTTTAGATGCCAATTGACATCTCCAGTTTCTTGATAACGAGTAATTGTTGATTCCGTTTCGATTATATTTCTGTTATATCCATGAGACATTTGTTTTGTATCCCATTTAGGCAAAAGATATCCTGTTTGCAACATGCCTGATGGTGTAAAAAGATGTTTGTTTAAGAAAACCTCGTAAGGTTCCCCAGAAGCTAATTCTATGATTCGTCCTAATAGGCTATATCCAACATTAGAATAAGAATATTTTTCTCCAGGCTCAGATAATAATTTACTTGCAAAAAGTTTTTCAAAAAAGTCCTTTTGTGAAATTTCTGAGAAGTCACGTCCAATAGATTCTGAAAAACCAGCAGAATGTGTTAATAATTGGTGTATGGTAATGCTTTGCTTATCAACAGGAAGATCAGTAAAATATTTACTTAATGCATCCGTAAGGTCGATTTTATTTTGCTCAACAAGTTTTAAAATTGCGGTACTTGTAAATTGTTTGGTGTTAGACCCAATATCAAAAATAGTGTTTGGATTAATAAGAGCATTACTGTCCTTGTTTGCTAACCCATAGCCCTTGTTTATAATTAACTCACCTTCTTTAATAACTAGAATTGCTCCTGAAAAACCATTGTTGGTTCCATCACTTAAATAATTATCAATCTTAGTAAAATTATCTTTGGAAGATACTTTTTCTTGAGCATTTGAAGTAAATGCTCCCAATATTACTAATGCAATTGTCGAAAAGACAAGACGTATTTTTTTCATTATAATTTATATTTTTCAGTAAGACGAATTGAAATCAAGATAGGTTACACAGTACCCATAATTATTGCGACATGTTCTTGAATGGTTAGTTGCTTTGGTTAGTTGCTTTGACTAGGTCAAAATTAGTACAACAAAACAAACCAGAGGAAAATTGGTAGTGTTTTCCAGCCATACACCGAATAAGTAATTAAGGAAACACCTTATGAGTCACTGATTTTTTCTCTTTTACTGGTCTCCTCAATTTAAAACTATACATCCAAAATAAACACCGGTCATTACAGAGATAATTTTCAAAATGAGACATCTGAAACAGTAATATGAAAGAACCCGCTACAACATATGACTCCAGAATCACACCTAATAATCTGCAATACAGAGTATTGGTTGTTTAATCTTTTATGTAGTTGTTGACAACTTTTATAAAGATAAATATTTGAACTAAAAAAGAAAAATGATAAAAGTGTATATTACATGAGTTGAATGATATAAAAAGTCATGTTTGCTTCGGTTTCTGTCAATGATTTGGAGATGAATTAACTTTTTATAAAAGGGATTTTATATGGGGTTAAGGAGAATACTACTTAGTCTATCATTAATTGCCCTGAGCGTTACATTTGCTCAGAGCCAAAACGGATTCGTTTCGGTAGGTGGGGACAATACTGGAGTTGGCGGGTCTTTAAGCCATAGTATTGGTCAATTAGTGTATACTAGTAATAGCAGTTTAAATGGTTCCTTGTTAAAGGGTGTACAGCAGCCTTATGAGGTTTATGAAAGCACACTTAGTGTTAATAAGTATCCTGATATAAGTCTAGATTTAAGACTATATCCTAACCCTACTACTTCTCATGTAATATTATCAATAGGTAAATTACCATCTAAATATTTAGCGTATCAGTTATATGATTTAAATGGCCGATTGTTGATTTTAGAAAAAATAAATACTCAGAAAACAATCATTCCATTTAACAAATTACCAATAGCTACTTACTTTTTAATAATTACAGATAATTCTTTAGCTATTAAAAACTTTAAGATTATTAAAAACAATTAACTCCATTAATAGTGATGAAATATATTATATCCTTAATGTTTTCTTTAGGAATTATTGCTACAGTTTTTCCACAATCACCTAATAACATGAGCTATCAAGCTGTGATGAGGGATGCCAGTGATGCCCTTATTACAACAACTGTAGGTATGCAAATAAGCATCCTACAAGGGTCAACTTCTGGTACTATTGTATATTCAGAAACACATACTCCTACACCCAATGATAATGGATTAATAAGTATAGAAATAGGTGGCGGAAGTGTTGTGTCTGGAGCTATCACAACGATCGATTGGGCAGTTGGACCTTACTTTTTAAAGGTTGAGACAGATCCACTAGGAGGTGTTTTATATACTATTATTGGAATAAATGAAATATTAAGTGTTCCTTATGCACGTCATGCCAAAACAGCAGAAAGCGTTGCCGGCTTAAGCACAACTGGAGTTACAGAAGGCACTAATTTATATTATACAGAAGGTCGTGTAAGTGCAAATACCGCAGTAGCAGCAAATACCGCAAAAACTGGACTTACTGCCCCACAAATAACAATTCTAAATAATACTAGCGGAACGAATTCTGGAGATCAGGATGTTTCAGGCATAGCGACCAATACCACGGCAATAAACTTAAAGGCTAATATTGCCAGTCCAACGTTTACAGGAACCGTAACGATTCCTGCATTAAGTATTCCAACAGGAGCAGGTACAGGTAAAATATTGACCTCGGATGGCACGGGTAATGCCACTTGGCAAACAAAAAGTAGTGCGGTTACTTATTTTAATAATAATACTACAGAGACAACTATAGCGGCAAAAAATGTCCCGGCAAAAGCTACGGCTACTTATTCATCAGAAGAGTTAAGTAATTTTACGCACTTTGAAGGCAAGCTGACTTATACGGGCTTAATTACCAAAAAATTTATTATAAATACCAGCATATCTTTGTTCGCTGAATATAATGACAAAAAGTCGACCGTTTATATCTTCTTAAATGGAGTCAAAGTAGCAAAGACTGGAAAAACATTCAGCTCTAGCAAATGGAATGAAGGTGCTAATTCGTCAATCATAGGTGTCATTCAAATGGCAACCAATGATTATATTGAGATATACGTTGAGAACAATGAAAGCAGCTCGGATAGGAATCTAACTGTTACAGATTTGTATTGTTTGATTACCGAGTTTTAAATTTGTTTACAAAACTTATTCTTTAGCTTTCTAAGCTGTTAACACTAATTAGGTTGATGATTTTAGAAGACCCTCTCCCGGTTAAAAAAGTGAAATATTGAAACTTTTTTGGAATAATTTAGAAACATAGTAACTCTAAATAGACGCTTTAACTGACTTATTAAACAACAATTAAAAATTCATGAAAGGGATTAACATCTTAGAAGGAATCGCAGATCTATTGGTTAAGTTACTTATGCTGGTAATTTATGTACCTAAGACGCTTTATAAAATTCTTAAAGATCCCGAATGGGTACAGCAATTTATTCCGGAAGAATCCTCTAAAAAGGAAAAGAGCCAAGAATATGTATCTCCAATTTTTCTCTACATACTTACTGTGATGGCACCCCTTGCCTTGGTTCCCATAGCAGCGCTTACCGCGTTAGCAGAAAATGAGGTCAAATCTTTTTCCGACTGGTTGCAAGACCCTGAAACCTTATTAAGGGCAGCAACTTTTATATGTATTCCTTTGATCATTGCCTTTTTTAGTGAACTAATTAAATCAAGTTCTTTTTCCCGCAGTTCCTTAGAGCAGAATTTTTTCGTACAGTGCTATTATTTCGCCCCATTAGTACTTGTGGTACAATTGAGATGGGTGTTTGACATTAATGGATACTATTTGGGCGAATATGATTTACATCATTTCTTATTCCCGCTTCTAATTATCACGGGAATCTGGTTGCTTTTGGTACAAATTAAATTTTTATCCAAAAAGTTAGAAGGAAATATTAAAGCTATTATTGCCGTATTTCTTTTAAGTACCATCCTTATATTTGTGATTACAGATTCCATCGGAATTAAAATTTCAGAAAAATTAAGTATTCAAAGTGAATGGTTAGAAACTGGAATTACCATCCTTCTTTTGCTTTCTATAACAAGCCTTTATTGCGTTGCTTTAATAAAGAAATACATCCTTTGGAAGAAACGAAAGACAAAAGACTAATCAGGATTGCGTAATTGATTTCTATTGAGCTCTAAAACTCTATTTGTTTCCACAAGACACTGTTCCAGAGATTGAGTAATCCACCTTCTAAGTCCTTTTAACTCTTGTAATTGACTCTTGAATTGAAAAAATAAAAATGATTAATCAATAGCCTTCGATAACCAATGAAATAAATTGAGAACAAACTGTAGGTTTTGATTATTATTTGGAAAATTAAGCCCTACTGGATTTTTATTTCTACCTACGAGTTGAGCTGAAAATAAGCTCGCCTCTGCAATCAAAGCTACCCGTCCATTTCCTCGAGTTAAAACGGCTGCCTGAAATAAGTCATTGGAAGATATTAGTGGCGTATCTGGAAACATTTTCCAGGCCTCAGAGGTTTGATATGAAACAGTATTAGAATCATCAAAGGCAAATATTCCGTTTATAGTTGAATCCTTAATTTGAAATCCACTACCATAATATGTAGATACCCCATTCACCTGTTCTTCTTGATTACGACCATCCAATAAACGGTGATGTTTTAAAGTGCCGTCTCTTTTAGAAAAAAAAGACATTCCCCAATTGACAGAATCAATTACAAAGCCGTTGTGCCATTCTACCCCAAAACGAGAAGATAGTTCCTTAATAGCCCCCGGAAAGGGCATATGATCAGCAACTAGCAAGAGGCTTCCGCCATTATGTATCCATTGTACTAACTCATCAATCTCAATTTTACTCAATGCTGATGGCGTTGGTAATTTCCAGTTATCTACATTCGTGGAATGCAATGCACTAATGATTACTAAAATTTTGGCTTCCTTGAGGTCATTAACTCTAAAGGGGGCATTATAGGCTTTAAGGCGATACCCATCTTTTTGAAGGATCTTGATTAATGGAGTCATTCCTTTCTGAATGGACATATCATTATTGTGAAATTCATCTACAAGAATCAGCGGTCCTTTATTAAAAGAATAGGCCGCGTCTTTCATATTATAAACAAAGGAGGAATCTACAATTTGCTGAGCACTTATAATAAAAACCCCAAATAAAAAAAAAGTAAATAAACAAAACCGGAAGAAGTGCAACATAACCTTTAATTAATTTACTAAAGATACTGAAATTCTAAATCTTGAGTTTTGGGCATAAAAAACCTCCCTAAAACAAAAAAGCATCCCAACTAATCTTTATTGCCAATCATTACTTTAGACTAAAACCAACTATACACCCAATACTACTATTTTATAAATCATCTAGATTCAAAAACCATATGATGCATCACCTCTTTGGGGTATTCGTCATTTGTAAGCCCCTTTAGAGTGTTGGATAATCTATGAATTCTAATATCATATTTATAGTGCTCATTGGGATTCTTAATCGCTTTTTTTAAATCATTTAACTCTTGCATCCGGCCCTCTAATGAGACAATATTCATGAGTCTAGCATATTGCTCCACATTTAGATTTGGAGTGCCTTGATGCTTTAAAACGCCACTAAAATACTTTGTATATCTCATTAAATACAAAGTTAGATTAGAACCAATAAAATTGTTGCTTGAGATTGTAGTATGTGGATAAAAAACTTGACTTTGACAACTTCGTCAAGTTATTATTTTATATATCCCTGTGACTTCTATTAGAAGGATTGTCAAACTGCTCTAGGTGTTCATCCAATGTCATTAATTGGCCGCTTTATTGTTCCAAGTCCAATCTATCTCGATTTCTTTAATTACTCTTATTATTTCAAAATCTTTTTAATTCTAACCAACAATTCAGCAGGACTAAATGGCTTAGATATAAAATCATTTGCGCCTAATTCAAACGTCTCAAGAATCATACTTTCTTGAGCCGATTTTGAAAAGATAATAATTGGAGTATCTAAGAGTAATTTATTTCTTATATAGCTAACTAACTCTAACCCGCTAAAAAAAGGCATCATAATATCTGAAACTACTAAGTCAGGTTTATGCTTTTTAACTAATTCCATGGCCTCTTTGCCGTCTACAGCTATATGTAATTCATAACCTTCTTTTTCTAATATATGTTTCAATAATAACACTAGTGCCGGATTATCTTCAGCTAAAACTATTTTGCTTATTTTTTGACTAATTAATTTAAGCTCGGTTAACAGCTCAATTTTGACTTGCTTATAAATATGCGAGCTAGAGGCTACTAGCGTATCAATACCTTCCAAATTCTCTTGGCTTTTGAAAATAGTTTCTAATTTAAGCATGATAGACTCTAATTCGACAGCTCCAAACATTCTAATACTAGGTATAATTTTATGCGTTGTCTTAAATAACAAATCCCAATTATTGTTTTTCAATTCTCTGTCCAATATATCTAAATACTCATCAATGTTCTTGAGAAACAATTCAATAAGCCTTTTTAAAATGGTACTGTCTTCTGTAATTTCCTTTTTTAAGGGAATTAAATTTAAATAACTATTTTCTAATTTACCCATAGTAACTGTTTAATATTTGAGAGTTCAAAAAAAAACTTATATTGCAGTAGTACACTACATTATTTAAATAATTTTAATGAGAAATTCAAATTTAATTAAAATATGCATAATTAGTGTGTTTTTTTGTAATTCAATATTCTCCCAAAATGACAATAATAAAGAAGATCATAAAAACTCTGGATTTCTAGACTTTAATGGTTACTATGACTCTCGAGAATTTAGCACAATTACAATAAATGCTTTAGTTAATTTACCACAACGATTTCAATATTTTTCATTAACTAATTTTCAAGGCACAGATAAAACTTCAGATTTAAGCACCTATTATACGGAACAAAATATAAGATGGAATTTAAAAAACAATTCGCCAATAGATTTGACTATGCAATGGGTAAGTCGAGCAAATAGCAATAATGATAATCTTAGACTAGGAATACGTTGGAGGCTTAATAATACTAAAAAAATTAAATCTTTTTTTGAAAAACTAAATTTATCCTATTCTGTTAACTTTCATCTTTTACAATTTACATCCAAATCGCAATCAAACTTACTCCCTCAAATAGAGCATGTTTACAGAATATCTTTATTCCCTTCTATTTTTAAAAATCGATTATATATTGGAGGATTTGCAGATCAGAACATCAATTATCAAGATAATGGTAAACTATCATTTAATTGGGTATCAGAACATCAAATAGGGTATAATATTTTCAATTCCTTATTCATTGTTTTAGAATATCGTATAAATGATTTTTTACCTAATAATAATGAAGGTCTTGGATATGGACTAGAATATAATATTAAACTTTAAACAGATGAAAAAGATTAAATCGCCCATAGTCGTTTGTTTTATTATGTTATTTTTTATAATCAGTTTTTTTAGTTGTGAATCTAATAAAATTGAAGAAATAAACATTGGATATATTGGACCCTTATCTGTAAGAGCAACAGATTTAGGAATAGCCCCATCCAATGCCATGATATTGGCAGTAGAGCAGTACAATGCCAATCGTACAGAAAATGAGCCTAAGGTAAACTTATACATTGAAGATGATAAATGGGATAAGGAAAACGCAATTCCTAGTTATAAAAAATTACGTGAAGAACATAATATAGAGATACTTTTCATTAGTAATACTGATGGTACAGTCGCAGTACAAAATGAAATTTTAAAAGACAAAGTAATTCTTGTAAATCCTCTAAATAACGACAAATTACTTTCGTCATTAAATAATAATACTTTTAAAATTGCAAAATCAACTGAGGAAGCCAACGGACTTATTGGTATTAGACTTATTGAGCTAGGCCATAAAAAAGTAGCACTTTTTAATTACCCAAATGATTTCATGACTCGGGGAGCTAACGAAGTAAAAAGAATTTTAGATGAAAAAAATATAAAAATTGAAATAATTACTATTGAAAAAGAGAATGTCAATTTTACAGATCAATTAAAGGTATTACAAAAAAATAATTACGATGCATATGTGTTTTTTGGTTATGAATCACTTGGTTTTGCTATGAAACAAGCTAGAGATTTAGGAATTAAGGCACCGTTCTATGGCTCGACAGTATTGCTAAATCCTGATTTTTATAATAATTCTGAAGGAGCCATCGTAAATTCAGAATTCCCATTCTTTACACCTGCAGATGGCAACTATATCCTTGCTAATGAATTTTTAATTGCCTACGAAACCATGTTTTCTAAAAAACCTGCTTCAGTTTGGCCTCCCATGCAAGCATATGATGCAATGAATTTAGTGTTAAGCCAATTGCGAACTATAAATGAAAGCAAAAAGGATAATGAATCTTTTGATGATTGGTTAAGGACCAAGTTGTATAGAGTAAATCACTATCAAGGAGTTTGTGGAAATATTGCGATAAAAGAGAATGGAGCTTCTAAAGGAATCTATTTTTCTTTATATCAATACAATTCAAAAGAAAACCCCCTTATTAAAATTAAACGATAATTTAATTTTATCATGAAAATAAGTCAAAAATTAATTCTGGCATTTAGTGTTTTGATTTTAATTTTAATTGTTGAAATTATTCTTAATCAAACCATTACAAATAAGGCTACACGAACATATGATACACTACAATCAAAAATTAATCCAGTAATAAACGTTTTAGCCAATTATGAATCCATTAATAAGGAATTAAACCTACTAATAAGTAATAGAATTAATGGTGCTGACGAAGTAGATACGAAAAACAGAATAAATGGAATAATTGAGGTTGAGCTCACATATTTAAAAACAGAATTATTTTTATTTAAAGAAGATTTACCTCAGGAAGACACAAGTAAATCACTCATTGAAAAAATTATAATGAATACAGATTCATTGATAAGTTCTTCTAAATCTGTAAATACATTACTTAACAGCAGTATAAATTATCAATCGAACTTAAAAATTGCTAATGATATTTGGGAAAATAAAATTCGCGTATTGTACCTAACAATAAATAGAGAGGTTGGCCAACTCAGCTTAAAATATAATCGGTCTTCTAAAAGATATAATATTGAACTGTCAAACAGCTTAAATGAAATATCAAAAATTATATTGATTACTGGTATTCTAGGAATTATTTTAGGACTAATCATCACATTTCAAGTAATTCACAGTGTCTCAGAACCAATTACAAAATTAAAAAATGCCGCATTTAGGATTAGTCAAGGTGAGTTGAATGAACAGATTCATATTAAAGGAAAAAATGAATTAGCAGAACTCGGCAATTCATTTAATGATATGAGCGCGGCGTTGAAAAATAGTTTTGATGACCAAGAAACACAGATTAATCAAATAAAGACCATTAACAAAGAGTTAGAACAATTTGTTTATGTTGCTTCTCATGATTTGCAAGAACCATTGCGAACAATGAGTAGTTATATTGGATTAATAGTTGAGCTATACAAAGATAAATTAGATAGCGATGGCATAAAATATATGAATTATGTTGAAGATGCCTCACTTAGAATGAAAACACTAATAAAAGAATTGTTAGATTATTCTAGAATTGGTAAAGAATTAAAAATAACTAAAGTTGATTGTAATAAAGTAGTAAATGAAATTCTAATGGATTTTGAATTAGTTATTAATGAAAAAAATGCGTCTTTTCAAATTGATAAATTGCCCATTATTAATGCCTGTGATATTGAGTTAAAACAATTATTTCAAAACTTAATCAACAATGGTATAAAATTCAATAAAAAGGATACACCTCCACAAATAGACATAAAAGTTAAAGAAGAAAAAAAGTACTGGCAATTTTCTGTAAGAGATAATGGAATAGGCATGGAAAAGAAATATTTTGAAAGAGTGTTCGTTATTTTCCAGAGGTTACATAATAGAAAAGATTATGAAGGAACTGGGATAGGCTTAGCAGTTTGCAAAAAAATTGTTGATTTGCACAACGGAGAAATATGGTTAGAATCTGAAACGAATAAAGGATCAACTTTTTATTTCACTATATTTAAAAAAATAAAAAAACATGATGAAGTTTAAATCCATTTTACTAATTGATGATGATGAGGCAATTAATGAATTTCATGAAATAATTATAAGTCAAGTAGACATTACACATAATATTCATTCAGTTCTTAGTGGGCAAGAGGGATTAGATTATTTAAAATCTCAAGGCACTTATAATGATGAAGAAAACGCCTTTCCGCAGCCAGAATTGATTTTTCTTGATATAAACATGCCGGCTATGAATGGTTTTGAGTTTATGGTAGAATATGATAAATTAGATAAAGAACAAAAGGCGAAGTATGTAATAGTGATGTTAACCTCTTCTTTAAATCCAGATGACAAAAAAGAATCTGAGAAGTATAGCGACATAATTGACTTTCTAAACAAACCACTTACCAAAGATTCGCTTTTTAAATTAAGAGATAGGATTCTTTTATAAATCTAAAAAGGTCTTGTACCAGCAAATAAACAAGTTTATGGCAAGTTTCAAAATTTGGTTAAGTTGGTAGAAATTCACAAACCATCCTAAAACAAAAAAGCATCCCTATTTCTTACGAAAAAGGAAAGCTTTTACACTGATATAATCTTTTATTTATTGACTACAATTCCCATCAATTATATCTTGTATTGAAGGATTAAAAGCATTTCCTTCAATTCTTACATAGTCATAAGTTCCGTTCAAAAATAAATTCTGTAATCCACAGAGATCTTCTAATATTTCATTACCACAATAAGGTAAAGCATTCGCATCTTCACCACAACCAAGATAGGTACGGAAATAAGAGTTTTCAATTATTCCGCCTAATCCGTTCAAGTTTTGAAGTGAGGGATTATTCGCTATATTTATATTTTTGGCACTGGGAACACGTATAAGTCCATTAATATTCTTCAGAGAGTCATTATTGGTAATCCGAATTTGACTAACCCTAGTCCAACCATTTAATTGACCCCGATTTTCGTAGGCAATATTTTCTAAACCCCGTAATCCATCCAGATTTTCAAGTTTTGAACTATTCCCAATAAAAAGCTCACCTAACCAGTTAATATTATGAAGCCCTTCTAGAGAAGTAAGGTCTGGATTTTCAAAAATAATTAATGTTCGTTCAATGCGTTCCAATGAACGTAGTGGAGTAAGGTCAATTGGAAAATTACTGTTTTCAAATCCAGGATGTATTTTCAATACTCCAGTGATAATAGTATAATTTTGAGCTCCAAATTCTTCAATTTGTGTTTGACTTCTCAACGCCATACTTCCAATTAAAATTTTTTCTGGAAATTCACCATCAGCATATGTTGGTAGCTCATTAGTTTCGTCATCATTATTACAGGATGTAACTATTAATGAAAGGCATACCATTATTATCAAGTGTGATTTCATAGTTTTGTTTATTAATGACAGATCTATATATAAAAATCTGTTCTTCCCTTTTAGCCTCTAAAAAGGATACTCCTAAGTTATCACAACTTATATTGTTGTTTGGAAATTCCGATAAAGATTTACGTTTAACCATATCTATCTAGAAACCAACACATGACCACCCATAAATCAATTATGACTTTAAAAAAATATTTTCTTGTATTAAATCAAAACACAGATTATACGGACATTTAGAGCCTAGCCAAACCATTACTTCTTCTTTAACATAAAAAAAAATCCAACCCCATATATACCTTCGCTCATGCTATGGGATATGCTGAAAACAAAAAAGCATCCCAATTTCTAACGAAAAAGGAAAGCTTTCCATCGGTTAAACTACTGAACCCTTGATAGACTTTAACATCTATCAAACAACACAACTAATCTTTATTGCCAAAAAAAGCTCCAATTTCTCGGAGCTTTTAGCAATCTTGCGG
>CAJXVU010000002.1 GCA_913062555.1 uncultured Bacteroidota bacterium
TTAGACAATGGCACACCAGAACCTATTCGTTCGGCATTATTAGACGGGGCAAAATGGTGGAATCAAGCTTATGAAGCGGCGGGTTTTATCAATGCCTTTCAAGTAAAAATGTTACCAGCGGATGCTGACCCTTTAGACTGTAGATATAATGTAATTCAATGGGTACACCGCTCAACCAGAGGATGGAGTTATGGTAGTAGCGTGACCGATCCAAGAACAGGCGAAATTATTAAAGGGCATGTGAGTTTAGGAAGTTTGAGAGTACGTCAGGATTTTTTAATAGCCCAGGCCTTATTAAACAAGCCATTTGCTGAACGTGATGATAATTATCAACCAATGTTGGAAATGGCCTTGGCGAGGATTCGTCAGCTTGGAGCTCATGAAGTAGGACATACTATTGGATTTACACATAATTTTGCTGCAAGTACTAATGGAAGAGCCTCGGTTATGGATTACCCACATCCTACGGTAAGTTTAACCAATGGCGAAGTAGATTTAAGTAATGCCTATGCTGTTGGTATTGGTGATTGGGATAAGGTAACTGTTGCTTATAGTTATGCCGAATTTGATAGTGGTGCTAACGAACGTGCAGAACTCAATAAAATTTTAGAAAAAGCAAATGCTGATGGTTTGCGTTTTATTGCTGATAGAGATGCCAGAGCGCAAGGCGGTGCACATGCATTAGCACACCTTTGGGATAATGGTAAAAGTGCTTCTGTGGAGTTAAACAATATGTTAGCTGTAAGAGCAAAGGCGATTTCTAATTTCTCTGTAGATAACATCCGTACTAATGAGCCTTATTCTGTACTAGAAGACGTATTTGTGCCTTTGTATTTCTTTCACCGTTTTCAAGTGGAAGCAGCAACGAAAGTTGTTGGTGGTTTAGATTATAATTATGCTGTAAAAGGGGATGGTCAATTCACTTCTAAAGTGGTAGATGTGTCAACTCAAAAAGAAACTCTTAATGCGATATTAAACACATTACGTCCAAATACTTTAGCCATACCAAAAAACAAACTGGATTTATTTCCGCCGAGAGCGTTTTCATACGGTAGAACAAGAGAATCATTTAATGGCAAAACAGGAGTAGCATTTGATGCCTTAAGCGTAACATCTACCGCTAGTGATATGACTTTAAAATTATTATTGCACCCTGAGCGTGCCAATAGATTGGTACATCAAAAAGGATTAGATGCAAAGCAATTAGGATTGGATGAAGTATTACAAATACTCATTGATAACTCGTTTAATATGCAACATAAAGACACTTATTTAAACGAAGTACAGCAAATGGTGAATGTGAATGTATTAAAGCATATCATGAATTTGGCAGTGACTGATCGTGCTTATTTCCAAGTAAATGCTATTGCCAATGAAGCCATAAATAATATTTCAAAAGCATTATATAGTAAAAAAGGAAGTCTGAAATATGCCAGCCAATATGCTTTATTAATTAAAGATTTCAAGGCGAAGCCTGAAAAATTTAAGTTAGCAGTGTCTCCTAAAATTCCTGATGGATCCCCAATAGGAAGTGATATTTGCAGCTATAATAGCTCGAATTAAATTTGAGATGTTTATTTTTATAAAAACATTTTAAATATTGAAAATATAATAATTGAAAAGACGAACGTTAAAACTTCGTCTTTTCTATGTCATAAACTTATTTTTCCATGATTATTGATTTAAGAAGCGATACAGTTACCAAACCTAGTAAAGGCATGCTCGAAGCGATGTTAAACGCTCAAGTAGGTGACGATGTCTATAAAGAAGACCCTACCGTAAATGCACTAGAAGAGCGTATTGCGAAAATGTTTGGTAAGCCTAAAGCTCTTTTCTTTCCAACGGGAAGTATGGCCAATCAGGCAGCCATTAAATTGCATACCAATCCAGGAGAACAGGTGATTTGCGATAAATATGCACATGTGTATAATTATGAAGGTGGAGGAGCATCGTTTAATAGTGGAGTGTCCTGTAGATTAATTGACGGTGATCGTGGCATGTTTACAGCCAATCAAGTTGTAGAGTCTATTAATCCTCCCGATTTTTATCACAGTCCGCTCACCAGTCTTGTTGCTGTAGAAAACACTACTAATAAAGGTGGTGGTGCTTGCTGGGATTTTGAAGAAATTAAAAAAATTAGAACCATTTGTGACGACCATGACTTAGGTTATCATCTGGATGGTGCTAGATTATGGAATGCATTGGTTGCAAAAGGAGAAACAGCAGCACAGTATGGAGATCTCTTTGATACCATATCAGTTTGTTTAAGTAAAGGCTTAGGTTGTCCAATAGGATCAGTATTGGTTGGTAATGAGGACATTATGCAAGGCGCGATTCGAATTCGGAAGATTTTTGGTGGTGGGATGCGACAAGTGGGCTATTTAGCAGCAGCAGGATTATACGCTTTAGATCATCATGTAGAGCGATTGGCCATTGACCATAGCAAAGCACAAGAAATTGGAGCAGTACTCAGTAATTTATCCATGATAAAAGTGGTAGAACCCATCGAAACTAATATCATCATTTTTGAAGTACAGCCAGATGTAAATGAAACAGCATTTGTACAACAATTAGCCGATGCTAATATTCATATCATAGGCATGGGTGGAGGTAAACTACGTATCGTGACCCATTTGGATTATACCGATGCCATGCATGATAAATTGTTGGGAATATTACAAAGTATGTAGAGAATATATATTATCATAAAATCAGATGTCAAGTCAAGTATTGCTAATGCTACCGCGATAGTCTGTATTTGAGACAATGAGTGATAGGTTTTTGGCAATTTGCATAACAATTAATTTTTTAAAACGCCATCGTCAAAATTGTTTAGTATAGATTTAAGTGAAATTGAAAAAACTAAAGTTTTTAATTCGAAGTCATTTTAACATTAACAAAAAACTAACCCCTGACATCATCTGACACGAGCGCATTTATATTTGCATTAAGTTTAATAAATAAACACACAATCAAATGACAAATGCAGGAAGCTGGTTTGAAATACCGGTAACAGATTACAACAGAGCAAAAACATTTTATTCAACAATTTTAGGTACTGAAGTTATGGATGCCCCAATGGATGGCATGAAATATGGCGTCTTACCACATGATCCAGAAAGTCATGGTATTGGTGGTGGTATTGTAGAGATGCCAAACTTTACTCCATCACAGGAAGGTACAACGGTATACCTGAACGGGGGTGAAGACCTCAATGCGCCTTTATCTAAGGTAGAAGCAGCTGGAGGTAAAGTAGTAATGCCTAAAACACCTATAGGAGAAAATGGGTTTATGGCTCAATTTATAGATACTGAAGGCAATAAAGTAGCCTTTCATTCTATGAAGTAGCACTTAAATTAAAGATAGTGAATCAATAAAGTGATTCACTATCTTTACCCTTTTATGACACAATTATCCCGACTTATATCGATTCTTACCTTATTAAAATCGAAACGAATTTTAACATCAACTGAGCTTTCAGATAAGTTTGAGGTGAGCGTACGTACCATCTATAGAGACATTCGTAAACTGGAAACATCGGGAGTTCCAATTATTATTCTTGAAGGCAGAGGATATACTTTAATGGAAGGCTACCAGATAGCACCAGTACAATTCACAGAGAAGCAAGCTAATGCCTTAATTACCGCTCAGCATTTGGTGAACCAGTCTAATGATTCTTCATTCATTGAGCATTTTGAAGAAGCCCTCACTAAGATTAAATCGGTGTTCAGGTCCTCTATTCAGGAAAAAAGTGAATTACTGAGTGATAAAATTCGAGTTTTTGACACGAAACAGGAAAGTATTTCCAGCAATGTATTATCTGAAATCCAACTCGCCGTTACTAATTTTAATTATGTAGAGATCAATTACCGGAAAGCCGATGATCCTAATATTTCTTTCCGTAAAATTGAACCCTGTGCCATGTATTCTACCAATAATAAATGGATCTTAATAGCCTGGTGTCATTTACGTCATGACATGAGAGCATTCAGAATTGATCGCATTCAGCATTTTAAAGTGCTTTATGAAAAGTTTGAAGATCGAAAATTTAGTTTTAAGGATTATTACACAGGTGGTCCTTATAATTCTAAATAATTGACCTTATTACGAAGAGTGCTTCGTACCTAGTAATGACGATTCACTAATCATCACAAGCGTAGAGAGAGATCACATAAAGCTTGGTTTTGAGATTTCTCCTTCCATTCGAAATGACAACACTCCTGTGATTAAGTGGTGAAATTCTCATGGATAAGCCTATTGGAATAGTTGTTGATACTTCAATATAAAACAACCTCCATGAAAAAATATTCACATTATTTTATAGCCATAGGACTTACTTTAAGTGTTGCCATGGCTAGTTTTGGACAAGCTGATACTGTAGCAGTAAATAAAACATGGGCCAACTGGATACTTGCTTCGATTGATTATGCTGAAAAGAATTATACAATTATGCCAAGACAATTCACTTCAGTATTATTCAGACAATATTCTAACTCAAGTGTCAATGGGAATGAAAGTTTTAATAGTTCAATTTTTAAATTTTTGAAAACAAATTATAGAGATAATTTAAAACAAGGGAAATTCTATTTTGTTCAAAGTTACAATCCTTCAGCCTGTAGTTTTTATGATAATGCAAACTATTCAATAGTTCTAGATACAAATCAAAGTATTAGAATTCATAAGTCATTATATGGCAACTTTAGCTGGAAGCGGAGTTTGGTTACAAATATTGATTTTAAAGATTTTAAAACAAAATTTGAAGAATATAGTGATTTTTATAATTTATCAGAAGTAGATGGTTTACTTCCTAATTATTATATAATTACTGAGTTCAACAAAGGAAATGTAAGAGTGAAAACGCTATTTGCCCATCTATAAACCTAGACTATTGGTCTGCAAGTTTAACATCTAGCAGCACAGCGATCTAACATCTAAAAGCCAAGCGTTCTAAAAACCTACCCAAACATATCCATCCCAGGAATATTCGGCATACCATCTTTAGCGACAGCGGCCAACTCAGCTTCATTGACTGCCGTGGCACGTGTAATCGCTCTATTTAAAGTGAGGATTAAATAATCTTCCAATTGTTCTCTATCTTCTAATAACGTCTCATCAATATTGATCGTCTTTATTGCTCTATTTGCTGTTACCGTAACTTGAAGTAGGTTATCATTACTTTGTTCATCAATTAAAACGCCATCTAATCGTTTTTTAGTAGCTTCAACTTTAACTTGGGTTTCTTTAAATTTCCCCATCATACCTTTTAAATCTCCAAACATGTGTGTGTATTTATATGTTGCATCAAAGGTATGCATTCATTCCGTGTATCAATTCATAAACGATAACAAATGAAAGCTTTAAAATAGGAAGGCAAAATTGGTCCTTTCATATACTTCTGATAAAGTGGAAATATGGTTTGCATTTTGCATAAGTTTAATTCATAAAGGATTAACAAAAGTGAATGCATTGATAGAAATAATTGACTTACTTTAGCGCATTCAATGTTGAAATTATAATGAGTAAAACAATACATCCCCCAAAGGCGAAGATCAATCCAAAACAATTAGAAATTCATGGTGACATTCGCACAGATAATTACTATTGGCTTAATGATAGAGAACAGCCTGAAGTTATTGAGTATCTGGAACAGGAAAATGCCTACTGCGATGCTGTTATGAAACACACGGATGCTTTTCAGAATGATTTATTTGAGGAAATGAAAGGCCGTATTAAAGAAGAAGATGAGTCAGTACCTTATAAATATAACGGCTATTGGTATATCGTAAAATTTGAAAAGAGTAAAGACTACCCCATTTATATTCGTCGTAAAGATAGCTTAGAAGCTACCGATGAGCTTTTATTTGATTGTAATGAAATGGCTAAAGCTCATACCTACTTTAAACTTGTAGGTATTTCTGTAAGTCCAGATAATACGATGGTTTCCTACGGTGTTGATACTGTTAGTAGGCGTCAATATAATATACAAATTAAAAACTTAGTTACTGGGAAAAACTATGGCGAGATTATAAAAAACACAACGGGGGGAGCGACCTGGGCAAGTGATAATAAAACCTTGTTTTATACTGCTAAAAATGAACAAACATTGCGGTCTGATAAAGTATATAAACATGCTTTGGGAACATCAGTTGATGATGATGTATTGGTATATGAAGAGAAAGATGATACCTTTAATACGACCGTTTTCAAAACCAAGTCTAAGAAATATCTTGTCGTAGCAAGTTTTAGTACCCTTACTACCGAATATCAAATATTACCTGCAAATCAACCAGAGGGAAAGTTTAAAGTTTTTCAGGCCAGAATCAGAGGCTTGGAATATAGTGTGAGTCATTATGAAAATGAGTTTTATATATTGACCAATGCTGATAATGCGACTAACTTTAAGTTGATGAAAACCTCTGAAAATGATACAGAGAAAACACATTGGAAAGAAGTTATAGCACATAGAGACGATGTAATGTTGGAGGATATTGAGATTTTTAAAGATTTCTTGGTACTAAGTGAAAGGCGTAATGGATTAAATGAAATTAGAATTAGACGTTGGGATAATTCAGATGAATATTATTTACCGTTTAACAATGAAACCTATACTGCTTATACAAGTACAAATGTAGATTTCGATACTCAAACGCTTCGTTATGGTTATAATGCACTAACAACACCATCATCGGTGATAGACTTTGATATGGTTCATAAAACCAAAAAGGTATTGAAAGAGCAAGAAGTTTTGGGGGGTAAATTTGATAAAGAGAATTACATATCAGAACGTATTTGGGCTACAGCCGAGGATGGAACTAAAATACCGATGTCATTAGTCTATCATAAAAACACTAAGAAAAGCGATAAAACACCATTGCTACTCTATGCTTATGGCTCATATGGCGCAACGATAGATCCGTACTTTTCAACCATTCGTTTGAGTTTGCTCGATCGTGGATTTATTTATGCTATTGCACATATTAGAGGAGGAGAATATTTAGGGAGACCTTGGTACGACAATGGAAAATTATTTAATAAGAAGAATACATTTTCAGATTTTATTGACTGTTCTAAATATTTAATTGCTGAAGGCTATACGTCTCCAGTCCACCATTATGCTATGGGAGGAAGTGCTGGGGGGTTATTAATGGGAGCCATCGTTAATATCAATGCTAATCTGTATAATGGGATTGTTGCACAAGTACCATTTGTTGATGTAATGACAACCATGTTAGATGATAGTATCCCATTGACAACAGGAGAATATGACGAATGGGGGAACCCTAATGAAAAAGTTTATTACGATTATATGAAATCGTATTCACCCTACGATAATGTTGAGAAACAAGCCTATCCAAATATGTTAATTACCGCAGGATTACATGACTCACAAGTGCAATATTGGGAACCTGCCAAATGGGTTGCTAAATTAAGAACACTAAAAACTAACGCAAATATTTTATTATTAAAAACGAATATGGAAGCTGGTCATGGGGGGGCATCAGGACGTTTTGAGTCTATTAAAGAAGACGCTTTGGAATATGCTTTTTTGTTAGATTTAGAAGGGATTACTGCCTAATTAAAAAAAAACACTTATTTTTGCGAAGTTTTAGCTTACATTTAATAAATTAGTAGCTCAGATTACGTTTATGAAAGAACACAAACAAGTATTTGATAATGTATTGGACCTCATTGGAAAAACACCTCTTATTAAACTCAATAACATAGTCTCAGGTTTTAAAGGAGAATACTTAGCTAAAGTAGAAGCTTTTAACCCAGGACACTCCACTAAAGATAGAATTGCATTATACATCATTGAAGAAGCCGAAAGAAGGGGAATCCTTAAACCCGGTGATACCATAATAGAAACAACCTCTGGGAATACTGGTTTCAGTATTGCAATGGTAAGTATTATTAAAGGTTATGACTGTATTTTAGCCGTTAGTTCTAAATCTTCAGCCGACAAAATTGATATGTTGCGCACTATGGGTGCAAAAGTATATGTTTGTCCTGCACATGTTAGTGCAGACGATCCTAGATCTTACTATCAAGTGGCAAAACAAATACATGAAGAAATAAAAGGATCGGTTTATATCAATCAATATTTCAATAATTTAAATCTTGAGGCACATTACAAATCTACAGGTCCTGAAATTTGGGAACAAACTGAAGGTGAAATTACACATTTGGTAGCTTGTAGTGGTACTGGTGGAACAATCTCTGGTACAGCAAAATATTTAAAAGAACAAAATCCAAATATAAAAGTTATTGGAGTAGATGCTTTTGGATCTGTATTAAAAAAATATCATGAAACCCGTGAATTTGATGCCGATGAAATTTATCCTTATCGCATTGAAGGACTAGGGAAAAACTTAATTCCAACAGCAACAGATTTTGATGTTATTGATAAATTTGTAAAAGTTACTGACGAAGAAAGTGCACACACAGCAAGAGCGATTGCTAGAACTGAAGGATTATTTGTAGGATATACAAGTGGTGCAGCTTTTCAAGCATTGAAGCAATTAAATGCCGAAGGAGAATTTAAAGAAGGTGATAAAATTGTAGTGATATTTCCAGATCACGGATCACGCTATATGAGTAAAATTTATAGTGACAAATGGATGGAAGAGCAAGGCTTTTTTGACAGTAAAAATGAAGCTACGGTAAAGACAATTCAATATATAGATTAACTATATTATAATTATAAATGACCCTGTAACCTGTTATTCAATATGTTATAGGGTCTTTTTTTTGTTGAAAAACATGAACAGGTGTAGGGTAAATTAATTATGTAGTAAGGATTAATTTGTATAATTTTGCAGCATCTAACTAAGACTGATAACTTAATGAGGGATTTATTTGAAAAAATTTATAGGGACAAGGGGCCATTAGGAAAATGGGCTTCTCAGGCTGAAGGTTATTTTGTGTTTCCAAAACTGGAAGGTCATATTTCTAATAGAATGAAATTTCAAGGAAAAGATGTTATAACTTGGAGTATTAATGACTATTTAGGATTAGCAAACCACCCAGAAGTTCGTAAAGTGGATGCTGAAGCTGGAGCTGCATATGGATCTGCTTATCCTATGGGAGCAAGAATGATGTCTGGACATACAGATTTACACGAGAAATTACAAAATGAATTAGCGGAATTTGTTAATAAAGAATCTGCATATTTATTGAATTTTGGTTACCAAGGGATGGTTTCTACCATTGATGCTTTAGTATCTAAAAATGATATCATAGTATATGATGTCGATTCACATGCTTGTATTATTGATGGTGTTCGTTTGCATATGGGTAAACGATTTACTTATAGGCACAATGATATAGTAAGCTTAGAAAAAAATCTTGATAGAGCAACTAAAATGGCCGAGCAAACTGGTGGCGGAATTTTAGTGATTTCTGAAGGTGTTTTTGGAATGCGCGGTGAACAAGGGATACTTAAAGAAATTGTAGCTCTTAAGGAAAAATATAATTTTAGATTTTTAGTAGATGACGCTCATGGTTTTGGTACCTTAGGTAAAACAGGAGCAGGAGCAGGTGAGGAGCAAGGTGTTCAAGATGATATTGATGTGTATTTTGCAACTTTCGCAAAAGCTATGGCGGGTACAGGAGCTTTTATTGCTGCAGATAAAGAAATAATAGATTATTTAAAATATAATTTACGTTCTCAAATGTTTGCCAAATCACTGCAAATGCAGTTAGTAGTTGGTGGACTCAAACGATTGGAAATGTTAAAAACAATGCCTGAGTTGAAAAATAACTTATGGAATATTGTAAATGCATTACAGTCGGGATTAAAAGAAAGAGGATTTGATATTGGAACAACTCAAAGTTGTGTGACTCCAGTGTTTTTAAAAGGAAGTATTCCTGAAGCAATGGCATTGGTAAGAGATTTAAGAGAAAACTATGGAATTTTCTGCTCAATTGTTGTGTATCCAGTTGTACCTAAGGGCATAATTCTGTTGAGAATGATTCCAACAGCAACACATACTTTGCAAGATGTTGAAGAAACTTTAAATGCATTTTCGGCAATTAGAGAACGATTATTAAATGGAACTTATAAGCGCTTATCTGCAGCAGTAACTGCGGCGATGGGTGAATAATTATCTCATATATAAATAACTAAAAAGCCGCTCAAAGAGCGGCTTTTTTATGCGATATCTTTTCTAAATGTACAGCGTTTTTTATGAGTTACAGGTTTGAAATTTTTCCATAGTGCTTGAATCGCAGTATTTTCAATAAGTTCAGGAGTTCTTAGACATTCCAAAATCCCTTTCTCAGAAAAAGTTTCGTGAAATTCATTAAATACAATAGCATGAACACCCTTGTTTTGATATTCGGGATGGACACCTATTAAATAAAGCGTCACTGTTTTACTATGCTTTTTAGCTTTTAATAAATGTTTGATGCCGAATGGGAATAATTTACCATTCATTTTTTGCAAGGCTTGAGAATAGGAAGGCATGGCAATTCCAAAAGCAACAAGGTCATCATTTTTATCAACCACAAATTTTATATACTCAGGATTGATAAACCCTAAAAATTTCTTTTTAAAATATTCTTTTTGAACATCATTGATAGCGACAAATGAGGATAAGGATGAATAACTTTCATTGAACAAATCAAACATTTTATTCGCATAAGGCATGACGTCTTCTGTTTTATTAAAATATAATGGCTTTAAGCCATAACGTCTTTTAATAATTTCCTGTATTCTTGAAAAGTTTTCAGACTTTATATCTTTGAAGGCATGCTTGTTTTCCAGGTATTGCTTTTCTACCGCATAACCCAATTGTTCAAAATGCGAGGCATAATAAGGATGATTATACCAAGTAATCATTGTGCCAATATGGTCAAAGCCATAGGTGAGCACTCCAACTTTGTCTAAGTTAGAAAAACCCACGGGACCTTCCATATATTCAAGTTTATTTTGCTTACCAATGTCATGCACTTTTTTAAGTAATGCATCAGTTACAGCGAGGTCATCAATAACATCAAACCAACCAAAGCGCATTTTTTTTGTTCCTTGATCCTTTATTTCTAACCAGTTAATAATGGCAGCAATACGACCAACAATTTTATCTTCTTTATAAGCTAGAAATAGCGTAGCATCCGCATCATTAAATACGGGGTTCACCTTTTTATCAAAAGTTTTAATTTCCTGACTAATAACAGGTGGTACCCAGTATTTTGAATTTTTATAAAGTGAAAAGGGAAATTTCACAAATGCTTTTAAATCTTTTTTAGTCCGGACTTCTTTTACTGTAATCATAGGAATAAATCTAGTCTTTATGAAAATCTAAACGATAAGAGGCCCCAAAATTCACACTAAACACCGAAGGGGTGTCTTTGGTATTAAACGTGACTGCCGAATCGAGCTGGAAATTTTTACTCATTAAGTATGCCCCACCAAAACGAAAAAGATTATCGGCATAAAAGTCACTTTTTATGCCTTGGGTTTCTCCAAAAACAACCCATTTAGGACTGAAAGAATGTGTTAAGGTAATGATATATTGAAAATCAGATTGATCTGTACCCATCCGTTCTTTTATAAAATTCATTATAAAAACCCATCCACCTGCAAAGTTATTTTGGGTTATTAGCGCAACTCTAGGGCTTGTACCTTCAATTCCTGGAGCAATGAAAGGATTGTTTTTAGCATCAAAATGTACACCTCCAGCAATTGCCACGGCAGGAATTAGAGATCGCCATTTAAAACTGTGATTGGCCTTCCAACTATATAAATTAGGAGTCTCTTCTTCAGCATTTTTATTGGGATCATAAATTAGATATTTAGCTCCAATAACAAAGGATTTGAAATTACTTCTATCGGTTTCAGAAGTTATGGATGATTGATGAGTTTTAGTATCATTTTGATAAGTACCGGCAATATTAATTTCAAAGGCCTCCTTTAGAAAACCATACCTCGCAGAGAAATCTACACCAAATCCTGAAATTTCATAACTAGTGGATGGTGTTCGATCTTCTTTTATTAAATATGGACCAACTTCAAATTGGGCGACATTAGTGCCAACAGAAAAGGCGCTTTGGGAAACTCCTGGGCGATTAGAGTTAATAACTTCGGTGTATTGGCTTAATGCAGTCGTGCATACACACATACAAGCAAAAAGTAAGACATTAGCTTTAGTTGATTTCATTCTCGATTTGTTATTTATCAAATATATAGATTTTATTATTTTTTTATGATGTTACAACGGATTTTAAATTGTAAGAATTGTATTTTTGAAGAAATATTTTATTCATGTTGCAGTATGCCTCCATTACAGGATTTGTAAGAACGATTTTAATCATTGTATTAGTTTGGTATGGTATTAAAATCTTATCACGGATTTTTGCCCCATTATTAATGCGTTATGTTGCTAAAAAGGCGGAACAAAAATTTGGACAAAATTTCGGACAAAATCAAAAACCACCTCAAGCAGCTAAAAAAGAAGGTGAAATATCTATTGATAAAGCACCTAATGCAAACAAATCTTCAAATAAAGATGTTGGTGAATATGTAGATTACGAAGAAATTGATTAATTTTCTAAAAAATATTTTCACTAGCATTTCATGAAATTTTCATTTAAAAAAAATCTTCCGCACGTCTTTATTATAATTGGCTTTGTGGTAGTCGCTTTGGTGTACTTTAATCCAGTGCTAACAGGCAAGCAAATATTCCAGAGTGATATTATGCAATATACTGGCATGGCAAAACAGCAAAATGTTTTCCGTGCTCAAACAGGATCGGAAACCTATTGGACCAATAGTGCTTTTGGTGGTATGCCAACCTATCAACTCGGTGCTAAATACCCCCATAATTATATCAAAGAAGTGGATTTGGCATTGCGTTTTTTGCCACGTCCTGCAGATTATTTGTTTTTATATTTTATAGGTTTTTATATTTTATTACTTGTATTAAAAGTAGATTATAAACTAGCAGCACTAGGGGCTTTGGCCTTTGGTTTCTCAACTTATCTTGTCATCATTTTAGGTGTTGGACATAACTCGAAAGCACATGCTATTGGTTATATGCCTTTAGTACTATCGGGGATCATACTCACCTTCAGGCGCAAATATATTTGGGGATTTCTGCTAACAGCAACAGCAATGGCTCTTGAAATTGTGGCCAACCATTTTCAAATGACGTACTATTTGTTGATTTTGGTAATTGTACTTGGAATTGCCTATTTAATTGATGCTTATAAAAAACAACAACTGCCTCATTTTTTCAAAGCTGTTGGTATTTTAATTGGTGCTGTGACATTGTCAATTGCTTTAAATGCAACCAATATTATGGCCACTCAGGAGTATGTAAAAGAAAGTACACGAGGCAAAAGTGAACTTACGATCAATCCAAATGGTTCACCAAAAGTGGCTTCCAGTGGCTTGGACAAATCTTATATCACAGAATATAGCTATGGGAAAGTAGAAAGTTTTAATCTATTTATACCCCGTTTTATGGGGGGAGGAGCCTATGAAGATGTTGGAAAAGAATCAAATACGTACGATGCTTTTTTAAAACTAGGAGCAACACCATTACAAGCACTGAATGAGGCGAAGCAAACCCCGACATATTGGGGAGATCAACCCATTGTTGAGGCCCCGGCATATGTTGGAGCAGTCATATTGTTTTTATTTGTTTTTGCCCTGTTTTTAATGAAAGGCCGATTAAAATGGTGGCTTGCAGCTGCTGTAATTTTATCTTTACTATTATCTTTTGGAAAGAATTTAGGATTTTTAACCGATCTGTTTATTAACTATTTTCCGCTTTATAATAAGTTTAGAGCCGTAAGTTCAATTCAAGTTATTTTAGAATTATGTATTCCTATATTAGGGGTGTTTGGATTGGTTAAATTGTTTAATGATGTTGAAAGTAACGAGAAGAAATTAAAGGCTTTAAAATATACTACAGCTATAACAGGTGGAATGGCACTGGTTTTTTTAATGTTCAAAGGCAGCTTATTTGATTTTGTAGGTTTGCGTGATGGACAGTTTATTCAGGCATATGGACAAGATTATATAAATGCCGTAAAAGCTGATAGACGTGCTATTTTTGGTGCAGATACCCTGAGAACTTTAGTCCTCGTTTTAATATCGGCAGGCGTGATTTGGATGTTTATAAAACAGAAACTATCAAAGAACAGAGTAATCATAGCTTTTGCAGCACTTATTTTATTTGACTTGGTTATTGTGGATAGACGATATGTGAACGAAGATGATTTTGTGTCGGCAATTCAAGTTCAAAAGCCTTATCAAGCCAATGCTATAGATCTTGAAATTAAAAAAGATAAATCACATTACCGTGTATTTGATCTAACAGCAAGAGGGACAAAGCCTTCTTATTTTCATAATTCACTTAATGGATATCATGCGGCTAAAATGAACCGCTATAATGATGTGTTTGACTTTTATATTGCTAAGAATCATCTTGAGGTACTTAGCATGTTAAATACGAAGTATATTGTAGTACCTGGTGAAGATAATCAGCCACAAATATATAATAATGTAGAAGCCAATGGTAATGGATGGTTTATTAAAAATTTTAAAGCAGTTGAAACAGCTAATGCCGAAATTCTGACTTTAGATAGTTTGAATACCAAAATTAGAGCTGTGTTAAATGTGTCGCAATTTAACAAGGATTATAATTCGGAAGGCATTCCGTCTTTTACTGTTGATTCATTAGCGACGATTCAATTGGTAGATTATAAACCAAATTATTTAAAATATACTTCGAATAATTCAAACGCTGGATTTGCAGTGTTCTCAGAGAACTATTACATCCAAGGATGGCAAGCCTACCTAGATGGTGAAAAAGTAGATCATATTAGGGTTAATTATATATTGCGCGGTATGAATGTTCCTGCCGGAGAACATACCATTGAATATAAATTTGAAGCTCAAGTAATAAAAACAGGAAGTAGCATTGCTTTGGCGGGTTCAATTACACTGGGGATATTAATTCTTGGTGGTTTGTTCTGGGAGTTTAAACCAAAACAATCTTAATCATTATTCTACAAAACAAGTTAGGGAGTTATTATGAATTCGTATTTTTGAAAGAGATTCTTTCCTTCTTAAGAAATGATGAAAATGAAAAAAAAGAAAGTACTGATAATAGCATATTATTGGCCACCAGCTGGAGGGCCAGGAGTGCAACGTTGGTTGAAATTTGTAAAATACCTTGGAGATTTCAATATAGAGCCAATCGTTTATGTTCCTAAAAACCCTAGTTATCCTCTAATCGATGAGAGTTTAGTTGATGAAATACCACAAGGAATTACAATTCTAAAGCAGCCCATAAAAGAACCTTATAAACTTGCAGGGAAATTGTCAAAAAAGAGTTCTACGACAATCAGTAAAGGAATTATTCAAGAAACACAGCATCAGAATATTGTAGAAAAGTTATTATTGTTTATCCGAGGTAATTTTTTTATTCCTGATGCACGTAAAAATTGGGTAAAGCCTTCGGTAAAATTTCTTCAAGATTATATTAATTCAAATAAAATTGATACTATTATTACTACGGGACCGCCTCATAGTATGCATTTAATAGGATTGCAATTACAACAGTGTTTAAATATTACCTGGCTAGCTGATTTTAGAGATCCATGGACAACCATAGGCTATCATAATAAATTAAAATTATTGGGATTTGCCAAGGCTAAACACAGAAAATTAGAGGCGAAAGTGCTTCAAGCAGCTGACCACATAATTGTTACTAGTCCAACAACCAAACACGAATTTGAAAATATTACGAAGCAACCAATTACTGTAATCACTAATGGATATGACTTAAATTCAATAGGAGAAACCACATTGGATGTGAAGTTTACTTTATCTCATATAGGATCATTACTTTCAGATAGAAACCCAGAAGTACTATGGAAAGCATTAAGTGATATCGCTCATAATGATAAAGTATTTCAATCACAGTTTCAATTGAATTTAGTTGGTGCTGTAAGTAAAGATATTTTGAGAAGCTTGGACGCATATGGATTATCTCAATTTGTAAATTTGGTGGGATATGTATCGCATGAAGAGGCCATTAAATATCAAAAGCAATCTCAAGTTTTATTATTGATTGAAATCGATTCAGAAGCAACGAAATGTATCATTCCAGGAAAACTATTTGAATATATGGTATCAAATAGACCAATACTTGCATTGGGACCAAAAAATGCTGATGTCACTCAAATTATTAAATCTACCAATACAGGGACATATTTTGAATATTCAGATTACGATATGATAAAAGCTAAGATCTTAGAATATTTTGCGGCGTATACTCAGCAGAATTTGCAAGGTCATGCTGTTGGTCTTCAGCAATATAGCAGAAAGTCATTGACGGAACAGTTGGCAGCGTTAATTGAAAACAAACCATAGATAAGTTCCAATTTTATAACAAAAATTTAAGTTTTAAAATTAATAATGATGGTACTAACCAATCCATTAACAACACCCCAATTTTCTCTGTTGGTTTTGCGGCGTCTAATGTCTTGTTTTCTTATGCTCTCTACGGATATCTCAGATGTTATAAATAAATTATGTAATAACGCTTAGTTTTATTTCCTTAAATGGGAATGTGATTTCTGTTTAGGTAGGAATACATAAAATCCTGCAAGGTGCTTTGAGGCATACTTCATGCAGGATTTTACAACTAACTAACCAAAAGTTTTATTAATTACGTCGTTTACTAGTTCTAGATTTAGGTGCTTTGCTAGTACTAGCTCTTGACTTATTTCTTAATCGTTCAGAACTTCTGCTTTTGCTCGCTTGTGAACTTTTGCTGCGTTGTGAACGTTGCTTAACTGTGTTGTTTTTACGCTTTGTTTGTTTGTTAGAAACTCTTGGTCTAGAATTTGAATTCTTTTTTGATGCAACTCTAGGTCTTGTGTCCTCTTTTCTTTTTACAGTTTTTGGACGAGTTTGTGTTGGTCTTGACTTTACATTCTTGCCATCTTTTTTTGAAACTCTAGGACTTGAATTTCTCGTTACAGTCCGTGGTCGATCTGATGTTTCTCTCAGTCTCGAATTTTCACTTCTTGTTCTTGTTCTCGCTTGATCTACGCTTGCAATTCTACGACTTCTTGTTACTGTGTTATCTCCTCGTCTAGAGTCACTACTTTGTCTGTAATTATCACTGCGTCTTTTAGTGTTTGCAGTTGCTGTTCTTCGAGAATTTATATTAACACGTTCTCTATAATTATTTTTATATGGTCTGTAATAAGTATGTCTTACAGATTTGTAATATCGTCTATATGGTCTATTTAAAACAATACAAAAATCTATTATTGGTGCAGCGTAATAAGTATGCCAAGGTCTATAAGTATATTGTCTGTTATAAGCATTAATATAACCTGAATAGTGTGAGTAGTTATTAGATCTGTTATAATAAACATATAAACCTCCAACGCGATTAATGCGGCCAAAATTATTATAGTTAATGCGCACATTTCCTGCACGTATAATACGTCCGTAATAGTCGTAATACACTGGAACGTTTTCAATTTGAATGACGGCGCCATAATCATCGTACTGTACATAAGCATCGTAACTATGTCCTGTATTATAACTTATACTTACCCCTCCTAAGTTGGCATGAGCACTGAAATTTGGTCCATATTGATTGACATTAAAATCAAATTGTCCATCGGGGAAAATCGCAAATTCAACACCTTGTTCTACAAAAATGAAAGAGTTACTATAATCGTACACTATCGTTGAAACATGTGCTTTATTATCTGTACTGTTCGCGGTTGTGCTAGCATTAACAATGGTTCCGCTGAGGAACACACTTGCAATAATTAGTAGTAACTGTTTCATAATTGTTCGTTTTAAGATTGAATACTTTTAACTTACCAAGCATCGTGCCAAAAATTATATCGTTTGAAAACAAAAGCTTTTGAGTTTTATAAATTATAAATAATTTTTCTTTACCTTCTAGTTTATATAGCGCTGTATAATAGTTGTTTACGATTTAATTATAAAGTGATATTTTTATGTGCATTAAAAAAAACAAGAAATTATTATTGATCTGTAATAATCTCAAGTTTTAGCCACTAACCTTAAAAAACTATTATTGAGTACCGACTTTTATACATCATCGATTTTACCCTATTCCGGAATAATTATCAAAATATGTAGGGCCTATACCGATTCGCAAGAAGATTTCGAAGATTATTATCAAGAGGTCTGTTTGCAGATTTGGAGAAGTAGAGAACGATTTCGTGGAGATTCTAAGTGGTCGACATGGATCTATAGGTTGTCCTTGAATATTTGTTTGACATTAATCAAGAAAAAGAAAAAAAACAAACAGCATTATTCTTCAAATTACGAAAGACCATTAGAAGCAACCGAAGATAATCATGCATTCTCAGACGAATCTCTGAATTTGTTATATGATGCTATCAAGAAGTTATCTGATATTGATAGAGCCGTAATTTTACTTTATTTAGAAGAAAAGCCAAATATGGAGATTGCAGAAATTATTGGGACAAGTCCAAACAATATTGGGGTACGCATTAATAGAATTAAAGAACGTTTAAAAAAAATATTAGATGGGAAAATCAATTGAATCCATTTGGAAAGACGGGTTTTTGAAAGACGATCAATTAGTGGTGCCTAAACTGAATGACCTTTACAATCAAAAATCAATACATATCATTGATAAAATACTCAGAATGGGGAAGTACAATCTGATTTATTTAGTGGTATTAGCTGCATTTTTTTTAGTAATGGGAGTACTTATAGGAGCGACTTATTTAGGGCTGTTTTTGTGCATATTAATAGTTGCTCATATCGTACTTGCACTAAAGCATGTTAAACAATTAAGGGAAATTGATAAGTTTGTGAATAGCTATCAATATATTAAAAGTTTTGATAATTGGTTACAGAATTCTATTTCCGAATTTATGTTGTTTAGTCGTTTTTTTTACCCCTTATTTTTTCTTTCATTTGTGATACAAGGACGATTTACTGAAGATGGAGATGCACTTATAAATGTATTAATTTCTAAAGTTCCTGATACAACTTTGGTGTTTGGAATTCCGCTATTTTTGCTTGTTGCTGTGATGTTATTTGCAGGGTTATTAGCAGTTTTTGGAGGCCTACTTTATAAATTAGACCTAAATATTGTGTATGGTCGAGTACTTAGAAAATTAAAGGAAATAATTACTGATATGGAGGAGCTCAGACGTTAAAAAACAAATGTCATAGTCTATATCTTTAGACGGGCCTACGAAAAAAACATAATCATATCAATGGGACATTAAACCCACTGTTGGAATTAAATAAGACTAAATAAAATGAATATTGAAAAACTAAAAATAAGACAAAGTACCTCACATAATTCAAAGCTTACAAAGGCTTATCATAAAATGGATAATATAATTGATGCCTTGCAGAAAAAAGAAATTTCTCAAAATATTTGGAATGTAATTAATACAGATATTAAAATGATCAATGCTTTTATAGGTACAGAAAAAGCATTAATCAAAACACTTAGAAAAACAGCTGTCAAGATTTTAAAATTTGTTGAGGAGGAGCTTCAATACGTATCTAAACACCACTATAGAAATCAATGGATGGCTTTAGGAATAGCTGTATTTGGAGTCACATTAGGGACTGTTTTTTCATCAATATTGGACAATTATAGTTTTATGAGTATTGGAATCCCTATTGGAATGGTAATAGGAATGTCCTATGGAACTACCCTAGATAAAAAGGCAGAAGCCGATGGTAAGCAGTTAGAACTCGTTTGTGAAAGTTAAGAAGAATAAGTCACGAATAACATACATACTATTAGCTTCGAATATTTTATAAGAAAGCTATGTTGACTTTTTTGCGTAAATAAAATGGTGTTTTATTTATATATTTGAGATAATATAATAAGTAAACCACCACCATGAAACACATTTATATTCTCTTTATTCTTGTATTATTTTCTTGTACTCCAAAAGAAAAAACACCCACTGAAACAGAACGTTGGCAACAACGTGCTGAGAACACAGAAATTATTAGAGACGATTTTGGAGTCCCACATATTTATGGAAAAACTGATGCCGACGCCGTATTTGGATTGCTTTATGCACAGTGTGAAGACGATTTCAATCGGGTTGAGCAAAATTATATTTGGGCCATTGGTAGGCTTGCAGAAGTAGAAGGAGAACAAGCACTTTATAGCGATTTAAGAGCAAAACTCTATATGACCAAGCAAGAAGCTATTGACAACTTTGAAAATAGCCCTGATTGGTTACAGGATTTGTGTGTAGCTTTTGCCGATGGAATTAACTTTTATCTATCTGAACATCCCGAAATCACTCCGAAACTGTTAACTCATTTTGAGCCATGGATGCCAATGTACTTTAGTGAGGGCTCAATAGGAGGGGATATTGAACGTGTTTCCACACGGAAAATAAAGGATTTTTACGATCGTTCAAATACGGAATTAGCCATAGTGGATGACGGCCTAATTCGTCTTGAAGATAATGAACCTAGAGGCTCTAACGGTTTCGCTATTGCCGGCAGCCGGACAGCATCAGGTAATGCCATGTTACTTATTAATCCACATACGTCTTTCTTTTTTAGAGGGGAAGTACACATGGTTAGTGAAGAAGGATTGAATGCTTATGGTGCTGTGACTTGGGGACAGTTTTTCGTTTATCAAGGATTTAACGATAAAACAGGTTGGATGCATACCTCTACAGGGACCGATATTATAGATGAATTTGAAGAAACCATTCAAGAAACTAACGAGGGATTTACCTATAAATATGGCGAAGAACAAAGAGCAATAAGAACCAACAATGTCACTTTAAAGTATCGTAATGACCACGGCGTAAAAGAGCGCAACTTTACAACATATCGTACACATCGTGGTCCAATTACACATGCCAATGGAGATAAATGGGTAACAACTTCAATGATGTGGAGTCCAGTAAAAGCCTTAGAACAGTCGTTTATTAGAACTAAGAATTCTAATCATGAAGAATTTTACAAAATGATGGATATCCGTACCAATTCTTCAAACAATACCGTATATGCTGATGCCGATGGCAATATTGCCTATTATCATGGTAATTTTATTCCTAAACGAAATGTGAAATTTGATTATACAAAAGCAGTTGATGGCAGTAACCCTGAAACGGATTGGAATGGTTTGCATGATTTAACCGATAATATCTTTGTATTTAATCCAGATAATGGTTGGATTCAGAATTGTAATTCAACACCATTTACTTCAGCGGGAACCAATAGCCCTAAGCGTGAAGATTATCCGAACTATATGACTTCATATCCAGAAAATTATAGAGGAATTCATGCCATACCATTGTTAGATAAAGCCCAAGATCTTACTCTGGATAGGTTAATCGAATTAGCATACGATCCTTATTTACCAGGTGCAGATCAATTAATTGCAGGCTTAGTGGAAGCTTATGAAATACAAGGGGTCACAAATAATGAGCTTCGAGATGCGGCTGAATTATTAAAAAAATGGAATTTTAAAGTTTCTATAACTTCCATAGAAATGACTTTAGCTCAGTTTTATTTACGAGCTTATCTCAGATCAGGAAAAGTGACTCGAGAATTGGGTTTCATGGCAGCGATGCAATATATGTCCTCCGAATCAGATCCTAAAGAGCGGCTAGAAGTGTTTGCACAAAGTGTAGAACAGATAAAGATAGATTTTGGCTCATGGAAAACGCAGTGGGGAGAATTTAATCGTTATCAACGAAACAATGGAGCAATTAGGCAAGAATTCAACGATAGCCTACCAAGTATTGGAGTAGGTATGGCATCCGGCTCCTGGGGCGCATTGGCCTCATTTGGAACACGAAAGGGAAAAAATACCAAACGTCAATATGGAACTTCAGGCAATAGTTTTGTGGCGGTTGTAGAATTTGGAGAAAAAGTTACAGCAAAAACCTTATTGGCTGGTGGGCAAAACGGCAATCCTGATTCTAAACATTTTGATGACCAGTCACAGCGTTACGCCGATAGTGAATTTAAGACTGTAGCTTATTATCGGGAAGACGTACTTAAAAAAGCAACAGCTACATATCATCCGGGAAAAGAGGATTAATTATAGTTTGTTTTATTCCGAGCTGAAAAAAGGAAGTCTGAGGTCGAGATATAAAGCGAATTAAATAATTAATCTTTAAGACATATTCACAAATTAAGAAACGCGATACCTGGAAAACAATTGGTTTATTTGACTTTTAAATATAGCGGTGTATTATTGATGAATGATAAAGCGGAAAAACTTTAGTTAATTTTCAATAAAAATCCCACGAGTTTATGAGACATAACTCATGGGATTCAACTAACCAACCAAATTAGTAGGTTATGAACAAAATTTTTATTGTGATCTTGATCTTCTATTTTTCTTTGATTTATTTCCTTTTTTGTAATAATAATCATCACGATCATTTTCTTGCCAATCGTCACGTTCATTCCATTTATTATCAAAATGTGATGTAGAGCATCCTGAAGTCCCACAAAAACCACAACCTTGATTGCTATAATTTACTTGGCCTTTGATACTCATCAAGCCTCCTCTTCTGTTATACTGTAAGCGGAGACCTCCAACTTGTTTTAATTTGCGGTGTTGGTATCTCATGTATACAGAGCCAATTCTTTTTACACGGCCATGGGCATCATAATTAACAAATATATTTCCAACACGACGAACACGTCCATACCTATCATGAGAGATATAGACACCTCTTGTACGTTTATAATCTACTCTAACTCCTGGTGAACCATAACGACTATTATTTGAACCATAGCGAGATCTGTTTTTTCTTTTATAATTATTGGAATAACCAGAGCTTCTATCAGTATTAAAATCAAATTCTCCGTTTTGGAAAACCAAAAATTCAATCCCGCGCTCTACAAACATAATTGGTTGTGCAAAACGATAATTATTAATACTATTTTTATTTGTATGGTTTGAGTCGGAAGTTAATTTTGCAGCTGTTGCATATGTTACACTTAGTAACATTGTTGCTAATACTAAAGTAATTTTTTTCATAGTTAAAATGTTTAAGTTAATGCCTACTCATTTAGCTTTTCGGCTTCCGCTATAGGTTATAGACTTTTCAATTGTCGTGCCAAAAATGTAAGTAATTGATTATGAGGAATAATGAAATTGAATCGTGAGTATGTTAAAAATTAATTCTATTTTTATGCAAACTAATCACAACAATGGGTACCAATACAGATATTAGCTCTAATTCTGAAAATGGCGATGATATAGATTATACATTAGAATCTAATATTGAAACATGTAAAAACTGCGAAATAGATCACGAAGCTGGTTTTCAATTTTGCCCACATTGTGGCCAACAATCCGATGAAGATCTTACCGTTGGTGTTCTTTTTTATAATACAATTAGTAATTATTTTTCCTTCGATGCCCGCTTTTTAAAAAGTTTTATTCCATTAATGCTGAAACCTGGTATATTGGCCAAGCGGTTTGTTAGTGGGAAACGCCTATTATACCTGCACCCTGCGCAGATGTATTTATTTATTTCGGTAGTGTTTTTCTTTATGTACTCTTTTAAAATTAGAGAGTACAGTCAAAAGGTCGACGATGTTATTGGGAAGGGCTTTGCATTGGAACAAAATGATTCAATAAATATCTTTGAAGTTGATAGTGCTCAAGTTGCTAAATTGACACAGCCACTATTAAATAATCCTAATATCGTTACAGGGATTAGTGAAGCCGAGCTTAAAGCGCTTGATTCTACATTAAATATGCCCGTTAAAAATAATTTGAATTTTGGTTATGATACGGTCAAATTAGACTCTCTAATAGACGCAGGTGCTCCAGAAATGGAACGCTTAAAATTATTAGGAATGAAGGAGGATGCTGGGTTTTTTAAAAAAGCATTTTATAGGCAGTGGCTCAAATTTCATCAAAATAAAGGCGTTGGAATATTGGATGCATTGTTTGATAGTATTCCCATTTCACTGTTTATTTTGTTACCAATTTTTGCATTGATATTTAAAGTGTTTTATTGGCGTCGTGGGAGATTTGCACACCATTTGGTGTTTAGTTTTTATTATTTCTCCTTTTTGTTTGTAGTCTTGACCGTTATATTGGGTGTAAATTATATATGGGAAATTCCCGATTGGATAGATTTCTTGATTATGCTGTCCACGTTTTTGTATTTAATCATCGCGGTTAGAAATTATTACGAACAGAACTTTTTTATTAGTTTAATCAAAGTATCCTTGATAACCTTTGTGTATTTGTCGTTTGTAGTACCTATTGCAATAGGGATAATGATGGCGCTATCGTTCTTGTCCTATTAAAGTTTGACTTTTGGGTTTCGTTTTCTAAATGATTAATTAAGAGTTATTTTGGTTAACTCGCTATACCCCATGAGCTTTCCTTTTTTGTTATAAGATTCAGACCGGACTAACCCTGTGTTTTCGGCATACCATTCTTTAGATGATCCCCGCACTCTTATCATCATTTTAGTACTCACTTTTTGAGATATAATAATGCATTTAAAGCTCCCGGCCGGGGTTACTAGTTCTTCTTTGCCCTCTACAATTCGTTCAGTAACTAATACTGTCATTTTAAACATTGCTATAGCCCCTGTCCCTACTTTAACCATAAGAGAACCATCTTCTAGTGAACTGCCTGAAGGACTGTTAAACGAAGGAATCTCAAACTTTGAAGCATCAACAGTTACTTCCATGTTTTCATAAGCTTTTAAGGCACCTCCATCCATTTTCACAGCCATGTCAAATTCAAATTTTCCATTGCTACACTTGGCATCAAATGTATTGGTGTATATTTCTTCGTCTTTTGTGTCGTATGTAATGGTTTTAATAGTGAAGGTGATTTCATTAGCGTTTTCAACTTTATTTACAAGCTCATGAACAATTCTTCCAGTAGGTTTCCCTTTAGCACTGTAGTTCGTGATTTCCCATACGCTGCCTTTGTCAACAGGAACATAGGGTTCACAATTTGTTTGAGCATATCCAACACTTAAAAATAGCACGAATCCAATAAATAACACAAATGTTTTCATTTTATACGGTTTTAGTTATTATTACTATGACCAATAACCGTTAGAAGATTTTCACGAAGTAGAAGGCAATATAATTTGAAATATAAAGATAAATCAAATCTTATTAATGGAAGCCAATAACGAGGTTAAATTTTGATTATTAGCTATTTACGTTTGAAAATTATGTAATTTAAGTTATAATTTATCCTTCAAATATCGTCCTGTATGGGAGTTCTTAATTGCCACTATTTCTTCAGGAGTTCCTTGTGCAATGCATTGGCCTCCATTTTCCCCGCCATCTGGACCAAGATCTATAATATAGTCGGCGCATTTGATAAGTTCTAAATTGTGTTCAATAACAATTATTGAATGTCCTTTTTCAATGAGTGCATATAATGATTTCAAGAGCTTGTTAATATCATGAAAATGTAAGCCCGTTGTAGGTTCGTCAAAAATAAATAATGCTTTGTCTTTTGTATTTCCTTTGCCCAAAAATGAGGCCAATTTAATACGTTGTGCTTCACCACCAGAGAGCGTAGAGGAGCTTTGTCCCAAGTTTACATAGCCCAATCCAACATCTTGTAATGGTTGTAATTTATTTTTGATTTTTGCCTGGTTATGAGCATCAAAAAAGACAATGGCATCATCAATAGTCATATTTAAAATGTCATGAATACTTTTGCTATGAAATGTCGCCTCCAGTACTTCTTTCTTAAAACGTTTGCCTTTACAAGTTTCACATTCTAGGTGCACGTCTGCCATGAACTGCATTTCTATAGTTACTTCTCCCTCACCTTTACAGGTTTCACAGCGTCCACCATCAACATTGAAAGAGAAATGCTTGGGTTGGTAACCACGAATCTGACTTACTTTTTGTTTTGCATATAAAGCTCTAATATCATCATAAGCTTTAATATAAGTTACAGGGTTTGAGCGCGATGAGCGGCCTATAGGATTCTGGTCTACAAATTCAATATGTTTTATATTACTAAAATTTCCCTCTATTGAAGTGAATTCACCAGCTTTTTCACCAAAGCCTCCAATCTCTTTTAATAGTGCAGGGTACAGTATTTTTTTTACTAATGTACTTTTTCCACTTCCAGAAACTCCAGTAACCATAGTTAACACCCCTAAAGGAAAAATTGCATCTACATTTTTAAGATTATGTTCACGTGCGCCTTTAATGGTCACATGATATGTTGAGCTACGTCGAGTTTTAGGGACTTCTATACATAAATCGCCGTTTAAATATTTTGCTGTCAAGGAATCAGAAGCTAAAATGTCTTTGTAAGTACCTGTTGCCACTACATGGCCTCCAAGTGTTCCGGCTTCTGGTCCAATATCTATAATCTCATCGGCCGCTGCCATGATATCTTCATCGTGTTCTACCACAATAACCGTGTTACCTATATCCCGTAAAGACCCTAATACTGTAATAAGTCGTTCAGTATCTCGTGGATGCAAACCAATGCTTGGTTCATCTAAGATATACATAGATCCGACTAAACTACTCCCTAAGGAAGTTGCTAAATTGATACGTTGACTTTCACCTCCTGAAAGGGTATTTGATTTTCGATTTAGTGTTAAATAATCTAAGCCTACATTCGTCAAAAATGATAATCGTGTTTCTATTTCTTTTAATAATCGCTTCGCAATTTGTTTGTCGTGATCTTTAAGCTCAAGTTGTTTGAAAAATGAAATTAAAGTCTTCAAAGGCATTTCTACTAAATCGGTAATGGTCGCATTCCCAATTTTTATATAGTTAGCTTCTTCACGTAATCGTTTGCCGTTACAGACAATGCATTTCGTTTTTCCTCTATATCTGGAAAGCATGACTCTATTCTGAATTTTATACGCTTTAGCCTCCAATTCTGCAAAGAAACTAGTTAAGCCTTCAAAATGTGAATTACCATCCCAAATTAGCTGTTTTTGAGCTTCACTCAGCTCAAAATATGGTTTATGGATTGGAAAATTGTATTGATGCGAAGTATTTACCAATTGGTCTCGATACCAACTCATACTTTCACCTCGCCAAGGAAAAATTGCATTTTCATAAACTGAAAGACCTGTATTTGGTATCACCAGGTTTTCGTCTATTCCAATCACATCACCATAGCCTTCACATTTTGGACAGGCACCATATGGATTATTAAAACTAAAGAGATGGATATTTGGTTCTAAAAAACTTATACCATCAAGCTCAAACTTATTACTAAAGTGACGGCTATAATTATCTACTAGACTTTCTATAAAACATTCTCCTTTTCCTTCAAAAAATGCCGCCTGTACTGCATCAGCTAATCGATTATAAAAATCTTCTACATCTCGAACAATGATACGATCTACAACAAGGAAGTACTGTTTTTTATCATCATAAAAATCAATATCATCAATACGTTTAATAGTATCGTCGACTTTAATTCTGGAATAACCTTGTTGGTTAAGAACTTTAAGTTTATCCTTAATACCACGGCCATTTTCTAAATGAATGGGGGACAATAAAAGTAATTTATCACTTTCACTAAAGGTTTTGACATAGTTTAGCACATCTGTGACGGTGTCTTTCTTTACCTGTAATCCAGATTTAGGAGAGTAGGTTTTTCCTATTCGAGCAAAAAGCAACTTTATATAGTCATAAATCTCGGTAGTAGTTCCAACAGTAGAGCGTGGGTTTGTAGAATTCACCTTTTGCTCAATGGCAATTGCAGGAGCAATACCTTTAATATAATCTACCTTAGGTTTATTAAGTCTTCCTAAAAATTGTCGAGCATAACTAGAGAGACTTTCGACATAACGACGTTGCCCTTCAGCATATAAAGTGTCAAATGCGAGACTAGACTTTCCAGAACCTGATAGGCCTGTAATAACAACAAGTTTGTTCCTAGGTATCACAACATCAATATTTTTTAAGTTATGCAATTGTGCACCTTTTATAATGATATTTGTTTTTGGATCTATGTTGGAAATATTTGTGTTTATGGACATCTATAAGAAATAATTGCGCAAAGATACTACTTCTATTTTAGCTTTAAAAATAGATATTACATCGATTATTTGTTAAAAAAGTTAAATTTTTTTTGCTTTTTAGGGTTGATTATTGTTATATTTGATTTCTATTAATCAGCATACTAAACTTTTAGCTTATACTATAACATTACTTTTTAATTTTTGAACCCCAAGCAGAGAAGGCTTCTTCTGTGCAACAAAAAGTAATGATTATGGAAAAAGAACTTATCACAGATGCTGTATTAGTCAGCAACTACATTAAAGGAGACGAGAACGCTTTAGCGGTCTTGATTAAAAAGCACAAACAGAAAATTTACAGTTTTATTTATTCAAAAGTTTTTGACAGAGATGTTACTGAAGACGTCTTTCAGGATACCTTCATTAAAGTTATTCGTACACTAAAACTTGGAAAATATAATGAAGAGGGTAAATTTTTACCATGGGTTATGCGTATTGCTCATAATCTAGTTATTGATCATTTTAGAAAAAATAATCGCATGCCAAAATTTGATAATGGTCATGAGTTTAATATTTTCTCTGTGATTAGTGATTCGTCTTTAAATGCAGAGAAAGTTCTTATTAAAAATCAAGTTGTAGACGATGTAAAACGACTAATTGAAGAACTTCCAGAAGATCAAAAACAAGTACTTATAATGCGCATGTATAACGACATGAGTTTTAAGGAAATATCTGAAAACACCGGTGTTAGTATCAACACGGCTTTAGGTAGAATGCGCTATGCATTGATAAATTTAAGAAAGGTAATTGATAAGCATAACATTGTTTTAACAAATTAATACAATATAAAAAGCTTTGTTGCGTTAAAGTTCTATAATTAACAACTAAATAGAACAGATGGCAAAACTTTACATTGAGAATTCAAAACATTTTGAAACGTTGCAACCGACCGAAGAAACGGTTAATTTTCTTCTGAATTATTCTCGAGCTTTAAGTGTTATTGAGTATAATAAATTAAAGTTTGAAGCGCTTCTAAACTAAACTTTGGCGAAAGGAAGTCCTAATTAATCATTAGGACTTCTTTAATTTAGCACTATACTGGTCTAAAACAGTTTTTCTGCCTATTGTTTTTGTAATAATATCTTTATTAATATCCCATCCTCTTGCAGGTGAATATTGACGCCCATACCATATAATTTGTAAATGCAACTCATTCCATAATTCTTTTGGAAATAGACGTTTTGCATCTTTTTCGGTTTGCACCACATTTTTACCATTACTTAAGTTCCAACGATACATTAAACGGTGTATATGTGTATCTACAGGAAACGCAGGAACACCAAATGCCTGAGACATAACGACACTGGCGGTTTTATGGCCCACGGCTGGTAAGGCTTCTAGGTCTTCAAAACTTTGAGGTACTTCTCCATTGTGTTTATCTATTAAAATGTGTGATAAACCATGGATGCCTTTGCTTTTCATTGGAGATAATCCTACGGGCTTAATAATGGCTCTAATATCTTCTATTGTCAATTTTACCATATCGTATGGATTATTGGCTTCAGCAAAAAGTAAAGGGGTAATTTTATTCACTCTAACATCAGTACTTTGTGCAGACATTAATACTGCTATGAGCAACGTATAAGGATCCTTGTGGTCCAATGGTATTGGTATTTCGGGGTAGAGTTGATAAAGTGTGTTTATCACAAAATTTACCTTTTCTTGTTTTGTCATTATCTTATATTTGTATAAGAATTCAAAGATAACAAATATGACTACACTAAAAATTGGTGATAATGCGCCAAATTTTCAATCTAAAGACCAGAATGGCACCCCAATTTCGCTAAGTGATTACAAAGGAAAAAAGCTTGTTTTGTTTTTCTATCCAAAAGCAAGTACCCCAGGATGTACTATGGAAGCTTGTAATTTGAGGGATAATCATGAGCGTTTTCAAGATATGGGTTATGAAATCTTAGGCGTAAGTGCTGATAGTGAAAAAAGACAATCTAATTTTAGAAATAAGTACAATTTTCCTTATCCGCTTTTAGCCGATGAAGATAAATCGGTAATAAATGCTTTTGAAGTCTGGGGTGCGAAGAAATTTATGGGCCGTACTTATGATGGTATCCATCGTATCACTTTTGTAATTGATGAAAATGGGATTATTGAAGACGTGATCACCAAAGTAAAAACAAAGGCACATACCGATCAAATATTGAAATAAAAAAAAGCAACTGTGAAGTCGCTTTTTTATTTATTTTATTACTACTTGGAACTCTTTTTTAATACAATTGGTTTTCTTGTATATCCAAATAGGCGATAATCCTTGATTAAATCGGCAATACCATCAGGAAGCATATCTTGCCATTCTCGTTTTCCATCGGCAATCATTTGTAATACCTCACGCGAGAAGATATTTAAAACTTCTGGATCATATTCGGTAATATCGGTAACCTTCCCATTGTATTTAAAGAATTTGTATAATTCTTTCATACGCGGGTGCACTTTTAAATTCTCGCTGGTAGTAAGCTCTCCTGTGTCTTTATTTTCCATAGGGTAGAGGTATACTTTTAAATCTTTAAAGAATAACTTACCAAAAGCTTCAAGAATACCACCACTTAAATGACGGTAATATTTTTCATCAAAAATATCTACAAGGTTATTAACTCCCATAGCGAGACCCAATCTGTTTTTTGTATACTGAGAGAAATACTCAACGAGTTTATAATACTCCTGGAAATTCGAAATTAAAACTGTTTGACCTAATGAGCATAGTAAATCTGCTCTATCCATAAAGTCTTGTTCATCAATTTCACCTTCGGCACGTAAATTGGAAAGTGTAATTTCAAAAAGCACCTTGGTTTTATCTGGATTGACTCTATTCTCCTTGATAAACATGTCATATGATTTTTGATACATGTCCATATTTACTTTGGTAACAGGTCTAAAACTACCACGAAGCGTTAATATATTTTTTTTGTATAAAACTCTTGCTGGTAATACATTATTTCCATCGGGAGCAAACATTATAGCATCTGTCATGCCATTTTTTACTAGTTGTAAGCTCATTAAACGGTTGTCAACATTTTCAAAAACAGGTCCCGAAAAGTTAATGGTATCAATTTCTAATTGATCTTTCTCTAAATGATCGTATAAATATTTTAATAGTTTTTTAGGTTCGTTGTATTTATAAAATGCACCATAAATTAAATTGGTTCCTAATACCCCTAGCGTTTGATGTTGTAAACGTGCATCATTTTCTTTGAAACGGAAATGCAATGTAATTTCATTATAATCCTGTTCTGGGTCAATTTGGAATTTAATTCCTACCCAACCATGGCCTTTAAATTTCTTAGCAAAATCAATAGTAGCTACAGTGTTGGCATACGTAAAAAACAACTTATTTGGGTGTTTGTCACGAGTAATACGTGACTCAATAAGTGTCATCTCGTGAGAGAGCATTTTTCTCAAACGATCCTCAGTAACATAGCGTTTATCATCTTCAATACCATAGATGGCATCACTAAAATCTTTGTCATATGCAGACATTGCTTTAGCAATAGTTCCTGAACCACCTCCAGCTCTAAAAAAATGCCGAACAGTTTCTTGACCTGCTCCAATTTCAGCAAAGGTTCCGTAAATATTTTCGTTTAAGTTAACGCGAAGCGCCTTACTTTTTAACGAAGGAATGTCATTAAATGCTTTGTCTCCCTTTATGGTTATTTCCATTTCAAAAATTTAGATTATATATCCTCAACAAAGGTATTAAAATAGAGACGCAAAGAAAAAAAATAAGCTTATTTTTGTCTTAAAATTTACACATTTGAAGCTTACATTTTTAGGAACAGGAACATCTCAAGGGATTCCCATTATTGGGAGTAAACACCCTGTATGTTTGAGTACTGATACAAAAGATAAACGTTTACGAGTTTCTGTTTTAATAGAATGGGATGATAAAACATATGTAATCGATTGTGGTCCGGATTTTAGATATCAAATGTTACGTGCCAACTGTAGTAAAATTGATGGTATTTTATTTACTCATGAACATGCCGATCATACTGCGGGGTTGGATGATATTAGGCCTTTTTTCTTTCAACAAGGAGATATTCCTATTTATGCCCATAATCGTGTCATGAAGGCATTAGAAACACGATTTGATTATATTTTTAAAACTGAAAATAAATATCCCGGTGCACCAAATGTGATAAAGCATATTATTGAAAATAATCCATTTAAATTAGCGAATATTGATGTAATCCCTATAAATGGCTATCACGATAAGTTACAGGTATTTGGGTTTCGGTTTAATGATATCGCCTATTTAACCGATATGAAAACCCTTGATGATGATGAAATTGCTAAATTAGGAGGGCTTAAAATATTAGTTATAAATGCATTACGAATCCAACCACACCCATCACATTTTAACTTAGAAGAAGCCTTAGATTTTATAGAAACAGTTAAACCCGAACGCGCATATTTGACCCATATTAGCCATATGTTAGGCTTTCATGAAGACGTTCAGCAATCATTACCAGATAATGTTTTTCTGGCCTATGACAACTTACAATTAACAGTATAGAAAGATGAAAAGTAAAATATTTATGTATTTGTTTGTATTCACCATATTACTGGTGATTTTTCAATATGTAAACTCCAAAAACATATTGGATAAATATGAGAACGATATAACAAAGTTTAAAGCTAAGATTGAAAAGCTTGAAGATGCTACGGTAATCATGCAAGATGAAAACCTTGAATTGATGCATTTTAATCTGGAACACAATGAAGATGCTATTAGTTTTTTTGAAAGTAAAGGCCTTGATGTCTCCGAGTTGATTCCATTTATTAAAGATGAATTGTATACCTTAAATGAAGCAAAAGGAGAACATCCGCTTGTACCTTATGCATCAATGACCGATGGGAAGATGATGATAAATACCATTAAACTCTTAAATCATAAATGGATCTTAGCCGATTTTTCGGATGGGAAACATTGGGGAGAATTATTTTTAACTTATAGGATTACTGATAATCAAGAATTGAAATTTAACTTGGTAGAATATTTCATGTATCCTATACAATCAAATTAAATGCGGTTTTCCAACCATTCCTTGAGTTCATGAAAATTTTGAGGTGCAACACCATGACCTACTGGAAATTCATTGTATTGGTGTTTAATATTTAAAGATTCCAGAATTTGAGGAGTTTTTCTAGCCCATTCCACAGGAATTACCTGATCTACACTTCCATGTGAGCAGTAAAAATCTAAATTGGAATACGTTTTGCTGTCCAAATTATTTTTAATTATTTCTGAACTTATATAGCCGCTCAACGCAATTACGTTTTTAATTTTTTGTGGATAGCTAAGTGCAACGGCGTAACTCAAAATAGTCCCTTGACTAAAACCTAATAAGGAGACATTTGTAGGGTCTACCTCATATTCATTACAAACCTCATCAATAAAATTAGCAATTAAATCTCTTGACTGAATGGCTTGTTCATTATCATTCCATTTGCCTTTATCAGCATCGAAATTAATAGCATACCAAGCGTTGCCATAAGGTTGAAGGCTATAGGGAGCCTTTGCTGAAACGATGCATAATTCTTCAGGTAATTCAGAAGCAAAAGAAAATAAATCGTTCTCATCGCTGCCATAACCATGGAGCATGATAAGTAATGGTGCTTTGGTATTGCTGAGCGTTGACGCTCTAACAATGTAATCTAGAGATAATTGTTTTGTCATCATTATTTACCTTAAGCCAGAAAATATTTTTTGATATAAATTTCCAACTAATGGAATGGGATATGCTTTCCCTGATACTGCCGTTACAAAGCTATATACAAATAAAACGCCAAAGAAGATCCAAAATGAAATTGATATCATGAAGTTATCAAAGTAACCAACCATATATGCAAAGGCCATATAAGTTAACCACAACCCTAATGATTGACGAATATGGAAACTAGCAAATTCATTTTTATTATCATTATTCATGTAAAAGGCAATAATGACCCCAAAAATCCAAATATAACTTATTAATGCAATGTTTTTACCTTCTTTTACTGTGTCTTCTGTCATAATTAGGCTATTAAATAATTACTTTATTCTTAGAGATAATGCCATAGGCTTTTCCTTTCAAGCTATGATTTTCAAATATTGAATTTTTAGATTTTGATATGATGTTACTTCTCGAGAAGCTATAGTTTATATCGGGATTAAATAAACTTATATTAGCAATATTTCCAATATTAATTACTGAACTTTCTATATTGAATCTATCTTTTCCCTTTGTTAATAATTTGATGCTTGTTTTAGTTGGAAGTACAGAATTTAAGGCTCCAAAAGCACTTTCCAGACCGATAGTTCCGTATGCGGCAAAATCAAATTCTACTTTTTTCTGTTCAATGTCTAGTGGATTGTGATCACTCGTTACCATATCAATGGTTCCATCTTTTAAACCTTCAATTAAAGCGGTAATATCTTCTTGTGTTCTAAGTGGTGGCGTCACTTTATAGTTTGTTTCAAATCCAGTGAGTACTTCGTCGGTAAAAATTAAATTATGTATCGCGACACTACAACTGACATCCAATTTTTTCTGCTTCGCTTGACGAATCAAGTCGACAGATTTTGCAGTAGAGATGGTTGGTATATGTAATTTCCCTTGGGTATATTCCAGTAAAAATAAATCTCTTGCTACTTGCAATTCTTCTGCAAGTGCAGGATTTCCTTTTAATCCAATAGTTGTGCTCGTGATATTTTCATTCATTACACCATTGGCAGAAATTCTGTTTTCTAGCGGAAAAGAGCACACTAATCCATTAAAGCTACTGGTATATTGCAATGCTATTTTTAACAAATTAGGATTGCTTATTGGGTGTTGATAATCGCCAAAAGCAACTGCTCCAGCATTCTGCATGTCGAATATTTCGGCCAAATCCTTGCCAGCACTAGCTTTTGATAACGCACCAATTGGATAAAGTTCTACTGCTTTGTTTACAGCTTTAGATTTCAAGAAAGCAATAGCGCTATTCGTATCTAAAATAGGATCTGTGTTCGGATTTACTGCTACGGCGGTGAAACCTGACTTTGCAGCTGTTTGTATCCCGTTCTCAATAGTTTCCCGTTCTTCAAATCCAGGCTCTCCAAAACAAACACTACTATCAAACCATCCTTGGGAAATGTGTAAGTTATCAAGACTAACTTCCTTGTAATTATTAGGATTCTTTATGTGATTGGCAATATTGGTGATTTTACCCTTTTCAATTAATAGATCTTGGGTTTGATTATGAAAATCGCTCTTTGGGTCAATTATAGTAGCAGATTTTATCAGTACGTTCATTTAAAATATTTTAAGATGAGCAGTTCTATAATTAATAATACTAGTGCAAAAATAGTAAACCATTTCCATAGCGCGTTAATATTAGTATTACTTTTTATAGTATTAAAGACTTGTGGTATTGAACTTGCCACAGATGCATTGTCAATAGTTGAAAGATCAAAGTAGTTTAAATTGCTTTCGCTTCTATTATAATTATAGCTGATATGCTCTAATGTTTCTGCGCTTTTGTTTATTTGATAAATTCCTGATTCTATAGGTAATTCGTTGGTAATAACACTAACTTTATTACTGTAAGTTCGTTGCTGTGGAATGATTTCAGTAGCTTCTTTTTTTAACTTTAAAATATCGTCTTGTTGTAAGGTAGTGTGAATATCATAATGGTTTTCTGTTCCAATATTATAATAAAGTCTAGGAAGTTGTAAACTTTGTCGACCAATATTATATAAGGTAGGTACAATAAGTGGAGAGCTGGTGAAATTAGAGTTGTTCTTGTTTAAAGCAGCCGCAAACACATAGGTTTGTCCTTTGCGTATTAAGAATGGTTTGCCATCTTCAAATTTAAGAATGTCGTCATTATTTGAATTCAATGTATAGTAACTATTTACTTTTGGATATTGAAAATTGCTAATTTTTTTATCAAAAACTTCATCAAAAATTGGGTGTGCATAATTAATTGTAGTGACTTTTTTTTCTGTTTCATCCAAAGCTTGAAAAATTGCAGAAGTTGATGCTTTAAAGAATTGATTGTACGAATTCAAAGTAATCTTTTCTGAAGGAATAATCAAAACATGGCCACCATCATTTTTAAAAGTGGATAAAGCATTAGATAGTGCCACAGGTATGTTGTCTATTTCGTTCAAAACGATTAAGTTCTGATCTTCAATGTCGTTATAATTTAATTGATCAATGGCTGTTGTTTTATAGTCAAACTCATCATCTGTAAACACGCGTTTCAGGAAATCGTCATCAGCAGCGTTTATAGAAAGTACATTAATTTTTGAAGGCTTATTAATGTTAAAATATAACACATTATCAAATTGAAGACTGACGTCGTCAATAGTAATTTTGCCATTAATAATTTCATTATTGGCCAAGGTAAAGGTTGTTGTTAATCCTCCAGATCCATCAACTGAAGATTTAGCAATTAAATTTTCATTATTAAAAAGTGAAATCGAGACATCATTTATCGTGCTTGAGTTATGACTATTAACTTTCACGGTTAATTCTGTATGGGATGCAGTAACTTTAGAAATATAAACACTATCGATACTAACGTTAGCAGTGTTGAGCGGTTGAAGTTGTACCAAGCTTATATCAATAGATGCATCAGGATCAATTACTAAAGGCTGTCCATTTTGTTGAAAATCGGAGAGGAGGATTAAATTTTTAACGGTAGCAGTTTCTTTACTAAATATTTTTTTCCCTTTTAACAATACAGCATTATAATCTAGTTGATTTGATGAATAGTCTAAATTTAATAATGCATTGGTAATTGTTTTGTGTGTAGCATCTTTTAAGGTAAGGTCATTAGTATAAAGACTAAGATTTGTGGTTTGCTCTAAGTTGCTTATAATATCTTGTATACTTCTCATTAAGAGGGGGCCTTTTTCCCCCTTGGCCTCCATGCTAAACGAATTATCCAAATAAATAATGGTTTCCGATTGTAGGTTTAAACGATTCGTTTTTGAGGTATATGGCTGAGCAAATGCCAGGATTATTGCAGCAAAAAGAAATAAGCGAATCAATAACGTGAGCCATCTTTTTAGTTGTGAGCTTTTACGCGTTTGTATAATAACATTTTTTAAAAAATGCACATTCGTAAAGGCAATTTTTTGAAAGCGACGGAGCTGGAATAAATGAATAATAATTGGAATGAGAAGCAGAAATAAAGCGTAAAGAAGTTCGGGATGTTTAAACTGCATTCTCTAATTAAATTTACAAAAACCAATAGTGAATTTGGTTTTGATCTTACACAAACTTAAGGTAAAAAAGAGATTTAATAAGATTTATGGCTGTTTTTTAGCATAAAATTTTGATTTGAATCGACTTTAAAAATAATTGAATACCATTTAGCCATTTCCCACATCGTGAGAAATTACATTTAATGTAGTGATCGTTTCACTTTGAAATTTTTTCTTAAATGGAGAAATGGGTATTAGTTTATATCCGCAATTTAAAATTATGAAAAAAAATATAGCCCAATCTTATTGTTGATCCATTCAATATTAACAGAAGAAAAAATAATCAATCATGGGTTGCATTTGCTGCTGTTTGAGATAGGTTTTAATATAGGCTTGTGAGCTTGCATTTGCGACAGTAATTATGCTTTGGGGCTGCTCTAATTCTTTTAAAAACTCAAAAGGCTCTAATACTTGGCCATAAATATCACGTCCAATTTTGTTGGGGTTATTGCATATCCAGTTAAAGGGGATGTCCTTTTTAATTAAGCCTTTGGCCAAAACCTTTCCTTTATTTCCCGCTCCCCAAATGACTAGTGATTTTTCTTTAATGAAGTTTAACTCTAAAAAATAATGCAACTTTAATTCTATGAAATGATTTTCGGCATAATGCTCATGTGTTCTTGAAGTACGTATGGCATAATCTCGCCAATGGTGTAAATTAATATCACAAGGAATACATTTTAATTGGTGCTTATAGAATCGAAAGGCCAGATCATAGTCTTCCGGATAACGATCTGGGTCAAAAGCACCACAGGCTATTAAATCTTCCTTGTATACCATCCAACATGGCGAAGGAATCACACATTCTTTATAAATTTCGTCATAATTTGTTCCTGTTTGTGTTAGTTTGTTAAGCCATAATTCATAACTTTTATAGCCATCACCAATGCCCTTTTCAGAGAAATAATTGACTTGTCCAACCGCGAGATGCTGCTTTCCATATTTAATGAGATTAGTACTTAGTATTTCTAATTTGTTTGGAGTCATTAAATCGTCACTATCCATTCTCGTAATAAATACCCCTTCACTTTTACTTAAAGCCAATCTTAGAGCCTCAATAATACCAGCACCAGTATTTTTAAAAAGCTTGATTCTAGAATCTTGGTCGGCAAATTTATCAACAATAGAAAAGCTGTTATCTGTTGAGCCATCATCAATAATAATAAGCTCCCAATTAGTATAGGACTGTTTAAGGATAGACGTGATGCAATCTGGTAAAAAAATTGCCGTATTTTTAAACGGAATAAGGATGCTTACTAAGGGATTTTCCATTTGGGGAAATTAACAAAAACTTGTGTAATAATACAGTAACAGTTTCTTAGCTTTGGCGTCTATTAAATTAACTTTAAACAAAACTAAATAATGAAAAGAATTTTAAGCACTTTTATTACAGGAGTTATCCTTGTAGGTTGTGGCTCTGCTAAACGAATCAACGATTTGGCGGTTAATTCACCAATTACCACGTCTATAGATTTAACGAATGTTGTTGAAGATAAAGTACCCGTAATAATAAACCCTGGAAGAATAACTGCAGCGAATGTAACCTATCATTTGCCAAGAGTTGTACAAGGCACTTATTCTGTGAGTGATTTCGGAAAGTATATAGATGATTTTAAAGCTTTTGACTATTCTGGAAATGAGCTTGTAGTAAATAAAACTGATACGAATACATGGACAATAAGTAATGCAACAACCTTAGATTATATTAGTTATTATGTAAATGACACATTTGATGTGGAAGTTACAGGAGGCATAGGAGGGGATACCCCATTTTCACCAGCAGGAACAAATATTGAGTCAGATAATTACGTACTAAATCTTCATGGTTTTATTGGGTATTTTGATGCTTTGAAGAATAACCAATACAAATTAGATGTTACGGCTGCCAGTAACTTTGTCCGTACGTCTGCTTTAGAGCAAGTATCTTATACTACAAGTGCTGATGGTGGGGTCTCAACATCAAGTTATTTTGCTCCACGATATTTTGATATTACCGATAATCCTATGTTTTATGGTGAATTGGAAGTAGAAGAATTTCAAGTTGGAGATATTAAAATTGTTTTAAGTGTTTACTCGCCTAATAAAACACATTCTGCTAAGTCTTTGAAAGAAACAATGGAGACTATGATGCAAGCACAAAAGACCTATTTGGGGAATGTTAATAGTACTTCGAGATATGACATCTATGTGTATTTATCCGAAGGCAAGGAAAATTCACCTAAAGGATATGGCGCTTTAGAGCATCATACATCTACGGTAGTAGTTATGCCAGAATCAATGCAAGAAGCGGCTTTAGCTAAAAGTATGATTGATATTGTTTCTCATGAATTTTTTCATATTGTAACACCATTGAGCGTACATTCTGAGGATGTACACTATTTTGATTATGACCAGCCTACATTTTCTAAGCATTTATGGATGTATGAAGGGGTAACTGAATATTTTGCTAGTCTATTTCAAATTGATCAAGGTTTAGTATCTGAAGATGAATTTTACGCTAAAATAATGGGGAAAATTCAATCAGCTTCAGGCTTTAATGATGCCATGAGCTTTACTGTTATGAGTGAGCATATTTTGGATGATCCTTATGCTCCAAACTATGGAAACGTATATCAAAAAGGGGCTTTAATTGGGATGTGTGTAGATCTTTTGATGCGTGAAGAAAGTAATGGTACAAGAGGTATCTTATCATTAATGAAAGAATTGTCATTAAAGTATGGTAAAAACAAGCCTTTCGAAGATGATAAAATTCTTGATGAAATTGCAGCAATGACTTATCCTTCTTTAAAAGTGTTTTTTGATGCACATGTATTAGGCGGAACACCAATTAATTATAATGAATTCTTTGAAAAGGTTGGATTAGAAGTAGCTGAATCTGAAGTAAAGACTAATTTTATCCAAAATGCAGGCGCTTTAATTGTTGGTGCGAATCAGACAGATGGGACGGTCTACTTTAATAATTTGGTAAGTAAAAACAGTTTTTGGAATGAACAGGGAGTGCTACCGAATGACATTATTGTTGAATTAGATGGAACTAAAGTTACAATCCAAAATGCGAATCAAATTCTATCTCAGGTTTTTGGATGGCAACCTGGTAAGGAAATTGAAGTAAAGTTAAATAGAGGAGGGAACGAAGTTATCGTGAAAGCTACCCTAACTCAATCATATACAACTGGACAAAAAATTCAGTCAAAACAAGATGTAACACAAAAACAACTTGATTTGAGAACCGCTTGGTTAAAGGGGTAATAATAAAAATTATAGTATAAAAAACTGGCTTATTAAAGCCAGTTTTTTTTGGTTTAGATTTATTTTAAAAGGCCGGTATTTACAATGGCCGTTTTTAGATCAAGCTTATCATCTCCAACATTTGTCCAGGAAAGATAAGCCATTTTATCTCTAATTACCATTCTAGGAAATCCGCTAGAACGGCTTTCAGAAGCTTCAGTTAAGGTAATTAACTCACTTAAAGTTCCATCTTGTTGCACACGTTGTAATTGGATTACTGTATTATCATTTACAGTATCCATCCAACTGACTAACACCGATTTATCGTCTAACATTTCAATATCTACACGTCCGAGTGGATCAATATAATCAATGTTTATTGGAGCTTCAAAAGAGCCTCCATTATTGTTAGAAAAAGCAACTTTTACTTTAGGTGTATCATTTGCTCTGGTATACCAAACTGCGGCTACAGTATCATCTTTAGCAGTAATTCCAGCACCATTGACTGGACAACCAGAAATGTTCCAATTATCATTAAAAATTGGTTTTGGATCTGTCCATTCATTATTGACTTGTCTCACATAATAGATGTCTCGTATCTCATCTTCTGAGCGATCTCGATACACTACAATTGGACCATCATTGGTCATGGCAGTATCTGTTTGGCAACAATCACATACGCGGCTGTCCAATAAGTATTCATTAATTAATTCGCCATCTTTACTTATTAATGCACTTCTTAAAGTCATCTCTTTTGCAATGGTCGAATCCTTTTCAGCATAAGCCATTTGTCGTCCATCGAGCCACACCGATAGAAAAGCATCGTCATTCATTTCAACTTTACTCACAAAGCCATGCTCCGCATGAGTGTTATCTGTATGTGGTACAAATGAAGTGTTCCATGTATTTCCATTGTCGTTTGAAACTGTAAGTCTTACATCATAAGTAAAGGTTTCTGGAGCACTCTTTTCTAAATAGTGTACCGCTAAATTTTCTTTTCCGAAAGATACCATTGATGGAAAGTCGGCCCAGTTCACAAACCAATCATTACCCGTGGCAATGGTTTTTGATGTGGACCAGGTATTATCATCCTGAAGACTTGAAAATAGTAGCTTACTCTCATTATCTTCACCAGTTTCAATCCAACTTAATAGGATACTGCCATCACTAGATTTATGCAAGCTAGATTCCGACCCGTTTATTCCAGTAGGTGCTGTAATATAAGTTATAAGCGTTTCTGGTCCAGGTTTACAAGCGTTCAGCGTTATAAGTATAACGCTGAACAATAGTGTAAGTAATGAATATTTTCTCACAGGTTAATATTTTGCAGCTTTTCCATTGGCTGAAGATTTTTTGATAAACTCCCTTATGTCTTCATTTGCTTTAATCAAGTCTTCGTTTCTTAAATACATCATGTGTCCGCTTCTGTAGCCTTTAAAGGTCATACGATCTTTCATTTTCCCACTAGGATCAATTTGTGATAATGTGTATTTAGCCGTAAAAAAAGTAGTTGCTCCATCGTAATACCCTGATTGATTTAATACATGTAAATAAGGATTTGTAGCCATGGCTTTTCGGAGGTCATCTCGAGTGGTGTTATCGTCATTATTCCAAGGATGTACAGGGCCGAACATATTATATTTTACATCGGTTACAAACTTGAGTTCATTTTTAATATAGTGGTTAATTGCTGGTGTAAAAGAGTGTAGCCAAGAAGTTAATTCAGGACTATAATCTGGACGTGTTCCAGCTTGCATCTTATCAATACCTAAATATCGTGAATCTAAGCGACCGATAGTCTGACCAGTTTTATCTCGTAATAATTCTTTCCAAAAGAAACTATTTGGCACTACTAAGTTGTGCTGTAAAATCGACTTTTTGCTAATACCTGTATAATATGAGTATTTTTCTGCTACATTATTACGTTCAGCATCAGAAATAAAACCGCCTTTGGCTATTGCAGGCATCAAAGTATTGATTGCATATGCCTCAACTTCAGGTATCATATCTGTTAAATCCTTGTTTTGTAGTGCAGGGGGCAACATTTTATGATACCAAGCGGCAGCAGCTTTATATGGTAGGTCGAGCGCGGAATATTCTGGCTGACCATCGGTATTGTATGCGTTATAATCGGCAGGAGATACCATAATTACACCATTTAAGTACATCCATTGAGAGCTTTGTAATCTATTTGATAATCCCATAACACGGGTGCCACCATAACTTTCTCCAATAATGTATTTTGGGGATTCCCAGCGGTTATTTCTAGATACAAAGGTGTTTACCCATTCTGCTAAATATTTAATATCAGCATTGATACCAAAAAATTGTTTTTTGTCTGGCATTTCACCTTCCTTGTTAGGAATCATTCTTGAATATCCTGTGTTTACCGGATTTACAAATACAATATCGGCAACATCAATAATAGAATTTGGATTGCTTCTGTAGCCATATGGTTGTACAGGATAGCCTTCGTCGTCAATGTTTAAAATACGAGGTCCTGTATAAGCAACATGCATCCAGACAGAAGCGGATCCTGGTCCTCCATTAAATGAAATTATTAAAGGTCTGCTTGCTCTGTTCTTTACATTATTACGCGTGTAATAGGTGTAAAACAACGTCGCCGTTGGATCTCCATTCTCGTCCCAAACAGGTTGTGTTCCTGTGGTGGCTGTGTAAGAAAAGCTTTGTCCTTTTACCGTTGTATTATGTGTTGTTACCACAGTAGTGTCAACAGGGATAGTTCTGCTTTGCCCATAGGACGTCAATACTCCTGCAAGAAATAGGAGGCTAAAAAATTTTTTCATTGTAGTGTGTTTAGTTAGTTTATGAATGTTACTAAAGTACTGTTTTGTATGGAAGTTAAGAATAAATTAACATTTATTAACAAGATTTTAAAAGTCTTCAAAAACGCCTAATCCAAATAAAGCAAAATCATATTTTACAGGGTCCACAGGATCGAGTTCTCTCAAGTTAGAATCCAATTCTATTAGGGCTTTGGCATCATTTTGATTTCTTGTAATTAAACCTAATTTACGAGCGACATTACCAGAATGTACATCGAGCGGACAAGAGAGTTGAGACGGGGAGAGGCTTTTCCAAATCCCAAAATCGACACCAGTATTATCATTGCGAATCATCCAGCGTAAAAACATGTTAATTCGTTTGGCTGCTGAGCCTTTATATGGATCGCCAATATGTTTTGTTGTGCGTGGTAAATGGGGGATTTCAAAAAACACCTTTTTTAGCTTATGAATGGCAGGTTGGAGTGATGTTTTTTTAGCATGAGTTTTAATGACTTGTTCTAAGCCATTATGATTAATATAGATATGCTTAAGTGCTTTAATAAAATATTTAAAATCTTCAGCATTAAAAGTTCTATGTACAAAACCATCGAAATTCTCCAAATGATGTTCCTTATGTTGCATAATGAAATCATAAGGTGAGTTTCCCAATAAAGCGACCATACGATTCGCGTTTTTAATGATCATTTTTCGATTTCCCCAAGCTATGGTAGCGGTAAGAAATCCAGCAATCTCAATATCTTCTTTAACTCGGAATTGATGAGGAATACTTATAGGATCTGTTGAAATAAAATCAGAAGTGTTGTATTGAGCAACTTTAGCATCTAGAAATTCCTTGAGTTCTGAGGCTTTCAAGGGATTTAATTATTTATAATTTTGCCATCAACCATAACCAGTTTTCTATCGGCCATGTTAGCAAGGTCTTCGTTATGAGTTACAATAACGAAAGTTTGTCCAAACTCATCTCTAAGTTTAAAGAATAGATTGTGTAAATTTTCTGCAGATTCACTATCCAAATTACCTGAAGGTTCGTCTGCAAAAATTAGCTTCGGATTATTAATTAATGCTCGAGCCACGGCTACACGTTGTTGTTCTCCACCTGATAGTTCGTTTGGTTTATGATTATATCGCTGAGATAGGCCTAAAAAATCTAGTAATTCTTTAGCTCTAGTTTCGGTTTCAGTTTTTGACGTGCCTTTAATAAAAGCTGGAATACATACGTTTTCTAGGGCGGTGAACTCTGGTAATAACTGATGAAATTGAAAAATAAATCCGATATGTTCATTTCTGAATTTAGCCAGGGCTTTATCGTTTAGCCCGATGGTAGAAACAGCATTCATTTTAAGCAAAGGCTTCTCTTTTGATGTCGCTTTATCAAGTGTGCCTAAAATTTGCAATAATGTTGTTTTACCTGCACCAGAAGCACCAACAATAGAGACAATTTCTCCTTGTTTAATATGTAGGTCTACACCTTTTAATACGTGTAAATCATCGTAGGACTTATGGATATTTTTTGCTTCGATCATAGCTTTGCTTATGTGGTAAAAATACTGAATAGTTAGAAATTCTATTCAGATTTCTTAAAACTTATTCAAAACCTTGATTTTGGCAACGAGTATCACTTTATCATGGCGCACTATTTAGAGCCGATTTCTTATTAAATACGCTTTTAATGGAATTATAATCTAAGTAATATATCATCTTTATTGAAAATGTATGCTGTATGTCTTGATTGAATAAATCTTTCAAGCTTTCACTAAAAGTATCTAAAGATTGCGTTGTGCTGTTGAATAATTGATTTCTATATAATGCAACTAATTGACTTCCTGGTGCAAATTGCCATTGATAACTAATATCAAGATTCCAAATATTAAAGTTTCTATTTGGATCCAAATCTAAATTAGTTAAAGTATGTCCTGTTTCTTTTGATTGCGAACCATCAGCCTCCAAAGTAAAAAGACCTTCGTCATATGTAGCTATAGACCAGTAATTTCTAAACGATAGTGTTAGTGATTTTAATGAATTAAAATTTAGCGTTCCAGAAATACTATTTTCAAATGTTTTTTGATCTCGGTCTCCAAAAATAATTTCATCATCAATATTTGTTACATATCCTCTGCTACCCATTTTTTTCTGGTAACTTAAATCATACTCCAATGTAAATTTATCGTTAAAGCGAAAGTTAGGACCTATTCTAATTTGATACTCACGAAAATCTCTGTTTTTGTCAAACAATGTACCATAGCTAATATTACCACTAGTTGATAAGGCTTTATTGCTGTTAGTAAATATGTATGCTCTTCCTCTAACAAAGTTGTTAATCACATAAAATCTGTCATTTTCTTGATCTCTAGGTTCATCATAGTTTTTCTGCTTGCCTAATGCTGCATTAATTTCTCCACCAATCCACATTAAATTTTTTGTTCTTGCATTGAAATTTATTTCAGACCTATTACCGGTATAGTCGTTATTGCTATGTCTCCATTTCAGTTGACTTTCAGCTCTAATATTAAAGCTGTTTAAAAACCCTTTAGGCTCAAAAACTTCGTATCTAAAATTGGCTTCTAAGTTTTTGAAATTATTTCGAACTCCGAACCCTAAATCGTTTACATCATAATTTTTATCTCTAATACTTCCTTCTAAACGATATTGAAAAGCACCTCCAACTTTTCCTATTGAAAAACCTCCTTCAAAACCGGTCGTCTTATCTCCAAATTCCCTTACGTTGCTCATTTTTCCTTGACCTCTAATATTAAAAGTATTGGTCTTATCGGTTAAATTAAAAAGAAGTGCAGATGCATTTGCATCTCTATAATGCCCTTCTCTTAGCACGTTAGTATTAACAAAACTAATGGAAGAGTTTTGATTGAATTGCTGATCTAATACAATAATATTATAATTAGCAAATGGCTCTGTAACACGCTCTCTATATGTTATGGTAGAATCAATTTTTTCATCGTTAATATCAAGCGTGTATTTTGTATTCTTTATTCTAGCACTTGTCTTTTCTGTAATAGCGTTAAATACCCCAATACCCAGACCATTTTTGTTTCTCCCCGAAACTTTAATGGCATTCAACATTTTAACGCTTTTAGGATCATCAACCACTTCTTCAACTTCATCAGTTGCGTCTATTAATTCATCATAAACATCAAAACGCTCAACAGGGCTATTACCAATTCTTCTTGAGTAGAATAAATCACCTTTACTAAATAAGTTTACACCTTCCTTAAAAAATTGACGTTGTTCATCAAAACGCTGTTCAAAAGGACCTAAATTCAATTCCACTTTATCAAAAGCTGCTTGACTAAAATCTGGTATTAGAGTAACATCAAGCGTAAAACTTTCTGTAATTCCGTATTTTACATCCATTCCAAAACCAATATTACTTACGGTTTCGTTTGCCTGAGAAACCGATGTGGCAGAAGCAAATGGGTAAAAACTTAATCGAGTAGGAGGTGTAATGTCATTCAATCCTTTTAACTCGCCATCATAAATACCTTGATTCCCTTTAGTTCTATCAATTGGACTCCAGCTATAATCAAGACCTTCTTTTCTGAATTTTCTAAAAAATTGAATACCCCAAACGGCATCTTCTTGATTTGAAAAACGAAGCGCCGCATACGGAATTTTCATTTCTACAATCCAACCATCTTCAACATGATTCACAGCACTATCCCAAACAGCATTCCATCCTCTGTCACCACGAGGCCCGGGACCTCCGCCGCGTCTTCCGCTAGAACCACCAATAATATCAGCTTGTGTTCCAGAACTCATTACATAAAATTTAATATTGTTTTGTGCGTCATTGTTTGGGTTAAATGTCACTCCAAAATAATCGGCTTGACCAAAATCATCTCTAGGAGAAAATACTTTTAATATATCTTCTGGTTTCTCATGAATATAAGCTGAAACAAAAATGGCTTGATTGTTATAAGTTATTCGTACTTCAGTTTTTTGATGTTCTTTTGCAGGAACTCCCATTCCCGGATTGTATTGCACAAAATTTGAAGCTACTTCTACTGTACTCCAAATAGGGTCATCTAGTATGCCATCTATTTTTGGGGCTACAGTAGTCTTTGTAATATTAAGAGTTTTTTTTTCTTGTGCTCTAGTGATGAAAACGGAGCAGCATATGAATAAAAAATAAAGAATTCTTTTCATTTTAGAGATGGTGGTTGTTAGTAATGTGTCTTTTATACAAATTGTAAAAAGTCACGCAAACTTACATTTAGTAAAACCCGTATTTTCCTAAGTAAATGTTAAAACTGCCAGATAAATGTTAATACGTCTTTACCTATGTTAAGATAAGCTCTGAATATGCTTAAACTGGCGCTGTTTTCAATTTTGGGTATAAAAAAAGATCTGCAGATTAAACGGCAGACCCTTTTTTTTAATTGATGTGTTTATTTAGAACCCTATTAAATGGTGTTTTTCTTAAATATGCCTTTAATATTGTTAAAATCAATATAATAAACTAATCTTAAAGAGAATATATGTTCAATTGGTTGGTCAAATAAAGTACCTAAACTATCTGAAAAATTATTATCAGATGCTGTATCAAAATTGAACAATGAATTCCTGTACAATGCTGTTAATTGGCTGCCAGGTGCAAATTGCCATGAGTATCTAAAATCAAAATTCCAAGTATTAAAGTTTACATTTGGGTCATATCCAATATTGTTCACGGTATGACCTGTGTTTGAAACACTTCCATTATCTAAAAGTGTAAATAAGTCTTCGTTATAGGTTACTGTTGACCAATAATTTCTAAATGTTAAGGATAAACCATGATAAGAATTGAAATTATAGCTGGCTTCAATGCCATTTTCAATCGTTTTTTGTTTACGTTGTCCAAAAACAATATCGTCACCTACATTTGTGACATAACCTCGACCACCTCGTCCTTTATTATAACTGATAGAATAACTTAAACTAAATTTATCACTAAATCGTATTCTTGGGTCTATACCAAAATAATGAATAAAAACATCACGACCTTTATCAAATAAAGTGGTAAACCCATGATAAGACATTATTGAAAAAGGTTTAGCTCGATTCGTTCCTCCCCATGCTTCAGCACTGAAATTATTTTTAAACGTAAAGAAGCGCCCTTCTGTTCTTGGTTCAAAATAGTCATATTGCTTACCAATATTCCAATTTATATTGCCTCCAAAGTGCCATAGACTTTTTGTTTGTCCATTCACGTTAAGACCTACGTTATTCCCGGTATATGTATTTGGCTTGTATAGCATATTATAACGAGCACGAAAGCTAATTCTAAACCTGTTTAATGTATTTGTGGGCTCAAAGATTTGATAAGATGCATTTGCAGAAATGTCGTTATAATTATTTCTAAATAATAACCCCATATCATTAATGTCGAATTTTTTATCCGCCAAGCGATGTCCAATACTGTAGCGGTATTTGCCACTTACTTTGGCTAATCTAATTCTAGAACTAAAACCCGATTGTGTACCATCGTAAAGATTTAATGAGCTCATCTTAGCTTCACCACTTATATTATATTTATTTGCTTTATTTGAAATATCGAACAATGCTCCAGTAACATTAGCATCTCTAAAATCCCCACTTCTAGTTACATTGGTATTAATAAGGCTTACCGATGAGTTTCCGTTAAATTGTTGGTCAACTACAAGTATGTTATAATTTGATAAAGGCTCAACAGTTTCTCTTCGAGTTTCCTGAGTAATATTATCAGTTATGATTGATTCTGTTTTTTCTGTGATAGCATTAAAAACACCTATTCCAAGTCCATTTTTTGTACGCCCTGAAACTTTAACGGCGTTCAATAATTTTACTGAATTTGGATAGTCCGTAATTTCTTCATTTGCTCCGAGAGAAGGGCTTCCTGTTGGTGAATTACCAATTCGTCTTGAGTAAAACAAATCTCCTTTACTAAACAAATCTACTCCTTCTTTAAAAAATTGACGCTGTTCGGAAAATTGCTGCTCAAACGGGCCTAAATTTAGTTGCACATCATCAAAACCAGCTTGACTAAAATCAGGTATAAGCGTAGCGTCTAATGTGAAATTTTCACTTAAGCCATATTTTACATCCATGCCAATACTATAATCGTCACCAGTTGCTCCATCATATGAACGGGTAAGTGCCGATGTAAAAGGGTAAAAGCTTAATCGAGCAGGTGGTTCTATATTTTTAATTCCTCTAAGTTCACCATGGTATTGACCAATTCTTCCTTTGGTTTTATCAATAGGATTCCAAGTTAGTTGTCTATTATCATTCATGTGCCTTCGGTGAAACTGAATCCCCCAAGTCTGAATTTCCTGATTAGAAAAACGTAGTGCAGAATATGGAATTTTTATTTCGGCAATCCATCCGTCATCAACAATTTTTACAGCACTGTCCCAAACAGCGTTCCATCCCCAATCTTCATTTCCGTCTGAGGTAACAACAGCATCACCTTGAGTTCCTGTGCTAAATATTAAAAATTCAGTATCGTTTTGAGCATCGTTATTTGGGTTGATAGAAATCAAGAAAAAATCTGATTGTCCAAAATTATCTCGAGTTGTTAATTGATTCATGATATTATCAGGATTATCTCGCATGTATGCAGCGAAATAAACGGCATTATCATCATAGGTTACTTTTACAGTTGTTTTTTGATGGTCTTCTTCAGGTGTCCCCATTGCCGGGCGAAACTGAACAAACCCGCTCGCTTCATCTGCTTCTTCCCAAGCTGCATCGTCTAAAATTGCATCAATTTTTGGTGATAAAGTTGCTCTTTTAAGGTCTAGAAATTTTTTCTCTTGGGCTGTCATGCTAAAAATAAAGCAAAACATAAACAATAAACTTAGTGATTTTTTCATTTTGTGATTAGTTTTTTGATTGATGGTTATCGGTTTCCTTTTTCAAGGACTGATATAATTATTGATTGTTGCATTTTTTTATAATCATATTTGCTTTTTTTAAGTTAATAGTAATACATAATAAATATATATTAGTCTTAACACTCATTCTTACAGGGTATTAGTGAATTATGAACTCCTTTTATTTTTAAATACATTTTTAAGTGTGTTATAATCTATATAGTATACCATTCTAAGTGAAAAGGTATGTTCAATAGGTTGATCGAATAAGTTGCCTAAGCTGTCAAAAAAATTGTCTCTTGACATTGTATCGAAATTAAACAGTGAATTTCTATATAAGGCTGTTAACTGACTTCCAGGCGCAAATTGCCAGGAATATCTTAAATCGATATTCCAGGTACTAAAATTGGCATTTGGATCAAAATCAATAGTGTCTAAATTATGCCCAGTACTTGTCGTTGTACTTCCATCATTTAAAAGTGTAAATAGGTCTTGTCTATAGGTAACTGTCGACCAATAATTTCTAAATGTTAATGATAAGCCATGAAATGAATTAAAATTATAATTTCCTGAGATGCTATTTACAACAGTACGTTGTTTACGTTGGCCAAATAATATTTCTCCATTATTTTCGAGAGTGGTTACATAGCCACGGCCTCCATTTCCACCTTGATAACGGTAGGAGTAACTCAGAGAAAATTTATCATTGAATCTGAAACGGGGTCCTATACTATACCATTTATGAAATACATCTCTTTCTGAATCAAAAAGGGTTGCAATCCCTACATCACCTCGGATGGCGAAAGTCTTAGCAAAATTTGATCTAAATTGGACGTTTCCATTTAAATTGTTTTTAAAAACAAAGAATCGGCCTTCTGTTCTAGGTTCCCAAAAATCGTACTGCTTTCCAATGTTCCAGTTCATATTCCCACTGAAGGACCATAATTTTTTGGTTACAGCTCTTATAAACATCCCAACATTTTTACCTGTATAAGTGCTAGGATTAAATAATTGTTTATAGTTAAACCATAAATTGAACCGAAAACTATTAAGCTTTTTAGAAGGCTCAAAAGTTTGATATGAAAACCAAGAAGAAAAATTACTAAAATTATTTCGATTTTGAATTCCTAAATCGTTGATATCAAATTTTTTATCCGCAATTTCATAATCTACCCCAAATCTATAATTTCCACTTACCTTATTAAAACCTAAAGCCCCACTATACCCAGTTTGATTCCCTTCGTATAAATTAAGTGCACTGACCTTAAACTCACCTTCATAACTAAACGTATTTTTTTTATTAGTGATATCGAATAGTAGAGCGGAAACATTGGCATCTCTAAAATGACCACTTCTGGAGACGTTAGTATTTACAAAACTCACTGATGAGTTCTGCCCAAATTGTTTGTCAATGACAAGAATATTATAATTGGCAATTGGCTCAACAACTTCTCTTCTTGAGCCATTGGTTAATGTGTTTTTAATTGTAGCTTCAGTTTTTTCGGTTATCGCATTAAAGAAACCAATACCCCAGCCATTTTTAGTTCGACCAGAAACTTTAACGGCATTGAGCATTTTGATTTTATTTGGGTAATTTGTTATTTCTTCATTATCGTCCAAAATAGGATTACCTGTTGGTGAGTTTCCAATCCTTCTAGAATAAAATAGATCGCCTTTATTAAATAAATCAACACCTTCTTTGAAAAACTGACGTTGTTCTGAGAATTGTTGTTCAAAAGGACCTAAATTGAGCTCTACATTATCAAATCCAGCTTGACTAAAGTCGGGGATAAGTGTTGCGTCTAGTGTGAAATTTTCTGAAATACCGTATTTAACATCCATTCCATAACTGAAGTCATTGGATGTTTCGCCATCGAAAGAACGAGTTAAAACGGAAGCAAATGGATAAAAACTGAGTCGTGTTGGAGGCTTAATGTTTTCGATGCCTTGAACGATACCGCTATAACTACTAAAATACCCTTGTGTCCTATCAATTAGATTCCAAGAATATTGAGTTTCGTTTTTTCTAAAACGTCTGTGAAGTTGTAAACCCCATGTTTGTACATCTTTGTTTGAAAATCGCAAAGCCGAATATGGAATCTTAATTTCTACAATCCAACCATCGTCAACAATCTTTACAGCACTATCCCAAACGGCATTCCACCCAAAGTCTTCGCCATTACCGGGAGATACTACTGCATCAGCTTGACTTCCAGAGCTAAACACGAAAAATTCGGTATCATTTTTACCATCATTATTGGGGTTGAGTACAACGATAAAAAAATCGGCTTGTGGAAAATTATCACGAGTACCAACTTGAATTGGAATGTCTTCAGGGTTGTCATGCAAATAGGCAGCAAAATAAACGGCATCATCATCATAAGCCATTTTTACAATTGTTTTTTGATGTGCTAATGCTTTAACACCTGTTTCTGGTCTGAACTGTACAAAATCAGTAGCTTCTTGGGCTTCTGCCCAAACTGCTTCATCTAAAATCCCATCTATTTTTGGAGCATTAGTGATTTTTTTTATGTTTAAAACTTTTTTTTCTTGGGCAAGAGAGCCTGAAACGCAAAATAATGAAAGTAATACGTAAAGACAGTTTTTCATTTGTGATTGATTTTGATTTTGATGAAATATCCTTTTACAAAGGATTAGCATTATTTATGATTGTTACATTTTTTACAAAATTACATTTTGAACGTCCTGAAAATTCATAAGTAAAAGTTAAAAGGAGCCGAAAAGTGTTAAGTATATGGTAAGAAAATCATAAAATTGACGACAAAGTATTTTTATCTAATTTTGAATCTATGACTGAAGAATTTAAAACAGCAATTTTTGCTGGTGGGTGCTTTTGGTGTACCGAGGCTGTATTTCGTAGAATAAATGGTGTTAAGACTGTCAATTCAGGGTATACCGGTGGATTTATTAAAAATCCTGCTTATCGGGAAGTGTGTTCTGGTATTACAGGTCATGCCGAAGGTATCAAAATAGGGTATGATCCGAGTATGGTGTCTTATGTGGAATTATTGGAAGTGTTTTTTGCTACCCACGATCCTACTACTTTAAATAAACAGGCTAATGATGTTGGAACCCAATATCGTTCGGCAATTTTCTATACAGATACTAGGCAAAAATCTCAGGCTCAAGACTATATTTCTTTATTAACTTCTGAAGGGGTTTTTAGTAGTCCTATTGTTACAGAAATAACTAAATTTGAAGTGTTCTATGAAGCAGACGAGAATCATAAGGATTATTATAATAATAATAAAGAGCAGCCTTATTGTCAATTTTTGATACGTCCAAAATTAAAAAAGTTACAAGAACACTTTAGCGATAAATTAAAATAGAAGATGTCAAGAAAACAATTTGAAGAGCATAATATAAAAGCGATGGAAGATGTAAGGGAAAACTATGCATCAATAATTAAGGAAATTGGAGAGGATTCAAACCGTGATGGATTAATAAAAACTCCTGAAAGAGCCGCAAAAGCGATGCAATTTTTAACTCAAGGCTATGAACAAAATGCGACGGAAATTCTTAAAAGCGCAATGTTTAAGGAGACCTATGATGAGATGGTAATTGTTAAGGATATTGAGGTCTATTCGTTGTGTGAGCACCATTTACTACCCTTTTTCGGAAAAGCTCATATTGCATATATTCCAAGCGGACATATTGTAGGATTGAGTAAATTGCCGAGAATTGTAGATGTATTTGCTCGTAGACTTCAAGTTCAAGAGCGATTAACCGAGCAAATTTTAGATTGTATTAATGACACCTTAAAACCACAAGGAGTGGCAGTAGTGATTGAGGCTTCACATATGTGTATGATGATGCGGGGTGTACAAAAGCAAAATTCGGTAACAACAACTTCAGGGTTTAGAGGGGCTTTTCGAAATATTGAAACACGATCGGAATTTTTAAAACTTATTAGTGGGAAATTATCATAATAAATAGGGTATGTTTTTTGTTATAGTTTAATAAAACACTCCTATGAATTTTAAAAATACAAGTAAATACAAAAAATTAGGCTATGGTCTTGTTTTTGATGCTTTAGGATATGTATCCTTTATATTCCCCCCATTTGATCTAATTTGGGCGCCTGCTGCTGGATATTTAATGACCAAGCTTTATAAGGGTAAAACAGGTAAAATTGCAGGTGTTATTGCCTTTGTTGAAGAAGCCTTGCCGCTTATGGATATTATTCCAACGTTTACTTTAATGTGGTTGTATACCTTTGTATTTAAATCGGAGGAAATCGTTATAGAAGTTGAGCAATGATATTTTTGAATATTCAATTAAAAGAACAGCTCAACTTTAGTTTGGCTTTATGGTCAAGCTGTTCTTAAATTAATTTACTTTCATAAAAGTCTTATAGCTCATAAGACAATCCTATTGTAATATTTCTTCCCACATTTGAAATATCGTCTACTTTTAGACGCGACAAGTGATTAATATAGGCTGTATTAAATAAATTGTTTCCTGAGATATTTAAGCTTAAAGTGTTTTTGAACACTTGTAATTCCCCACCAAAACCAGCGCTTAATAATGTATAATTGGCTGATGTGGATTCAAATGTATTAACCTTGTTTTGACTAAAGGTATGACTTAGTGTTGCAAAACTATAGGCATTCTTTAACCAATTGTTTTCGAATTTAATTCGCAGAGTATTGCTCAGTTTCTTTGCTGGAATTAGAGGCAAATAGTCACCGTTATTTTGTTTACCAGTAACGGTTTCAAAACTACTCTCCAAATGTAGCCAATCTATGGGATGAGGATGAATATGTATTCCAAATTCACCGCCGTATAATTTCGCTTTACTCTGTACATATAAAAACACAGGGTTAAGCGCAATAACATCTCCATTGGGGGTTAAGAATATGTAATTATCTATACCATTATAAAAGGCATTTGCAAATATTTCAAGATGTTCATTTTTAAATTCTAATGCAACATCGAATTGTAAATTTTGTTCGTTGGTTAGGTTTGCATTTCCAATTTCAAATCGGTTGGTGCCTTCATGAGTGCCATAAGAAGTGAGTTCGGCCAAATTTGGAGCTCTAAAGCCAGAGGCTACATTAATTCTACTCACAATGTTTGAAAACAAATAAGTCTTTATACCAATGGCCGAATTAAAACTATTAAAATTTTTATTAATGCCATTACGAACCTTTATATTTCTATGATCATATCGTGCACCAAGTTGCAAATCAATTGTTTCAAAATGAATATGAGAGGTTGCTAAAACCCCGAAATCGTTTGTATTAGCATCAGGAATTAATTGTTCTTCGCCAAAATTTTCATTGCTTTGGCTCATACCTTGAATACCAATTATAGTTTCGAATTTACCCAGCTTTGGAAGCATATATTTAATATCATAATTATGAGTCTTTAATTTCATTTGAAGTACGGCTTCTAAATTCTTAAAATCGTTTATAGTACTTTCTTCTATGGATTCTTCTTCAAATTCCTTTCTGTGGTTATAGGTAAATCCAAAGTTAAACTCCAAACTAGAAGTATCTAGAAAGAGTGTGGATTTTGAACTGAAGATATGATTTGTTATATTTTGATTTGGAAAAAGCAATGTTTTACTAGTGCTTTGTTCACCAATAGATTCTGGAATTCCTAATTGAGAGGCATTTACATTATACCTGAATGCGGTTTTAAAAGTATGAGATTGATAACCAATTGCCGCTTTGAAATCCTGTTCTTTAAATCTTGTATTAGTAACTCTTTTGTGTTTGGTTTTGTAATCCGCGTGTTCTGCCAAACTTCCTCTGAAAATAAATTTAAAAGTCTCTGATGAAGATTTAAAGCCTGCATTGGTAGAATGGCCTTGTGTATTTGTGAAATAATTAAAGTTTAGATCGCCCGAGGACGTGTTTTGACTTGCGAACTTTTCTGGATTGATGTAAAGAACACCTCCCAAAGCGTCACTACCATAGAGTAAGGATGCAGGACCTTTTATGACCTCTATACTTTCAATACCTGTGTTATTGACTCCAAGACCATGTTCGTCACCAAACTGTTGGTTTTCTAATCTTATACCTTGTGTATAAACCAATACTCTATTGCTGCTTAATCCTCTAATTACAGGTTTGCCAATACTTAGGCCGGTAGAAATACTTTCCACACCAGCGATTGAAGTGATACCTTCTGAAAGCGTAGCGCTCCCATTAGCATTGAGTTCTTTAATACTTCTTTGTTCGACTTTCATCACATTATCGCTTTGCAACTTATGAAATGGAGTAGATAAAATAATTGCCTCCATTTCAATAACTGAAGGCTGTAATGCAATGTTTAAGTCCTGCGATATTGGTACATTTATGCTTGTTGCGATAGTCTCATATCCAATTATTGAATAAGTGATCTTATGAATTCCTTTAGGAATATTTGTGATTGTAAAGTGACCATTTTCATCCGAAACACTGCCTTTTTCAAGATTTGGAAGATAGATGTTTGCAAAAATTAAGGCTGAATTCGTGTCTATGTCTGTTAGGGTCCCTTTAATTGTGTGTTGTGCGTATATTGAATTCGTGATTACTAGATATAGTAGCCCGCTTATTAGTTTTTTCATTATTGTTATGTATTTAGTTTAATAAGTTGAGAAAATTCTCGTTTATTGAATTAAACTAAACCAGGGGGACCTCGCAGTGAAAAAGATAAGCGTTGAAATTTGCTTAAGGATTGATATTGTGATTGAATGACTATCGATTTAATTTTTACAGTGATTAAATCAAAGTTGCATTCAGCTAGAGATATTTTTGGATTTAAATTAAACTTATAGAATTCACAATCCAATTCAAAACTGTGATAATGTGATTTTTGTGGAGTTTCGCAAACTTCATGTTTATGATTTTCAAATATATGAGTGACCTTCACAATTGAAGGCAGTAAAAAAGAAGTAATTAAAAGAATTACAATGCCTTTGAAAAAGATATGTGCCTTAGTTTGGTCCACTATTCGTTGATCATTTTTTTTAGTCCTAAGCGTCTCAACATTTTCTTTTCAAAATTCCAAAAAAAACGATGCTGGCCAAAAAGCCACCCAAAAACAACCAGTAGAAATTGATACATTATAAACAATAGTAGAATTCGTAAGACCCAATAACCATAGATACTGAATGTTTCTGGACTAATGTTTAAAAAGTTCAATATGGGTTTACCTATATACGAAGCAGTGGATCCTGTAACGGCAAAGACTAAAAAAATAATAGCTATTTGCCAATTAGAAGTTATTCCCCAGCGATGTTTGAGTTTGTGCATAATAATAAATTGCTGCGCAAATATACTATGCACTTTTATATTCTAGGTATAAATCCTGTTAATTGTTGTTTATAATGCATTTGAAAATAAATAAAGTAGTAATATAACTTGTAATTTACTTCATATCCATAATCAATTGAAGCGCTATAAGCAATTTGCAACTCATAGAGTTTAGGGTCGAAACGTTGCGGTTGTAAAACTCGATTGTTCCATTCGTTAACATAGAGTGTATTCCTGTTTTCTAAAAAAGATTGAGAATAATAACCTTCTGGTTTTGCTCTACCCATCATCCAACTATTAAACCCAGGCTCTATAATAAGAATTTCATATTCCAAATTGTCGTTTGCAATACGAACAGTATCTTGACTAGTATTTAATTCGTTACTAGTGGTGTCAAATGTCTTGTGTGATGTTTTGCAACTAAAAATTCCAAAACAAAGCAGCAGAATAAAAAATGCATTTTTCATTTTTTCAAATTTTTAATAATTTATAGTGCTCGTTTCATAGCATAAAGTTTTTATTAAAGTTACAAAATTCGTTCCACAACTATTTTATGTGCGCCATTTTTAACATAAAAAAGCCAAGAAAAATGCTTAGCTTTTTTAAACAAAGGTTAATAAATATAAAGTATCAACGTACAAAAAAAGCCCTAACAACAAAGTTAGGACTTAAGTAATATATGTTATTTTCTATCTTAATTTTTTAAGATACTTATGATTTGAGTTGCGAGTTCAGTACCAATTCTATCTTGAGCTTCATTTGTAGCTGCACCCGTATGTGGTGTCAATGATAACGCAGGGTTCATTAGTAATTGAATTTCTGGCTTAGGTTCTTTTTCAAAAACATCTAAAGCAGCTCTAGCCACTTTTCCTTTAGAAATAGATTCAATCAATGCAACTTCATCAATTACACCGCCACGAGCAGCATTAACCAAAATCACACCATCTTTCATCATTTCGAATTCATCAGTACTTATGACATATTCTTTTTGTGAAGGGACATGAAGAGTAATAAAATCTGATTGTTTTAAAACAGCCTCTTTAGAAATTGTTTCGATTTCAAAATTCATTTTTTGACCATCAAAAAAGCTTAGTTCTAAGTTTACTTTATCGATAAATGGATCGAATGCAATAACATTCATTCCAGCTCCAATGGCAACTTTGGCAGTAGCTTGGCCAATACGGCCGAAACCAAATACACCAATAGTTTTACCTCTTAATTCAGTTCCTTTTGCATAGGCTTTCTTTAAATCTTTAAATTTAGAATCACCCTCAAGTGGCATGTCTCTATTTGCGTTATGTAAATATCGTGCTAAACCATATAGGTGAGCAAAAACCAACTCAGCAACAGAGTGCGATGATGCAGCAGGCGTATTAATTACACTTAGTCCTTTTTCGCGTGCATATTCTACATCGATATTATCCATACCAACACCACCACGACCAATAATTTTTAAGCCAGGACAAGAATCAATAAGATCTTTTCTAACAGTAGTTGCACTTCTAACAAGAATCACGTTAATATCATTTTCATTAATGTAATTGATGAGTTGCTCTTGTGCAACTGTTGTAGTACTCACTGCAAATCCAGCGTTTTCTAGTTCATTGATTCCACTTTGTGAAATACCATCGTTTGCTAAAACTTTCATTATACTAAAATTTTTATTATGCTTTTGTTTCTAATTCACTCATTACCTCAACCAATACTTGAACGCTCTCTAATGGTAAGGCATTATACATCGATGCTCTATAGCCACCAACACTTCGATGTCCGTTTAAGCTATCGACGCCAGCCTCTTTTAACATTGTGTCAAAAGTTTCTTTTAAATCATCATTTACTAAATTAAAAGTAGCGTTCATATTAGATCTATCTTCTTTTGATGCAAAGCCTTTAAATAATGGATTTAAATCAATTTCAGAATATATTAATCGAGCCTTTAAGTCGTTTACTTTTTCAATTGCAGGAATCCCACCAAGGTTTTTTAGCCATTCTAGAGTTAACATAGAGGTATATACTGCAAAAACAGGAGGCGTATTAAACATACTGCTTTTACTCAGGTGAACCTTATAATCCATCATTGATGGAATATGACGTGATACCTTACCTAAAATATCTTCTTTTATAATAACAAGTGTTGTTCCAGCAGGGCCAAGATTTTTTTGTGCGCCAGCATAAATCAAATCAAATTGAGTAAAGTCTAATTGGCGAGAGAATATATCACTACTCATATCGCAAACCATAGGAATGGAACATTTAGGAAAATCTTTCATTTGTGTACCAAAAATGGTATTGTTTGAAGTACAGTGGAAATAATCGTAATCTGCAGGGATATCATATCCTTTTGGGATATAATTATAATTGGCATTTTCTGAAGAGCCAACTTCATAAACATCATCAAATATTTTTGCTTCCTTAATGGCTTTATTACTCCAAGATCCAGTATTTAAATAGCCGGCTCTTTTTTCTAATAAATTTAAAGCAACCATCAGGAATTGTGTGCTAGCACCGCCTTGTAAGAATAAAGCTTTATAGCCTTTGCCTTCCAAGCCAAGAAGCTCGAGAGCCAATGAACGTGCTCTTTCCATAACATCTACAAAAGATTTGCTTCTATGAGAAATCTCTAAAATAGATAAGTTGTCATTATTAAAATTTAATATAGCTTCTGATGATTTTAGCAAAACCTCTGGTGGTAAAATACTAGGTCCTGCGCTAAAGTTGTGTTTTTTCATTGTTTTATTTTTACGCCGTTAAAGGTCTAAATTTATTGTCTATTTTATATTAAGAAATTGATAATTTTTCAGCTATATTTTTAGTAAGAAAGCAATTGTATCTATATCGTCTGCATAATTCCATAATTTAGGATTTTGAGTTTCACCAAATTGTATTTCTACATTCGGGTTAAAACCGTCAGCCACAATACATTGGATTAAATCTTTATCCTGGTCTAACTTTTTTTGAAGCACAGCTTTATCCTCATAATATTCATAAAAAACGGTAGCAATTGGCGAGGCGTGACTGGGGTCTTCTTTTATCATTAAAAAACCGTTTTCTAAAAGGTCAAATTCACTCATTAGGTACACTGCTTTATTATAATCATAATTATTGGCATATTTGGCTTGGTTTATTATAGTGTTCCATGAAAACATACCCGTAAAGAAGCCGTCAAAATTATAATTTTTTGGTACAAATAGTTTGGAGACATTTCGGCAACCAAGTCCATAATATCGAAATACATCCTCAGAGAGTGCGGTGAGCTGAGCTTCAGTTTCGCTTCCTGTCAACACTGCAACAGAATTTCTACTCTTTCTAATAATTGTAGGCTTATCTTTAAAATAGTATTCAAAATATCTAGCCGTATTATCGCTACCAGTAGCAATTACAGCGTCAAAACCCTTTAATTTTTCTTCAGTAAATAGTATGCGTCCTTTAAATTCTGGTTCGACATACTCGAGATACTTTGCTAAAAACGGCAACAATTGTTTGTCGTTTGAAGATAGTTTTACAATGACTTTATGTCCAGAAACCAATACCGAAAGAAAATCATGAAACCCTACTAAGGGAATATTCCCCGCCATAATAATAGCAATACTTTTAGGGTCTAATTCTTGGAAACTATATTTATCCAACCAGATCTTAAAATTTGGTACTGTTAATGCCTCTGCCCAATTGTGTATAGAAAAATTGATATTGCTTTTTGTAAACCAACCGTTATGTTCTTGTGCGAGTTTCATTTGATGTTTAAACCCATCATAAAACATGTCATTATGAGCTATGTCTTCTATTTTTGTTGAGTCCCTTTCAGTGAACTGACTCAAAAACTCTCCTAATTTTATAAAGGCATTAATTCTTTGTTCTAAATTCATTTTTTAGGTTTGGTTTTGAATTGTTTTGGCTTTACTTTTGCAGCTGCAAATTTAAGCAAACTAAAGATAAAAATTGTTATGGCGATCATTATTACAGACGAATGCATCAATTGTGGGGCTTGTGAGCCAGAATGTCCAAATACGGCTATTTATGAAGGGGCTGATGATTGGCGTTATAATGATGGTACAAGCTTAGATGGAAATGTGATCTTGCCTAATGGTAAAGAGGTGGATGCCAGTGAGGCTCAAGAGCCAATTAGTGATGAAATTTATTATATAGTTCCAGATAAATGTACCGAATGTAAAGGGTTTCACGAAGAACCTCAATGTGCCGCTGTTTGTCCAGTAGATTGTTGTATTCCTGATGAAGATGTTGTTGAAACAGAAGATGAATTATTAGGAAAACAACGCTTTATGCACCCCGAAGATTAATTCTTAGAAGCATCAAATGTTTTTAACTCTTCAGTAGGAGCTAAGGTTTCATTGGTTCCCCATACTGATGCATCGTATTTACGTTTTATTGTGTACGGAATTACATTTAATTCTTTAATACTTGTAAATTCATCTAAAGAAAGACTTTTTGATTCTGTAAATAATAATTCTCTTTTGTGTTTGGCGTCTCCTTCTATCTTAAAGTCGAATGCCACTTTTCTTTTAGCACGACTATTTTCTATAAATTTTATAGGTCTATGTATGTAAAAATACCTGCTTGTTTCTTCCTTAATATATCGAGGATCATAAGTGTTATCAGTATTCTTTTTAAAAAGCATGATCCCGTTTTTTACATTTTCAATGTATTTAACGCCAAGAACTAATCTTAAATTAAGTTTTTCACCCCGCTTACCTTTTGCGTACTTATAACTGGCCTTCAATATCCCGTAATTATCGTCAGCAATATATAATGTACCCGTATATTTTGACTTTGCTCTTCTAGGTCTGAAATCAATAATATAGATCATGTTATCATTATCAAAAGTGACATCACGTAAGGTATATCTATAATAATCTAAATTTATAATTCCCTTTAATAAGCTTTTAGAATTTTCACCAGCATCGGTATACATATTATACGCCTTGCTTTTAAGGTCATCAATTTTATATTCCTGTAACTTATCTTCTTCTTTATCCTTATTAACCAATGATAGAGAATCTTGAATTTTAAATAAACCTGACTTTAATTTATAGGTGAGAGTAGTGTCTAGATATTTAAGTACGATATTTTGAGCATTATCTTGAATATTGTCTAGAGAAAAATCTTTTTTCGAATTTATTATTTGTGTTGCTTTTTCAACTTCAAGTTTATACCCAAGTTTGCTAGAGACACTTAGCGCTCCCATAAAATCATTGAAATGAACGAAATTGCTTGACATTATTTCGTTAGACATCGCATCCAGCTCATTATTAACACTTGTCAATTGTTTTTTTCTAACATGAGAGGCTTTATTGATTTCAAAGTTTAATTTTTTGAAATCCATAGACGTTGTTTCTCTATGAAAAAGTTTGTGATTTTTTATATCGCTAGTTTGATGATTTTCTTTGAAGTTTCTTAAAGTTCTTGCAATTATAGAATCTGCATTAGGTTTTGTGCTATTCAGGTACACGGTATTTAATTCGTTAACTGAAGGTTCTAATTCAATTAAATAATTATTGTTTCTTATATGTTCAATACTATAACCTTCTGTTTTGAAACCCAATGAAGATATGGTTATCTGACTTATGGTGTTTTGTTCCAGATCAAAATTAAACACCCCTTCTTCATTAGAGATAACGCCTTTATGAATACCCGTTTGAATAGCTGCAAAAGGGACAGGTTCCTTTGTGGACTTATCAATTATTTTAGCTGAAAAACTTTGTGCAAAGGCATTGCCTGTAAGTATAATAAAAAGGAGAGTTAGTTTTAATTTCATTATTGTTGTGGTCTTTAGTAATTAAACGAGTATCATTAAAGTTTGTTACAGACTTTTAATATATATATCCATATATGACTTCACAACAATCTATATTCTATTTAACGTGGGCCTAAATTATCAATTTTTAAGATCATTAATTTTGTTCGTTTTGAGCTGTTAAAAACAAAAACTATCCCCTATATTTGCAGCTTTAAATTAAATCAAATGAAAGCAGGAATTGTAGGATTACCTAATGTTGGTAAATCGACTTTATTTAATTGTCTATCTAATGCAAAAGCGCAAAGTGCAAACTTTCCTTTTTGTACTATTGAGCCCAATATTGGAGTTGTAAACGTACCGGATCCAAGATTATCTAAGTTGGAAGAATTGGTAAATCCAGAGCGTGTACTTCCAGCAACAGTTGAGATTGTGGATATTGCAGGATTGGTTAAAGGTGCAAGTAAAGGTGAAGGATTAGGAAATCAATTTTTGGCAAATATTAGAGAAACTGATGCTATTTTGCACGTAGTACGTTGTTTTGATGATGATAATATTATTCATGTTGATGGATCAATTGATCCAATTAGAGATAAAGAAACTATAGATTTTGAGCTTCAGCTTAAAGATCTAGAAACGGTTGATAAAAAATTAGATAAGGTAAAACGTGCTGCAAAAACAGGAAATAAAGAAGCTCAAAAAGAAGAGGCTATTTTATTAAAAATTAAAGCAGCATTGGAGTCTGGAACTTCTGTAAGAGCACTTGAGTTTGGTGAGGATGAGTATAATGATTATGTAAAACCTTCAATGTTTATTACGGATAAGCCAGTAATGTATGTTTGCAATGTTGATGAAGGAGCTGCGGTTTCAGGAAATGTTTATGTCGATAGAGTGAAGGAAGCTGTAAAAGATGAAAATGCAGAAGTCATTGTTTTGGCAGTAGGTACAGAGGCCGATATTAATGAATTGGATGACTTTGAAGAACGTCAGATGTTTTTACTAGATATTGGATTAGAAGAGCCTGGAGCTTCTAAATTAATCCGATCTGCATATAAATTATTAAATCAACAAACCTATTTTACCGCTGGTGTAAAAGAAGTTCGAGCATGGACTATAAATGTTGGTTCTACTGCGCCTCAAGCTGCTGGAGTAATTCATACTGATTTTGAAAAAGGTTTTATTAGAGCTGAAGTAATTGGTTATGATCACTATGTTGAGTATGGAACTGAAGCCAAAGTAAAAGAAGCTGGTAAAATGCGTGTTGAAGGAAAAAATTATGTGGTTAGTGATGGAGATGTGATGCATTTCTTGTTTAATGTGTAATAATAATTAAGTAGATTTTGAAAACAACAACATATAAATTGATATTTTTCTTTTTAGTATGTTGTTTGATTATAGAATTTTTTCTTCTAAAAGATTTTCCTTTTTTTTGGGATGGCATAAGTAAGTCCATAAGGGCAGATTGGATTTATAACCAAAATTTTTCTCAATTAATAGTTCCTACGGAAATAAATTCTGGGCATCCGCCTTTATGGATCGTTTTAATAGCATCGTTTTGGTCGGTATTGGGCAAGACTCTCGCTTCGGCAAGGATTTTATTATTGTTTGTTAATATTGCTGTAGTCTATCAATTAATAGTCTTATGTAAAACAACTTTCTTAAAAAATGTATCGCTATTTTTTATTGTGCTACTATTCATAGAACCAACATTCATTGCACAAACAACGAACCTTAATAATGATATGTTATTACTGTTCTTTTCGTTACTGTCCTTAAATGGTTTATTGAAGCAAAAGAACCTGTTATTGTGTATAGGATTGGCAGGAGTTTTATTTACAAACTTAAGAGGGGTATATATCTTTGTTAGTATAGGGCTAATCGACTTCATGTTTTATAAGCAAAAATATACTGAACAATTAAATAAATTTAGGATCTATTCATATCTAATTCCAATCCTATTATTTGCTTTGTTTTCCTTTTTCCAATATAAAACACTCGGATGGTTCTTAATCACTGAAAATGAAGGCTTCGCTAATCATAGACAAACAACAAGTGTTACTGGTATTGTTAAAAATAGCTTAGCCTTTCTGAAAAGCTTTCTAGATTATGGAAGGATCGTTGTTTTAGCTATTTGTTTACCACTTCTTTTTAAATATTTCAAATCTGGTATAAAAAACAAAACTATAGATAAAATCTTAATCATCACGCTTGTATTTACGGCCGTATTTTTTATTGGTATTGTCCCTTTTTCAAACCCGATAGGCGATAGATATTTTTTAGTGTGTTATCTATTAATTTTTATCTTGACTATAAACTTAATTCATTATTTAAAACCAAAGGCTGTTAAATTAGTTACGGCTGCGATTTTAATCGCATTTGCATCAGGACATTTTTGGATTTATCCCTCAACATTATCTCAAAGTTGGGATAGTTCTTTAGCCTATCTAAATTATTATAAGGTAGAAAGGAAAATGGAAAGCTATCTAGAGAATCGCACCATAGCTCATAGAAGTGTTGGTACTAGATTAGATTTGAATTCTCGACATTATTCAAGGTTGATAGAATTAGAGGGCAACGAGTTATATGCGCCGTTTAATCTTATGGACAACACTTATGTGTTGCTGTCTAATATAGATAATGAAACTAAGGATGAAGCGCTGACTACAGTAAAAACTAACTGGGAGCACATTAAGAGTTTTTCTAATTTGGGAGTCTATATTTCGCTGTATAAAAAAAGGAACTAAGTAGTGCAATCTATATGCTCTTGGATTTATTTGAAATCGAGTTTTGAGTTGTTTATGTTCCATTTCTTGTTTAAACCGTAGTTAGGTAAGATGCTCAGACATAATTGCTAGGAATTTTATTGAACATCGTAATTCAATTTTTTTAAGCAAAGCTATTTATTGAGGTCTGTTTAGTTTCGTTCTATGCAAAAGTCAAGAAGGTTTATATACGGAGTTCTTTTAGGTCTTTTAGGGATTGTTCTATTTTCCTCTAAAGCAGTCATGGTAAAATTAGCTTATCAATACCATGTTGATGCGCTCAGTATTTTACTGTTAAGAATGCTATTTTCTTTCCCATTCTATGTAGTTATTGCTTTTATATATAGGAAGAAACAAGCAAGCGGAATTATATTAAGAATAGACTATTTCTGGGTTGTGTTATTCGGCGTTGTGGGCTACTATTTAGCTAGCTATTTCGATTTTGTGGGGCTTACTTATATAAAAGCCAGTTTAGAGCGCATTATTCTCTTTTTATATCCAACTATAGTTTTATTGCTAAACAGAATATTTTTAAAAAAACAGATTACAAAAATTCAAAAATGGGCTATACTTTTTACGTATTTAGGGATTCTTATCGCGTTTTCAGGAGAAGTTGCTATTTCGGGCACAGGTATATATATTGGGGGCATTTTTATATTACTTAGCGCCATTGCGTACGCCTCTTATTTGGTAGGGAGTGGTTGGTTGATACCTAAATTTGGAGTTGTAAAATTCACCACATACGCCATGCTAGTATCTTGCTTTTGCGTATTTATTCATTATTCCATAATGTCTGATGCCAATATTTTTGGACGCCCATGGCAAGTGTATTTTCTTGGGTTTTTAATCGCCATTTTTGCAACTGTAATCCCATCGTATTTGGTATCTGTATCTATTAAAATGATTAATTCTTCAAATTTTGCGATAGTTGCTGGAGCTGGACCAATTTCTACTATTATTTTGGCTGCCATTTTTTTAAACGAAAAATTATCAACTTTACAGTTATTTGGTGCTTTGGTAGTTATTGGTGGAATATTATTAGTGTCCACAAAGAAACCAAAGGATTAGTATTTTTTAAGATGAAAAATAAGACTTCATATTTATTGCTGTTTTCTGTGTACTTATGAGTACCAACTGATTACTGAATACTGCTACTTATTAAAAAATATTGTTAATTACTTTGTGCATTCAGTATTTTATTTTTTAAGCTGAAATATTATATTAGCAACTTATCATTATTTTTCAATTAAATGTCTCAAGAATCCAACTATACAGAAGATAATATCCGTTCATTAGACTGGAAGGAGCATATTCGTATGCGTCCAGGAATGTATATTGGTAAACTTGGTGATGGGTCGTCACCCGATGATGGTATTTATATCTTATTAAAAGAAGTGCTGGACAACTCTATTGATGAGTATGTTATGGGCGCTGGTAAAACCATCGATATTTCTATCCAAGGGAATAAAGTGATTGTACGCGATTATGGACGAGGAATACCATTAGGGAAGGTCGTGGATGTGGTTTCCAAAATGAATACTGGTGGTAAGTATGATTCTAAAGCCTTTAAAAAGTCGGTTGGATTAAATGGGGTTGGTACAAAAGCAGTTAATGCACTATCCTCTTTTTTTAAAGTTGAATCCACACGAGATAATAAATCGGCTTCTGCAGAATTTGAACAAGGAAATTTAATTACTCAGGATTTTTTAGATGATACTTCAAGACGAAAAGGAACTAAGGTTTCTTTTATTCCAGATGAAGTTATTTTTAAAAATTATAAGTACCGAAGTGAGTATATTGTAAAAATGCTGAAAAATTATGTCTACCTGAATACAGGGTTGACTATCGTTTTTAATGGTGAAAAATATTTTAGTGAAAACGGATTAAAGGATTTACTGGAAGAAAACATCAATGAAGCCGATAAAATATATCCTATAATTCACTTACGTGGAAACGATATAGAAGTAGCAATTACACATCACAAAACACAATATAGTGAAGAATATCACTCTTTTGTTAATGGTCAAAATACCACTCAAGGAGGAACGCATCTCACGGCATATAGAGAGGCCATAGTTAGGACAATTAGAGAGTTTTATGGCAAGAATTATGAAGCTTCTGATATTAGGAAATCTATAGTTACCGCGGTTGCTATTAAGGTGATGGAACCCATTTTTGAAAGTCAGACTAAAACTAAATTAGGGTCTACAGATATGGGTGGAGGGCTTCCCACAGTGAGAACTTTTATTAATGATTTTTTGAAGACCCAACTCGATAACTTTTTACATAAAAATCCAGATCATGCTGAGAAAATTCAGCGTAAAATTCTGCAGGCCGAGCGCGAGCGTAAAGAATTATCGGGAATTAGAAAATTAGCAAAGGATCGTGCGAAAAAAGCGAATCTTCACAATAAAAAGCTTAGGGATTGCCGCGTGCATTTTGGAGATATTAAAAACGAACGAAATCTAGAATCTACCTTATTTATTACCGAGGGAGATTCAGCATCAGGGAGTATTACAAAATCTCGAGATGTAAATACACAAGCCGTATTTAGCTTGAAAGGAAAGCCTTTAAATTCTTATGGATTGAGCAAGAAAATTGTTTATGAGAATGAAGAATTTAATTTGCTTCAGGCCGCTTTAAATATTGAAGAATCATTGGAAGCCTTGCGCTATAATAATATTGTAATTGCGACTGATGCCGATGTTGATGGTATGCATATCCGTTTATTATTAATGACCTTCTTTTTGCAATTTTTTCCTGAAGTAATCAAAGAAGGACATTTGTATATTCTACAAACTCCATTGTTTCGAGTCCGAAATAAAAAAGAAACCATTTATTGTTATACCGAACAGGAGCGTGTAAATGCCATTGAAAAATTAAAACCAAAACCTGAGATCACACGATTTAAAGGTCTGGGTGAAATCTCACCAGATGAGTTTAAGCATTTCATTGGTGCTAATATTCGTTTGGATCCAATTATGTTAGATGATCACATGTCTATTGAGGAGTTATTATCATTCTATATGGGTAAAAACACACCAAGCAGACAAGAATTTATTATTAATAATCTAAAGGTTGAATTAGATTTAGTCGCCGATGAAAACCAAGCATAGTTTATGACAGAAGAGAACGACGATTTGATCAACCCAAGCGATGACCACCAAAAGGAAACTATTACCAGAGTTACTGGTATGTACAAAGATTGGTTTTTAGACTATGCCTCCTATGTGATTTTAGAGCGTGCTGTGCCAGCTATCGAAGATGGTTTTAAACCGGTACAACGGCGTATCATGCATTCTATGAAGGATTTGGATGATGGACGCTATAATAAAGTGGCAAATATAGTGGGGCATACTATGCAGTACCATCCTCATGGAGATGCTAGTATTGCTGATGCTATGGTGCAAATTGGCCAGAAAGATTTATTGATAGATACACAGGGAAACTGGGGAAATATACTCACAGGAGATCGAGCCGCAGCTTCACGTTATATTGAAGCGCGAATTTCTAAGTTTGGCTTGGATGTGGTCTATAATTCTAAAATTACCGAATGGCAAACCTCTTATGACGGTCGGCGTAAAGAACCCGTTAACCTTCCAGTGATGTTTCCGCTATTGTTGGCTCAAGGAGGAGAAGGAATCGCCGTAGGATTATCTACAAAAATATTACCACATAATTTTATTGAACTTATAGAAGCCTCAATAAAACACCTTAAAGGCAAACGATTTGTGATTTTACCAGATTTTCCAACCTCGGGAATTGCAGATTTTACCAATTATAATGACGGCTTACGTGGTGGCAAAGTACGCGTCCGTGCTAAGATTTCTCAACAAGGCAAAAACACTTTGGTGATTACCGAAATTCCTTTTGGAACAACAACATCATCGCTTATAGATTCTATTCTAAAGGCAAATGATAAAGGTAAAATTAAGATTAAGAAGATTGAAGATAATACGGCAGCCGAGGTTGAGATTTTAGTGCATATCCCTTCCGGAATCTCTCCCGATAAAACTATTGATGCCCTTTACGCTTTTACCAGCTGTGAAAATTCGATTTCACCTTTAGGCTGTGTCATTGAAGATAATAAACCACTATTTGTTGGGGTTTCTGAAATGTTACGTCGTTCAACCGATAATACCGTTCAACTTTTAAAAAGTGAATTGGAAATAAAACTAGGTGAGTTTGAAGAACAATGGCATTTTGCATCCCTAGAGCGTATTTTTATTGAAAATAGAATCTATCGTGATATTGAAGAAGAAGAAACTTGGGATGGTGTAATTCAGGCCATTGACAAAGGACTTCAACCACATATAAAACATTTAAAACGAGATTTAACTGTTGATGATATCACAAGATTAACAGAAATTAGAATCAAGCGAATTTCGAAGTTTGATAAAGATAAAGCACAGCAAAAAATAGAAGCCTTAGAAGCGCAAATTACTGAAGTTAAACATCATTTAGCCAATTTAATTGAATATGCAATTGCCTATTTTACCAGACTGAAAAAAGAATATGGTAAAGGTAAAGGGCGTAAAACCGAAATTCGGATTTTTGATGATGTGGATGCGACCAAAGTTGTGATTCGCAATACCAAGCTCTATGTTAACAGAGAAGAAGGCTTTATTGGAACGTCATTGCGGAAAGACGAATATATTGGCGATTGTAGTGATATTGATGATATTATTGTATTTACCAAGTCTGGGCAATTGATGATTACCAAAGTGGGATCTAAAACCTTTGTCGGTAAAGATATTATCCATGTGGCGGTCTTTAAGAAAAAAGACAAACGCACCATTTATAATCTAATTTATCGTGATGGTAGTCGTGGACCTTCCTATATTAAGCGTTTTGCGGTTACAGGGGTTACGCGAGATAAGGCCTATGACCTTACCAATGGGAATAAAGGATCTATATTATGGTATTTTTCAGCAAATCCAAATGGAGAAGCGGAAGTGGTAAGCGTATCATTAAGGCAGGTTGGGAGTGTTAAGAAATTGAAATGGGATGTTGATTTTGCTGATATAATAATTAAAGGTCGCGCTTCAAAAGGAAATGTTGTCACTAAATATTCTATCAAACGTATTGAATTAAAAGAAAAAGGGGTTTCCACATTAAAGCCTCGTAAAATTTGGTTTGATGAAACTGTACAACGCCTAAATGTTGATGAAAGAGGCGAGTTAATTGGAGAGTTTAGGGGAGAAGACAGGATTCTGGTCATCACTCAAACAGGAACGGTGAAAACTATTGTTCCAGAAATTACAGCACATTTTGGAGAGCATATGATTGTACTAGAGAAATGGGTGCCTAAAAAACCTATTTCGGCAATTTATTTTGATGGTGATAAAGAACGTTACTATGTGAAACGTTTTTTAATTGAAAATGAAAGTAGAGAAGAAGCGTTTATTTCAGAACATCAAAACTCTCAAATAGAAATTGTTTCTACAGATTGGCGGCCAATAGCTGAAGTTGTTTTTGCTAAGGTTAGAGGTAAGGAAAGAAAAGAGAACCAAGAAGTGAATTTTGAAGAGTTTATAGCTGTTAAAGGCATTACTGCTCTTGGAAATCAATTAACTAAAGAGAAAATTAAGCAAGTTAATTTGTTAGATTCTTTGGAGTATGAAGCTCCAGAGGAAGTTCATGCTGAGGATATTGAAGTTGTAGATGAGAAGGTTGTCGATAATACAGAATCAAAGTCAAAAGGCAGCTTTGAAAAGGGTGAAGGGACTAATTCAGATGAGGATCAAGATGGTCAAATCAATATGTTTTAGTAAAAAACTGTCAGGCTAGTGCTCTTATTTAAATTGTAGATTCAACAAAGTTTTAAACACAACAAGTTCACGGTTTTAGATTATCCAATAAATTTTGCTTTTAACTCTGGTGTTGGGATCATGCAACTCTCTTTTTTACCATACCATTGGTATCTGTTTTTGGCAATATAGTTGTAAACCCAATGCCTTATAAAAGCAGGAACTATTAAAAACAGGGTGAGTGCTTTTGTTGGGTAGTTTAGGTTGGATGCAATTTTTAAAGCTGCTGTAGATTTATAAGACACCCCTTTATCAGGCTCGTAAAGTAATATTGAATCGGTTTTGCTCACGTCTATATTATAGTCTTTTAGTATTTGTTGCCCAATTTCCGACTGTAACGGAGCGAACATAAAAACATCATTGAGGTCTCTTTTAATGGTAAATAACACCGACGAATTACATAAATTGCAAACGCCATCGAATAATATTAATTTTTTATGTTTAGGGAGACTTTCTAACATTACTTTGCTTCTACAAGTTCTAATTGATCCATACTTACATTTGTTGTAAACATACCATAATTAACTATGGCCTTATTTTTTTCAATGGTATCTATACTTCCAACCGCTTTCCCTTCGAGCAGTCTCACTCGATCTCCAACTTTAAGAATTGGTTTTGGTTTAGCAGGTTTTAGAGCTTCCTTCTTTTTCTTTTCTTGCTTTTTAACTCTAATTTTTTTTATCTCGACTGTAACTTCTTCTTCAATACGTTTTTCCTTTTTCTTTTGAGCCTGTTTTTGCTTCTTAGGGACTTTTTTGCGTTTTGAGTTTTCCATTTCAATAATTCGTAAAAACTCAGAAATCAATTCTTTTTTAGCTTTGTTATCGAAATATTTTTCAGAAATATCATTAATTTTTTTACCCAAATAAATTAGTCTTTGATTACTATCGTATAATTCTTGATAGCTTTCTAACTTTAGCTGTACTTTATTGTTCTTTAGTTCGAGCTTATCGGCTTCTTCAATTTTTTTCTGCTCATTTATTTTAAGAGAGCGTTCTGTTTTTTCTAGTTTAAAGCGTTCTTTCTGTAGTTTTGCAATGGTTTTGTCGAATCGAACCTTCCCGCTTTCTATCTTTTTTTTAGATCTATTTATTAAGCTGTAAGGGATTCCGTTTTTCTGTGCAACTTCAAATGTAAACGAACTCCCAGCTTCTCCTAAAACAAGCTTATAAAGTGGCTCTAGGCTTTTATTATCAAACATCATATTCGCATTTTTCATAAAAGGTAACTCATTAGCGAGTAGCTTTAAATTGCTATAATGTGTGGTAATAAGTCCGAAAGCTTCGCGCTCATAAAATACTTCTAAGAATGTTTCTGCCAAAGCCCCTCCAAGTTCCGGATCGCTTCCTGTCCCAAATTCATCAATTAAAAATAATGTCTTATCGTTGCACTTTTTAAGAAAATAATTCATTTGTTTCAAGCGATAACTATAGGTGCTCAAATGATTTTCAATGGACTGATTGTCACCAATATCACTTATTATTCTGTTAAATAAGCACATTTCACTGCGTTCATGAACAGGGACTAATAAACCACTTTGCAACATGATTTGTAAAAGACCAACCGTTTTGAGGGTAATACTTTTGCCGCCGGCATTAGGACCAGAAATTACGATAATCCGACTATCATTAGAAATTTCAATAGTCTGGGGATAGGTTTCTTCGCCCTTTAATTTATTGCTGAGGTATAAAATTGGATGTATTGCTTCTTTTAAATATAAATATCTGTTCTCTGAGATTTTTGGTAAAATACCATTAATAGATTGTGCATATTTCGCCTTGGAGTATACCAGATCCATTTGAGTTAGAAATTCTTGATATAAGTACAATAACGGAGTGAATTCTCGAATAAAATTTGTTAAGTTTTTGAGGATTTTGGTAACTTCTTCCTTTTCTTCATATTCAAGATTATTCAGTTCTCTATGATATCGTATGGTCGCTTCTGGTTCTATATAAACGATGCTCCCTGTTTTACTCGATCCAAGAATTGCGCCCTTTACTTTACGCCTGTACATTGCTTTTACAGCTAACACACGCTTGTTTTCAACAACAGATTCCCTAATTTCATCTAAGTAATCCTGACTGTGACAACTGTTTAGTGCGCTTACAAAACTGGAATTAATTTTTCCATTTAAAGCATTCATAGATTTTCGAATACTAAATAAAGCATCACTAGCCTCATCTTTAACCTCGCCAAAACGATTAATTACAGCATTAATACTTTCAATGATTTGAGTTGTTAATTCAATTTGATTGGCATCAGAGTTTAGAGTAGGGTAGTACAATTTAAACTTAGAAAAGAATTTAATAAGTGTGTTTGAAATCTCTGAAAGTGCTGCTATTTTTTTAAAGCTTTCAATTTCTAAAAAAGTGTTTTCAATAGCGAGAAATTTAAGCGCTTCGGTGATTTCTTCGAATCCATGATTTGGGATACGGTTCTCGTTTTCAAATGAGGCGAGAAATTCGTTAACCTGATCTAGTGATTTGACTAATACTCCTTTTGAATTTAGCGGCGAAATAAGAAGCGCTTCTTTTTTGCCTAAATTAGTAATACAGTATTTCGAAACATGCTGTAGTACTGTTTCGAATTCTAAATCTTGAAGGGTTTTTTTGTGAATGTTGATCATTAATAATTTACCATAATATCAAGCAAAGATAATTATTAAAGTCGGAATTTGACAAGGTATTTTTATGACAATTATATGTGCATCTTAATTACTGATGAATTAAAGTTACGTTGTTTTTTATGATGATTATTTTTCTGTTTTTATAATTGACAACTTTTTTATCGATGCTTAGTTTGGGCGTGCTATTACAACTAAAATATAACAACATAAAGTTTAAAATAATTAAGCAAAAAACAATAATACTAATGGGAAAAATCATAATTTTATTTAAGATATGGATTTAATTAGATACATAAAACTTAATTTTGTCACTTAATAATGCAAAAAAAGATATTTCATTAGTTGTGAAGGTAAATATTGATCAAGATTGGCTAAAATACGTTAAAGAGGAGTTTGATAAATCCTACTTTAAAGAATTGATGAGTTTTGTTGAAACTGAGTACGACACATACACATGTTTTCCTCCAAAACATGAAATATTTTCAGCTTTTGAATATTGTGCTCCAAAAAAATTGAAAGTTGTTATCATTGGGCAAGATCCATATCATGGTTATGGCCAGGCGAATGGTCTTTGCTTTTCGGTTAATGATGATATTGTTCTACCGCCATCGTTACGAAATATCTTTAAAGAGCTAGCATCAGATTTAGGTAAGCCATTTCCAAATAATGGAAATCTTAGGCATTGGGCAGAGCAGGGGATATTGTTGCTGAATGCGACTTTAACGGTAAGAGAAAATGAGGCAGGAAGTCATCAAAAAAGAGGTTGGGAACAATTTACGGATGCAATAATTAGAAATATTTCAGAACACAAAAATGAAGTTGTGTTTTTACTTTGGGGTGGTTTCGCAAAAAAGAAGTCTAAACTAATAGATGCTGACAGGCATAATATCATACTGAGTGGTCACCCGTCTCCATTAAGTGCTAATAGGGGGTATTGGTTTGGTAATAAGTCTTTTAGTAAAACTAACTCCCTGTTGGAGCAAGCTGGTTTGGAACCAATTGATTGGCTAAAATAGTTCTCTTGGTCCTAATAACATAAGGCTTATTTACTCTTTTAGCTCGCTTAGTTTTGTTAGAGCTAAACGCTAATAATAAAAAATTTATTAGAACTAAACTAGAAACTAAAATTGAAACTGTATATATCATAATCGATTTGGGTTAAACAATTACTTCGGCAAAATACTAAAATAATCGTTATCATGCAAACTAATGTAATATAAATTAACATTTGTTATTGCAAATTTATAAATTAATGTAAAACGAAACAATACGTAACGTTACGTATATTTAACAGTTTAATGTTAAAATTTCCTACCCTACGACGTAAAAAAAGTTAATTAAATGTTAATTGAAGCGACCAATTGGTCGTAATCCCATTTTTCAGGAATGATATTAAGTGCTAATAGTTGGTCTTGGACAGTATTAATTGTGCGTTTTGTAATAGCACTTTGTGACCACTCGGTAAGATCAAGCCATTGCTCGACATCATCTAGTTGTTGATTATATCTATCGGCAATTCTATGGGCTATATTTGGAATCTTTTTAAAATGGGCTGTAGTTGTGTTGATAATCTGAAGTATTGTTTTTAAACATTCCAATTCATTTTCTAAAAACTCATCTCTAACTGCTATTACAAAACAGGGCCATGGTGATGGACATTCTCCAATTCTTCTAAAAGTCTTGTTATCTACCCATGGTTTGGTGGTGAACTTCTCCCACATAAAATAATCGGAAGTTTCATTGGTAAGACTTTCAACCGCCCCGTCCAAGTCTTCAACAATTTCAAAATCTAAGTCGGAGTGGAGGTCCCAATTATCTTTTTGTGCGTTTACATAGGCCATTAAATGTGATCCAGATCCAAATCTGCTAATCGCAGCCTTAGTTCCTTTTAAATCCTTAGTAGTATGATATTTAGAATTGTGAGCGACATGAATTCCCCAAATAAGAGGTGTTTTAACAAATACTTGTACTATTTTACAAGCGTTACCAGCAATGATATCTTTTGTAATGCCTTCGGTTAAAATCACCGCTAAATCGACTTCTTTATCTCTTAAGGCCTTACACATTTGGCCTGTCCCTCCAAAATAGTCTTTCCATCTAAGGTTGATGCCTTCCTTTTTATAATCTCCATTTTTTAAGCCTAAATACCAGGCTAAATTAAAATGCTCAGGAACACCACCAATTTTAACGGTTTTCATTGTATTTGATTTCATGTTAAGTCTAAACGGGTTTTTTTAGAGTATTTGTATTGTGTTCTGGTTTCAAATTTAAAAGATAAATACTTGCATTCAGATTTAATATAGATGCCTTAATTGACATTATGGCTTGATTTTATAAGCATGTTCTGTTCTTTGTCGAATTTAAATGCCAATCTTTTCACACCTCCAAAAGTAATATAATTATTTACAGTTTCAGTATAGTTACCTATATTCTGTAGTACATTGTGACCTTTTTTATTTAGAATAATAGCATTATCTTTTTCTATAAAAAACGGACTCAATTTATTGATCATTCGTTCGAGTTGTATATCTCCAAACCCGTAATACCCTTGATAATTTAAGGCGTAACCTAACAAATGATGTTTAGATTTTATGGTATTATTTTTTACTATTTCAAGAATATTATGTTCTAAAACACCAAGGCCATTCTTAGAATCTGGAAAGCGCTCTAAATGAGCTTTTAGGCAGTTGCTTAAATATTCGAAAGAGGAACTGGTGACGATGAAAGGCTTTAATAAATTATGGTCTTTACCACAATAAATACCCCATAACGTGTCTGCCAGATCTAAATCTTTTTGAGTTAATAGCACTTTGTCTTCATAATGCTGCAACAATTGATCATGACTTAATTCGGAAAGCCCTTTGAGATCAGTTGAATATTTAACCCTACCGCTACAAACCAAAAATATTGGTAGTTGAATGTGTTTTTGTTGCAATAAACTAATGACTCCTATGAGATTGATGTGACAGAATAAATCATATTCAAACCATAAGACTATTTCTGAATAATCCTGACTATTATCTAATTTGCTAAGCTCGTTTTTAAATTCATATTCATCAATTTCAATATTATATTCCGCATTTAAAAATATTCGTCGAGCCTCGATAAACGCAATGGAATCAATCTGTTTAACGGTTGGTCCTTCGCAAAGCATTTCGTGCCACGTGAGGATATCTCCGCTAATATTAAGTTCCTGTAGATTGTTAGTTAAACTAGTTCCGTTTGTAATATGAAGCTTTTTTTTAGTCATTATCCTCCAACACGTTTAACATTAAAGCCTTTTTCTTTTAGGAGCGTCATTATTTTATCGCGATAATCACCTTGAATAATAATTTTATCATCTTTAAAGCTCCCGCCAACACTGAGCATTGTTTTAATTTCTTTAGCCAGAGCTTTAAAATCGGCAGTAGCACCTGTATAGCCCTCTAATATGGTAATAGGTTTGCCTTTACGTTTTTCATATTTACATATAATAGGAGCATCTTGCATCCAAATTTGTTTAGAGCCATCCACTTTTTTAGAAGTTTCGGTAGAAACGTGTTCGGGAAAGATGTTTTTTAATTGATCTTTTAAATCCATTATTTTTTGATTAGTCCTAATTCAATTAGGCGTTCATTTAAAAATTCTCCAGCAGTGATGTCTTCATATTGTTTTGGATGATCTTTATCAATACAATTATCAAGAACATTAAGCGGCATTTCACTTACGGGGTGCATAAAAAACGGAATTGAATATCTAGAGACTCCCATATGTGCTTTGGGCGGATTTACAACTCTGTGAATTGTTGATTTCAATTTGTTATTGGTAAGTCTAGAAAGCATATCACCAACATTAATCATAAGTTCATCCGGTTGTGCGATGGCGTCCAGCCATTCACCACTATTATTCTGTACCTGCAATCCTTTCCCTTGAGCGCCCATTAAGAGCGTGATTAAATTGATATCCCCATGTGCCGCTGCTCTAACAGCTTCTTTAGGTTCTGAAGTGATTGGTGGATAATGAATGGGTCTTAATATACTGTTACCATTATATATAAAAGAATCAAAATAGGTTTCTTCTAGATTTAGATGTAAAGCTAAGGCGCGTAAAACATACTTCGCAGTTTTTTCGAGCATTTTATATGCTTCTTTCCCAGTAGTATTAAAATTTGCCAATTCACTAACGGTTACATTTGATGGATACTCTTTTTCAAAAGCTGGATTATTTTCTACATATTGTCCAAAATGCCAAAACTCTTTTAAATCGCCTTCTTTTTTACCTTTAGCACTTTCTTTTCCAAAAGAAATGTATCCTCGTTGTCCACCAATTCCGGGAATTTCATATTGCTGTTTAGTTTCAACTGGTAATTCGAAAAAATGTTTTACTTCAGCATATAATTGTTTCACTAATTGATCATCCAAAAAGTGGCCACTTAAAGCTACAAAACCAATTTCTTCATAAGCTTTTCCAATTTGGTTTATGAAATTTTGCTTTTTATTAGGATCCTTAGAAATATATTCTCCAAGGTTTACACTCGGTATTTTGCTCATTGTCTATTTTGTTTAATTAAAGCAAGGATGCAAAGATAACTAAAATAGAATCTAAAATAAAACAAGTTTATATTTGAAAACGTTAATGCCATGCTATAATTTTTGCTACTTTTGATATACCAAAGAAAGGACATGAAAATTGCATCTGCATCAAATCAACTTATGGAATACGATAAAAAAAGTTTAGATCGTAAAACACTAATTTCGTTATATAAGAATATGCTTAAACCTCGATTAATAGAGGAGAAAATGCTAATTCTATTACGTCAAGGTAAAATTTCGAAATGGTTTTCAGGGATTGGTCAAGAGGCCATATCTGTTGGTGTTACCATGGCATTGCATAAAGATGAATACATTTTGCCAATGCATAGAAATCTAGGGGTATTTACAACTAGGGAGATTCCATTGTATCGTCTGTTTTGCCAATGGCAAGGGAAGGCGAGCGGGTTTACAAAGGGAAGAGATCGTTCTTTTCATTTTGGTACTCAAGAGTTTAATATTGTAGGGATGATTTCTCATTTGGGGCCACAATTGGGAGTTGCTGATGGAATTGCATTGGCCAATATTTTAAAAAAGAATAATAAGGTTGCCGCTGTATTTTCTGGAGAAGGAGGAACCAGTGAAGGTGATTTCCACGAAGCACTCAATGTAGCGTCGGTTTGGAAATTACCCGTGCTTTTCTGTATTGAAAATAATGGTTATGGATTATCTACGCCAACCGAAGAGCAATATAATTGTAAACATATTGCCGATAGAGGCAAAGGTTATGGAATTGAGTCATTTATACTAGACGGAAATAATATTATTGAAGTTTACACTAAAGTAGCCAAGTTGGCCGAAAGTATACGTAAACGTCCGCGACCTATTTTAATTGAGTTTAAAACCTTCAGAATGCGTGGACATGAGGAAGCTAGTGGGACGAAGTATGTTCCAAAGGCACTTATGAATGAATGGGCAACTAAAGATCCGATTCTTAATTTTGCAAATTTTCTATTTAAAGAACGCATATTAACTGAAAAGGAGGATGCAATATTTAGAACTGAATATATCGAAGAAATAAGTCAGAGTTTAAAAAAGGCCTATGCTGAAGCAGATATTTCGGTTAGCTTAAGTAATGAATTGAATGATGTTTATAAACCATATGAATATCAAGAGGTTCGTTCTAAGAGCGCGAAAAAGGAATTGCGATTAGTAGATGCCATTTCTGAAGGATTGCATCAATCAATGACGCGTCATAAAGACCTGATTATAATGGGCCAAGATATTGCTGATTATGGAGGGGTTTTTAAAGTCACTGATGGCTTTTTAAAAGCTTTTGGCAAAGATAGGGTACGTAATACGCCAATTTGTGAATCAGCGATTATTGAAACTGCTATGGGCTTGTCCATTTCTGGAATTAAGAGTGTTGTAGAGTTACAATTTTCAGATTTTGTGACCTCAGGGTTCAATCCAGTTGTGAATTATCTGGCCAAATCATTTTACCGCTGGAATCAAAATGCAGATGTTGTATTGAGAATGCCTTGTGGGGCTGGCGTTGCAGCAGGACCATTTCATTCCCAAACCAATGAAGCTTGGTTTACAAAGACACCAGGTTTAAAGGTAGTATATCCAGCATTTCCTTATGATGCAAAAGGCTTATTGGCCACCGCTATTAACGACCCGAATCCTGTATTGTTTTTTGAACATAAGGCTTTGTATAGAAGTATTCGCCAGGAGGTTCCTACGGATTATTATACTTTACCGTTTGGAAAGGCTTCACTTTTAAAAACTGGGAATAAGGTTACAATTATTTCCTATGGTGCTGCCGTACATTGGGCATTGGAGACTTTGAATAAGAACCCTGATATTAGTGCAGATTTGATTGATTTAAGAACACTACAACCATTGGATACTGAATCTATTTATAATTCGGTTAGAAAAACGGGTAGGGCAATTATTTTACAAGAAGACTCCATGTTTGGGGGAATAGGTTCAGATATATCGGCCATGATTATGGAAAACTGTTTTGAAGCTTTAGACGCCCCTGTAAAACGTGTGGCAAGTTTGGATACACCAATTCCATTTATAAATCAGCTGGAAGAACAATACCTCTCAAAGAGTAGGTTTGAAAGTGAATTGAAGCAGTTATTAAATTACTAAACTAATTAATTTACGGGGTTACTTTTTAAAGGAACAACTGTTATAAACTAAAAAAGCCAGTAAATTATTTACTGGCTTTGAACATTTTAAAAGATGTCTTTTATTTATTCTCCTGCTTGAATTTCTGAAGCAACTTGAGCAACTTCATCCAAGACTCGAAGTAAATTTCCACTCCACAGCATTCCAATTTCCTCTTCGGTATAACCGCGTCTTACCAATTCAATAGTAACATTCATAGTTTCTGATGCATCATTCCAACCATCAATTCCACCGCCACCGTCAAAATCACTACTGATTCCAACATGTTTTAGTCCCATTTTTTCAACCATATAATCAATATGGTTAACAAAATCTGCAACATCTACAGGCGCGGCAATTTTAGCAATTTCGTCACTTTTAGCTCTTGCTAGGGTTCTAATCTCGGTATAGGTTTTGAAATATTCAGCTCGCGCTTCTTCATCCAATTCTCGGGCAGCACTCCATTCTAAAATTTCAAATTCTTGAGTTTTCGCAATTTCATCCATTACAGCTTTTAAGGCATCGGCATGTTTTTTATTCTTGTCTGGATATAAATAAGATTTAAAAGCTACCGTTTGTACAACACCACCATTCGTTTTAATCCATTCGAGTTGCTCATCATCAAGGTTTCTACTGTGTTCGCCTATGGCTCTTGCCGAAGAATGCGAAGCCATTATTGGTGCTTTTGAAAGCTTTATCATATCGCGCATGGCTTCTTTAGAAGGATGAGACACATCAACCATAATACCCCATTTATTCATTTCTGCTAGGGCCTGTTTTCCAAGGTCACTTAAACCATTATGCAACCATATACTATCTCTTTCCCCAGTATTAGAGTCACTTAATTGGCTATGTCCGTTATGAGCTAAGGACATATAACGCCCGCCCAGATCATAAAATTCTTTAACCCTGTTTACATCAGTACCAACTGGATATCCGTTTTCAATTCCTATCATAGCTACCTTTTTTCCTGCAGCAGAAATACGTCTAACATCAGCTGAAGTAGTCGCTAATTCTATTTCGTCAGGTGCAATTTCTTCGGTTAATTTATGTATGGCATTAAACTTAGATATGGCATTGTCGTAAGCCTTGGCATAACCGTCTTCGTTCAACTCGCCTTGACCAGTATAAACAATGAACCAAGAGACATCCAATCCTCCTTTTTTCATTTTTGGAAGATTTACCTGATTATCAAGTTCTTGAGTGTAATTGATAGAGTCCGTAAAGTTATTGATATTAATGTCGTTGTGTGTGTCTAGTGTAATGACGCGTTCATGGATGGCCATTGCTTTAGTGATGAGCTCATCTTCGGTCATCGATTTTTCCATTACTTCTTTTTCTTTACAGCCAATACTTAAAAGTATGCTGCATAAAAAAACAAGCTTCAAAAGTGTTTTTAACTTTAAAGCTTGTTTGTTAATAGTGATTTTTTTCATGTTTAGTTAGATTAGTTTGTTTTCCAACCAAATATAGAAAAAATTCAAAAGCCCCATTGTTTTATTTCGTCTCAGCTTCAGAAAGTAAGAATGGATAGGCCTTTTTAACACTATTTAATTCGGATATAGATAATGTTTTTGGAGATTTTCCCATCACGCCAATGACATAACCCTCACGTAGCTCAGCATAGGCTTTTGTTAATTCGTCTTGAACTTTAATAAAAAGTTCATAGGCTGTTTGATTCGCACTTTGTAATGAAATAACGGCTTTTGTTGGATTGTCGGAGGATGAAGCTAAATTCAGTCCTGAGCAATAGTCACAACTTTTATCGCCATTATTATCAAGGAATGCTTTCGCGAGATCTTTTAATTCTTCAATAGCAATCAATGCCTCGTCAACCATAATTTGATTTTGATTGTTGAGGCTAATTCTAAGAATATTGCGTTCGTGAATATCAATTCTGCAATCTTGTCCTGGCGGACAGCTTCTGGGAAGCTTTCTATTTATCCCAGTGTCATTAGCGATGGTTGTGGTAACCAAAAAGAAAATGAGTAATAAGAAGGCAATGTCTGCCATTGATCCGGCATTGACCTTTGGTGCTGATCTTGATGTTCTCATAATTATAAATTTTAAAATGTTAATATTATGTGAAGAATCAAAAACGATACCATAAAAAAGCCTGAACATATTGTTCAGGCTTTTTATTTATATTGTTTTTTTATGATAATACCTCTTTTGTTCTTTGATCCTTTGCATACCAAATAAGAAAAATTCCAATAGCTATAATAAGGACGGGCATTAAATAAGGCAGCTGGTCGCTAAACACATCTGCCGCATTAGTTCCAAATAACCAATAAACTTGATTAATTGTTGCCGCAATAAACGAAACGATAAATAGAGTGACCGTTAATTTTTTACGCATTAGTAAGGTAATGGACCCAATAATTCCTGAAAATACAGCTATGGCAAATAAAGCAGTATACCACGCAGGCATATTGTCCAACAAGGCAATTTGATCGGGATTCAATCCAGCTGTAGCTGCTTCAGTGTTGAATGCAGACTGTAAATAAGCATTGACACCCATTCCATTCCAAAGAATGGCAATAACACCAATAATCCAAAATGTGAATCCTGGTTTGTTTGTTTCTGACATAATTGTGAGTTTTAGTTAGTAAAATTCTGCTTGACAGATCTTTTTGATGTAACAATTTATGCAGAAACCTTGATAAATGCAAATTTTGAGTGTAGTACATTAAATAGCCAATAAATTCATTCTTATTCAACCATTTTAGTGGGTAATATTAAATGTTATAAAATTTATTTTCAAGATTTCTAAAAAAGATGTTTTAAAAACCCAATAAAGAACCTATTTTTGCAACTTCTTAATATGGAAATTAATGATAGTAACAACCTCTGAATTAGAAGAAAGAAAAGTTGGTAAAGACCTCTATAGCTATCAAAAGGGAGCTATAGACAAAATTTTTAAGAGTTTTGAGGATTCTCCTGAAGATTACCATTTGCTGTATCAACTCCCAACGGGAGGAGGAAAGACCGTTATTTTTTCTGAAATTGTAAGACAATATTTAAAGCATCACAATAAAAAGGTGCTTGTTATGACGCATCGTATTGAATTGTGTAAGCAAACTTCTAATATGCTTACAGAATTTAATGTGCATAATAAAATTGTTGATAGCAAGGCGAATTTGGAAGATCAAGGGGAGTACTCATGTTTTGTTGCCATGGTTGAAACCTTAAATAATAGGTTGAATGAGGATAAACTAGATATCTCTGATATTGGTTTAGTAATTATTGATGAAGCACATTACAATTCGTTTACGAAATTATTTAAATTTTTCTATAAGTCGTTTTTACTTGGGGTTACTGCAACGCCATTAAGTTCTAATATGAATTTACCAATGACCGACAATTATGATGAATTGATTGTTGGAGAAACGATTGAATCATTAATTGAGAATGAGTTTTTAGCACGTGCTGAGACCTATTCCTATAATGTTGGACTTACATCATTAGTGGTAGGAGCTAATGGAGATTATACAGTAAAATCTTCGGAAGACTTATATACAAATAATGATATGCTTAGTAAATTATTGCATTCATATGAAGAAAGTTCAAAAGGAAAGAAAACCTTAATTTTTAATAATGGTATAAATACGTCTCTGCACGTATATGACACCTTTAGAGCTGCTGGATACAATGTTGCTCACTTGGATAATACTAATTCTAAAAAAGAAAGAGAGCATATTTTAAAATGGTTTAAGGAAACGCCAGATGCTATCTTAAGTTCTGTAAGTATATTAACTACGGGGTTTGATGAACCCACAGTAGAGTCTATTATATTAAACAGAGCGACTAAATCGCTTACCTTATACTATCAAATGATTGGTAGAGGGTCGCGTATACTTAAAAATAAAAGCACATTTACTGTAATTGATTTGGGAAATAATTTCCATCGTTTTGGACCATGGGGTTCAGATTTAGATTGGCAGAAAATATTTAGATCGCCTAACTATTATCTCGATGGCTTACTAAGTGATGAAGATTTAGAAAATAATTTCCGTTACGTAATGCCGCCTGAAACTAGAGCTGAGTTTGCAAAATCAGAAATTGTTTATTTCGATATTAGAAAAACCTATATAGAGTCTATTAAAAGAGGAGAGTCTTCTAAAGTTGTTTTAGAACGTTCTATTGCCCAACATGCTAGAATTTGTATCGAAAATAGTGAAGATATCTATGATGCTTTAATTTTAATGAAAGCATTGGGAGATGATATTGATTACAGAATTATGAGATACACCAAATGTATCAGTAAGAGTACATTTAATTTTGTAGAATGGATCAAGGATGATTATAGAAAAAAGTTACGTGCTTATTTACGTGAAAACTTTGATAGCATATTTGAAGAAATTAATGGATACCCACCAGAAGATTAGTCAGTAAGTTCTTAATTTAAGGTTTCCGAGGCGTTAATTTCCTTCAAACCAGGTTTTAAAAGTTGAGACCTTCTCTCTACTCACTATAATTTCTTTATCCGATTTAATATTGAGTCCAATTTTTAATCGGCTATTGGAATATATGGTCACATTCTCTATAGCATTAATGTTTATAATATAGGTTCTGTTCACTCTGAAATAATCAGTTTCATTAAGCACATGGTATAAATCTTCTAATTTATAATCTAGAATAAATTTCTTATTTTGATTAGTAACTAAGAAAACTGTTCTGCCTTCAGCATAAAACACCGAGATTTCGTTTGTTTTAATAGAATGAATATGATTTCCAAGACGTACTAAAAAACGTTCTTTTGTTTTCTTAGTAGTCATGTTTTTTACGAGTTCTGGTAGTTTGTTTTCCTTATTGAAATTGGCCTCCAGATTCTTAAGTTTCGTCAATGCCTTTGATAAATCAATAAATGTAATTGGCTTTAAAATGTAATCAATACTGTTTACTTTAAAAGCATCTAATGCAAATTCATCAAACGCGGTAGTAAATATTATGGGTTTATTAATAGCTGCTTCATTGAAAATTTCAAAACTTAATCCATCTGTTAATTGAATATCCATAAAAGCAACATCAAAAGCATTACCATTGGTATTGAGCCACGTCACTGTGTCGTATATGCTTGATAGTTTAGCCACAATTTCAATAGAAGCATCATATTTTAAAATATAGCGCTCTAGTTTTTCTATGGCCAGATTCTCATCTTCAATTATAATTACTTTCATATTATGATTCTAGAGTCTGTGTTGCTGTTATTAATTTAGGAATGCTAATTGTTCTTTGTTGTTCAAGTTCAATAACTTTGATGTCAATATCACTATAGAAGCGATATACTTTCTGAATATCACTAAGATCATCAATTTTAAATGCATGGTTAATTGTATCATTGAAATCATACTGTATTTGTAAATTATCGGGCATATCAATAATAAATATTTCCAATTCCTTATTGGAGGATTTTATAGTACATCGTATAATTTGTTCTATAATAGATAGTAGACTTCCGGGTACAATTAGAAATTGAGATGGCAAATCCGATTTAATAATTACATTTCTAAAAGGTAAACAATTAAACAATTGCACCAAATGCTTAAGGACTTCAAATTCTTCATTTATATTAACTAATTGCTTTTTTTTCCTAGAGAGGATATATCGATATACAGTTGCCAAATGATCAATTAAGTCATCTGACTCTTGTCTGTTTTCTTTTATAAGCATGATTAGAGACTCGAAACTATCAAATAAAAGCGTGGTATTAATGCCCTTTTTAAATTGAATAAAATCGTCTTCTATCACTTCTTTTAATAGGAGTTCATTAGCTAACCTTTTGGAATTTATTTTGTATAAATAATGATGACTGAGATGTAATAAGATGTAGATGAAAGTGATACAGCTAAAGATAATATTGAATAACCATAGCTGATCATTAGTTGGGGAAAACCCTATAACAAACTTGAAATATAAATTAATTGATAATGTCGTTAGGCCTATGCATAAAATCATTGAAACCACCACCTGTACAAGGAGTAATAAAAGTTTAGTATAGTCACTTATTCTTTGAAAAAGAAATAAAAATGCTCTTGCCGATTCTTGAATGATATAAGATAAACCAATACATAGATACAGTTCTTCTCCTAAAAATTGTTCTTGCAATTGCTCGACATCATTGTGTATAAGAAGTATTAATAAATAAACTATAATACCACTTAGAACTGGACTCGATAGTCGAAATAACGGATGATGTATGAATAGTTTCTTCATCTAATCACAGGTATTTTAACAATGAATTGCTCATTTTGTATAATGGCTATTGATGTGTTACTTAGTAGTTTATATCGCTCCTTAATGTTTTTTAATCCGATATTGAAGGAGTTTACTTTATGGCTAGGAGCTGTGATATTATTTTTTATCAATATATAATGTCCATCATAAGTTATATCAACTTGTAAAGGGTTTTTAAGATCCATTTGGTTATGCTTTACTGCATTTTCAACAAGCATTTGAAGCGTTAAGGGTGGGATTTGAGTCGCTTTAATCTCGAGAGGAATGTCTACATTACAAATAAATTTATCTTCAAACCTAGTTTTGATAAGTGTGAGGTATGAACTTAAAAAATCAAGCTCTTCATTAAGTGCTATTAACTTATTATGATAACTGGACAAGGTGTACACGTACATTTTAGCTAAGCCTCTAATAAAGGATTCAGCGCTCTTCACATCTTTATAAATCAGTGATGAAATTGTATTAAGACTGTTAAATAAAAAGTGAGGACTCAATTGCGACTTTAGGGCATTGAGTTGTAAATCAATTTGTTTTCGCTCATACTTTATGGTTTCAATTTGTAAGGAGGCAAAGCTATAGTAAGAATATAAAGCAAAGTAAATAACTGTATAAATGAGCATTATTATTAATAAAATAATTGCAAATTTTATAAAGTCATTTTTATGAAGTTCCATGAAATCAACCTGGTTTAACAGGGACACATTATAACTATAAACTAAGAGAAGCGTGCTGATAAAAACGGCAATAAAGTGAACAATAATTCCTGATAAAAAACGATTTGTGAGTTGCGTTGTCCAAGGGAATATTTGATCTAATCTAAGCGAAAGAAAATATACGATGTAGCTCATTAAAACCCCACAAACGCTCGATAGAAGTGTATTAGCAATAGTGTTTGAAGCGGAGCTGTTAGTCTCTACGCCTGCGATGAAACCGCAAATAAGCCAACCCAAAATTGCGCCTAAGGCAACAATTATTAAATGTTTCTTAGCAATTGTTTTTATACGATGTGTTTGTATTTGCATGGAACTAAGATAATCAAATTATATCCCTATATCTCGATTGACATTGCTATTGCTTTTGGCAATATAAAATAAAATGAAAAGTAATTGAGAGTGAATATAGAAGTTTCACTATTTGTGACATTTTTAAAGTCATAATGGGTTTAATAATTGTTGCCAGTTGCAAAGAAAGCAACTGGCAACAAGGATCTATTATAACTTAATCTATCGCTTTAACTGCGCGACCATAATAAGTATCAGAGTTTATTGACTTTGCAGCCGCTCTATAAGCCGATTTAACTTTTTCAGAAGAACGTTTTACTTGACTTGAAAACGCGATTAATGTTTCCGACAAATAATGTCCTGAATTAATTTTAGTAGTGGCATTAAGTACAGCAATTAATTGACTCTCAGACAAGTCATTATTCTTGGCCATCTTTTTATAAATTGTACTTGCATAATGACCAGATTCAATATTGCGCTCAATGATGTCTAATATACCATTCAAACTGTTAGTACTAGCATCGTACTTGTTTTCAAATAATTCTGAAATAATTAGTGAGATATAGTGATCTGATTTCACATCGTTTAAAGTGGCTAAAAAGGCATCGTAAGCATTCTGTGGCATTCCCTTTGATTGTATAACCTTCTTTAAAACTTGCGTTTTGTAATGATCAGATTCAATAGCTTTGGAGAGACCAATAATTTTCGCAATGTTTTGAGCATTAAGATCTCTGTGATCCATTACTTCAGTTAAAATTTGAGTTAGATAATGATCAGATTCAACACTCTTAGAAATATCTAAAAGACTCTCCATTTGACTATCATTAATAGATGAATCATTGATTACTGTTTTTAAAACACTTGTAATATAATGGTCTGACTTAATACTTTTGCTAGCATTAATATAAGCTGAAATGGTTTGACTATTTGCTAAGAATGCTTTTTGATTTTCTTTTAGAATACTTGATAAATAATGATCAGATTCAATTTCACTACCCGCTTTATCTAATAAGGAAGTAAGCTCGTTAGTGCTTAAATTATGTCCTAACAACAATTTAAAATATGCTGCTTTAACATAATCACTATCCATTTTCTGAATTTCATTTAATACTGCACTAGCACCACCGTTATTGAAAAAGCGCTCTACTCGAGATTCTGCGCCAATTGTTGTACTTCTTACAATTTCTGGTAAAATTTCAGCCAACCATGACTTTCCATCTGGATTATACTCCTTTTCAGTTCGGCCTTCATAATATTTACGAATTAAGTTTCCACTTCGATCCGATTCGATAACAACTCTTCTTTTATTGCCAAAAGATGATTTTGTGATATCGATAAAGCCGCCTTTTGAAATTGCAATGATATCTTTATCGTCATTAGAAACTTTAATTTCTCCTTCATATTCAATTTTAAAATTTTTGCCATTGTCGTTAAATTGAATCGTGCTTTTTCCATTTTTATTATTAATATTCATGGAATTAGACTTGTTGCTACTTGAGCGTTTTTGCCCAAAAAAGCTTGTCGGTTGTAATACTAGTAAAGCCAATAGTACATAACCTAAAAGCATTTTTTTTGTAGATAGTAATTTTTGCATAACTGTTCGTTTTTTTTAATTGATGAAGCAAATGTATGTTCCTAATCCAATTAATAAAAATGAAGTGTAGTCAACCGTAGGTAATTTGTAGTGAATTGTAATTGTAATCTATTAACTCAGTAAAACAGTTATTTACTGTACAATATTAAAAATAGCTACAGCGTATAAATAGAAACGGGCAAAGCGTAATAATCCGAATAATAAATAGGATCTGAATCGAAACTTAATAAACCCAGCAGCAATACTAGTCATTGCAAAAGGTATTGGTAATAAAGCCCCAACAATAATTAAAAAGCCGCCCCATTTTCTGGTATTCTTGATGTGCTTAGCCATTTTGTGTTCCATAGCTTGACGCACCTTTGGGATTTTTGAAATACTACGTCCTGTGATATATGAGATAATACCCCCTAGATAGGATAGTAAGGCTAGTATGGATAAATATAAAACGGGCTGTGATAATTTTTTGGTCCATGCAATAAAAATCTCTGGAGGAATGATTCCTAATACAGATTCTGAAGCAAAAAAGATGGCGAGAATACTTGTGGTATTGAAAGTTTCTGTAATTGACACTAATGCAGAATTTAAGTCAATTACAAAATAATTAATACCCAAAATAATAGCGATAACAGCTAAAATAGGTATGATGGACTTTTTTAGGCTGAGTTTTATAAACGAATAAAACCCAGTATATCGGTAATACTGATGTAATAATTTGATTCTACTCTTCCAAGTTTTACTGCCTGAACTCATTAATTTAAGATAAAGTGCAAATTTAAATGGAAACAAAGTAACCTGCAAGAAAGAAGACTTCTGAATTTCTAAAATTTTGTTAAAGTTTGAATGAATTTAATTATTATCTAATGTTATATATTGGATTTACAGGAGTTTAGACTTTTCCTTCTTCTTCTTTCTAAACAATGCTTCTTCTGGGAAAGGAAATACTATGGTCGAATTTTTCTCATTCGCAATATTTGATAAGGTTTGATAAAGTCTCAATTTTATGGCCGAAGGAGATTCGTCAATAAGTTTACCAGCTTCTAACAGGCTCCCTGCAGCTTGCTTTTCGGCATCGGCCAATATTATTCTGGCGCGACGGGTACGCTCTGCTTCTGCTTGATTAGCCATTGATCGTTTCATGTTTTCTGGTAATTCGATATCTTTAATTTTTACATCCTGTATGGAGATCCCCCAGATTTGAGTTTCGTTTTCAACAATATTTTTGATGTTTTGACCAATTTCCTCTCTTTTGGAAAGAATAGTATCCAGTTCTACTTTGCCACAAACGTCACGTAATGATGCTTGAGCCATTTGTGAAATTGCAAAATCAAACGCTTCTACTTCAAGTACTGCCTTGGTGGCATCATCAATTTTATAGAATAACACACCATTAATATGGCAAGGAACATTGTCTTTGGTCATCACTTCTTGCTTATCTATATTTATGGTTATTATTCGAATATCAATAATTTGGATTCTGTCAACAAATGGAATGATCCATTTAAGGCCAGGTTTTAATAATGAAATGTATTTTCCAAATCTAAATTTTACGGCTCTTTTGTATTCGTAAATAATTCGTATCCCAGATAAAGCAAACAAAAGAAAAATACCGATTAAGATTGTTGATGGCCCCATGATTCTGATTTTAAATATATTAGAACAGTAATTCACCCTATAAGTTACGAAATTTTAAGATGCCTTGCAATTTGAACATTTAATGAGTTCTCATTTTTATTTGGTAAAACTTTAAAAGCCAGAGTGATATTTGAATAGATTTTCTTAAAATTGTAAAAAATCAATCATTTATATTTAGTATCTTAATAAAATTAAAAAGGAAGACTTATATTTGTGGACTTAAAAAAAATTGCAATCACTAGATTTATCGTGTTTTAAAATTCAATTTTTTATAAGTTGATACTTTGTGATAGACAAGGTATTTCAAAATAAATAACGCTTAAATTATATTACAGACTTAGAATGGCAAAATCGCAACAAACTTTTAATAAAATTGAAAAAGAGAAGAAACGCTTAAAAAAGCGTGAAGACAAGCAAAAAAAGAAAGAAGCTCGTAAGGCTGAAGCTAAAGAAAACAAACAAGGAATTCAGTTTGCTTATGTCGATCATCTTGGTAACTTAACAGATACACCACCAGATCCTTCTCAAAAAATTAAAGTTGATGCTGAGAGTATAGAAATTGGTATTCCTAAAAAGGAAGCTGGGGATTACGAAGAAGTAGATCCTATACGTAAAGGAAAAGTTTCTTTTTTCGACACCTCTAAAGGGTTTGGATTTATTATTGATTCCGAGAACAATGAAAAGTATTTCTGCCATGTCAGCGGATTACTAGACGAAATTGCTGAAAATGATAAAGTTTCCTTCGAACTTGAGCGAGGTATGAAAGGAATGAATGCTGTTCGTGTTAAAAAAGTTTAGTTTCTAAATCTATAAAATTAAAATAATTAGAGCCAAAAATATTTAAACCACATGGGTTAAATGTTTTTGGCTTTCTTATGTCTAATCAAATACTTCAGGAGGATTATTTAGTAACGCTTTGTTTTAATATGGAATAGACAAGTGCTTTGGTTAATGTTTCTCCTTTGGCCTCAGTTCTCAGATTATCATAAGCATACCTAAAATCACAACCCAATTTAAAAGCACTGCAACCATATGCAGTTTTACCTTTTATTACAGTTCCCTCGTTGCATTTAGGGCAAGCTAAACTGTCATCTGATTGTTTTGGGGCTAACTTAGCTTTTGGTTCTAAAACAAGTTGAAAAGCAGGATCAAATCGTATCAATCCTTCAATAGTACCAGTCTCTGTTTTAAAGCCTTTTAGGTTAACCGTAGATCCTTTTTGTAATAATCTGATGAATTGTTTTTCAGATATTTTTTTATCATTAAAACTAAAAGGTAGCACAAAATCACATCCGGTTTTAAAGGCACTACAGCCATAGGCCGATTTACCTTTTAAAAGCAATCCTTGTTTGCATTTTGGACATTTTTCTGCAGCAATACCTTTTGAATCTTTAGGGCTCTTTTTAGGCTTGGTTTTTTCAGATGTAGTATATGAGATATTGGCTTTTATTTTTTCGCTTCGCACTTCATAAACCAAATTATCAACCATGTGCTTCATGTTTTTAATAAAAGTCCCAGCATTGAAGCTCCCTTTTTCAATTTCTTTTAGCCGTTTTTCCCACTGTCCGGTGAGTTCTGCCGATTTTAATAATTCATTTTGAATGGTATTAATGAGCTGAATTCCGGTCGAGGTGGGCAATAGCTGTTTTTTGTTGCGAACAATATACTTGCGTCTAAATAGCGTTTCAATAATATTGGCACGGGTAGAAGGACGTCCGATACCATTGTCTTTCATGAGCTCACGCATCTCATCGTCGTCAACCTGCTTGCCCGCCGTTTCCATAGCTCTTAGCAAAGTTGCTTCTGTAAACTGATTAGGGGGTTTGGTTTGCTTTTCTAAAAAAGAGGGTTCATGTGGACCTTTTTCACCTTTTTCAAAAAATGGTAAGATGCCGGTTTCTTTCTTTTCTTTTGCTTCTGGGTTTTCAAATACCACACGCCATCCTTTTGATAGAATTTCTTTTCCAGTGGTTTTAAATGAAACCGAATCGGCGGTTCCTATCACCGTGGTATTAGAGACTTCACAGTCGTCATAAAAAACACCAATAAAACGTTTTACAATGATATCATAGACTTGCTTTTGATTGTATTGCAAATTAATTTGAACCCCAGTTGGAATGATAGCATGGTGATCGGTGACCTTTTTATCGTTAAATACTTTTGTTGATTTTTTTATTTTTTCACCGAGAAGCATTTGTGTTAAATTTGAATAATTAGTCAAATTCTTTAGTATTCCAGCAACTTTGGGATAGACATCATTTGGTAAAAAGCTAGTATCTACCCTCGGGTAGGTGACGGCCTTTTGTTCATATAATTTTTGAACAATTTTAAGAGTTTCATCTGCAGAAAAGCCAAATTTAGTATTGCAATACACTTGTAAGCCTGTTAAATCAAAAAGTTTGGGAGCATATTCTTTTCCTTTCTTTTTTGTAATAGAGACAATCTCAAAATCACTTTCCTTTACTTTGTTAGCCAATACTTCTCCGTCTTCCATTTTTAGAAAGCGTCCCTCTTCATAGCTAAAAAGGGTATCCCGATATAGTGTTTGTAATTCCCAATAGGGCTGTGGTTTGAAGTTTTCAATGGATAAGAAACGGTTAACAACCATTGCTAATGTTGGTGTTTGAACACGTCCAACGGACAGTACTTGTTTATATCCACCATGTTTCACAGTGTATAGACGTGTGGCGTTCATGCCAAGTAGCCAATCTCCAATTGCTCGAGAGAAACCGGCATAATACAAGCTATCATAATCTTCAGAAGGTTTTAAATTATTAAAGCCTTCTTTTATCGCTTCTGTAGTTAGTGAAGAAATCCATAATCGTTTGACTTCGCCTTTATAATCAGCTTGATGTAACACCCAACGCTGAATGAGTTCTCCTTCTTGACCCGCATCACCACAATTTATGACCAAATTTGCTTTATCAAATAATCCTTTAACAATATTAAACTGTTTTTGAATGCCTGCATTGTCCACAACTTTCGTTTTGAACTTCTCCGGCAGCATGGGTAAATTGTTTAAATCCCAACTTTTCCAATACGACTTGTAATCATTTGGTTCAAAGAGGGTACATAAATGACCAAAAGTATAAGTTACAGCATAACCATTGCCTTCAAAGTAGCCATCGCGTCTGGTGTTTGCTCCTAATACAGAAGCAATCTCTTTAGCAACACTTGGTTTTTCAGCAATACATACTTTCACGCTTGTCCTTATTTTAAGTTGAAATAATTATAATTATGCCAGCACAAAATAAGCAATTTGTCGCCCTAATTAAAGGGGTGATGATAGGAGTTATTAACTATATGAAATAATATTAAAAAACCAAATAGAAATAGTAATCTAAACTAGTGTATGTTATTGATAATCAGTTTTTTTTTCATGAGATAAAGGAAGTAATCTCGCTTTGAGATCTGGATTAGCCATATTTTTATCTAATGGAAACATAGGGCGCACAATACGTTGATGATTGAGTCGTACGAGATCTTGATCTACACCACCTGGAGTTAAGGCCATAATCCAGCCTTTTCTCAGATTATATAATTCAGGGACTAAGTATCCTATTTTTACAACGACAATATCCGTTTCACGTGGGTTTAATCCCAATCTAGTAAAATCGACTTCTTTATGATAGGGTTTACGTTTTTTGGTAACAATTATGGAAACGTTTCCAGTTTTCACAACGATTTCTGTTTCGGCGTGTTTATCACCATGTTCTATCGCTGTTATTGTTCCTGTTAATTGTATAGGAGGCGCAAATCTAGCGTCAATATCTGCACCTGCCAATGCTGAAATTTTTTTGCCAACACCTAATTCTATGGCCTTTTTTACAAAATCGGGTCCTGGGATTGAGGCATAAATAAGAGCGGGACTAGTTGGCGATTGAAACTCGGGGTGACTTAATATTTCATTTAAGGTCCAGGTGACATCTCCTGCACCACCTGCTGTAGGATTATCACCCATATCGCTAATAATAAAAGGCTGCTCTTCACTAGCTAATGCCATTACGATACTTTCATCTAATGTCGCTGTTGGTGCAACAAATTCAAAATCATGCCGCACATCCCAAAAACTTTGGGCCAAATCTTCAGCGGTCTGTGTTACTTTATTCTTATCATCGCCGGTAACCATGACAACAGCATGATTACGAGGTTCGTCTGCCCAAGCATATCCAATCCAAATTGCAGCATCAACAATGCCTTCTTGAGCCGTCGCCGGAGCAATTTTAGCATATAAACTTTTCCCTGGTTCAATACGTGTACTTGTCATTTCTCCCGGGAGTAAAATGGGTACAGGGATCCATGCTTTATATGCTGGTTTCCCTTTACCGCTTTCTATCCTGTCAAGAAGGTTTACTAAAGCTCGTTTTTTAGAATCTATAGCATCTTCGTGTGGTGCCATTCTATAACAGGTAATTAGATCGGAGTGTTGCGCCAGTCGTTGGGACACATTTCCGTGTAAATCCATAGATGTAGAAATAATAGTTTCTGTGCCTATAACTTCGCGAATTCTTTTAATAAAATCACCTTCAGGATCATCTAAGTCAACCACACTCATGGCGCCATGAATGTCTAAAAACAAACCATCGTAAGGCAAGTCTTTTTTGAGCATATCAATTGTTTGATTAAGTAATGACTCATAAGCTTCTCTAGTTACCGTACCTCCTGGAAGGGCATGACCTTGTAATGTTGGAAACCAGCTTGCGCGTTCTCTTTGTAATGAGTCAGTAGCTAAAAACGGATAATAGGAGAACACATCATCGCCATATTTAGCATGAAATGCTTCCTCATGACTCAAAGCTGGAGAGAAGGTGCTCGATTCAATAGCAATTCCAGCGATGGCAATTCGAGGGAGTTCTTTTGTCGCCTCCTTTGTTTTGCATCCAAATAATGAGATTAGTAATAGTATAATAAAAGTATTTTTCATAGTTCGTAGTTATTATTTTATTAATCGATCCTGTAATTTATGTAGTGTATAAACTCAATAAATATTCTCATGTAAAACTTACGTTTGCTTTTTAGGAATTGGATTGTCCGGTCGCTCACTATCAAATATCCATGAAAGAATCCACCAACGGGTACCATCATTATAAAGTTGAATACTATTTATACCTCGTGCAGTTACAGGTCCGTTGTTTTCTTTTTTGGTTTCGTAAGTACTCCAGACGTGGGTGATATTGCCAAAATGATTTACCTCTCTATGAATTTCATATTCAAAAAAACCGTTTTTTGGGGTTCCAAAACTTTCATGATACTCTGCTAAGCTTTGCGCTACGATGTAGGGGTTTTGTTTTTTATTCTTTCCAGTCATGGCTATAAAAGCATTGGGATGATGTAAGGATGCGTCTCTTTTCCAATCACGCGCTTGCCCTCCTGGACCAGAAATAACTTCGTAATAGGCTTTTATTATACCATCAAGCGTTTGGACATCTTCTAGGAGTGGATATTTGTTTTGATCATTTTCCTGAGCGTAATTAGTGCTAAAGCTAAGCAGGGAGAGAATTAATAAGGCCAATAGTTTAATGGTAAGAGTGCGATTAGAATTCATTTGTTTGAACTTTGAGATTAATATTAATTTAGCGAGTACTAATATGATTCCCCTAAAATATTTGTTTTCAAGCAGGCGTCCAAGCCATGGGGATCAAAAATTTAACAATTTGTAGTATTGGGAAGCAAAACTATGCTTTAGTGTCAATAACGCTTAATGCCAATCTTATTTTAAAATAATCGAGTTCTCCCTCAAAGTGTTCAAAATAGGGTTTTAAACTCTTGGGGGCGTCTAATTCGGTCTTTACCTTTTTTACAGCTTCAACTTCACTTTTGGAAACAAAATCAAAGATATTAATGTCTTTACCATCACTATGTAATTTTGCAATATGAGAATATATGGTGGTAGATTTAAGTTTGCGCTCTATTGAAATTTCGTCTATGGACAGCCCTGATTTGTAAAGTTGATAAGTCACCATATGTGTTTCTGTTTTTTTAGGAGCCTTAATTTTAGAATTCATAAAGGACATAATTTCTGCAATAAATTCGTCCCCATAAACTTCAAGTTTACGTTGTCCAACGCCACTAATGGTTAAAAATTCGGAGGCGCTCATTGGTCTAACCCGTTCCATTTCCTTTAAGGCCGCATCACTAAACACAAGATAAGCAGGAATGTTTTCTTCCAATGAAATTTTATAACGCAGTTTTCGTAAACGCTCAAAAAGAGAATTGTCTTTGGACTTCTTTGGTTGCTTTCTTTTTTCTTCTTTTACATTTTCAATACGATCAACTGGACGTGTTAAATAGATCTTTGTATTCTCATATAATACCTTATTAGAAAAGGAGGTGAGTTGTAAAGCATTATTTTTATGAAAAGCGATTTCACAAAAACCTTGGTTTATAAGCTGAATAATATACTGTTGCCAGTCTTTCCAGGTAATATCATGGCCAATTCCGAATGTTTTAATACGGTCATATCTTTTTTCTAAAATATTCGCATTTTTGGCGCCTCTTAAAACATCAATCACTGTTCCTGTTGCTTCACTTTCATTCAGTCTTGTGATGGTTGATAATATTTTTTGACCAATAATTGTCCCATCGAAGAATTGTGGTGGATTTTTACAAACGTCACAATTTCCACAATTTTCGGCTAATAATTCTCCAAAATAACTCAATAAAATTTTTCGTCTGCAGGTGTTTGCTTCCGAAAACTGTTTCATGCGTTCCAATTTTGCTATTTGTACTTCTTCATTCGCAGCACCTGAAGCAAATTTTCGAAGCTGGATCACATCGGCATAGCTATGGAATAAAAGGGCTTTTGCATTTAAGCCATCACGTCCGGATCTTCCAATTTCTTGATAATAACCCTCAATGTTTTTTGGCATGTTATGATGAATCACAAAACGCACATTAGACTTATCGATACCCATGCCAAAAGCAACCGTTGCACAGACCACCTGAACCTTGTCGAAAATAAAGTTTTCCTGCACTTTTGTACGCTCTTCAAAGCTTAAACCAGCATGATAGGCAGATGCATGTATTCCGTTGTCATTCAGCTTTTTAGATATTTGTTCCGTATTCTTTCTGCTAAGACAATAAATAATGCCAGACTCGTTAGATTTTTTGGTTATAAAGTTAATAATTTGTGACGCTCTATTATTTGCAGGGCGGACTTCTAATTCAATGTTTTCTCTATCAAAAGAGGATAAAAACGCTGTTGCATTTGGAATCTGTAACTGGTTTAATATATCTTGTCTTGTGGCTTTATCGGCAGTTGCGGTTAAAGCAATAATAGGTATGTTTGGCAAAGATTTTTTAAGAAATCCAAGCTGTTGATAGGAGGGTCTGAAATCATGTCCCCAGGAAGAGATACAATGCGCTTCATCTATGGCAATGCAGCTAATATAGGATTCATTTAAGATATTTTGTAATGCCGCAAGACTTTCAGGAGCCACATAAAGTAATTTCAAGTCGGCTTTAATAACCCTATCAAGAATATCCTCTTGCTGAGCCGTATCTTGACTACTATTGAAAAAGGCAGCAGGAATTCCGTTTGCATTTAATCCATCCACCTGATCTTTCATTAATGCAATTAATGGAGAAATAACCAAAGTGGTGCCTTTAAGTAATAATGCTGGTAACTGAAAGCAAATTGATTTTCCACCACCTGTAGGCATAATTACTAGGCAATCTTTATTTCTCAAAACAGTTTCTACGATGGCTTTTTGTTGATCTCGAAAGCTATCATAACCAAAATAGGTTTTAAGAGTAGGAAGTAATTGTGCTTGAAAATTAGATTTTGGCATGAATTGGAGTTTGAACTAGCAAAATTAATAGAAGTTAATCGTATAGCAAAAGTTCTACTTATATTTTTATTAAGAGGTTTAGGAGAATTTCTATTTATGCCACCATATGACAAAGCATTTATGTAGTTCGCCATTTTGTCTTTTAATCCAGCATAAAACAGATGATTTGCCGGTTATAGAAGGCTCAATTTTACTTAAGAATAATTCATATGTTAACCAATTGGTTTGCGTTTGTATTTCCATGAGCCAATCAACTTTAATAGGGATATAGAATTTAGAATCTGAAAACTCATTGAGTTCGTCATATGTCAAGTAAAATCCACTGACACAAGCATTGTTGAGTAGTTTAAACTCTATATTTCTATTGAAATAGGGTATAAATAATTGTGCTTTAAAATGTACGTATTGCCGAATTTCATGAGCAGCAATACTTAAAGTTTCTAACAGTGTTTTGGCTTCAGACGTATGGAGTAGTGGTAGTTGTTTGTTTTTTAACTTTGTTAATTTCTGAATCAAACTATCATTTCTATTCGGGCCAATCCAATGTTCTAGTTCAGAATTCCCAACAGTAGCATCGTACAAATAAAATTTATATACAATTTCCACATGTGCAGGGTTCTCATTTAGCATTAACAAGCAATCGAGTTCACCAAGGGTGATTTTATCTTGTTGTATTTGAATGTTTTCAGCAAGGATAGTTACAAGCTTATATTGATATAACTGGTGAGACACAAAGCGTTCTACTCGTTTTCCTAAGCGGAGATTTTTAATAATGTTCCCGCTAAAAACAGTGGTTTTCTGAGAGGGTAAAATGAGTTGTTTCAGCCCAAAAACAGAGGTATCCTGCCAAAGTAAAGCGGTATTGAGAAAACCTAAATATTGTAATTGTATATGTCTTGTGTCAAAATCCATTTTGCAATTCGAAAATACAAATATCTTTCGGTCTAAATGAGTTTTAAGCCAAGTGAATAGCATACCTTTGCGCCTTTATAAAGAACATTATGTCATCATTTTTAGATTTAGGAGTTGGTCAGCAGTATGTAAAAGGGCTAAAAGAGCTCAACATTAAAGTACCAACAGAGATTCAAGAAAAAACAATTCCATTGTTAATAGAATCGGCAACCGATTTTATTGGGCTGGCTCAAACTGGGACTGGGAAGACCGCCGCTTATGGTTTACCAATGTTGCATCATATTGATACTGAAAATGATGAGATTCAAGGTTTAATATTAGCGCCTACGAGAGAGTTGGTACAACAAATAAAAAAGCAGCTTTTTAAGTTTACAAAATATACGGATTCAAAAATATTTGTGGAAGGTGTTTATGGGGGTGAAAAAATTGATAGACAATTAAAAGCATTGCAACGAACAACTCACATTGTAGTTGCTACTCCAGGACGATTGTTAGACCTGATTGAACGTGGGGTTGTAAATATTAAGAATGTTAAGATCTTAATTTTGGATGAAGCTGACGAAATGCTGAGTATGGGCTTTAAACAAGATTTGAATCGTATTTTAAGATACAATACTGAGAAGCGGAACACCTGGTTGTTTTCTGCAACGATGCCTGAGGAAATTCAGAGTATGATTAGAACTTATATGTCTGTAGATGCCATTCGTGTTGAAGTTAATAAAAATGCATTGGTTAATGCAAATATTACACATCAATATATTTCAACTACAATTAAAGATAAAGTAAATATATTAACACGAATTCTTGACAGACGAGAGCATGAAAGAGGGATAATTTTCTGCAGAACCAAAGCAGGAACAAAGAATTTAACGGAAAAATTAAAAAACGAAGGATTTTCAGTTGGCGCATTAGAAGGCGACATGCAACAAAAAGAGCGTGATAAAGTGATGCGCGCTTTTAAAAATGAAAGCCTGCAAGTTTTAATTTCTACCGATGTGTCTGCACGTGGAATTGATGTCAATAACTTAGCTTTTGTCATTCATCATCAGCTACCAGAACATATGGAATATTATACTCACAGGAGTGGCAGAACTGCAAGGGCAGGAAATACGGGTAGATCTATAGCCTTAATTATTCCAGGAGAGTTGCAAAAAGTGCATGACATTCAAAGAGTATTAGGCATTACTTTTAAAGAAATCACGATGTAGTTATTAAGAATGTCTCTTTTTGTATAAAAAATCAATTCCTAGTAGGAGATTAATAGTTATTATGCACAAAGCGATTATCGTTGATTCGTTATTAAATGTGCTTAAAAAAGAGCTTAATACATTGCTAATAACTTCAAATTCAGAATCTCCGGACGGATTGGAATGTACAGTATTACTTGTTAAAAAGGACCAGCTAACCAATATAAACATAAGAGCTATAAATATGCCCACAACTTTTTTACCTATAATAGGTTGAAAAGGGATTGTTGTGCGTTTGGGCTCAAGTTTGGATATAATACCTTCTGAAAAACTGGAAGAAGGGTTATCCATGTCTGGAAGATTCACTAAATCCGTAAACGGCTCATCTGAAGCTAAGTCAAGTTCTACATTAATTTGTAATTGTTCCATGAGCGTATCAGTGAAATCAGCACTCGGTGCATCAAGGTCAATGTTTTTAATCCATTTGATAAGTATGTCGTTTTTTAAGTTGCTCATGCTTATAATAGCGTGTTTATTTCATGTTTTAGTAAAGTCTTAAGTTCTCTTTTTAATTTTTTACGTGCTCTGAAGAGCTTTACTTTAATATTGGACTCAGATAATCCAGTAATAGTTTTAATTTCTGCAATACTATTTTCATTGATATAAAATAGACTTATTAGAAGTCCTTCCTTTTCTGAGAGCCTGTCGATGGCATGCTTCACATATTTCTGATGATCTTGAGTTTTTAAAAAATCATTCTCATAACTTTCATATTCAAAGGTGACTTCTTCATTAATTTGTTGGGTCTTGATCTGATTCTTTCTTGCATTATAAATCGCCGTTCTATATACAATGGTATATAACCAAGTCGAAAATTTAGATTTCTTCTCAAAGGAATGAAGTTGCTGATAGGCTTTAATAAACGCTTCTTGAGTAGTATCTTCTGCATCTTCAGTATTCCGCATTATTTTAAGTGCCACTGTGTAAGCCATGTTCTTGTATTTATTAACAAGATGGGTGTAGGCTGCTAGGTCGCCATTTAATACGCGCTCTATATAAATATAGTCGTTAGAAGGTATCATTCAATAATAGGATGCCTGTTTTATAAAATAGGTTACAAATTAATCTGTTTTTATTCAATATTAAAATTAATCAAAAAAAGTGTAACCTATTTGAAATGTCTTGCATCCTATGGAAGTAAGTTAAATTATAAAACATGATTGTCATGGACGAAATATTTAGAGATTTTTTAGTAACATTTACTATAGTTGCAGCCGTATTTGGGATGGTTTATATGCACTATATAACACGGCATAGAGAGCGATTATCTATGATGGAAAAAGGCTTAGACCTTTCTGGGTTGTTAGCAGGAAAGCATGCGCGGTGGACGAGCTTAAAATACGGCATGCTGTTAATAGGAGTTGCCATTGGAATGCTTGTTGGAAATATTGTTTACAAACAGTACGACCTTAGTAATATCGTTTCCTATTTATCAATGACATTATTATGTGGTGGCTTAAGTTTGGTGCTCTATTTTATAATTGAAGGGAAATATAAAAAATAAAAGAGTATTAATAATATGATGAAATTCACTATGTCTTTAAAACAGCTATCTCGTTTAACTTTTGCGCTTGTTGCGCTATCAACGTTCGGTTGCACAAGCAATGGATCTGAATATCATTATGTTCCTGATGATATCGATTTGTATAACACTATAGTACATCTTGATAGCCTGTATTTTAATGCCTATAATAGCTGTGATCTAAAGACCCAATCAGACTTGTATTCGGAAGACATAGAATTTTTCCATGACAAAGGTGGCTTGTCTACTTCTAAAAGTGACCTAATGAATGCTTTGGAGGTGAATATTTGTGGTAAGGTAACTCGAGAGTTGGTACAAGGAAGTATAGAAGTTTATCCAATTAAGGACTATGGTGCCGTTGAAATTGGGCTTCATAAGTTTCATAACAATCAGGAGCCAGAAGGAACAATCTCGAAAATAGGTAAGTTTGTATTGTTGTGGGAGCATAAAAACAATACATGGAAAATCACAAAAGTGATCAGCCTTCATTAGTGCCATTTGCCTTTGATGCTACAAAGGCGTAATAAATTATTTATTTAATCATTAAATCACATTGTTATGAAAAACCAATTATTTTCATATGGAATCTCTATGTCTAAAATTAAAGTTTTGGCAATTTTGGGATTCATTTTAATGGCCTCTCAATATGGACAGGCTCAAGTTAATTCTAAAAAGTACGTGCTGCCGGAAGCATTGATTAAAAAGTTCGATACACATTTTAAAACCCCGCTTTTTGATAAAGAAGCAGATATCAATAGATTATTAGAAGCACATAATATTCCTTCGGTTGCTTTGGGCTTAATTAATAATGGCGCATTGCAACAAATTAGAGTTTTTGGGAATAATCATAGCGGAGTACCTGTGAGTTATAATAGCATTTACAAAGTAGCATCACTAACGAAGCCTGTCACCGCTTTGGTAGCGCTCAAGCTGGTCAATGCAAATAAGTGGGACTTGGACGAACCTATCTTTCATTTTTATATCGATGATGACATAAAAGATAGTGCCGAACTTGAAAAATTAACCACACGACATATTCTAAGTCATCAAACAGGCTTTCCAAACTGGAGATATCTCAACGAATCACAAAAATTGTCATTTGAATTTGAACCAGGAACACAATATCAATATTCAGGAGAGGGATTTGAATATTTAAGAAAGGCATTAGAACATAAATTTAATAAACCATTAGAAGATTTAGCTAAGGAATTAATCTTTGATCCTTTGGGGATGAATGACACCAATTTTTATTGGTCGGAAAATGTTGATGCAGCGAGATACGCCGTTGAGCATGATGAAAAGGGAAACCCAATTGAATTTGAAAAATATACAAAAGCCAATGCAGCTGCGAATTTATTGACAACCGTTCGAGATTATGGAATCTTTATGAGCCATATCTTAAATGGGGCTGGGTTATCTAAATCGCTATATAGCGAAATGATTAGTAAGCAAGTTTCAGTTAAAACCGGAGTTGATTTTGGTCTTGGCTTACAAATAATTAATGAACTTGGAAATGGAGAATATGCATTACAACATACGGGAGGTGATTACGGTACAAAAACGATAGCAGTGCTTTTTCCAAAATCAAAGAGAGGAATTATAATTTTTTCCAATTCAGAAAACGGCATGGTTATTTGGAAAAAAATAATGGAAGAATATTTTGGAGATATTGCCAATGAACTCATTCGAAAAAACTTGAATAATTAATTATTATAAACATATTTAAATAGTTTAAAATCAATCAACTAAATATTTTCAATATGAAATCAACATACAATTTTGCTCAGCTAAAAAGATCAACAATAAAAGGATTTAAATTGCATGCTATCTCGGTACTAGCAATCAGTATTTGCATGGTATTACTGCCATTACATGACTGTTTTGCTCAAGAAAAAACAGATTCAGAATTGTTTCAAACCTTGAAAAAGTTGGATGCCATTCTTTTTGTCAATGGATTCAACAAATGCCAGCATGCCGATATGGAACCATACATCAGTGATGACCTTGAGTTTTATCACGATCAAGGTGGATTAAGTATTGGTAAAGCAATATTCTTTAAAACTATAAAACAAAACATCTGCTCAAACTGGGACATGAAACCCATTCGGAAATTAATTGATGGATCTCTTGAAGTATTTCCGTTATATACTGATGGAAAGATTTACGGAGCCATACAAAAGGGAATTCACGAATTTTACATTAAAGAACCCAATAAGGAAATGTATTTAACAAGTACGGCAAAGTTCACACATGTTTGGTTAGTAAATGATAATCAATGGCAAATAAAACGAGTACTGAGCTATGATCACCAAACTCCAAAACCAAAGAGCACATCTAAAATAGTTATAATCGATACCGTTTTAAAGGCATATGCAGGTCAATATGAGGCTCCAAATACTGGAGTGGTGATGATTACAATAAAAGCTGACCGATTAATAATGAATGCTGGTGAGATGAGTTTAGAACTGCTTCCTGAAACAGAGACCCTGTTTTTTAATAAACAAATGCCGCTTACATTTCAATTTGTTTCAAATGCAGAAGGAAAAATTACAAAAATGGTAATCCGTGAGCATGGCAAGGTCGTTGAAGAAGCAAAAAAGATGTAATTGAAAGCGTTTCAATTTTAAAAGAAATTAAAACGGCAGTAACGGCCGTTTTTTTTATTCCGTTAGTTTTAAGCGGTCATTAATGTTAAATGTTTTGTGTTGGGTTCTAATCTGAATTGATTTTGCTACTTTTAAATCAATTAACTAACCAACCAATATTTTAAGATGAAAAGACGCGTTATTTTGCTTTGCTCCGCGCTTGCTTATTTCTTTGCAAGTAGCTTAAACCTCCAAGCTCAGGAGGATATCCTTGAAAAATTAGATGCTATTGCAATCGTAGAACAAAAGGTCATGATGCCTATGCGAGATGGTATTAGATTAGCTACTGATATTTATCGACCAAAAACAGATAAAAAAGTCCCTATCATATTTTCCAGAACACCTTATAATTTTAATTCCTGGGGCAATGGAAAACAGCGTACAGGTACTGCGAAACGAGCTTATGAGGCTGTAAAACGCGGATATGCTTATGTTGTTCAAAATGAACGTGGTCGCTATTACTCTGAAGGACAATGGGATATTTTAGGCGTTCCTCTTACTGATGGTTTTGATGCCTTTACCTGGATGAAAAACCAATCCTGGTCCAATGGTAAAATTGGAACTTTAGGATGTTCGTCAACTGCCGAATGGCAAATGGCAGTTGCAGCTCTAGATCATCCGTCACATGCCGCTATGGTACCTCAGGCTTACGGCGCCGGAGTGGGACGTGTTGGAGAAATTAATGAACAAGGGAACTGGTATCGTGGAGGCGCAGAACAATTGCTGTTTTTCGCATGGTTGTATGGTGTAGAACATGATAAGTTCAAACCTAGAATTCCGGCAGGTGCTACTCAAGAAGACTTAATTAGAATTTCTAGATTTTACGATTTGGCTCCTGAGAATCCTCCAATAGATATGAAAACCGCATTGAGTCATTTACCAATTCAGGATATTCTTAAAAACATCAATGGAAAACATGAAGTATTTGATAAAATGGTAAGACGTACGCCTAATCATGAAGATTGGTTTAAAGGCGGAATTTATCATGATAATATGGAAATTGGAGTACCTAGTTTTTGGTTCGCTTCGTGGTATGATGTCTCTATAACACCAAACCTTGCGCTCTTTAATCATGTGAGAAATAATGCAAAGGATCCTGAGATTAGAGATAATCAGTATTTAGTGATTGCCCCAACGATGCATTGTGGTTACACCAGAGCAACAGAAAACACAGTGGTTGGAGAACTAAGTGTTGGTGATGCTCGATTGAATTATGATGAGCAAATTTATGCTTGGTTTGATTTATGGTTAAAAGGAGAACAAAATGATTTTAAAGAAAAAACTCCTCGTGTACAGTATTATACGATGGGAATTAATAAATGGCAAGCATCGGAATCCTGGCCTCCAGAAGGCACCGAGTTAAAAACATACTATTTAAATAGTGGTGGAAGTGCCAATAGTTTCTTTGGAGATGGAAAACTAAGTACCACAAAGGCTAGAAAAGACAACCCTGATAGCTTCACATACGATCCAATGCAGCCTGTTCCTTCTTATGGCGGAAATGTGTGTTGTACAGGAAATGCGGTTAAAGGAGGAGCCTTCGATCAACAACAAATGGAAACTAGAAATGATATTTTGGTCTATACGACCGATGTATTAAAAGAAGGCGTAGAAATATCCGGATTTATAGAATCTACATTATATGTCTCTTCAGACGCGAAAGACACCGATTTTACTATTAAATTAATTGATGTACACCCAGATGGTAAAGCTTATAATTTGGATGAAACCATTCAACGTGTAAGATACCGTGAAGGCTATGAAAAGGAAGTGTTTATGGAAGACGGTAAGGTGTATAAAGTAGATTTAACACCAATGTCAACCAGTAATTTCTTTAAAAAAGGACATCGTATTCGTATTGAAATTTCCAGTAGTAATTTCCCGCGATTTGCTAGAAACCTAAATACGGGAGGGAATAATTATGACGAGAAAGAAGGAATTGTTGCTCATAATAAGGTGCATCATTCTTCAAAATATACATCGCAAATTCGTTTGCCTTTTGTTTCTAATTAACAAACAATATTGAAATACTTAACTAACTAACTAACCTAAATAATTTTATTATGAACACTATTTTAAAAAAATCGTTCTTATGGCTGTGCTTCATAGGAATGATAATTCCAGGTCTCGCTCAAAAAATTGACGAAGGCACTTTTAGCGGACTGAAGTTTAGAAACATCGGGCCAGCAATGACTTCAGGAAGAATTGCAGATATTGCCATCCACCCAGACAATGAAAACATTTGGTATGTTGCTGTTGGTTCTGGTGGTGTTTGGAAAACTATGAATTCTGGTACGACTTGGAAGCCATTATTTGACAAACAATCGGTATATTCTATTGGTTGTGTAACTATTGATCCAAATAATCCGCATACCATTTGGGTAGGCACAGGTGAAAATGTAGGAGGACGTCATGCTGGATTTGGTGATGGGATTTATGTAAGTCATGATGATGGTAAATCCTGGAAGAACATGGGATTAACAAACTCTGAGCATTTATCAAAAATAATTGTTCATCCAGAAAATCCCGATATTATTTGGGCGGCGTCTCAAGGGCCTCTTTGGAGTAAAGGAGGAGAACGTGGTGTATATATGTCGATAGATGGTGGTGAAAACTGGAAGAGAACTTTAGGAGATGCCGAATGGGTAGGCGCCACAGATATGCTTATAGATCCGAATAATCCTGATGTATTGTATGCGGCAACATGGCAAAGACATCGTACTGTTGCTGGATATTTAGGAGGTGGACCAGGTTCTGGATTACATAAAAGTACAGATGGCGGAAATACATGGCGCAAACTAACAAAAGGAATCCCTAAATCGAATTTAGGGAAGACTGGATTGGCGATGTCCCCATTTAATTCAGATGTGATATATGCTGCAATTGAGTTAGATAGAACAAAAGGAGGCGTGTACATGTCTACTAACAGAGGTGAATCTTGGACCAAGCAATCAGATGCCGTTTCTGGAGGAACAGGACCGCATTATTATCAAGAACTTATTGCGTCACCACATCATGAGGGTACACTTTATTTTATGAATAATAGCGCCTTAGAATCTAAAGATCACGGAAAAACGTTTGCTAGAATGAGTCGTTCTAATCAGCATAGTGATAGTCATGCTTTAGTATTTAAGAAGTCTGACCCAAATTACTTGTTAATTGGAACCGATGGTGGGCTTTATGAAAGTTTTGATAAAACAAAAAGCTGGAAATATGTTAGAAACTTGCCCATAACTCAATATTTTAAAATTGCCGTTGATGATGCTAAACCATTCTATAATATTTATGGAGGTACTCAAGATAATGGTTCTCATAGTGGGCCGTCAAGAACTATAAGTTCAGATGGTATAGCAAGTGCCGACTGGTGGAAAACTTTAGGAGCAGATGGTGCGCAAACGGCAACAGAGCCAGGGAATCCTAACATCTCTTATGGTGAATTTCAACAAGGTGCACTATGGAGAATTGATAAAAAGACAAGAGAAACTGTTTTTATTCAACCACAAGCTAGAGAAGGTGATCCATATGAACGGTTCAATTGGGATGCACCAATAGTAGTAAGTGCTCATAACCCAAAACGTTTATATTTTGCTTCTCAACGCGTTTGGAAATCAGAAGATAGGGGAGATAGTTGGCAGCCAATTTCGAGTGACTTAACACTTGATCAAGATAGAATGACCTTTCCATATTATGGAAAACAGCAAAGTTGGGATAATGCCTGGGATTTAAGAGCCATGTCTAATTATAATACTATTACCTCACTAGCAGAATCACCAATCCAGGAAGGTTTGCTATATGCAGGTACAGATGATGGGATTATTCAAGTCACAGAAAATAATGGTGCAACTTGGCAAAAATTTTCATTAAACAATGTAAAAGGGTTACCATCAACACCTTTTGTAAATGATGTCCGTGCAGATTTATTTGACGCAAATGTGGTTTATGCCGCACTAGATAATCATAAGTATGGCGATTATAAGCCATATATTATTAAAAGTTCTGATAAAGGAAAAACATGGCAATTAATTAATGGAAATCTGCCTAATAAATTATTGATATGGAGATTGGTTCAAGATCATGTAAAAAAAGAACTGTTATTTGCAGCCACCGAATTTGGTATATACTTCACTAATAATGGCGGAACCAATTGGATTAAATTAAAAGGAGGCATTCCTACAATATCTTTTAGAGATATAAAAATACAGCGTACTGAGAATGATTTGGTAGCGGGTTCTTTTGGTAGAGGCATTTTTATATTGGATGATATTAGTCCGTTAAGAAATTTTGATTCTAATATGTTGAACTCAGAAGCCACTTTGTTTCCTGTAAAAACTGCACAATGGTATAGACAGCATAGCAGAGTAGGCAGTCAAGGTGATGCTGAATGGATTGCTAAAAATCCCGCGTTTGGAGCAAATTTCACCTATTTCATGAATGATAAAGTGAAGTCACTTAAAGATGCAAGAAAAGCCGCTGAAAAAAGCAGCAAAAATTTTCCAGGATGGGATAAGATTGAAGCAGAGAATAGACAACAAGGACCGTCAATTTTATTAGTGATAAAAGATGTCAATGGAAATGTTGTAAATACGGTCAAAGGATCTAACAAAAAAGGTTTTAATCGTGTTAGTTGGGGCCTAAACTACCCAAGTAAAAGCGGAGAGCGATTACAAGCGCCTAGAGGCCGTGGTGGTTTTAGAGGCGGAGGCATTATGGCTACCTCTGGAGATTATACAGTCACGCTAATGAAACGTGTAGATGGTATAAACACAGTGTTGCAAGGTCCAGAAGCATTTAAAGTGGTGCCACTATTCGAAGGAACACTTGAACGCAAATCAACCAAAGAAATGGATGATTTTAGAAATGCCGTATTTGCATTCCAACAAAATCTAACCTCTACAAATATTGCGTTATCAAGAAGTACAGCAAAAATTGATGCAATGCAACGAGCTCTAGATAAGGCAACAAGACCAACAGAAGGTCTTTCGAAACGAATTAATGACGCCAGAATAGTGTTGCTTGATATTGATAAAGAGTTGAATGGAGATGATACTAGGGGAGAAATTGGCTCACGCTCTAACCCAACAGCCAGTGAAGGGAACTCATTAGGTTGGCGAGCATTGAGTAACACCTACGGGCCAACTGGGGAGCATCAAGCCTTATTAAATAGGGTGAAAAGCCAACTGGTTAAAGTAAAATCTAAACTCAAAACGGTTCTTAGTAATACAATGCCAGCGCTGGAGCGAGATCTAAAAGCTTCAGGTGCTCCTTGGATAGAAGGTCAAGGATTAATTGAAAATTAAAAGAAAATTTAATAAAGGAGTTACAAATAATTAAAAATTGTAACTCCTTCATTTATTAATGCAATAATATTTAAACAATGAAATTTACTATTTCCACTTTACTGCTATTACTGGTAGTTAATACATATGCGCAGAAAAAAGTTTTAGAGCATACAGATAAAGATATTTGGAATACCATTAAGAGTCCAACGATTTCAAATGACGGAAAGTATATAATGTACTCCCTAGAAAAAGGTGAGAAGGACAATTTTATCAAAATTAAAGACAACAAGTCTAATTTAGTTTTTGGTCATGAGCGCTCAGAAAGAGGTCAATTCACGTATAATTCTGAATTTGCAATATTTACAATCAAGGCTTGGAAGGACAGTGTTTTAGAAATGAAACGTAGAAAGGTTAAAACCCCAAAGATGCCAAAAGACACTTTAGGTGTTTTTAACTTGAAACGAAAATCAGTTAGTAAAATCGCTAATATAAAGTCGTATAAATTACCTCAGAAATGGTCAGGTTATCTGGCATATTTGCTTGAAGATGTTAAATCGATAAAGAAACAACCAAAAAAGAAAAAGGACTCTACAAATAAAAAGAAAGAGAAAATCAAAAAAGTAGGCAAGGATAATGGCTATCATTTGGTTGTTAGAAATCTAAATACCACTAAGGAGGATACGATTAAGTTTGTAACCAACTATGCTTTTGCAAAAGAAGGAATGACCTTAGCGTATACTACAACTGGAGATGATGCCTATGTTAAAGCAGGTGTTTATATAGTTGACTTGGCTACCAATAATACAAAGCAAGTTTTTGCTTCTCATGATAAAACAAAGTATTTCAAACTAAGCTTAAGTGATTCTGGTAAAAATCTTGGATTTGTAGTCGATGCTGATACTACCAAAGCATATGTAAGACCAAATCAATTATATACATGGAATGATTCTAATAGCATGGCAGAATTGGTTGTTGATAATGAAAAAGCACCACAAGGATATAGAGTATCTTCTGATGCTAATGTGAGTTTTTCAAAAGATGATTCTAAATTGTATTTCGGACTAGCGCTTCCCGCCATTGTTCAAGATACATTACTCCTAAAAGAAGAAATTGTAAACGTAGAGGTATGGACATATGATGAACCACGGTTATATACCGTTCAAGAAATACAAGCCAAAAATGATAAGAAAAAATCATTTCAAACAGTTTATCATTTAAATAATAAAAAGCTCGTGCAAATAGCTACAAAAGAGTTTCCTAATAGCGCTAGATTAGCTGATGAAGGAAATGGAAATTTTGCTCTCGTGAGCAATAATGAACCTTATCAATTAGAAGCTCAATGGACGGGACAATTTTCTACAAATGATTTAGCAATAGTAAATGTAAATGATGGCTCTTTAAAAATGGCTATTAAGAGAAATGTGAATGATGCGAGGTTTAGTCCAAAAGGTGAATTTGCTTTTGGGTATAATCAAGTAGATAGTACATGGTATACTTATAATATTGCGACTTCAAAATATACTCAGTTAACAAAAGGAAAACGTTTTTATAATGAGTTAAATGACTCTCCAAATTATCCAAGATCATATAGGTCAGCTGGGTGGACAAAAGATGATAAATCTATTATTATTTATGATCGTTATGATATTTGGAAATTCAATCCTTCAAGTGGGACTAGTATTCGTTTAACAAAAGGGCGAGAAAATAAAATCAGGTACCGCTATGTGAAACTAGATAATAAAAAACGATTTATTGACGATAATGAAAAATGGTTATTAACTACTTTTAACGAAGTGAACAAGCATTCTGGTTATTATGAGTTCAATCCAAAAAACAACACAGGAAAACAATTGTTAACTGGACCATATAGCTATTCTAGCCCAAGAAAAGCTCAGCAAGGAAAAACGTTAATATTTACACGCCAATCTTTTGAAGAATTCCCGAACATTAGAATATCTGATTTGAGTTTTAAAAAGCAAAGACTAATTAGTGACGCCAATCCACAACAGAACGATTATAATTGGGGAACTGCTGAGCTGGTGAATTGGACTTCTTTGGATGGCAAGGAACTATCCGGAATGCTCATAAAACCAGAAAATTTCGATCCGAACAAAAAATACCCTATGATTGTAAATTTCTATGAAAAGAGTTCTGATGGTATTTTTAGACATAGAGCACCAACATATGGGCGCTCTACTATCAATTATAGTTTTTATACAAGTAGAGGTTATGTTATTTTTAATCCAGATGTATATTATCGTATTGGATATCCAGGAGAAAGCGCCTTTAATTGCGTCATTCCTGGTATTACTTCTTTAATAGAAAAAGGATTTATTGATAAAGATAATATCGGTACCCAAGGACATAGTTGGGGAGGTTATCAAATTGCACATTTGGTTACTAAAACAGATATTTTTAAGGCGGCAGAATCTGGTGCACCCGTAGTAAATATGTTTAGTGCCTATGGAGGTATAAGATGGGATTCTGGTTTGAGTCGTCAATTTCAATATGAACATACTCAAAGTAGAATAGGAGGAACACCTTGGGAATACCCAGGTAGATATATTGAGAACTCTCCAATCTTTAATATTGATAAAATCAATACACCATTATTGATTATGCATAATGATGCCGATGGGCATGTGCCTTGGTATCAGGGTATAGAATTTTTTACAACCTTAAGACGATTAGGAAAGCCTTCTTGGTTTTTAAATTATAATGGGGCTCGACATTGGCCATTAAAACTGCAAAACAGAAAAGATTTTAATATTAGAATGGCACAATTTTTTGATTATTATCTCAAAGGTGCAGCCAAACCCGTTTGGATGGATCGTGGCGTTCCTGCATTAGAAAAAGGGATTAATCAAGGTTATGATCTAATTAAAGAAGATTAAATTATGGTTAAAAAAATAAATTGGGAAGATGTTCCTATAGAACAAGTAACAGACAAGATGCAACGTAAAATGATTTATGGAGACAAGGTGATGGTTGCCAGAATGAAGTTTAAAGATGGATTTCTAGTACCACTCCACGATCATCATAATGAGCAAGTGACACAAGTCATTTCTGGCACTATTCGTTTTTGGTTTGGAGCAAATAAAGAACAAACCATGGATTTAGGCCCAGGAGACTCTGTAGTCATTCCTGCACATTTGCCACATGAAGCACTTATGATTGGCGATGTTGAGGAAGTAGATACTTGGTCTCCAATTCGTGAAGATTGGTTAGATGGTACAGACGATTATTTACGAAAATAAACTATGGATTTAGGTTTAAAAGATAAAATCGCATTTATCGCGGCTTCAAGTGATGGTTTAGGTAAAGCAGTTGCTACGGAGCTTGCAAAAGAAGGAGCTACAATTATTATTAATGGTAGAAATAGTGAAAAGCTTGATAACACCAAAAATGAAATAGAACAAGCTTTTAATACTAAAGTTCTTGCAATTTCTGGTGATTTAGCTGATCAAGAAGAAAGAGCAATCGTTTTAAAAACAATTTTCAATCATCATGACAAGGTAGATATCTTGATAACTAACACGGGTGGCCCTCCATCAGGCAAGTTTGAAGAGCTTTCGGAAGACCATTGGAACAATGCGTATCAATTACTTCTAGGTAGTGCTGTGTCTTTAATAAAAGGGGTGCTACCAGGAATGAAAGCTCAAAGGTGGGGACGGATAATTACCATCACCTCTATTTCTGTTAAACAACCTGTGGAGAATTTGATATTATCAAATTCAGTGCGGGCATCAGTGGTTGGATTGATGAAAACATTGGCAAGCGAACTCGGAGAGTTTAATATATCGGTGAACAATATTATGCCAGGCTATACACAAACGAATCGCTTGTTAAGCCTGATAGAAAACAACCCCTCTATTAATTCAGTTACCGATGAAATTCCCTTAAAACGATTTGGAAAACCTGAAGAATTTGCCGCAGCGGTTACATTTATGGCAAGTGATAGAGCAAGTTATATTACAGGCACTTCATTGGCAGTAGATGGTGGTTGGATTAAAAATATTTTATAGAAAGTAACGGTGCATATATGAAGACACATATAGATTTAAAGGATAAAAACATATTGCTAACAGGAGCCTCTCAAGGTATAGGTAAAGAAGTCGCTAAATATTTAATGAAAATGGGAGCAAGGGTTGCCATACATTATAACAGTAATAAAGCTTCTGCAGAAAGCTTAATTGCAAATGGGAATGATGCAAATTCAGAGCTGTTTAAAGCGGATTTAAATATTGAAACAGAGGTGTTTGATTTGTTTGAATCTGTTATAAAAGCCTATGGTTCTATAGATGTTATTATTTTGAATGCGGGTGTTTCCTTACCACATTCAATACAAGATAATACAGATGATTGGTTAAAGGTTTGGAAGAAGACAATCAACATTAATTTAAATGCAGTAGGATTACTTACAAAGCTCGGTCTGGATCATTTTCTAGAGCAAAAGGGAGGACGATTTATCTATATTGGAAGTCGTGCAGTGTTTAGAGGTGAAACGGAAGATTATCTTGCATATGCAGCTTCCAAGGGAGGATTAACCTCTTTAGCCAGAAGTGTAGCTCGGTCCTTTGGCAAAGAAAATATTAAATCATTTATTGTTGCTCCTGGTTTTACCAGAACACAAATGGCCGATGCTTTCATAGAGAAGTATGGGGAAGAAAGAATTATGAGCGAGATTGCTTTAAATTCATTAACTAAACCAGAAGACCTCGCACCTCTCATAGCGATGCTTAGTAGCGGGCTAATGGACCATGCTACTGGTGGAACTATAGATATAAACGCTGGGAGTCATATTCGATAATTTGGAAACAATGATTAATTCGAGGTTTTAAGTAAGGGATTGAGAAATAAAATAACAAATGAAAAATATAATTCAATTAATATTCTGTACCATATTCTTCTTTTTTTCTGAAATAAATGCACAGCAATTTTCTACGCATAATGGTGTATTTAGAGATACTCTTGGACGAACGGTAAATTTTAGAGGGATAAATATTTCGGGATCTAGCAAATTACCTATGATTTCAGATACTAATTTGATTTCATTCGTTGGAAGGCCATTTCCTATTTCTGAAGCAGATAAACACTTTGAAAGACTTCATAAATGGGGCTTTAATTTTATAAGACTCATCGTAACCTGGGAAGCACTAGAGCATGATGGCCCTGGGAAATATGATTTTGAATATATAGATTATATAAAACAAATCACCAAAAGAGCCAGAGCATATGGGTTATATATTATGATTGACGCTCATCAAGATGTATGGAGTCGATTTACTGGGGGTGATGGAGCACCGCTCTGGACCCTCGAAAAGGTAGGTTTTAACGTGAATAATTTTATGGATACCAATGCCGCCTTAATATTTAATTCAGAGGATGAGATACCGCCTATGATTTGGCCAACAAATTATTCCAAATTAGCTTCCGCTACAATGTTTAGTTTGTTTTTTGGAGGAAATGACTTTGCGCCTAAAACATTAATTGAAGGGGAAAATGTTCAAAATTATCTTCAAGAACACTATATAAATGCCTTTTCAGTACTCGCAAAGCATTTAAAAAACGAAACGAATATTATTGGATTTGAGGTTATGAATGAACCACATCCTGGGTATATTGGTCACAAAAATATAATGGAACACACCAGTTTTCCATTGCGAAATAATGCTTGTCCGACACCAGAGGAATCAATGGCACTAGGGGCAGGATATGCAGTTGAGGTGGAAAACTGGAAGGTGGGATTGTTAGGTATTGAACTCGACGGGAAAATTTCTTTAAATGCGGAAGAAAAAAGTGCTTGGAAACATGATTCATTGGATGTATGGAAGAATAACGGTGTTTGGATTGTCAAGGACGACCATGTAGAAATTGTAAAGCCATATTATTTTTATAAACAAGAGAATACAGAAGTTAGGTTTAGTGAAAATTATTACAAACCGTTTATTTATGCATTTAGTGAAGCGATTCGAAACGAAATTCCAGAAACTTTAATTTTCATTGAGAAACCATTTTTTGATGTTCTACCGGAAATTAAAGATTTAAATAATATTGTGAATGCCACCCATTGGTATGATCAAATTACATTGGTAAAAAAAACATACTTAGAATGGGCCTCCCTAAGTTTATCTACAGGGGCACCTGTATTTGGAGCAAAGAATATTGATACTTTGTTTAAAAAGCAAACATTTGCCATAAAGAGAATGTCGCACGCATTAGGAGTGAATGCTCCAACTTTAATAGGGGAATTTGGTATTCCATTTGATTTATCAAATGGGGTAGGTTTTAATAAACCACTTTTTGGCGAAAAACGATTTATTGAACAAAATTTGGCACTAGATAGAAGCATGAGAGCTATGGAAGCCAACGTATTGAACTATGCATTATGGAATTATACGGCAGACAATAATAACGCAAAAGGAGATTTGTGGAATGGAGAAGATTTATCAATCTATAGTTTAAAACAAAATGATACGGATGCTATTTCTGATATAAATAGAGGAGGGAGAGGCCTCAGAGCGGCGGTAAGACCATTTTCGGCGGCAGTTTCTGGTGCTGTAATTAGCTCTAGTTTTGATATGCAAATTGGAGAATACAGTTTAACATTTAATTCTTCTGAATTTAATGGCACCCCGAACACGCCCTCAATAATCATACTTCCTGATTTATATTTTAAAGATGGATTCACTAGTAATATTTCAGGTGGAAAACTGCTAGCAACTAATGATCCAATGGTTTGGCATTTTATAAATGATCCTGATAGTGATACGCATATATTGGTATTAACTGCGAATATATCACTTAGTAAAATACGTTTGAACAGTATCTTGTTCTTTCCAATATTTATACTGTTTTTAATCTTAGAACTAATAGCCTTTCTAATCATTAGAAAAATTTTAAAAAGAGTACTTGAGAAGTAATCTCAGATAAATTTTTTGTATTTCAACTTGTATATTTTGTAGTACACCTATTATGTATTTTAGCATTTGCTTAAATAAGAATATAGCTGTAATTTTAATATATGGAAGATAGAATTTGTATTCGATTAATGGCAGATGCCAAACAAATATTGGACTGTCGAAATGTGGTACAAGATCTTGATGATTCTTTTAATTCGCTTTCTAACACTTTAAATTTAACGGGTAATTCGGTGCGTCTAAAAATATTGTATTTACTAAATCAGGAACAGCAACTTTGTGTTTGTGATTTAAGCGATATTTTAGAAATGAATGTTTCTGCAATTTCTCAGCATCTTAGGAAACTGAAAGATAAAGAAATAATATATTCCCGAAAGGAAGGACAGACCATATATTATTCTGTTTCTGAGAATAAACTAGGATTATTAAATCCGTTTTTTGAATTATTAAAAGGGAACATGGCTTTGAAATAAGCTGATGAATTTTAATACCAATTAATAATGCCATTATGTTGGTGGTGATTATGACAAGAAGTTATTATTAGTAAGCATAATTAGTATAAAGTGATTACAAGTAATATTGAGGAAGTGATTTTAAGCACTAGCTATAAAATATTTCAATAAAATGGAGGTGAAATTTAAATCTACAGTCAAATGTCCACTCTGCGGGTACCGGAGGGAGGAAGAAATGCTTGTAAATATTGTACATCATTCCTATGAATGTGGCAATTGTAAAGCAGTCATAAAGCCCAAAGAAGGCGATTGCTGTGTCTATTGTTCATATGGCACTATTGAATGCCCTCCAATTCAAAAAAACAGCGGTTATTCCAATTAATGTGTCACAATTAGCAGATGCTTATTTTAATTAAAGCTTATCTTAATTCATTTAAAGATTGCAGGTTAGTTAAAATAAAGTGTAACATTGATTATTATTAATACTCTTTATTAATATATCAATCAACCACCAAAATGAAAAAACTAATTCAATTTTTTATTTGTGCGCTTGTATTTCAAGCCACTGCACAAAGCAATTTGACCGCCAACGACTGGCAAAATGATCTAAAACTTCTACAATCTACGGTTCATAATGAATATTCTTTTCTATTTAAAAAAACAACAGTAGAGGAATTTGACACACAAGTAGACGAGCTATTTAATGCGATTCCTAGCTTAGAAGATCATGAAATAACACTAGGCATAGCCAGAATTGTAGCTTCATTTAAATATGGACATACAGATGTGGGATTTAGATATCAGCAATTACCCATTAATCTATATCATTTTAATGATGGTGTTTATATTCAAGGTTTACATAAAGATTATGAACAGGCATTGGGAGCTAAGGTTATTTCGATTGAAGGCGTGACCATTGAAGATGCGTTAAAAGCAGTATATCCTGCAGTTCCTGTAGAAAATGACCAGTATTTTAAAGCTTATGGATTAAACTACCTTAGAATTCCTGAAGTCCTCCATGCTCAAGGTATTATCAATAAACTATCTTCTACGGTGGAATTTACTTTAGAAAAAGACGGTAAGGTTTTTAAGCAAAGTTTTAAAACGCTTGCTAATAAGGAACGAGTGCCAGCACAGTACGGGTTTGTAAAACAAAAAGGAGATTGGCTAGATGCTAGAGACTCTGGAGAATTGCCGTTATATATTAAGCATTTGGATAAGATTTATTATTACGAATATTTACCAAAACATAAAACGGTTTATGTAAGACATAGTCAGATACAAGATGATTCAACCGAAAATATCCCAACGTTTTATAATCGCTTATTTGATTTTATAGATAATTCTGACGTTGAACGTCTCATCATTGATGTAAGACTTAATGGAGGAGGGAATAATTATAAAAACAAACCTATTGTTAAAGGATTGATTCAGTCTAAAAAAATTAATAAGAAAGGAAGTTTAATTGTCATTACAGGGAGGCGAACGTTTTCAGCATGTCAAAACCTCGTGAATGAAATTGATACCTATACCGATGCTCTTTTTGTTGGAGAACCTACAGCCGAGAATATAAATTTTTATGGAGATAATAGAAAAGTAGAGCTCCCAAATAGTAAGTTGCCTGTATATTTATCCTTTGCATGGTGGCAAGACAAACCACAATGGGAAAATGCACCATGGACAGCACCACACGTAGCCGTTGATATGAGTTTTGCCGATTATAAATCGAATAGAGACCCAGTATTGGAAACCGCCTTGTCATTTTCAGACCCCAATTTCATCATGGATCCCATGCAACACCTCACAGATTTATTTATGGCCGGTAAAATGGAACAAGTAATGGTTGATGCTAAAGCAATGGTATCGAATCCGAAATATCAATTTTTTGATTTTGAGGGGCAACTAAACCAGGCTGGTTACAACGTTATGGGCAATGGACAAATGGAACCCGCTGCTTTTATCTTTAAACTGGTAACGGAGTTATTTCCAAGTTCAGCAAATGCTTGGGATAGTTTTGGAGAAGTGCATTTAAAAATGAAGCGTTTTGATGAAGCAAAAGAGTATTATAATAAGGCAATTGCATTAGATCCTGAAGGAGAAACAGGTAAAAATGCGAGAGCTATGCTTAAAGAAATTGGCAATAATTAATGAGAATTTTTCGTTTAAAAATTAATGAAACGGAAAAACTTATGATGCCCATACATATTCTTGTGTTATTCTCTATTTTTGTGAAACAAAAATGGATTACAATTTAAACATATATAATTTACTAATTGGCTTCGGAATGCTTCAAGGATTTATCTTTGGAGCATTGTTGTGTTGGAAAAGTAAGTTTAAAGGAGCTCAGTTTTTCTTAGGATTAACGGTACTATTCCTTTCTTTCTATTTGCTTTGGGTGTTAAAATATGACTATGAATTTCAAACATTTATCCCGGAATTGCAATTTCTACCTGTTCTTTTTTTATGGGGAATTGGTCCTGCATTTTATGCTTATCTTAGATTTCTTTTTGGGAAACCAATTTCTAAAAAAGGATTAAGATGGCTATTTATTCCATTGCTCGTTGAGATTCTTTATTTTAATTCCTGTACAATCATATCATTGAGTAATGATATGGACGCTTCAAATTTAAATACTTTGGAAAAGGCTTTAGTTCTCAATTTATTTTCGGTAGAGCATATTGTGGGTTTAACTATTATTGCCATATACCTCATAAAAAGTTACAGATTATTACAAAATGCACAGGTGCTGTATGCTTCCAACAAAATAAGAAGTATTTTATATTGTTTTGGATTGCTTTGGCTTATTTGGGTGCCATATACCATTATTGATATCGCTTATTATGATTTTGGATTTCCGCCATCAAGCTTTTATGTCTTTTATCTATTATTTGCATTTCTAACTTATGGGATTGGCTTTTACGGATTTAGAATTAGCGATGATACAATCGTGAAAATTGCGCTTCCAACAAATAAAATTGAAATTGATGATTTAAAATCATCAATTAGTCCAGAAATGAAATCCCTCTCTGAGCGCTTGGATGAAACTATGAAAGTTGAAAAATGTTATTTGAATCCAGATTTGAATCTTTCAGGTTTTTCGAAGATTGTCAATTTACATCCTAATAAAGTTTCTGCCATAATCAATACTGTTATTGGCTTGTCCTTTAGAGATTTTGTTAATTCATATCGCATCGACGAATTTAAATTAAGAGCCGAAACATATGATTTGAAGTCTAAAACAATACTGAGCTTGGCTTATGATTCAGGGTTTAATTCTAAGGCCTCCTTCAATAGAGCATTTAAAAAATTCTGCAAGGTGTCTCCAGCTGAATATTTAGATAATATTTCAATAAGTTAGACTCAAAATGTAAAATGAGTCGATTTTAATTGATGCTTTAGCTTCATTTGCAATATAATTCATCAATTAAATCAATGTTATATGAGCAACATCATCAGATTTCAACTAGTAGTAGTATCACTAATCTTCATTAATTTCAATATTTCTGCTCAAGATTATGTAAAAAAAATAGAACAACTATTAGAAGCAAATGTAAAAAGCACAAAACCATTTAGTGGTTCTATATTAGTAGCTCAAAAAGGAGAAATTATTTATAAAGGCGCTTTTGGAATGGCTAACTTAGCTACAGAAAGCAAAAACTCCATAGCATCAAAATACTTTATTGGTTCCATAACTAAACTATACACAGCAGTCGCCATACTTCAACTCGTCGAACAAAAGAAAATAGCCCTCGATGACAAGCTTTCAAAATGGCTTCCAGAGATTAAGGATTCAAATAAAATTACAATTCATCATTTATTAACCCATCAATCAGGTTTAAGACGAGATTCCCATCAAGGTTATGATGCAGAAGTTACTTATTTTGAAAGGTTGTTATCTGTAAAAGATGATGCCTTGGAATTTGAACCTGGAGAAAAAGAATCCTATTCCAGTGTAGGTTTTTATGCCTTAAGTCACATATTAGAAACTGTGAGTGACATGAAGTTTGAGGACTATTTTGAAAAATATATTTTCACTCTTGCTCAAATGAAAAACACTGGAGTTAAAAAAACAAAGCTCGAAAAAATTGATGGACTTTCTCAAGGAATTGGTAGATCATCTGATGCCTATGGTGTGACTGATATTGGTCCTGCCAGCTATTTTGATAGCTATTCGTTTGCAGGAGGCGGCTCCTTGTATTCTACAATTGATGATATGTATGCTTTTTATAATGCTTTAGAAAAAGGAAAGCTCCTATCTCATAACATGGTTAGAATAATGAAATTAAAGTGGCCAGTGAAAACAGAAAATACAAACTCTAGATTATATCACAGTTATGGCTGGGAAATATATGACTATTCAACTGAAAAGGGCCCATTTTTAATGATTGACTTTGCTGGGAAAATATATGGCTATAAGTCTATGATTAGGAACTATGAGAATGATGATATTGTAATAATTGCACTATGCAATAGCAATTACAGTGAGCGCAGTGTTTTAGGCTCAAATATTAGAAAGATTCTATTAGATAAACCTTATGAACTTCCTAAACCAGCTCCTGAAAAGGTGCCTTTTGTCAAAACCATGAAAAAGCATATTGGCGTTTATAATTTTCCGTCAGAAGAAACGACTGTTGAGATCAAAATGATCAATGGAAAATTGACACTTGCCTCGCATGGTGATCAACCAGTTTATTTAGATCCCACAGATGAAAACACTTTTCAAGCTAGGACAATCCCTTTAAAAATCACATTTGAAGTAACTTCAAAACGGAAAACCCAAAAACTTGAATTTAATTTTGATGATGAAATGATCGCTACAATATCAAGAATTAAATAAGTCTCAAAATACATAATGAGTCGACTTATTGATTTGTAATGCCTTCTTTTACGTATAAATAATTCATCAATTAAATCAAATAAAAATGAAAAAAATCACATTCGCCATTTGTCTGTTGTTAATCTGTACAAATGGTTTTACACAAAAAAAAGAGTTTAATTTTTCTGGGTTCTCTGATAAAGCAGATAGCTATATGAAAGCCGTCCACGGTGTAGGGGAGTTTAGCGGTACTATTCTTGTCGCGTATAAAGGTCAAATAAAATTCCAACAAGGTTATGGGTTTGCTAGTAAGCGTTTTAATATACCAAATTCGGCAGCTACAAAATTCAGAGTGGGTTCAATGACTAAAAGTTTTACTGCTATAAGTATTCTTCAATTGGTAGAACGAGGTAAGCTATCTCTCGAAGATCCATTGGCTAAGTTTATACCAAAGTATCCATTCGCCGATCAAATTAAAATTAAAAATTTATTATCGCATACATCAGGCATAAAACGAGATATAAAATTCCCTGATAGAACAAAGACCTATAAATTGGAAGAATTAATTACCATGTCTAAGGTTGATTCCCTTTTATATAAACCAGGGTCAAAAATGAGCTATTCCAATTGTGGTTATATTCTATTACATCACATTCTTGAAAAAATCACAGGAGAAAAGTATGAAGACTATGTAATCAAAAATGTATTGCAACCTCTTGGTCTTCATAATACAGGAATTGAAGACCCGTTGTCACCACCAGCAGGCTTGGCAGATGGCTTTAGTAATGGTGTGGATAGAGATGGCTATTTTACTTATGACGAGGTACATATGAGTTCTCATGGGTATTCTGATGCGGTAGGTGCAATGTATTCAAATACGGAGGATATGTTAAAGTTTAGCAGGCAAATAGGTAAAAGTGACGTATTGAAGCCAGAGACTTGGAAGCTTGCGCTTCAGCCATTTATTAAAGATGCAGCTCCAGGCTATAGATGGGGATTCGGTTTTAATATTATAGAAGGAAAGACCGTGAAAGTTATTAACCACAACGGTAGAACGACAGGATTTAGAGGGGGGTATTTTCAATTTATGGAAGATGATTTAACCGTGATTATTTTAGGAAATCATATGGATGCTGCCAGGGGAACTATATTGAATGCGTTTCAAGGGATGCTATTAGACAAGGAGTATTACCAACCAAAAACTTATGAGGTCATTGGATCTGATGATATAACTAACAAGGATTATGTAGGGAGCTATAAAACAGAAGGCTTTCCGTTTAAAATATCTGAATTCAAAAATCAATTATATGTTGAATCTCATGGTGATGTACCTTCAAAGTTAGTCCCGTTTGAACAAGATTCATTTTTCTGCAAATACTTTGATTTAACTCTCAAATTTAAGAGAGAAAATGGAGAAATTACTGGTTGTGAATGGCTATATAAAAATATGCCAGAACAAGCAGTAAAACAGTAAAACACTTTATCATGATGTAATTACAATTGAGTTGGATAGCTAATTTATATTTCATTTCTTTGGAATAGGTTTTTATTCACTAATTATAATTACATCATGATTTCTTTTAAACTATCTCAAGCCAACTTTAGCTTACTATCTTCTATTTACTTATTGACTTGCCTATGTAGCGTCACAGGGACTGTGTACGCACAAGAAACGGCTAGTACAGAGTTGCAAACTGTATCTCCTAATGATTTTGGGCAATGGGAACGAATAAACCGAGGGACATCATTTTCTAACAATGGAACATGGTTACAATATAGTACAATAACGAATGCTAAAGACAAGAGTTTATTCATCATTAATACTAAAACCAAAAAAACCCAAAAATTTAATAATGCAGAGCGCCCAAGATTTTCCGCTGATAATAAGTGGTTGGTCTATGCAAAAGTCTTAACAGGGATGGCTGCCAAAAAATTAAAACAAAGTAAAAGCAAGAAAAAAGCACCAAATAAAATGGGTGTAATAAATCTAGTGACTAACGATACATTGGAGTTTATAGATGTTGTAAATTATAAGTTTAGTGGTTCTGGAGCATATTTGGCAATGAAGCGTGAAAAGGATAAAGTAAATACGCTCATAGTTAAAAACTTAGATACAGGACTCGAGGTTACGTTTGGTAACATAAAAGATTATGCTTGGCAAGATCAAGGCACATTGTTGGCTATGGTAATTAATACAAATGATAAGGTTGGTAATGCCATTCAGTTGTACAATCCATTAACGGGCAATTTAAAAGTATTAGACCAAGAAAAGGAAACTTATAGCGGATTGCAGTGGCGCAAAGAAAGTGCTGATTTATTGGCGTTAAGAACTTCAAAAGACACCTTGTTTAAAGACGATTCTCATAGCGTATTAGTTTGGAAAACGTTGAGTTCTCAATATGTAAAAAAAGAATTTAACCAAAAGGAATACTCAAACTTCCCTAATAATTCTAAACTAATTAATAGTGGAATTTCATTTTCTGATGATGGAAAGTCGGTATTATTTCGAACCGAATTTAGAGAGGCAAAACCAAAAAAGAAGACTAAAGAAAATAAGCAAAGTAAAGAGACAAATAATGATGATGAAGCTGCCGAAGTAGAAATATGGAACAGTAAAGATGTTGATATTATTCCATCACAAAAGAAAAACTCAAGATTTGGTTCAAAATTAGCAGCTTGGAATGTTGAGACCAATACCTTTTATGAATTGGAGAATGCTTTGATAGATAGAGTTAGATTGCAAACAGACACAGATTTAAGTATTGGTCAAGATCAAACGCCTTATGAATTTGAAGTTATGTTTGGAAGACCTAGTTATGATTTGTATGCTGTGAATACTAAATCTGGTGGGCAGCAAAAAACAGTAACAGCTGTTAATAGATACTGGACAATTAGTCCAAATAATCAATATTTTGTATTCTTAAAAGAGGATAATTTGCATATATATAATTTAAAAACGAAGGGCTCTCAAAATATTACACAAAATTTAGATGGGCGTTTTATTGATATTGATAACGATCATCCAACGCCCCAAAAACCAGCGTTTGGCTTTGCGGGATGGAGCACAGATAGCAAGTCGTATTTCATAAATTCTGAATTTGATGTATGGCAAATTTTTACAGATGGAGCAAGCTCGATAAGAGTCACAAATGGTAAGAGTGATGGCGTAATTTATAGATATCAAAATTTTGATAGGGATCAAAAACATATAGATATGAGTGCTCCAGTTTACTTCAGAATGTTTGGAAAAACAACAAAAAAATCTGGATTAGCACTTGGAAAGCCAGGCAATAAAATTAAGACTCTCATTTACAAAGATGCTTCAGTATCAGGAATTACAAAAGCGAAGGATTCTAAAGACATGGTTTTTACAGAGCAGACCTATTCACAATCACCAAATTTGTTTTTGACGAATATTACTTTTAAGTCTCCCGCGCAGGTTTCAAACACCAATGAATTTCAAAAAGAACATCGCTGGGGAAAAGCTGAATTAATTAGCTATACGAACGTTTTAGGAAAAGAAGCACAGGGGATCTTATATTATCCAGCAAATTATGAGAAAGGTAAGAAATACCCAATGATTACCTATATCTATGAAAAATTATCAAACAGATTGCATAATTATATAGCTCCTTCTAGAACGAGTTATTATAACACAACGGTATGGTCGCAAAATGGTTATTTTGTACTAAATCCAGATATAGAGTTTATTGCTGGCGACCCGGGAGTTTCTTCTGCTAAAAACTTGGAAAGCGTAGTTAAAAAGGTATTAGATATGGGAGATGTTGATGCCAAGCGTGTTGGGTTAATCGGTCATTCGTGGGGCGGCTATCAAGCGGGGTATGTGCCAACACAAACTGATATTTTTGCTGCAAGTGTTGCTGGAGCAGGATTAACCGAACTTATCAGTATGAATTTAGCCGTGACTCCTGCGTTTGGGGGAACTCCAGAGAACGCACACTTTGAAGTGAGTCAGGAACGAATGGAGGTTGCACCATGGAAAGCACCAGAAAGTTATTTGAGAAATTCGTCTGTGATGAATATTGAAAAATTAAACACACCAATTTTGTTCGAGGTTGGTGATAATGACCAAAATGTAAACTGGTTTCAGGGTATTGCTTATTATAATGCTGCAAGAAGAGCAGCCAAGCCATTTGTACTCCTGGTGTATGCAAAAGAAGGCCATGGTTTGCGTCAAGATAAAAATAGAATTGATTATCAACAACGGATCTTAACTTGGTTTGGCCATTACTTAAAAGGGGAACAAGCAGAAGATTGGATGACAGAAGGTGTGACTTATGCCGAACAGCAAAGACGATTAAATGCGAAGGCTAAAACATCTAAAGATTAGAAAAAGGTTAAAAATGAAGTCATATAATAGTTTCCCTTTTTTTATAGAAATAGAGAACGTGTCGACGATTGTTTTAGAATTAAGGTTCAATTATTAAGTTTGTGTGTTCTCCAAAGATTAATTAAAAGCAATTATTTAGAAATCAAGGTTTAGCAATCTGTTAAAAATAACCGAGCAGATATAAATTCATATACATTGTAATATATTTGTTAGACTAACAACAAGTGATTTCGTTTTATTTCGAAACACTCTAAACCAACCAACATGAATTATAAATCTATTTTTCAGAAGATAGGGATAATTGGTCTATGCTATGTTTTCGCTTTCAATGTGTTGCCCATTCAGGCACAAGATCAAAACATTCCTAGTCCAGAAAGTTATTTTGGCTTTAAAATGGGAGCCGACCGTAAATTGGCACATTGGGATAAACTCGTGAAATATTATGACGAATTGGGCGCTAAAAGCCCTAGAATGAATGTGGTTCACATGGGTAAATCCACCCTAGGAAACCCATTTTTAGCCTTGTATATATCTTCTCCAGAGAATTTAGCTAACCTTGATAATTTGCAAAAAATTAATGCAATGCTAAGTGATCCAAGAGGTTATTCAGAAGAAGACATAGAAGCAGGAATTAAAAACGGAAAGGCTGTGAATGTGCAAAGTTTTGGACTGCATTCCAGCGAGGTTGCCGCAAGCCAAACGGCTGCCGAGTTTACATATGATATGCTTACCAGAACAGATGAAGAAATGCTGAATATTTTGGATAATACCATTTCCATTATTATTCCTTGTTTTAATCCAGATGGCGAGATAATGATTACAGAATGGTATAATAAAAATGTTGGTACGGCATACGAAACTGCAGGATTACCTTATTTATATCATCATTATATCGGTCATGATAATAACAGAGATGCATTTATGTTAAACACCGTTGAGTCTGCCTATGGTGCTAAAATTATATTTAGAGATTGGGTGCCTCAAGCATATATTGATCACCATCAAATGGGTCAATATGGAGCGCGTTTATATGTACCTCCTTATTCAGAACCAATGCGTCCAGATGCTGATCCTTTAGTATGGCGTGAAATGGCATGGTATGGTGCTCATATTGCTTATAAAGAAGAAGAAGCAGGGAATTCTGGCGTTGTTAATGCTGCAATATATTCAGGTTGGGGTCACTTTGGGTTTCATTGGATTACGCCTTTTCATAATATTGCTGGAATGCTTACAGAATCGGCATCAGCATCTTTAGCAACACCATTATTTGTACATCCAGATCAATTACAAGGATCGAGTAGAGGCATGCCTAAATATGAAGCTCAATCGTCATTTCCAAATCCTTGGAAAGGTGGTTGGTGGCGTGTTAGGGATATTGTAGAACAACAAAAGGTGGCTGCAATGGCGACAATTGATGTTGCTGCAAGAAATAGAGAAACTGTATTACGTACGGCTTATTTAAAAGCTAAACGACAAACAGAGCGAGGAACAAAAGGCGAAACTGTTGCTTTTATTATTCCTGCAGAACAACACGATGCTATCACAGCAAATAAGATGATTACAGTGTTATTAAATCAAGGAATAGAAGTGCGTCAATCGTCTATGGAATTTAGGCATGAGGGACGTGTATATGGACCAGGGACTTATATGGTGACTATGGCACAACCTAAAAGAGGTGTTATTCGTTGGTTATTGGGACGTACCTTTTATCCTGATAATGATTTTACAAGATATAGAGACGGCTCCCCAATTAGACCATATGATATGTCTACGGATAACATTTCGGAATATATGGGTGTTCGTGTTGACCCTGTTGGATCATCCGTTGGAGAGGGTTTTACAAAAATAACTTCTATAAAAAAATCATCAAGTGTTAGTAAAGGTAAATATGGCTATCTAATTGACGGAAAGTTAAATGAAAGTTTTGTTGCATTTAATATGCTTGTAAATAAAAAGATAGGAGTTAAGCGTGTTAATAAAATGGGAAATGCTGTAAATGCTGGAGATTTTATTGTATCAGCAAATGCAAATACCAATGTATTAAATGACATAGCTGCAAAAACTGGCGTAAGTTTTACGGCATTAGAAACAGATGTGTCGGCAATAAGCAATCCCGTTAAGCAACAACGCATAGGGATGTATCAGCGCTATATGGGTGGTAATATGGATGAAGGTTGGACACGATTATTATTAGAAAACTTCCAATTCCCTTATAAATCATTGATGGATAAGGAAATAAAGGCTGGGAGTTTAATAGAAAAATATGATGTAATTATTCTACCAGATGATCGAGTGTCCACGATGACGGCGAAAAACATGAGTGATCGTGCCAAACGGCGGTGGGAATCATATCCTCCAGAATACAGATCAGGATTTGGTCAAGAGGGGATTGATGCTTTGAAAACCTTTGTTGAAGAAGGTGGTACTTTGTTAACTTTTGCGAACGCAGGTGAGCTTCCAATAAAAGAATTTAAACTTCCTATTAGGAATGTTGTAGAAAATGTGCCATCAAAAGAATTTTGGTCACCAGGGTCTACTTTAAAGATGAATATTGATAACAGTAATAGATTCGCATATGGGATGCCAAAACAGGGTTTAGGCTTGTTTGTTGGTGGAAATGATGTCTATCAAGTATTAACTTCGGCGAAAAACCATGAAGTAAGTCGTATCGCTACTTTTGTGGGTAGAGATATAATGCAGAGTGGTTGGCTTTTGGGAGAAGATATTATAGCTAATAAGGCTGCTATTGTCTCTGTGAAAATGAAAAAAGGGCAAGTGCTTTTAATTGGTTTTAGACCACAACACCGTGTGCAAACCCATGGTACTTTCAAATTTGTATTTAATGCTTTAGTTGGTGGGTCTAAATAGGAAATTATATAATTAATTTAATTCTATTTATCCAAATTAAAAAAAGGGAAGCTCATTAATGGGCTTCCCTTTTTTTTGAATTAAAATCTGGTTTAAACTATTTTTTGATAACCAGATTTTGTATAAAGAATTCCATCATTCGATCTCTATTTAAAGCAGTATGCCCTTTATCTGGGCCAATCTGTACTTCAAAACTTTTACCAGCCTTTTGAAGTGCTTGAATAAATTGTAATGAATTTGAAGGATGAACATTATTATCACTAGTACCATAATAGATCATAAGGTCACCCTTTAAATCTTTCGCATAGTTCATAAGGTTTGCACCTTCATAACCTTCTATGTTATTCTCAATAAGGTTCATGAAACGTTCTGTATAAATGGTATCATAATTTCTCCAATCTGTAACTGCAGAGTTTGCCACGGCTGCATGATATACGTCTGGGTATTTAAGTAAACTAGTTGCAGCGGTTGTTCCTCCATAGGAAGTACCGTAAACACCAACCTTGTCTTTATTAACATAAGGTCTGCTATGCAATGACTTAATCCCTTCCGCAAAATCGGCCATTTCTACATCACTTAATTTACCGTAAATATTATCTAATAATTTTTTACCTCTACCGCGTACATTACGGCCGTCAAGGTTAACTACTAAAAAACCGTATTCGGTTAACGAACTTGGCGTTGTAAAACTTTCTCTAAATCCGTTAGTTGAAGGACCACCGTAAATACTTAATATTAGTGGATACTTTTTATTTGGGTCAAAATTTGATGGGAAATGCAGCATACCATGAAGCTCAGTCACACCATCAGCTGATGTGAATGTAAATACTTCCACTTTTTTTAAGCCTAGCTCATTAAATTGGGTCATATCACTTTTTGCCAATTCACTAATAACTTTTCCTTTTGCATTTAAAAGGCTTGTAATAGGAGGGGTGTCATGCGTTTGTGAAACATCTACAAAATGTTTACCATTTGGAGAAAGTGATACCGTATGGTTAAACGCAGGGTTTGTTAATCGTACATCTTTAGACCCATCTAATTTAACACGATGCAATTGTATTTTCATATGATTATCACCACTTCTAGCTTCATAATAAAGATATCCTTTAGTTTCATCAACTTTCAAAATTCTTGATACTTCAAAATCATGAGTTGTTATGGCATTTATGAGTTTACCATTAAAATCGTAGAGGTAGTAATTATTAAATCCATTACGTTCAGAAGCCCAAATAAAACGTTTGCCATCCTTTAGCACATGAATTTCTGGTGAATTTTTAGTAAAACTTGGCAGCCATTCTTCATGAACTACAACTCTGGTTTTTCCTGTATTAGGGTTGGCTGCTTTATACTCCATGATATCTTGCTTTCTATTAGTACTATGGAATAATAATTCTTCACCATCTGGAGTCCATTTAATACCATACAGATATGTGCCAATAGCGCCATCGTTATACGGCTTACCATCACGAGTATCTAAAACAACGGTTTTTTTAGTTTCTAAATCATAAACCAAAAGATCTACGGGTAAGTTTTTGGCACCAACTTTAGGGTAGGCTTCTATTTCAACAGAATCTTGGATACGTGTTTGGTTATAAAGTACATAATACTTTTCTGCAGTTTTTTCTTCAAACCTGTAGAATGCCACTTTTTTACTATCTGGAGACCACCACATTGCTGTTGTCTGACCAAGTTCTTCACCATAAACCCAAGTAGCAATACCATATTTCAATTGATTTTCGTCATTACCATCTGTTGTGATAGAAATTTCGTTAGATCCATCCACATTACTGATGTACATGTTTCTATCTTTAGTATAAGCCTTTAATGATTTGTTTGGAGCATCGGCAGAAGCATATTGTCTTCCTCTTTGCGGTCTATTTCCTCGACTTCTTCTTTGGCGAGCAGGAGCATCACCAACTTCAGTAGCTTTCTTTTTCTTTACATCATAACTATACAATTTACCGCCCTGTATATATTCAAAAGATTTCCCGTCTTCTTTCCAATTTACGGATAGTCGTCCAGATTTAACAGAACCTCTAATTTTAGGAGCGATCTCCTGATATTGTTCATAACCTGGCATGCTTTTCAATTTATCTTGAGCAGATAAAGTATGGGTTGAAAAAGAAATCACAAATAACAACAGCAGGGTTGTACTTAAGCGTTTTGAAATCATTTTTTGGTGGTTTTTATATTAATTCGAAGTAAATTTAATTCAAATCGAATAATATGCTAATAAAAACTTAAATTTTAAGAAAACTTTGCATTTTAATCGAATATTGTAGTGCTTGTAATAAATTTTAGATAGCTACGTCTACATTATAATATTTAATAAAAATGAAAGAATGAGTACATTTTGGAAACGATTTTTAATAGGGAGTCTAATTTTTGTTTTGGCCTCTGGAGGGTATATTTATTTTAAATTCTTTATCCCAGCAGATATTGCGCTGAATACTATTGAAGTTCAGGGTTTGAACGGAAAGCAAATTGCATTGCAAGATAAAATTGGGAAACCAATGGTTGTTAATTTTTGGGCGACTTGGTGTGGACCTTGTCTGAAAGAATTTCCAGATTTCGAAAAAGTAAAGCAGCAATATGGAGATAAAGTGAATTTTGTAATGATCTCTGATGAACCTCTTGAGAAAATCAAGAAGTTTGCCAAGTCGAAACCATATACTTTCACCTTCTTAAAGACCAATAAAACATTAAATGAATATGGAATAACCTTTATACCTACGAGCTATTTCTATGATACTAATGGGAATTTAATAGCAAAAGACAGTAATGGTTTTAACGTCGATTCATTAACTGCTATGATTGAAAAATTACATTAGTTATTTCAATAATTTTACCTAGATAAAAATAAAAACCCTTTCAAAAGAAAGGGTTTTCTAAATAGCCATAAACGCATTGTCGCTTCTTTTTAAGCAGGAATAAAATAATAATACCCAAAGAATTATTTGACCCAATAGAGACAATACTAATTTACAGCGAGGTAATTTGCTATTGGTGAGCCAGTCAATTCATAACGCAATACTTTAGTTTGCATCTTATTCTTTATATGAATGGTATACATTTTTTTTGCTTTGTCTTTTGAGTAGATAATTTCGTGTATATTACTAATAAATGACCAGCCTGGATATTTTTTTGAAATTGAAGTACTAACTTGTAATGGCAGCTTCAAGTCTTTATATTCTTCTATTGAGCTTACAATTTCACCATTCCGATTATAAGTGGCTATTATTTTTCCATTTGACTCTTCAAAAACCACGTCATAGGTCGTCGCGCTCTTCGATTTATAAATTAGAGCATCCTTTATGTTGTATTGAGCGGCTATATTTTCTAGCTTCATTACAATTACAGGACTATCATTTACATTGACCTGCTCCAAATAGGCAAGGTTTTGTAATATTTCTGATTTACTGGTTTTGCTTTCAGGGTTTTGAGCGTACAAAGTACTAGTTAAACCGAATGCGATGAGACATAATAATAGAGATTTCATAATGCATAATTTTAGTGATTAATAACATTATAAAAGTAGTTCTCACCATTAATAATTGAAATACGTAGTCACTACAAAAAAATACGTACGGGTACGTAGAGATGGGTAATATTAAAAAAAACTTTCATTATTTCGCTCTTAATTAGAGCATAAGAAAAAGCTCCTTATGGTTAAGGGCCCATATGGAAAGGGCATCTGCATCAGATGGCAAATCGAGTTTAGCAATAATGTTTGATCTGTGTTTTTGTACTGTTCGATATGATATTGTCAGTAGTTCAGCTATTTCTTTTGAAGTCTTTTTTTGAGCAATAAGCCTCACGATTGTTCTTTCAGAAGGAGATAGAAATTTAATTTTTTCGAGCTGTGGTGAGATCTCATTACTTAGTACTTCATCGAATACATTACTGGAATAAAAGGTGCCTTTAAGTGCTGCCTGAATACATCTTTTTATTTCTATGAAGGGCTCGTCTTTTAATAAATACCCCGAAATATTAAGTTTTTTAGCCTTGAGCACAAAGCCTTTTTCTTTATAGGAAGTTAGAATTATAAAACGTGTTAAAACCGATGCTTCCTGGCATTTTTTAATTACTTCAAAGCCAGAGAGTAAAGGCATGTTTATGTCCAATATAGCAATATCCGGTTGCTGTGAAACTATTAGTTCCAATGCTTTGGCGCCATTATTAGCCCCTTCCAATACATTATAATTTTGTTCGAGTAATTCATTGCGAAGTCCTTTTAATAACATTGGATGGTCATCTGCCACTAATATTTTTATCCCACTATTCATTTCTTTAAAGGTATTTTTGCATTAATAACAGTCCCTCTATCCAATTTACTATCTATTTGTAAAACCCCATTTAGAATACTAATGCGCTCTTGGATTGTTTTTAAGCCTAAATTATTTTGATTTTCCTTAGTATCAATATTGAAGCCTTTACCATCATCAGATAAAATTATTACCAATTGTTTATTCTGATTCTGAATTTTTAGGTAAACCGATTTTGCTTCAGCGTGTTTTATAATATTTGTTAAACATTCTTGAATGAATCTATATAAATTTAAGCTTTCATTTGCATTCAGGGTATTATTAAAATTATCAATTTCAGAAGTAAAAAATATTTCAGATTCTTCATCGTAATCGTAAATAAGCTGTTCAATGCTCTCTTTAAGACCTAATTGTTTTAGCATTGCGGGATATAGTCCCCTAGAAATACTTCTAACTTCTTCTAAGGTCTTTTGTGTAAGGGACGTGATTTCATTTTGAGAATCATTTTGAGCTTTTTTCTTAATAAGCGTAAGTTGCTGCCCAATACTATCATGAAGTTCTTTTGCAATACGAGTACGTTCCTGTTCTTGTGATTGTAGTAAATCATGCGAAAATTGCACCTGTAATTGTTGTTTCTGCTTCGCCTTTTGCCTAGAACGAACCAAAAGAACAAAACCAAATACTGATAAAAGCCCAAAAGCGCCAAATGCCATATATTGGTTTTTTACTTTAGCTTTTTCATTTAATAGAGCAATATCACTTTCTTGACCTTGAATTTTTAAAGTCTTTTTTTCTGTTTCATATTTAATTTGCATTTCCTTTATTTTTGCTACTTTTTCTAATGAAAAAATACTATCATCTAAGGCGTGATATTTATCTAAATTAACCCTAGAGCTTTTATATTCGCCTAAATCAAACTCAATATTTGATAAAATAAAGTGAGCATATCTTTCTTGGTGTAAACTATAGCCATTTGCCATTTCAACTGCCTTAATAGCATATTCTTTTGCTTTTTGAAGCTTATTCATTTTTATATAAGTTTCAGAAATATCATTATAAGTATGGGCAGCACTGGTGTACCTTTCCATATTAATTTTAATACGCAAGGCCCTAAATAGATATTCTAAAGACTCATTGTGCCTACCTAATTTTCTATAGGATGAGCCAATGTTACCGAGAAAAATAGATTCACTTCTTGGAATCTCTAATTTTATAGCTTGTTCAAGTCCTTTTTTGTATAATTTTATAGCTTTATGAACTAATTCAATATTATCTTCATTAAAACCCTCCTTTTGATAGCTTGCAGCTAAAGTAGTTAAGCAAAATAATAGGCCAAGTTCATCATTCTTTTTTGTGTAAATTGCAGTCGCTTTCTCAATATTAATTCGCAACTTATCATAATCGGTAGTTAATAAATATACACTTGCTATTCTGCGTAGAACAAAGGCAATATTACTTTCATCGTTTAATTGCTCATTAATCTCTAATGATTTAAAATAATTTTCAAGAGAAATGTCATACTGTGATCTTTCATAATTAAAAAGGCCTAATTTATTATAACAATTAGATGTTTCTACTTTATTATTTAATTGTTTAAAAAGGGCCAAAGAATTATTAATAGACTCAATGCCTTTTAGATATTCTTTCTTTTCTTGATGGTAACTTGCTACATAAAAATGACCATAGGCTATTAAATTTTGATCATTTATTTCTTTAGATTTTTGTAAACCAAGCGTTATGATTTCTAATGCTTGTTCATGTTTTTTACTTTCAATTAGCTCTAATCCAGATTTATAATAATTATTAATTTCATCTGATTGTGATGTGCTTTGAGAATACAATCCATTAATAGAAAAGAGGAACATTAAACAATAAAGAAAGTTTTTCGCCATAAAGATAAAAATGGAGTGTTGTTGATTATAAGAATATTAAAGATACAAATTTAATTTTCTAAAGTAAAAACACTAAATCAGTCTGATATTTACTATAATTTTTTTAGGGTAGCATACGCTCTTGCAATTTCTGCAGCCAGCTTTGCATTGTTATAAACAAGTTCAATATTAGCTTGAAGACTTGAGCCTCCTGTTAGTTCTTTTACCTTAGATAAAAGGAATGGCGTGCTTTCTTTACCTTTTATGGCTAGCTGTTTTTCTTGGATAAGAGCCTCTTCGATGGCATCGGTCATACATTCATAATCTAATTGCTTGTCCTTAGGTATAGGATTAGCAATTATTACTCCCCCCTTAAGTCCAAGATTCCACTTTGTTTTAAGTAACTGTGCTATAGCTTTCGCATTATCCATTTTGTAATTAACATTAAAACCACTTTTTTGTGTATAGAAGGCTGGTAATTCATTGGTTTGATAGCCCAAAACAGGTACGCCATAAGTCTCTAAATATTCAAGTGTAAGTTCCAAATCGAGAATGGCTTTAATTCCAGCACAAACCACAGCTACATTGGTATTTGCCAGTTCTTGTAAATCGGCCGAGATGTCAAAAGTTTGGGAAGCACCTCGGTGTACGCCACCAATGCCACCAGTAGCAAAAACACGTATTCCAGCTAGGTTTGCCGCGATCATTGTAGAGGCAACAGTAGTTGCGCCATCTATTTTTTGTGATAATAAATAAGGCAAATCTCTACGACTTGCTTTTACAATTTTTGATCCAGATTTGCCTAAGTAATCAATCTCATCGATTGATAACCCTACTTTAATTTTTCCATTTATAAGAGCGATTGTTGCTGGGACTGCACCATTATTCCTTATAATTTCTTCTACTTGTAAAGCTGTTTCTTTGTTTTGAGGATAAGGCATTCCATGAGAAATAATAGTAGATTCTAAGGCAACAACAGCTAAGTTATTTGCTATCGCATGTTTTACTTCAGAATGTAGATCTAGATACTTTTCTATCATGATATTGTATCTGTAACCAATTTTATATTCAAATCGGGGTGTACCGCTTTTTTATGTTGGATTGTTATAAGAGCGCAACCAGATGCAAATTTCACCATATCATATAATTCCATGCCTTGTATTTCGCCATAAAGTAGTCCAGCTGTAAAAGCATCCCCAGCTCCGTTAGTATTTACAGGAGTTATAATTTTATTTCTAGAGATTGAAATCTCTGATGCATCGCCATAAACCACACCATCTCTACCCAAAGTGATGAATACTTTTTTAACTCCCAGATCTAAAAAATACTGAACTAGCTTTTCATAATCGCTTTCATATTCTATCTTCATATTGCTTAATAATTCAGCTTCCAAAAGATTACATTTCAAGATGTACAATCGATCTAATATCTTCTGTGTTTTCAAGGCTTTAATAGATGAAACAGCTTCCATAACAAACTTGATATTTGGTAATTTTTGAGTCACCAATTCAAGAATATTGGCAGGCATATTGGTCTCTAAGAGACAATATTCATTTTGCGCTATGACCTCCAAATTGTCCATAATAAAAGCATCTGGGATATCGTCATAAATATCCATTGCCGATAGTCCCAAAGCCATGTCGTGTTGTAAATTCATTATAGCTATAAAAAAGGATGTTTTACTATTGGGAATCCGCATGCTATTCTTGATGGAGATATCTAATGAATTACAAGATTCAATTATGGTTTTTGAGAATTCATCATCAGCAAAAACACTTAAAAATTCAACATCTTGATCAAGGCGTTTTAAGTTTTCGGCAATATTTCTTCCAACACCACCGAGAATGGTTTCAATTGTGCCAATATTTGAATCTTTGAAAATTAATTTCTCATTTGAAAAACCAATTAAGTCAATATTTGAAGCACCAATAACCGTAATTTTATTTTTTTCTGACATCTCTATGCTGTAATACGTGGAAATTCTCTATTAAATTAAGTAATTTTACTAAATATCCCAATAATCACATGCGAAAATTTAGTTCAATTTTTAAATCGGATAAGCCAGTAGTTGGTATGATTCACCTTAAAGCTTTACCTGGAACGCCTAAATACAAATTTGATACCTCATATATCATTGAAGAGGCATTAAAAGAGGCAGGCCTTTATAAGAAAGCAGGTGTCGATGCCATTATTATAGAAAACATGCATGATGTGCCTTATCTAAAAGGTCATGTAGGACATGAGATAACTTCAATAATGACTTTAGTGGCATACTTAATAAAGCAAGAAACAAACTTGGCCGTTGGCATTCAGATTTTAGCTGGTGCTAATAAAGAGGCAATGGCTGTTGCAAAAGCTTCTGGTATTGATTTCATCAGGGCAGAAGGCTTTGTATTTGGACACATGGCAGACGAAGGCCTGATGGAAGCACAAGCTGGAGATTTACTGCGCTATAGGTCGCAAATTGACGCTAATACTATAGCCGTATTTACCGATATTAAAAAGAAACACAGTTCACACTCAATTACACAAGATATTTCACTTTTGGATACCGCAAAAGCAGCGCAATTCTTTTTGAGTGATGGGGTAGTTATAACAGGAAATCACACAGGAATGGCCACCTCTATCGAGGAATTAAAAATATTGAAGGAAAGTCTAGACTTTCCTATAATTGTTGGCTCCGGTATCACATTAGAGAATGTAGCTGCCTATATTCCCATTTGCGATGCTATGATTGTTGGTTCGTATTTTAAAGATAAAGGCTATTGGGAAAATGACTTAAATTATGATCGGGTTGCTCGTTTTATGACTCATGTTAATAAATTAAAAAGGTAGTACCCTGTAACAATTTTAACATTATGCCACTAATAATTATAGACATGAAGAAATAACTCTCTGTGTATTAATAAAATATTTTATATGGAATTAAATTTAATTGATAAATTAACTTTACTCGCACTTGATGATGAGAAAGGCAGTTTTATATCGTCACCGCTTTATTTTACATATGGGATTGCTGGGGCAATTCTGTTGGAGTTAACATTTCAAAATAAAATTGAAATTCTAGAGAAAAAAGTAATTGTAAAAAGTAGAACAAAACTGAATACACCACTTTTAAATCAATTTCTTGAGATGATAATACAATCAAAGAAAGATAGAACGCTTAAATATTGGTTGCAAAAATTCGGAAATAAAGAAAGAGATATAAAAAAACAAACACTTGCTAAACTAATTTCCAAAGGCATTTTAATAGAAAAAGAGAAAAAATTCCTTTGGGTCATTCCTAATAATAAATATCCTGCTATAAATTCGTCTCAAGAAAATAAATTAAGACGACATTTGACTGCAATCGTTGAATTTTCTAAAACACCAGAGCTTGAGGACATTATGCTGTTAAGTCTTATAGATGCTAGCAATTTGACCCGAGGAGTTTTTGGAAAAGCGAAAGCCAAACTATACAAAAAAAACATCAAAACTCTCGTAGAATCAGCAATGAGCTCGAAAGCTGTCGGTTCTACTGTTAAAGAAGTTCATGATCTTGTAGTAGCGATGCTCGTTGTGTTAATGTCAACAACTGTAGTTGTGACTACAGCTAGTTAATTTATGTAATTCTGGATATTATTGTTAGTTTCATTCTGAAAATTAAAACTTCATTATTGTGATGTTTTTCGTTGAATTTAAATTCACTTCTAAATTATTAATAGTATTATGAGACCAACTATTTTATTAAACATAAGATTTAATAATTCACTATCAGTAATCATTATCGCTTGTTTTACTTTTCTTAATGTCTCACTTGCGGCACAAGAAAATTTAGCAACAAAATTGGGTTATGCTTCAGATGCAAAACTATTAATTATCCATGCCGATGATTTAGGGGTCTCTCATTCTGAAAATTTAGCTTCGATAAAAGCAATGGAATCAGGATCGGTGAATTCAGGAAGTATTATGATGCCAACACCTTGGGTTTTGGAAATGGCAGCATATGCACAAAACCATAAAGACACTCATGATTTAGGCTTGCATCTGGTTTTAACTTCAGAATGGAAAAACTACCGCTGGAGGCCTATTAGCTCTAAAGAAACGGTGCCAAGTTTAATTGATGACCATGGCTATTTTCATGCGAATTGCACAGATAAAGTAAATGCAAAAGAAGTAGAAATTGAGCTTCGTGCTCAAATAGAAATGGCATATGCTATGGGTATTTCACCAACACATCTCGATAGTCATATGGGCTGTTTATTATGGACTAGTCAAGAGGTCTTTAAAGTTTATATCAAGCTGGCGAATGCCTACGGTTTACCATGTCTTATCGATGCTTCATTTTCGAGTTTGTTTGCTTCTGAAAATGAATTTTATGCGTTTTTAAAATCTGAAAATCAGCGCGTTATTGTCAATCAGAATTTAACTATTTCAGAAGCTGACTATGCAGCAGGGGCAGCGATGTATTATATCAAAGCATTAAAATCATTACAACCTGGCTTGTCACAGTTATTAATACACACAGGATATAATAATCAAGAAATGCAAGGGATGACCATCGATCACCCTTCATGGGGGTCAAAATGGAGGCAAACAGATTTTGATTTTTTTACTAGTGAGAGATGTAAAGCCATTTTGAAAGAAGAAAACATTATTTTGGTAACTTGGAGAGAGATCAAAAAAGCTCTAGATAAATAGCATAATTTTTATAAATCCATTTAGTACCCCAAGCGTTACCCCAAGTATTATAGGGCTTACAGACCTACTAAATCGATTTCGTAGGTTTTTCAAATGATTTTAATCAAAACGTATTCGAGTTATAGAGAACAGTTATAATTTGTATTGGTATTCAATTGACAATTTATTGCCAATTGCGTCAAATATATAATTATGAACCAACTTTACTTTAATGTTACATATTAAGAATAATGCTTTCGGCCTTCTTATAGTGATGATTTTATTATCAGGAACTATTACTGCACAAAAGAAAAATGCAAAATTCCGTTTGCATATTAAAAAGGCAACTTCCGTAGTGAAAATTGATGGAGTCGTAAATGAACTAGCATGGCAAGAGTCAGACGTAGCGGATAGCTTTTTCATGGTACTCCCACAAGATACAGGCAAAGCCAATGAGCGTAGCGAGATTAGGATGACCTATGATGATAAGAACCTCTATCTCGCAGCAACTTTTTATACCACGACACCAGATTCCTATTCTGTTGAATCTCTACGACGTGATTTTGCATTTGGAAAAAATGATAATTTTCTTGTGTTTATAGACCCTTTTAATAATCAAACAACCGGATTTTCTTTTGGAACTAATGCGGCTGGGGCTCAATGGGATGGCACTATGCACAGTGGTGGTAGGGTAGACCTTAATTGGGATACCAAATGGATTTCTAAAGTGAAACAAAATGCAAATAGTTGGGTTTTTGAAATGGCTATTCCCTTTAAGTCTATTCGTTATAAAGACGGCGTCACTGAATGGGGAATAAATTTTAGTCGACTAGATTTAAAGTCAAGTGAAAAATCAAGTTGGACTCCAGTACCAAGACAATTTCCAACGGCATCATTGGCCTACACAGGGACTTTAGTTTGGGATGAAGCACCTCCTTCGCCAGGATCAAATTTATCCTTGATTCCCTATGTGCTCGGGAGAAATAGTACCGTTGAAGAAGAGCATGAATTTGATAGCAAAATTGGAGGAGATGTAAAAATTGGCCTCACATCGTCACTCAATTTAGACCTTACAGTAAACCCAGATTTCTCTCAGGTTGAAGTAGATCGGCAAGTAACTAATCTGGATCGTTTCGAATTATTCTTTCCTGAGAAACGGCAATTCTTTTTAGAAAATGGAGATCTCTTCGCCAACTACGGATATGCAAGCTTGAGGCCATTCTTTTCAAGACGGATCGGTCTTGGAGTACCCATACAGGGCGGAGCTAGAGTCAGTGGGAATTTAAATGAAAAATGGCGCATGGGATTCATGGATATACAGACTTCTAATCAAGAAGAGACAGGTCTTCCTAATCAGAATTTCGGTGTCATTTCTTTGCAGCGTAAGGTGTTTAGCAGGTCTAGTATCGGATTGATATTTGTTAACAAACAATCTTTTAAATATCCACAAGATACGGATGAGTTTCATGAATTATACTCAAAATTTAATCGTAATGTTGGACTAGAATACAATTTGGCATCTTCCAATAATCTTTGGACAGGAAAAGCCTTTATATTTAAATCGTTTGCACCAAATGCTTCAAATAATGGTTTAATGCAAGCAGCACATATAGAATTCAAGAATAAACGATGGAACTGGAGGTTTCAATTAGAGTCGATTGGTGAAAATTATAGTGCAGAAGTGGGATTTGTTCCTCGTAATGGATATAATAAGTTAAGCGGATTTGTAGGATATTCCTTTTTACCTTCAAAAGGAAAAATTGTGAGTCACGGACCAAAACTAAGCAGTAGTTATTTTTTCAATATAGATATGCAACGTACAGATAATGTCAATGCGTTTCAATATTCGGTGAGTTTCTTAAATCGAAGTCAGTTTAGTTTGGGACTCACAGATGAGTATGTAGAACTGCTTGATCCTTTTGACCCTACGCGGTCTGACAAGGCTTTGTTGGATGCCAATACAACCCATCATTGGAACGCGCTGTTGTTAAATTATAGTTCAAAACCACAAAGCTTGTTTACCTATGCTATACGGAGTCGGATTGGAGGTTATTACCTGAATGGAGATCGTTTGAGTATCACCAATGAACTCGGTTACCGATTTCAACCCTATGTGAATCTCAGCACGAATATTAGTTATAATTATATCAGTTTAATGGCACCCTGGAATATCACAGAATTTTGGCTGATTGGCTCTAAATTGGATATTACTTTTACCAATACTTTGTTCTTTGCGACATTATTTCAATATAATGAACAGACTAATAAATTCAATTTGAATTCTCAAGTGCAATGGCGTTATCAACCTGCTTCTAATTTATATATTGTCTATGATAGCAATCATTTAATTGCACCATATTCTGGTCGACAATGGGCACTGACCTTAAAATTGGCCTATTGGTTTAATAAGTAAAAGATATCCCATCATTGCATATTTATTTGCCTGCATATTTCATTGTTAATCTTTAGCTACCAGTGAAACAGCTTTTAAAACAAGGCGTTCACTAAATCCTGCAAAGAATGATATTACGAATATTAAATAGGGATTAAACGCTTTATCAATGGAATATCCATTTATGATAGCGAATCCAAAATGGGTTTGCAGTATGACATAGATAAAAATAGCGGAACCGACAGCAACCAGGACTCTGAAGATGGAAAGTTCAATTCGATATAGTTGTTCTGGAATCTTTGATTCTACTTTTTTAGGAGGAATCTTTAAAATAGCACTAAACACACCTCCAAAAAAGCCAAATAAAAGAACACCAACTAAAGTGGTGTTATCACTAATTATAATCCTTTCAAAGTCATCTACGAGTATAAAATAAGGGATTATTGAAAGTACTGCTATGGTTAAAAAAAGTAAAAGTGTGTTAAGATAATTGCGAAACAATCTATTTTTATAAGCTTCATTATTATAATGCTCATCCCTAATTTGAGCCGCTTTATATACGGCGGTTTTTTTCAATTCAACCTTTTGGTTAAGTAAATTTTCGACGGCGCTTTTTCGCCATGTATTGAGCTTTACAGATTCTTTCAAAATGCTTTTGGCTTCTGATATGAGTTCCGATTTATTCAGCATAAATATTTCCAATTGACGCGCAGCTTGAAAACATTTCCAAGCCGCATCAATATTTCCTTTTTTAATTTTCTTATGTGCCTCGTCTATAAGTTCATTAGCGAGATCAATAAATTTATTTTTTTTTGTTAGCAATCGCCGCGCTATAATTTTCTTCCGATAGACATTTAAATCACCTTCTAATCTTTGGTGTTGCAGTTTTTTTGAAGCATTAATTATTTTAAATCTAGACATGAGCTTTTCTTTAATGATTAATAGAGAACCGTATTTTGTTTAATATCAATATGGAAAAAAAAAGGGTCATTTAAGTTAAGAAATTAATTGACAACGTAATATACCCAAGCTTGGGTATTTTATGAAGCCTTGCTCTTTTGTATTTTAGCTTGGTCACTCCGTTAGAAGTTTAATACCTCATTTTTTTAAAATTAAATTTCAATGTATGCAAGGGTTTTATTTTGAACTCTCATGATTATATAAGCTATTCATGGTAAGGCATATTTAATGGCACACACTGCACTAATACATAATGAAGCTATCAAGAGATGAACATTTTAAGTATTATTGAAAACATAGAAAAGCTCATTGTAGGGATACTATTCTCTATAATTTATCTTCCTAAAACCTTATGTAAAATTATAACAAAGCCGCTTTGGGTACCTGTTTATATTGATTCAGTACTACAAAAGAAAACGAAAAGATTTGACAACTATATTTCACCAGTTATTCTTTATATATTTTCATCATTAGTTCTATTTGTGCTCTTTAACGACCTGCTGTCTAGTGATTCATATAGTGAATCCTTTATAGAAGTGAATAATAATGATCAAAGTGTTATGGCAACATTACAAAGTTCTAGTGGCATATTAATAGGGCTCGCTTTTTTAGGGATACCATTACTTTTTGCAGTTATAATTACATTATTTAAATCCATTAAATTAAATCGAGCTGAATTAAAGCGCCTATTATATATACAATGTTATTACTTTTCCCCATTCTCATTTTCTGTGTTTCTTTTGTTATTCGCTATTATTTTAGTTCCAGACTTTATGTTCTTTATGGGAGAATCCGACTTACTTTCATTTTTTGTATTATGTCTTGTATTTATTGCTTTTTTATGGATTGGAATCGTTCAAATAAAATTTATCCGTATTGAGTTAAAACTAAACTTTATTCGCTCCAGTTTAGTTTTGGGAACCATTATTTTCTTTGCCGTTTTTACGCTCTACGGTGGGATTGTTTTAAACGACATATTTAGTATCGGAAATAGAGCATCTCCAAGTGCTATCACCTTTTTACCTGTGGAAGCAGAGCAGGGGTACATTGTCTCAATTAAGTGTCACGATTGTAATGTAACTGAACAAGACTTTGAGTTTAAGTTAATATTGAAAGAATATTTTAAATCCCAATCTGAGTTAACAGTATCAGATCTCACAGAATCTACTTCTTTTGAAAATATTTATTCAGAAAACACTCTTAGATCACAGTTACAGGACACTATACATTTAAATTCTATTACAAGTATAAAATACGATGAAGATATGTTTTATGAAGGCATGAAATTTTCATTTAACTCTCTATATTTCAACTATATATCTCTAGATGTTGTGTCAGATAAAAACGAAAACATGTTTGTGGATGTTCTTAATTCTGAATCTGATCGGTCTGTGGTTGGGGGTTTATTATCACATCAATCTATGCAATTTTGGAAAATTTTCTTTTATGTCCTCACTTCCCTTCTCTTTTTGGGAATATTTTGGGGCTTTCGGAATTTTTTTAAGCCTGTTCCTAAAATTGAAGAAGCATAGCAAGATCCATTTGAACTGACTTATCATAACTCTACTTCTCTATTAATCTGAAAATTAAATTGATTTTTTGAAACAAGAGCAAAATAAACTCTAGAAATCAAATTCTTGATTTCTAGAGTTTATATTTAAACAATCACAAAAGTTTTTAAATTGTTGTCACAATACAAAATGTCAATGGTCTTTGGAGGTATAAACACTAATTAATAGTATAAACACAATGACATTAAAAAATAGTCTTATTTTAATTTTTGCAGTAACCATCTTCACGAGCTGTAAAAACACTAAAACGAATCCCATAACAGAAATTCTAAATACTGAAAGTGATTCATTGTTATCCCATCTTGAGTTAAATGCGATATCCATTGGTATTAACATGAATGGAGAGACATTTACTATGCATAAAGGCGAGCTTAAAAAGGGTGCAAAGAATAAGCCATCTTCAGAGACCCTATATGAAATAGCTTCAATAACAAAAACCTTCACTGGAACCTTGCTGGCACAAGCAATTGTAGATAAGAAAGTTAAATTGGATGATGATATCAGGATCGTATTGAGCGATAGCTTTTCAAATTTGGAATATGATAAAAACCCAATTACATTTCGTGATTTAGTAACCCATAGAAGCGGCATTCCTAATATGTTTCCAAACAAACCAGAAATTTTTGAAAATCCGGATTACATAACATTACCCAAAATTATTAATGAACTCCAACAAGGATTTTCAAAACAAGATTTTTTTGAAGAACTTCATAAAGTTAAACTCGATACATTACCAGGAACTAGATTTGGATATTCAAATGCAGGTGCAAATTTATTAGGGTATTGCTTAGAATCAATTTATAATAAACCATATGAAGAGATTCTTAAAGAATATATCCTAAACCCGTTAAAAATGACGCATACAAAGATAATGATATCAGATGATGAGCTGTTGAATCTTGCACAAGGCTATAATGAAACTGGGATAAAAATGCCTTTTGGTATAGACAAAGCCATGAGTGCTGAAGGAGGCCTTAAATCTACACTTGAAGACATGATGAAATATGTAGCTTTTCATTTGGACGAAAATAATCCAGTTATAAAAACCGCACACCAGGAACTTTTAGGGCTCTGGGACGATTTTGAGAATGGATTATTTTGGCAGATGTTTAAAACAAAAGACGAGCCAAGAAAAATATTCCAAAATGGTGGCGCATTTGGAAGCTCCAGCTGGATTACTATCATACCTGAGAAACAGATAGGTGTTTTTATTATTACTAATCAATCGGGGCCTAAAACACATGGTAGATTGAATGCTGCCGTAGAGAGAATAATCGAAAAATTGCAAAAAGATCTATAGTCATAATCTTTTTAAAACTTAAAATGCTTTTCGAGTAAATGATCAGTTAAGCCTCATAAAATACCCGAGCTTAGGTATTTTATGAGGCTTAACAATTATGTATCTTTACCTGAAGCGGGAAGGGATCTGCCTGATACCTACAAAGGGTTTAAAGTTAATATTGTGGTTTTAGCTAAATACGTCACCTATCGAATTTAAATCAATAAATAAATACCATCATTAAACATTGAATTTATATATCTTTCCATGCAATTAAATATTTTATTATATCATTTTACCCAACTCGACTGCATTGTATTTCAGATTTATTTCAGTTAATATTCAGTTTTTTCATAATTTTAAGTATTTTTATAAGGCGCTAATTAATAGTTGTTTACTGCTAATACTTAGTGTTTTTAATGGCGCCTCCCTAAAACTCGTGTACTGACTTATGATAAACATAAACAAAGCATATGGAAATTTCTATATCCAATCCAGGGTTTTATTTTAAGTTATTTTATCTATTAGGATTCGCCTTTATTTTTACAATGGTAATTATTCATAGCCTCAGACGAGGTTATCATTTACGCTCTGTATTGTTGATGCTAACTACAATTACCTTGTTTACTATTATTGGTACGCGTTTATTCACTATTCCAATTCAGGATTGGGCAACCGTACTTAGTTCTGAAGCCACGATATATAATGACAGGTCTGCAGTTGGCGGATTGATTTTTGGATTAATAGGACTGCTTATCTCACAACGTGTATTCGGTTTTAATAGACCTTTGTTAGATCTCTATGCCTGGATAGCCCCTGTTGCATTCGGGATTCAAAAAATAGGCTGTTTTTTTAATGGCTGTTGTTATGGAAATACTTCTGAATTGTTTCTTGTAGTGCAGTATCCTAAAGGGACGCATGCACATTTCAATCAGTGGCAAGCCGGAGTAATCGACCAAGATGCGGCAATATCATTATTCGTTCATCCTGTTCAACTCTATGAAACGCTTTTCTTATTAGGCATTGGTTTTGTGGTTTACAAAACATTTCATCTCTGGAAAAAAAATGCAAGTGCCATTCTTTTTTCGCTCTTGCTATTTTTTACATTTAGATTTTTTATCGAGTTTTTTAGGGACCCAATGGGATCCCAGTTCAATTTAGAAGGGCTGTTTGGAGTACGGAAATTTCAATGGGCACTATTAATGATAGGTCTCTTTTGTGGTGTAATTTTACTCTGTTATGAAAAATATTTCAAAACTGAATTTATAAAAGGGAACCAAAATTCGCCCTATGTTCATGCAGATCTGATTTATATACTCACCATTTCTGTGATTATTTATACCTGTAATGGATTATTTTCAAAATATGAATTGTTCGCAGTTTGGATGAAATTTATTCCTGCCATATTATTAATTTTATATTATTTTCTTACAGATCAGCGAGTTAGAAAATATCGATTTATAACCAGCACTCTTGCTTTGGTACCTTTGTTTGTCATTTCACAAACAGTTCAAAAAGAAACCCCTAAAATTGAAAAATATAAACGTGTGGATTTTGGAGGGTCATTCGGTAGTTTTTTCAATGAAGTCAATTATAATCCACAACAAGGCGAATGCGGAACCAGTTATACCACTGAATATTACAAAAATGTGTATCGCATTGGGGGTTTAGGGTTCTCTAATGTTAGTATAAAAAATAATACAACCACTACAACTTATGGTGTAAATGTACATGCCGGAACGGTAAGGACAACAAATTTGTCTACGAATGAAGAAAAATCTAAGTTTTTGTTTGCTGCAAACCCATATGTTCAAATTGAAGATAAATGGTTTGGTATAGGTATTGGTTTTCAAGCTGGTGATTTACGAAAATATAAAAATGAACAGATTAATAGTGATAATGCCGCTGATGCTCAAAAATCTTATAATATACTGCCAGAATTTTATTTTAGAGTTGGTCTTAAGAAATATTTAGATTTAGATTATAATTATGGTTTCTTGTTTCCTTCGCCATATCCGAGTTTATACCAACGAGTAAGTATAGGAAGTGGTTTTGGTAAGTCATCAAATTATAGCCTGAGACTTGGTCGTTTTTTACCAATTGACGCCAGATTTATTTCTGCGGAAGGCCTAATTAGTGATCAGTTTGGAGTGAATTTAATGTATATTTTTAAAGACACCAATGGTTTTCAGGATCAAAACTTAAAAGGAAAATTTGTCTTCGGACTAAATTACCGATTTGGACATTCAAATAAATAATTATTTTAGGTAAAAGGCTGTAATATAAATACTTGAAAGTGCTTATTTCAATAATTGATCCACATTAATTTTATACATTTTTCCAATAGGAATGTATTGGTCATGGATTAATATTCTATTGCCTTCGATGTTTTTAATATGCTTAATTGCCACAGCAAATGATTTATGAACTTGTAAAAATTCAGCTTTTGGCAACAGTTCAATAATATCAGATACTTTTTCTCTAATGGTGATGGTTTCGTCAATCGTGACCACTTTAGTATAATTACCGGCAGCTTCAATATATTGAATAGTGTCAATCTCAACCTGAGTGTGTTTTTTATTGGAACGTAGAAATATAGTTTTAGAACTATTTGCCGTACCCTCACTAGTTTGAACCTTTACTATTGGTGCCGCACTCACAGCTTTGTTTACGGCTTTAAGGAAACGTTCAAAACTAAAGGGTTTCAATAAATAATCTGAAATATTGAGTTCATAACCTTCCAAAGCATATTCTTGATAAGCTGTTGTTACAATAACTTTTGGAGGATTAGGCAGGGTTTTTAGGAAATCAAATCCTTTGAGTTTTGGCATATTAAGATCCAGAAAAATCAAATCTACTGTATTTGAATTCAAATATTCATAGGCTTCCAAAGCATCATAACAATGCTTTTTTAAGGTCATATTAGGCAATAAATCACAATAGCCTTTGATAATATCATGAGCGATATATTCATCATCAATAATTAAATATGTAATCATAGTAGTGATAGTTTTAATGTGACTTTATGCACTGATTTCTCAGTTGTAAACGCTAATTCATGTTTGTTTAAATAGCCCAATTCCAGTCGTCGTTTTAAGTTTTTGAGTCCAATACCTGGTTTTTTTGTAATCTCTGAAGGGTCAAAATTATTCTCCACTGAAAATTGTATATCAGTACCAACTGCTGCTATATTAACATAAACATATGCATTAGCTGTTAGGTTTTCTACGCCATGTTTAAATGCATTCTCCAAAAGTATAATAAAAAGTAATGGCATCACCTTGCAGGATGCATTTTGAATATCAACATTAAATTGTACATCGATGGACTTGCGATATCTCATTTTATGAAGTTCAATAAAATTTTTCATATAGTCTACTTCTTCTTCTATAGTGACCATCTCTTTTTCGCCTTCATATATACTATAACGCATCATATCTGATAATTTCAGAATCAAATCTTGTGCCTTTTTAGCATCAGTACCTACTAAACCATAGAGGTTATTTAGCATATTAAAAAAGAAATGTGGATTCACTTGACTCTTTAAATGTAATAACTCTGTCTTGGCTCTCTCATTTTTCAAAGTAATGATCGTTCGTGTTTGTTTAAATATCCATCGTGTTATTAAAAAGATGAGTAACGGAAAATAGAAAAAGGCTACAATTATAAGAGCATCGGAATCGCCATATTCCTCTATTATTAGTATAATCCTACCAATTCCAATAGCAAATGACCAAAAGATAATCCGATTAATAAATGATTTCGATAAACGCTGTAATCCTTTTTTAACTAGATAGTTATTTCTAAGTAGGACTGCCGTAAATATGATGGTATACACTAAAATCAAAGTGAAAACAGCTATGAAATCAGCTTGACTGGGGTAGGCTTCATAGATACCGGAGATACATATGCCTCCAATTATAAGTGGAATTATTTGAAGTTCATTACTAGTCCATGATTGCGAAAAAGGTTGATCCTTTTTTCTATTTAGAATCCCAAAAAGCACTAAATATCCAAATGTGCTTATGCATAATATCTCAAACAAAAGCCCTGTAAAGGACAATTGATACCCCATGCAAACTTCGCTGCTAATTAAAAATAATAAGCTCAATCCAAGGCTAATTACAACCCGTTTATACTGTTTAAATAATAATTCCATGCTCAAAACTAATTCAATAAAACGAACCCTCCAAAGAAGTTGATGTACATCGTATAATTGTGGTTGAAACCTCTTGAACCAGTGATGAAATCATTTTATATACACTGATACCATTTGTGTCCCATTATGCATTTGGTTGGTCACAATTGTTTTAATCAAGTCGTGCTTCTTAATATGTTTGCTCAGAATTCAATTAATCAAAAAATGAACAACTTAATAAACACTAACCTTTTAAAACATATTCAAATGCCACAATTATTAAATTTTATTTGTTCCCTAATAACACTTTTTGTGTTAAACACATCTATTGTCGCTCAGGAACAAACTATTAACGATAAAAACCTAAGTCCAATCATTGGGAAATGGGAGGGGAACTTAGTTGTTAATGAAAATAAATCCGTTGGTATCATCTGGCGTTTCGAAACCTCAGTCCAAGGAAAACTTATTGGTTTTATGGGACCTGCTTCAAAAGGGGTTGCAACATTGCCAATGCAAAATATTGTTGTTACCGACAGCACAATTAGTTATGCGATTCATTCAGAAGGTAGTTATTCAGGACAAATATCGGTTAGCGGAATAACAGGCATCTGGAGTTCAGGCAGCGGCAAACAACTTGTCCTTTATATGGCAAGAAAATTGACCAAACAACAACTTAGTGAAAGGTTTGAAAAAACCGACGGAGCTAATGATATTCATCAAAGTATTAAGCTTGGAGACGTAGAGGCAGTCAAGGCCTTTTTAGATAAAGGCAATGATATTAATAAACTTTATGGAAAAGGACAGACCTTGCTTTTTGATGCTATAAAAGGAGATAGATCGTATAAGGTTGCAAAGTATTTATTGGAGCGTGGTGCTGACGTTAATTTTGTGACCGATGGTATAACTCCGTTAATGTATGCCGTAGCATACCAAAATCTTACAATTGTTAAAACCCTAATTAATCATAAAGCAGACATAAATTATGTAAGTAAAGAGAAGCAATCCGCGGTGCTTTTTGCAATTAAAGGAAGAAACCCTGAGGCGTTGCAATTATTAATAGATCATGGTGCAGATCCTAGTATAAAAATCCAAGCTGATTATTCTGCCATCGATTTAGCAAAAGAAGAAAATATTCGTGAAATATTGGACGTACTTAATATCCCTTATGTAGGGATTAGTGATGGCCCTTATGTGTTTCAATCTGAAGAAGGACATTCTGTTGTTAGGATAATAGACGGAGAAACCTTTGTTCAAAACATCAGCACAAAAGATTCACAAACTATAAAATACAATGGTGGTAAAGTAACACTATGGGAGAATACACCAGTAGAAGTTGAAAATCTTGAATACAACGGAGATTTTAAACTTGGAGCAATTAGTGATATTCATGGGCAGTTTGACACCTTTATAAAACTTTTAAAGAATAATGCTATTATCGATCAACAAGGACAATGGAATTTTGGTAATGGCCACTTTGTTGTTGCAGGCGATATTTTCGATAGAGGCCCACAAGTTACTGAAGTGTTATGGTTTTTATACGATTTAGAAAAGCAAGCCGAAAAAAGTGGTGGTAAATTACATGTATTACTCGGTAATCATGATGTGATGGTCCTAAACGGAAATTTGCGTTCGGTACATCCTAAATACAAAGAAGCTGCCAAGATATTAAACAAGCCTTTTAATAGCCTATTTAATAAAGGCACTGTTTTAGGAGATTGGTTACGTACGCGTCCCGTCCTAGTTAAAATAAATGATATCCTATTTACACATGGCGGATTACATCCGGACTTAGCGGATAAAGGCTTAACATTTGGACAAATTAATAAAGTATTTAAGCAACAATTAATCGAAAGTGAATTAGATCAAGATCGTAATGAGCTTGGAAACTTTCTTCATAGGGGTCATGGACCAATATACTATAGAGGTTATTTTCAGGGAGAGCTTGCTACTGACGAGCAAATAGATGAATTACTAAAGCATTTTAAAATTTCAAACATTGTAGTGGGTCATACCACTCACAAGCAAATTGAATCCCACTACGGGGGAAAGATCATAGTTATAGATGCGAATATGAAAAGTGGAAGTATGGGAGAAATACTATTATGGCAAAACGGCGAATTTGTTCGCGGAACACTTTCTGGTAAAAAATTGGCCCTGAACAAAAAATAATCAATCAATCAATCAATCAATCATTCAACCAACCAACAGTTAAAAACATTAAACACATGAATTTAATCATCAACAATCTATCAAAAACTTATTCCAATGGTGTGAAAGCACTACAAAATGTTTCATTAGATATTCCAACCGGTATGTTTGGTTTATTAGGGCCAAATGGCGCTGGAAAATCCACATTAATGCGTACAATTGCAACGCTTCAAGAGGCCGACACAGGAACTGTTAGTCTTGGCAATCTCGATGTTTTAAATGAGAAACATGAGATTCGAAAAATACTAGGGTATTTACCACAACAATTTGGATTGTATCCAAAGATCTCCGCAGAAGTATTACTAAATCACTTAGCCGTATTAAAGGGAATTACAAATGTATCAGAACGCAAAGAAGTAGTAAAAGCATTGTTGCATAAAACAAATCTTTATGAGAAAAGAAAGCAAAATCTCGGAGGTTTTTCAGGAGGAATGAAACAACGTTTTGGCATAGCTCAAGCATTGTTGACAAATCCCAAATTACTCATTGTAGATGAGCCTACAGCAGGATTGGACCCTATGGAGCGCAACCGATTCTATAATTTATTAAGCGAACTTGGAGAAAATACTGTTGTGATTCTATCTACACATATTGTAGAGGATGTCAAAGAATTGTGTACCAATATGGCAATTATCAATAACGGGCACGTATTACTGAAAGGTAATCCCCTGGATGTTATAGCAGATATAGAAGGGAAGGTATATCAAAAAACGATTCATAAAAATGAATTGGAAAATTATAAAAAAGACTATACCGTCATAGCTGATAAACTGTTTTTAGGGAAGCCCATTATCAATATTTTAAGTGATAACGACCCTGGTCACGGATTTTCTGCCATTCCATCAGGTTTGGAAGATGTGTATTTCTCTCAAATTTTCAATAATAGAGGATAGACTCTGGAATCAAGACAAAACTATTCAACGATTAAACAATTAACCAATTCAACAAATAAAACATCATGTGGTACGAAATATTTAAATTCGAACTTAAATACAGAGCAAAACGCCTGGACACCTATATATTCTTTATTTTTATTTTCCTATTTTCAATTGTAGCCGTCGATTTCATTTATCAAGGGGTCGATCTTGGACTAGTCAAAAAAAACGCACCAATTATCATTGCAAGAACCATGGGAGCACTCACAGGTCTAACATTGATGATTGCTTCCTTGATCATGGGCGTTCCCATATTGCGCGATTTTGAGTACAACATGGAGTCTCTAATGTTTGTGAACCCCATCAAAAAACGTGATTATTTATTGGGTCGATTTTTAGGTTCATTTGTAGTCTTACTAATTGTTTTTACAGGCTTAATTTGGGGGAATGCCTTAGGTGAGTTTATGCCCTGGCGTGACCCTGAAGAGCTATTGCCTTTCAATTTTATGGCCTACATACAGCCATTTTTTACAGTGGTCATACCTATTCTATTTTTTGGATCAGCCTTGTTTTTTGTTAGTGGTGCTTTAAGTCGAAAATTGATCGTTGTGTATACCCAAGCACTGTTCATCTTTGTTTTATTCATGTTGACACGTAATGTTGAAAATGAATTCCTCTCGGCAATCTTAGATCCGTTTTCTCTAAACACCCTGTCTACAATGACCGATTTGTGGTCTACTCCAGAACTTAATGGTCAATTGATCCCTTTTAACGGTGTGTTGTTATACAGTAAATTATTTTGGATTGCGATAGGCATGATCATTTTAATAATTGGCTATAAACGCTTTAATTATAATGTGGTTAAAAGCAAATCATTTAAAAAGAAGAAACAAGCTATTATTGAAACTGAAATAGCACCGCCTGATAATGAAGAATTACCAAATTTCACCGTACATCAGGGTTTTAAATCTCAATGTATACAGTTGTTAAAGCATTCGCTATTTTATTTCAAATCCATTCTGAAAGAAGTATCATTCTGGGCCATTGTAATTTGTGCTATGGTTATTATTTTAATAAATTCTATCAGTTTGGGAACAGTTTATGGCGTAGATAGTTTTCCGGCAACCTATTTTATCGTGGAAGAATTAAAGGAGATGTCTGGATATTTTTTCATCATCATCCTTGTATTCTATTCTGGGGAACTTATATGGAAAGAACGTGGAGCCAAATTAAGTTTAATCTATGACGCCTTACCTAGTACTGATTTTATTAATTTGGCGGGTAAATTCATTGGACTCATCTTAATCTATGGAGTATTAATGCTGTCAATAATTGTATCAGGCGTTATTTTTCAAAGTTTTAACGGTTATTATCAGTTTGAATTGGATCTCTATTTTATTAGCTTTTTTGGGGATTTTCTACCGTTCCTAATACTTTATACATTCATGTCATTTTTTATCCATGTCATGGTTAATAAAAAATTTGTAGCCTATATTCTAGTCTTTACTTTTTTTATAGGCAGTGTTGCTATGGGTCTGTTAGGATTTAACCATGGCTTATACAATTTTGGAGGTAATAAAATAGGGGCTTATTCGTCTATGAATGGTTTCGGACACTTCCTTGCTCCATATTTATGGATCAAAGCCTATTGGTTTGTCTTTTGTTTCATCCTGTTTATTATATCCGCAATATTTTCAGTTAGAGGTACTGAAACGAGTTTAATAAAACGATGGAAACAGGCAAAACAACGTTTGTCAAAACCTTTAAAAACTTATGCTTCTGTTGCCATTTTGATGTTTATAGCTTTAGGAAGTTTCATATTTTACAACACAAATATTTTAAACACCTATTGGACAAAGACGCAACAATTAGAATTTAGAATAGGTTATGAGCAAAACTTAAAACAATTTGAATATGTACCGCAACCTAAAATAACATCGGTTAATTTGATAGTAGAGTTGTATCCACAAACACGGGATTATACCGCGGAAGGTTATTATATTTTGGTGAATAGTACTGAAGCCTCCATTCAAAACATCCATGTTCAAAAGTTAATTGAATCTGATGTGAAATTAGAAGAAGTAACTTTTGAAGGAGGGGCTACGCTTGATGATCAATACTTAGAATACAGTTATTATCAATATGCATTAAACCAAGTATTACAACCTGGAGATTCTATTAAAATGTCCTTTAAGCAAAGCTTTACTACACGTGGTTTTGAGAATGGAGGATCAAATAGCCATGTCGTAAATAATGGTACTTTTTTTAATAATAAGGATTTTCCAACTCTGGGATACAGTAACAAGTATGAAATCCGTGACGCAGATGATCGTGAAGATTTTGGGTTAGCAGCAAGAAAAGGGATGGCTGACAGAAATGACCCTATAGAACTTAAAAATGCGGTTAATGGCGATGACGGTTATAACATTAATTTTGAAATGGTTATTGGAACAGATATTGATCAAACTGCTATTGCGCCTGGAACATTAGTAAAACATTGGGAGGATGACAATCGTAGCTATTTCCATTACAAAATGGAGCAACCTATGATTAATTTCTATTCAATTGTATCTGCACGATATGAGGTTATGAAAGACTCATGGATCGCTCCAAATGACAGCCTTAAAACACCTGTGGATTTAGAGATCTATTACCATAAAGGTCATGAATATAATATAGATCGTATGATGTCCTCCATGAAACTATCTTTCGATTATTTCAGTACAAATTTCAGTCCGTATCCCTACGAACAAATGCGTATTATGGAGTTTCCACGCTACGCTCAATTTGCCCAATCTTTTCCTACAGCTGTACCATTTTCAGAAGGTATAGGGTTTATGTTGGATATCGACGATGAAACCGATGTGGATATGGCTTTTTATATCACGGCTCACGAATTAGCACACCAATGGTGGGGCTTACAAGTGGTAGCAGCAAATGTACAAGGACGTTATATGATTTTAGAAACCCTCTCACAGTATTCGGCATTAATGGTGCTGCGACAAAAATATTCCGAAGCCAAAGTGCAACAATTTTTAAAGGGTGAATTAAAATCCTACTTTGTTGGGAAAGCTAAGGAAGAACATGAGGAATCCACATTGGCATTAGTTGAAAAAGAAGAGTATATATATTACAGAAAAGGTGCTGTAAATATGTATGCCCTTCAAGATTATATTGGAGAAGCCAATGTCAATCTCGCTTTGAAACGTTTTGTGAAGGACTGGAATGCCTTTGATGACAATTTTAATAAAGAGCGTTATGCCACTACAATAGATTTATTGGCATATTTCAGAGAGGTCACCCCAAAACATTTGCAATATCTTATCACAGACTTATTTGAAACCAATACCCACTATGATACTAAAGTAGCCAACTATTCCAGCACCAAATTAGATAATGGTAGCTATAAAGTGGATGTGGAGTATACCATTAGTAAATATAAAACCGACCACAAAGGAAAACGTTTGTATGGTGAAACTCAAAATGATTCATTGGTTTATAAAACCGAAACCATGAAAACCCCGTTGGTCTCAATGTTTTTGACTGATTATGTAGATGTTGTCATTTTTGGAAAAGCTAAAAATGATGGAGATACATCTCCACCAATATTATATAACCAAAAACATAAGATCACCGAAATCGCCAATACCTTAAGTATTATAGTGGATCAAGAACCTACTGAAGTTGGAGTAGACCCGTATTGTAAATTAATAGATAAAAATACAGCGGATAACAGAAAGTCTTTGTAAGAGGAAGTTTGACAAGAACTTAAGACTTTGTAATATTTTGAACAGTCAAAACAGCAGGGATATATTGTAGTTTTATCATTCAATTGTATGGTGAAATACTACATATATTACCTGCTGTTTTCGTTTACAACAATCACTCCAGAGCATTCCAATGCTTCTTTGGATAAGCATGAAGGCGTAAATCAAATCGCCATCCTAGGCGCAATATAGTTTAACTAATATTTTAGTAAAATAATGTTATATATTTGAATTTCAGGATCTAAACGGTATTAATATTAATTAATAGATTAAGTAAATTACTACTTATCATAACAGGATATATTAAATTATTATACTTTATTTGAATCAATTCACATCGTCTAAGTCAAGATTATGGATAGGCTTATCCATAAAAAATTTTAAAAACCATCGTATGAAAATTAAGGGGAACTATTTACTATTGGGATTATTACTTATCTATTTTGTGTCATGCACAAACAATTAGAAACCACAATCAAATGCATTAACCGATACGGCTTCGGCTGTAAATTACCTCAAAGCACTTCAAGGAAATTGGGAAGTTCAAGATGCTAAAGAAGGACGATTTGGTTGGGATTTTGATATTACCGCTAGAGGGAATGTTATAGTTAAGCGCTTAAAAGCGGGGACTGAAACAGAAATGGCCACCGTTTATGCTATCGATGCGGGTGTATTATACGCGAATCATTTTTGCCAATTGCAAAACCAACCCTGACTAATAGCTGTGGAATCTGATGTTGATGGTGACTTACACTTTATATGTGACCGGGAAGTTGGAAATACACAATCACATAACGAGTTGCACATGCATGGGGTTCATTTTAAGAAAAAAGGAGAGAATATGATGATTTGGATGGACATGTTTGAAAATGACAGTCTCGCTTTTGAAACCAGATATGAACTGGAACGAATTGTTTCAGTGAAAACGGACATTTTAGACACTAAATAAGTATGACCTTATGCTTTTGTTGGCATGTGAATATCAAAATATCAATTTAATACATTATATATCAGTTGTATAGTTTAAAAATACCTGGGTTTGGGTATAGGAATTCTCGAGAATCTTTCTTAAATTTGAATACTCTCCAAAATTTATCAATGTTTCTTATTAAATTAAAGTAGTACGCTCAAGTCGGGTCATAATTTCTATGTTTCTGGAAGCGTTTAAACTGACGCAAGCTATACGGATACCATATAAATGGCCTATGTACTCTAGTGTTCAGTAAATGATCTTTCTCTAGTAAAGACGCATTTACTGAACATTTTTTTTTGAAATGCACAATTAGTTAATTTACTATTTATTCAAAAAGAACGCTTTAAGAGGTTCCTCGAAAATCATTCACTTCAAGAAATTTCATTTTTTACATTATCTCCTCCTAATTTCCTAACTTGAGGACTATTTAGAAAATTAAAAATTATGGCAGTCCTTATCAGATTCGACGAGATAAAATCCTTAGTAAGTAATATTGATATTGTTACAGCTATGGAAGAAGGATTTATTCAGTATAGTAATGGTAATACGGTGGTACCACCAGTAGGAGAGTTGCTTTTTGAAAAACCAAAAGGAGATGTTCATATAAAATACGGCTATATTAACAATGCCGACTATTATGTTATAAAAATTGCCTCTGGATTTTATGACAATCCCAAATTAGGAATTGCATCCGGTCAGGGAATGATGCTGTTATTTGATCAGAAAACGGGAGTACCTAAAGCTATCCTTATGGATGAAGGACACTTAACCGATCTTCGTACGGCAGCAGCAGGTGCTTTATCTTCAAAATATTTTGCTCCTAAAATCGTTAAAGCCATTGGTATTATTGGCACTGGGATTCAGGCAAAATTACAATTACAATACCTTCAAAATCAAACCTCTTGTAGAATAGTTTGGGTTTGGGGACGTCATAAAAAAAACACTGAAAAGTTCGCTACTGAATTAGGAGCGGATTTTACTATAAATATTGCCACAAGTCCTTCAGAAGTGGCAAAGCATTGTAATCTCATTGTTAGCACAACGCCTTCAGAAATCCCTTTATTAAAAGCTGATGATATTCATACTGGAACTCATATTACAGCCGTTGGCTCTGATACACATGACAAACAGGAATTGGAGAGTGCCTTACTTGGAAAAGCAGACATTGTTATTGCAGATAGTATTCCACAGAGTAAAAATCGAGGAGAAATATATAGGGCGGTAAAGGATGGAGAAATATCAGAACATGAGATTGATGAATTAGGAAAAGCAATTCAAGATTTAAAGTTACAACGATCTAATGATGATCAAATTACCATTGTTGATTTAACGGGAGTGGCCGTGCAGGACATTATGATCGCTAATGCTGTTTATGCAGCTCATTTAAAAAGTCAAAATTTATGATTCGGTTTGTGAGTAATAAAGGAGGTGGAGTCCCTGTAGATTTTGAGACTGCTATTCTAGATGGTTATGCCGAGGATGGCGGTTTATATGTTCCTGAGCGTTTGCCAGAGATTACAATGGACCAATTAAAAGCATGGAAAGATTTGAGTTATGTAGCGATCGCTTTTGAATTTTTGTCCTTATTCATCGACAGATCTATTATTTCTGAGTCCGAATTAAAAGGGATACTTCAAACTGCTTACGCGCCATTCGAGAAGCAAGAGATCATTCCATTACATCCATTAGAATCACGAAAAAACACGTATATAATGGAGTTATTCCATGGGCCTACAATTTCTTTTAAAGATGTAGGATTGGCTTTTTTAGTGAATTTGGTGAACTTTTTTTTAGAACGAAAAAAGGAACACCTCACGCTTGTAGTTGCCACTACAGGCGATACGGGGCCAGCAGCAGCTTATTTTGCGGCAGGAAAATCAAATTTGGAAGCTTGGGTGCTATATCCAAACGGTATGATTACCGAAGCGCAAAGACGTCAGATGACAACTTTACAACAGGCCAATATTCATCCGGTAGGCGTGTCAAACTGCCCGGATGGAGGTGATGATTTGGATGTGGTGATTAGAAAACTATATTCGGACACCGCATTTAAGGAAAAACTACACTTATCAAGTGTAAATTCTATAAATTGGGGGCGTGTGATGATGCAAGCTGTGCATTATATTTATGGTTATTTGCAAGTGGTTGATACCATTGGTGAAAAAATCAACATGTCGGTGCCATCTGGAGGATTTGGTAATTTATGTGCTGGCGCATTAGCACGAGAAATGGGATTGCCTATTAAATACTTGGTTGCAGCGAATAATAAAAATGCCTGTATTCACCGTATTTTTTCGGAAGGACATTTTAGCAAAGCTCCAATTTTTGAAACGGCCTCATCAGCAATTGATATTTTAATCCCATTTAACTTTTGGCGGTATTTATATTTTAGTACAGCTGGAGATTCCAAAAAAATAAAAGCATGGATGGATGACTTTGAAATGAATGGAACTGCTGTATTTGATACCAAAACTTTTGAGAATTATAAGAATGGTTTTTTATCACATAGCACTACAGATGTAGATACTTTGAATTTAATTAAGACTATTTACAGCTCTGAAAACTATTTATTAGATCCCCATGGTGCAGTGGCATTAGAGGCAGCCGATAATTTAAAAGAAAAACTAGGGAAGGAGAAACTCATTTGTTTAGCTACCGCACATCCTGCTAAATTCCCAGAGATTATAAAAAAAGCATTGCAAACAAATCAATTGCCAAACGCAGCAAAGCATCATAGTATAGAAACAGCTAAGCGCATTTGTGAAAAGGTACATCTTTGCGATTATTCGCATTTTGAAGAGGCGCTTGTACATGCTATGGAAACCAATTGGGACTTAACAAAAGGCAAAATAATATGATGCATTATTCCGTTTTAGAAAGCAAAGATATACAGGAAATATTAAGCCAATATGGAGATTATATTGTGCAGTCATCTAAAGTTTTAAGTGGTGGGTCAGAAAACACTAACTATTTAGTTAAGACTCATAACAATGCATTTGTATTAACTATTTGTGAGCAGAAATCAACAATAAAAGCGAATGAATTGGCATCCTTATTAGAATATTTGAGGCATCATGATTTTGTGACTTCACATTTGGTAAAAACATTGAATGGCGCATTGACCTCTGTTTGGTGTAATAAACCTGTCATGCTTAAAGTATTTATTGAAGGGGAATACATTGAGGATATACCAAATCAATTGCTTCAATGTTTGGGAAACCAATTGGCAAAATTACATCAGATTGATGCCCCCAATTATCTTTCACAAACGGTGAGTTATGGTTTGGAGTATTTTGATAGAGTCAAACTTTATGATCCTGAATCCTCATTCTACATCTGGTTAAAACAGACACAAAAATATATTGAGAGCTATATTCACCCTGAGTTACCAAAAGCGATGATTCATAGTGATGTTTTTGATAGTAATATTATCGTAAATCCAGATGGCAAGCATGCGACGATCATGGACTTTGAAGAAGTCTGTTATTATTATCGGGTATTTGATATTGGCATGATGATTATTGGTACTTGTGCCGAAGGAACCAATGTTAATCTTAACAAAGCGGCGAGTATCATTAAGGGCTATCAGCAAGAGATTAAACTTTTATCTGTAGAAATTGAAGCTTTGCAAGCATTTACAGCTTATGGCGCGGCGGCAATTGCCTATTGGAGACACCAAAACTTTAATTATGTAAAAGTGGATCCAGCAATGAGCAATCACTATCAAGCAATGCAAACATTGGCAAATACGGTAATGAATTTTTCTTTACAGGAATTTAAAACGGGTTGTAACGTTTAATGGCTAAGAGGAGCCATTTTTTCTTTCAAGGTGGTTTCTAACAAGGATTCTACCATATTAAATACCTTTTGACAATGCTCAAAGTCCAGTTGTTCATTCATGATATCTAGAATAATACTCGTATGTCCAAGTTTGACGTATTTGCTAAGCATTTCAGCCACTTCGGAATGTGAACCCACCAAATAAGGACAGAAAGTTTTATAAGTATGGAATGGTTTTAGCCAATAAACCTCTCGGTGCTGAGTGGTATCAAGACTCGAAATTTCTTTATGCCAGTTGGAATCGGATGCTTTTGTAGCCATCACATGAGCCATACTTCCTTTCATATCATCTGGAAAGCGTTCATTGGCCAATTTCCATGCGGCTTCAGAAGTTTCTCTAGCAATAATTCCAAAACGAATACCAAGATCGAAGCTATCGCTAGCCACAATATCATTGTATTCTGAGATAGGTTTAGCGTATTTTACTTTGGTAGCTCCTAGCTTATTAGCCGTTGCTATACCAGCTTCCGAAGTCCCACTAATCAGCTCAACTGGAATCAGAGCTTCAGAAATTTGAGGTCTCATTTTTATATTGACCACTTTAAAATAAGGACCATCATGGTTAAACAAGCCTTTTGATTGCAATGCTCCTTTTACTAGGGATGCGTAATCGTATAATTTTTCATATCGTTCATCATGAGCTGTATCATCACCTAAGCTAATCAAATCACCTTTAAAACCACCCGCAATCCAATTGATATCCACACGGCGATTGTACATAAAGGCAAGTGACGCAACCCGCTTGGCGAGAGTGTAAGGGCGTATATAAACTGGATTCACAGCTACTAAAGGTGTTAAATGTTTGGTTTGCTGTAAGATTATTTGAGCCACAGCCCAGCCGTCAACCAATGAATTGTTTGAATAAATAAGCGTCCCTGTAAACCCTTGATCTTCACTCCATTTAGCCGTTCTTGCAATGTGATCGTAATACTTGATTCCATCGACAGCTTCTTTTTTAAGGGATATGTTTTGTGGTTCAGATTCGGGGGTAGTAGCGTAGATTTTTAGGAACTTCATACTCATAATAGATTGATTAATAGCTCCATGAATATACAAAATTAATTGGATGCATCATGGTGTTAGATTTATAATGAGGTTCAAATCTAATTTCAGATGGTTGATTATACATTCCTTTTAAATTATGAACAGTCACTAAAATTAGACCTGAACAATGACAATGCGAAAAAGATGATTGAACGTATCAAGGGTGAAGGTTTCTGATTGTTGCCTAAAGGACTACAACAATTTATTCACCCCATTTTTATAGGTTTGTCCAATAGGGATTTTATGTTCTTTGATTAAAATTCGATTCCCTTCAATGAGTTTTATTTTATCGATGGCAACAATAAACGATTTGTGAACTCGTAAGAAATGCTGTTGTGGTAGCAAAGATTCAAAAGATGATATTTTCTCATGACTCACAATCATTTCATCACTTAAATAAACCTTAGTGTAATTTCCATATGCTTCAATAAATAGAATAGCTTTGGAATCAATTTGATGATGCTTTTTATCTCCTTTTAGAAAAAAGCGTGAACTGGATGCCTCATTATCTAGAATCTCTTTTACAGCTAATGGTTTCGCTTGCGCATCGGTAATTTTATTTATGGCTTTTACCAGGCGGTCAAAACTAAAAGGCTTTAATAAATAATCAACCACATTCAGTTCAAAACCCTCGAGGGCGTGTTCTTTATAGGCAGTGGTGATGATTGTTTTTGGGGGATGCGTTAATGTTTTTAAAAAATCTAAGCCTTTTAATTTTGGCATATTGATATCCAAAAACATAAAGTCGACCGTATTGCTATTTAAAAACTGCATGGCTTCAATGGCATTATAGCAATTCTTCTCTAACTGTAAATGTGGTAACATGCTACAAAACTCCTCAATGATCTCATGAGCCAAAGGTTCGTCGTCAATGATGATATATTTAAACATGCTTTGCGATTTTTAAGGTTACTTTGTAAATATTGTTTTCCTGTACCATGATAATTTCATGTTGTTTAGGATAAATTAATGACAATCTACGTTTTAAATTACTGAGTCCAATACCTGGATTTTCACTAACCTCTTTAGGGTCAAAGTTATTCTCTATTTTAAAATATATAAAATCTGAGTCTTCATACAAATCGATGTGAATAAATGCATTTTCTGTTAGAGTTTCAATGCCGTGTTTAAATGCATTTTCTAATAGAATAATATATAACAATGGGGCTATCGATAGGCCAGTGTCTATATCGTGCTTAAATGTAATCTCTACGGTCTTTTTATACCGAATTTTATGAAGTTCTATATAATTGTTTAAATACTCAATTTCATCTCCAAGCTTTACCGTTTCTTTTTCACCTTCATAAATAGTGTAACGCATCATATCTGATAATTTTAAGATTACCTCAGGCGCTTGTTTAGAATTTTTGACAGTTAAAGCATAAAGATTGTTTAATGTATTAAAGAAAAAATGAGGGTTTATTTGTGTTCTTAATAGCGACAATTCTGTTTTAGATTTTTCTGCTTTTAGGTTTTGTACCCATTTCCATTGTTCAAAAATCCAAATAAGAAATAATGCAGGAATTGGTAATAAAAATGCGAAAAACGGAAACTCTTCTTTAATTTTTAAATAGGCTTCTAGATCGCCAGAAAACAATCTTAAATAAATAAAATATAAGAGTAATGGTCCATAAATGAGGACTATTAATTTCCAATATTTTTTAATAAAAGAAGGCGCTAACAAGTATACAAAGCCAATCCAGAACCCCATTAATAGAGTTAATGTTATTGGGTTGTCAGGCAGATTCATTATTGAATCAACCATTATGATAATAAAAAGCAATACAACTAAACTAAGCACATTAGTTAAGGTCTTCTTTTTATTCTTTAAATAGTGATAATTATGAATAGGTAAAGCAATTGCCAAGCCCCAAAAAATGGCATAAGCAATAAACTCAAAAGGGCGTCTTTCTTCTGGTAAAATAATAAAACCGACAGCGTCTAAAAGGTAGAATATTGGAACTATTATTATAAACCCAAATAAAAAAGCTTTGTATTTTTTTAAAAACTGAATCATACTTCAAAAGTAACCATGTTCTGCTGTCTTGACAAGGATTTTGACAGACAGTACAAAAATTGATACCAACAAGGGTTTTTTTTGGTTGAACAGGAGTCATGTCAATTTTGAATGGTTTTGGCTTTATAAAACATGCATAGGTCATATTAATTATAAAGCAATCCTCCTTGCATTTATGTTTGCTTAAAAATAAATATCCTTTGAGCAAGCCCAGAAGGCATGACAAAGGAAAAACGTAATCATTTCGATGTTACAACGGGAATTAAACCCACAGGAGGGATTAAAAATCATCAAAAAACGAACACATATGAATACCTTACAAATTAACAATCTTACAAAAATCTATCCCAATGGCGTTAAAGCTTTAGATGGGATCAACTTAAAAATCACCAACGGCATGTTTGGCTTATTAGGGGCCAATGGCGCAGGAAAGTCGTCACTAATGCGCACCATTGCTTCATTACAAGAACCATCTTCTGGAAGCATTTTATTTAATAACACGGATATTGTTAAGGAGCCAAATGAGGTCAGAAAACAATTAGGGTATTTGCCACAAGAATTTGGGGTGTATCCAAAGATTTCTGCAGAGAAATTATTGAATCATATGGCCATTCTAAAAGGAATTTTAGATAAAAAAGACCGTAAAGAACAAGTAACAGCTTTATTACAACAAGTAAACTTATACCAGCACAGAAAGAAAGCCGTCTATACATTCTCTGGAGGAATGCGTCAGCGTTTCGGAATTGCACAAGCTTTATTGGCAAATCCACAATTAATTATTGTCGATGAACCCACCGCTGGATTAGATCCAGAAGAGAGTAACCGGTTTTTAAATTTATTAAGTGAGATTGGCGAAAATGTGATTGTTATTCTATCTACTCATATTGTGGAAGATGTGAGAAACTTGTGTCCGAAGATGGCCATTCTTTTTAATGGAGAAATTATATCTGAAGGCAACCCAACTGAATTGGTAGCATCTATTGATGGCAAAATATGGACTAAAATTATTCCTAAAAAAGACATAGAGGCCTATAAAAAAGCTTTTGATGTAATCTCTACAAAACTAGTTTCTGGAGAAACTCAAATAAGAGTGCTTTCTGACAATAAACCAGAAGCAGGATTCGATGTAATTACTCCAAGTTTAGAAGATTATTATTTCGCCACATTGTATAACCAAGCGATTAAAACAGTATAAGCCATGTTTAAAAAGTTAATTCAATTCGAAGTTTTTTATCAATTAAAACAACGCGCATTTCCAATATTTGCAATCTTGTTTTTAGCATTAGGCATATTTGTTGGGAGACAAGGTTTTGCCCCTACAGGAGTTAGTTTTAACGCTGTATATCAGGTATATTTTTACACCAATATTTTTACTTTAGGAAGTGTATTTATCACCATGTTTTTTGCTATAAGTGCCATGCTTAGAGATAAACAACATGATATGGAAAGCTTAATTTACAGTTCTTCAATAACAAAAACACAGTATTTTTGGAGTCGTTTTGTTGGAACATTTATTTTTAGTGTGTTGGCATTTTCGCCTTTTATTTTAGGATACTTTTTAGGAGTAAATTTCTCGGATTTAGACCCAAGTCGTATCAATGATTTTCAGTTAATGACCTATCTACAACCACTGTTTTACATTGTAATTCCGAATATTTTTATCTGTTCAACAGTTATATTTTCTGTAAGTACAATCACAAAAAACAGTACCGCAACCTACGTAAGTGCAGTATTTATTTACATGCTGTATTTTGTGAGTTCAATTTTTTTAAACTCCCCAATAATGGCACAAGCTGTTCCTGCTTCACCAGAAAGCATGGCTCTGGCAGCAATTGCAGATCCATTTGGGATCGCTGCTTTTATTGAGCAAACTCAATATTGGACACCTTTTCAGAAAAATACACAATTACTTTCTTTTTCAGGGTTATTTCTGAAGAATAGAGTTATTTGGATCCTTGTTTCTATTGGATTTCTTTTGGCTACTTATAAAATATTTTCATTCAGAAAAATCACTAAAAAAGTAAAAAAAGAAACAAAAATTAATAATGAGAAACAAGAATTATTGGACTATAAACCTATAAAAGGATTCCACAATTTTAAAGCCCAAAGACTAGCCTTTTTTGCATTGTTAAAAATAGAACTGAAAAGTGTTTTTAGGAGTTTACCTTTTATAGCAGTCTTATTGATGTGGATATTTATAGTATTTTCAGAGTTATATTCGACTGTTATTAGTGGAGGAGAATACGGTGTGAGCGTGTATCCTTTTACAAATAAACTAATAGATTTATTTGTAGACCCATTATTAGTCTTCAGTTTGATACTAATTGTTTTTTATAGTTCAGAAATAGTTTGGAAAGAACGTGGTTTAAATTTTAACCTTATTTTGGATGCTACACCGGTTAAAAATTGGGCTTTATTTTTATCAAAATTTAGTGCGTTGTTATTGTTGCCAATTATTTTAATAACATCAGGAATTTTAATGAGTATGGCATTTCAGGTAAGTTTAAACTATACAAACTTTGAGCTTGGTGTTTATGCTTCTTTATTTTACTACCATGGTATTCAAATAGTTGTGTTTTGTATGATTGCCTTTTTTGTAAACAGTTTGGTAAAGAACAAATACATGGGAATGGGTATTTTTGGTTTCATTGTTTTGTTAAGTTTGAATTCAGGTTTTCTTGGACTTGTGCATCCGTTAACAAGTCTTGGCTTTTTACCAAGAGCGAGTTATAATAATATGAATGAGTACTATGGAAATTCAAGTTTATTTGATCACTTAGCATTGTATTGGGTTGCTTTTGGATTGTTATTGGTAATTCTTTCTTTCAAAGTATGGAATAGAGGCGTAGTGGCCACTTTTACAACGAAAGTGAAGCGATTAAAATACGGTTGGTCAAAATTGCAAAAACTAGCATTTATATTTTTTATACTTGTGTTTGTAGGTGCTGGAAGTTTGGTTATTTACAATACAAATATTGTAAATGTCTATGATACTGCAAGTGATCAATTAGAGTTTAGAGAAAATTATGAACGTCAATTTAAACAATATGAAAGTTTAGAAAGACCGTATCCTACATCTAAAAAAACTAAAGTTGCTATCTATCCAGATCAAAAAAGGTATTCAATAAAAGCGAATTATATACTTAAGAATAAAAGCGATCAACCTTTGTCTGAGATCTTCATAACTGAAAGAATTGCATTGGAAAATATAGCAATAGAAAATGCAACATTAATTCAGCAAGATACTAACTATGGCATTTATCTTTTTGAATTTAAAAATGCATTACAGCCAAATGATTCTGTGAAATTCACGTATGAATTAAAGAAAACATTAAAAGGTTATGATGAAGATAATTCAATTGTAAATAATGGAAGTTATATAACGCATCGAAACTTCGAACCAATTTTAGGGTATAGTTCTGGATTCGAAATTTCAAATAGGCTGGAACGTCAAAAAAGAGGGTTGCCTAAAAGAATTGTAGCTCAAGAATTGGCTGCGCATATTGTTTCTGAAGATGTGAAAAACGAAAAAATTAGATTTGAAACTATTGTTTCTACTTCTAAAACTCAAACAGCATTAAGTTCTGGTACTTTACTAAAAGAATGGTCTGAAAATGGTAGAAATTATTACCATTATAAATCAGAAAATAAAATTTTACCAACTATTGGGTATTTCTCGGCAAATTATGAAACTCAAAAAACGGTTCATAACGGGATTTCAATAGAGCAATTTTATGATGCAAATCATGATTTTAATATTGATGAAATTGAGAACAGCATAAAACAAACATTAGATTATTGCCAAGAAAATTTTGGAGCCTATAATTTTGATCATGTTAGAATTGCAGAAATTCCTTCTCATTGGTCTTTTGGTGGATTTGCACATCCAGGTGTTATAAGTATGGTAGAAGATAGATTGTATTTAGCTAATGTGAGCGATTCAGAAACCTTTAATTTGGTTGCCAAAAGAACCATACATGAAGTTGCACATCAATGGTGGGGACATACATTGTCTGCAAAACCAGTAGCTGGAGGTTCTTTATTTGTTGAAGGTTTTGCAAAATATACAGAAGCCGTTGTTATGGAGAAGTTATATGGTAAAAAAGCACTGTATGAGCTTAGCCAAAATGCAAGAAGAAGGTATTTTTCAGGAAGATCATTTGCGAGTTCAATAGAACCGCCAATATATATGGTTACCAGTCAAAGTTATATAGCCTACGGAAAAGCGTATACAGTTTTAATGGCTTTAAGAGATCTAATAGGAGAAAAACAAGTAAACCAAGTGTTGAAAACGCTTACGGATAAACATCGTAATATTAATAAGTTAGCAGTGAATTCTATTGAATTATTGGATGAAATTTATAAAGTTACTCAGCAAGAACAACACACATTAATTGACGACTGGTTTAAGCGAGTGATTACCTATGATCTTGGGATTACTGAAAGCTCGTATAAACAACTGTCTAACGGGCAATTTGAAGTGCGCTTTAAAGTAAATGCAAACCGGACCCAGATGTTGAATACAGGAGACACCAAAACCATTGGTATTGATGAGCCCATCCAAATAGGGCTCTTTAGAAAACATCCAAGTTTAATATCAAAAGAGGATACCATACTATACTTAAAACCACATCAAATCACTAAGGACAGTCAGGTGTTTAAAATTATAGTAGATGAGTTGCCTAGTCATATTGCAATTGACCCTTATGGCAGTCGCTCTGAAGAACGTTTAACGGATAATGTGGTTCGATTGTAAAAGTACATCTCGCTAAAAATTACGCTGTTAGGGTTATAATATTGTATCAAGAACACAAAAAGTGTATAAATTATCAAGCTCGCTCTCAAAGCCTTTAATGGTATTTGGGCGAGTTTTTTTGTGCTTTAACATGAAAATAGAGGGAATTACAATTTTTCATAAAATATTTTTTTGGTGATGGGGTATTTTTTAAATCACAATAAAATTTATTATCAATGAAAAGATATGTGAAATATATAATGAGCATTCCTTTGATTGCAATTTTAATTATTCAATATCTAGCAATGGACAGTAGTTATGATTATACTTATGTGCAAATTGTAATAATGGTCATTGCTATTATAATGGCAATTATTTTTTGGAAGTATCGCAGTAAAATATTTTAAAGTCTCTCGCCTAAAATTCAGTAGATAACTTATGAAAGACTACAATTTTCAAGTAAATTTATAGCCTTATAAAATGAAACAATAAGCGCTATGAAACATGTAAACATTGAAGATTCACAAATAACGATGACACAGTTAATGCTGCCTTCTCACTCTAATTTTAGTGGAAAAATTCATGGTGGATACATTTTAAGTGTCATGGATCAAGTGGCTTTTGCTTGTGCATCTAAGCATTCGGGACATTATTGTGTCACGGCATCTGTAAATAAAGTTGATTTTTTGAACGCGATAGAAGTTGGGGAATTAATGACTCTTAAAGCTTCGGTGAATTATACTGGGAATTCTTCGATGGTGGTTGGTTTGAGAGTAGAATCTGAAAACATTCAAACTGGCGTCGTTAAACATTGCAATTCTTCTTATTTCACGATGGTGGCTAAAGATGATCAGGGCAAAAATGTTCGAGTTCCAGGACTCATATTAAATACAGAAAATAGCCTTAGACGCTTTGCTCGAAGCATTAATCGTCAGGAACAAAGTAAAAAGCGTCGTGAAAGTTTTAAATCTTCTGAATTTATTATTGATGATCATTTAGAGCTTATTGCCAAGCATAACGCAAAAATTGAACTCTAAGTCCTTTAGATTAAGGAATATAGATCAACAGCACAGTATCGATTTAGGCATCCAATTATTATATTTCGTTAATAAAAACTATCTTACAGCATCGGAGTTTTAAAACGCTATGTCATGAAAAATATATTTCTATTACTGATCTGTTTCTGCTTGTCATTAGGGATTAAAGCACAATCTTTTATAGGTGCTTGGGAAGGATATGCTGTGTCTAAGGATGGTGAACAGCTAAAAAATGTAGTCATATTTTCTGAAGGCTTTCAAGTCTCCACTTGGTTCTATGCAGAAACTGGGAAATTTTTAAAATCAAATGGTGGATTGTGGAGATTGGATGGAGATACGGTGATAGAGACTGTTGAATTTGATACAAATAATGCCGAGCGTGTTGGTACTGAAGTGAGTTTTGAAGTCGATATTACCGCTAGCACATTAAGCATTAGGGGCAATTCACTTAAATGGCAAAGAATAGATACTGGTGTACCTGGAAAATTACAGGGCGCTTGGCTGATGTCTGGAAGAATTAGAAATGGTGAAACACAATTGAGAGACACAAATAGACCGAGAAAAACCATGAAAATTTTATCCGGCACACGTTTTCAATGGATCGCTTATAATACGGAAACCAAAAAATTTATGGGAACAGGTGGTGGAACGTATACAACGATAGATGGGAAATATAACGAAAACATAGAATTCTTTTCGAGAGATGACGCTAAGGCCGGACTCAGTTTAACGTTCAATTATAGCATCGTTGATGGGAAATGGGAGCACTCCGGAAAGTCAAGTAAAGGCGCTCCAATCCATGAAATTTGGTCTGTAAGACAATAATCATAGGATTTGCACGCTTAATTTTTGTGATTATCATGCGTAAAAACCCCTTGGGTTCTGTGTGATATGAATGTTCATACTTTTTCATTACCTTAGATTCCGCTTCACAAATCTTCAGGAACAGCTTATGAGATGATTAATACTAATCAAACGCTATAGCTATGAAACCTTTGAAAAAAGAAACCCTCAATCCGGAAATTTATGACTTGTATGACGACTATGCACATAATAAGCTAGACCGCAGGCAATTTGTTGAAAAACTCTCGATATATGCGGTTGGCGGACTTACCGTGCCATCTTTGCTTAGTTTTATGATGCCCAATTATAAAGATGCTATTTTAGTTAAGCAGGACGACAAGAGACTTGAATCAGATTATGTCATTTACAATTCTCCAAAAGGAGGCGGGGAGATTCGGGGCTTATTGTCAATACCTAAAGGAACAAGTAGCAAATTACCGGGTATTATTGTGGTTCATGAAAACAGGGGCTTGAATCCTTATATTGAAGATGTTGGTCGTCGTGCTGCTCTGGAGGGGTTTATTTCCATTGCGCCAGATGCTTTATGGCCATTAGGGGGTTATCCCGGGAATGATGATGAAGGACGAACCATGCAACGCAAGCGCGACCGCAATAAAATGCTGGAAGACTTTATTGCTGCTTATGTTTATTTGAAGGCTCATAAGGACTGCAATGGTAACATTGGGGTCGTTGGTTTTTGTTTTGGAGGCTGGATCTCGAACATGTTAGCCGTGAGGCTCCCAGATCTAAAGGCTGCTGTACCATTTTATGGGGGACAACCGAATGCTGAGGACACTGCCAAGATTAAAGCAGCTTTACTATTGCAATATGCAGGATTGGACACCCGAGTGAATGCAGGCTGGCCAGATTATGAAAAGGCACTTAAAGCTAATCATATTGAACATACGGCACATGTATATCCCGATGTAAAGCATGGTTTTCATAATAATTCCACACCGCGATTTGATAAACCTGCCGCCGAGCTCGCTTGGAAGCGCACCGTAGATTTCTTTAACGCTCAGCTGAAATAAGTTATTAAATTATTAGAGCATTATTAAATTATAGAAAATGCTCATCTTTTCATATTACAAGCAAAATATGCCCAAGCTTGGGTATTGACCTGTGTTGCCTGTCTTTCTATATTTGATATTATTAAAATTTCCATTCAATTCCTATAACGATAGCTGTTTTCTTGGTTAATAGCCCTTCAATGTTGTGTGATGACCTAATGCCTTGATATTCTCATCTGTATGAATTATATCTAAATAAAACGCGCTTTAAATCCAAAGAATAACCTTACCAATACGTATTAAGTTTAACTCTTAAAATTTTAAATTATGAAAAAAATTGTAACAAAGGTTTTAATTAGAGCCGCCCTTGTATTCATTTGTTTCGGCTTTTTTAATTCACTTCTAGCTCAGGATGGGCCTTTTCGAATGGAAAATCGTTGGAAAAAGACTTATATTAATAATCAGAGCGGTCCATTAGCTTTGGGGGCAATTCAGCCAGGCTGGTGGAGTGCTATGTGGACTCTTGAAAAAATCGGCAGTACAAATTATGTACGTATTAAAAACCGATGGAAAGGCACTTATATCCACAATCAAACTGGTTTAACCATTGGTACTATTCAACCTGGGTGGTGGAGTGCTATGTGGACGCTTGAACCTGTACAAGGAACTAACTATGTCCGTATTAAAAACAGATGGAAAGGGACCTATCTAAATAATCAAAATGGGACGTTATCTTTAGGTACAATTCAAACGGGGTGGTGGAGTGCGATGTGGACTGTAGGCTTATCTGCCGTCAATACCAGTGGTA
>CAJXVU010000003.1 GCA_913062555.1 uncultured Bacteroidota bacterium
GCCGCTAGCGTTCATCCTGAGCCAGGATCAAACTCTTCATCGTTAAATTTTAAGTCTTACGACTATATTTTAACAACCAAAGGATATTAATTTTGTACTCAAAATGGTTTATTCTCTGTATTGAATCTAATCGTTTCCAATTAAATTCTTTACGCTGTCAATCAATATGTTTAATGAACTTTTTCTCTTCTTTTCTTAAAACATTCCTGCTCTAAGCGGGTGCAAATATAAAACCCTTTTTTTATTCCCACAATGTTTTTTTTGATTTTCTTTTAGAAATATTATTTCCCTTTTCAAATCTCTATAAAACACTATTTAAATGAACTCTTTTACCTCAAACGTCTTGCGTTTTTAGCGGCTGCAAACATACAACCTTTTTTGATCCTACAAAGTTTATTTCGATTTATTTTGAAATTATTTCTAATCCCATTTTTTACCTCTATAAACATCATTTGTATGAACTCCTTTTTTGCCTAAACGTCTTGCGTTTTTAGCGGCTGCAAACATACAACCTTTTTTGTTTCTGCAAAGCTTTTTGAAAACTTTTTTTAACCTTTTTTCAAATCCCTTTTTGAACGTCACTTAGATCCTTTTTCATATCCCATCAATCCCTAAGCGGCTGCAAATATACACCCTATTATAAACCCCACAAGCCTTTTTTATCCTTTTTTTTAAAGCCCTTTTCTATCCATTGATAACAAGACTATTACAAACTAACTTTTTTTGATAATCCCCGTTTTTTCAATACCCCTTCTTTACAGTATATATAAGGACAACCTTTTTATACCCCTAATACAGTAGCTAACCACAAATCCAAAATAACAGCGACTACCCTTGAACCAATAACAAAAAATGAGAACAGATTAAGTCTCCCCCAACAAAAGTGTCCTATATATTATAAAAAGAAATTGGAAGGATCTACATCTTCACTTTAACGAAGTTTGACTTGGGCGCATCACAAACGTCACACTTGTACGCTGACGGAACATTTTCAAAACTAGTATTAGCTTCAATTTTTGCGTTTTCATCACCATATATATTATTATAGACGGTTAAACAATCCTGACATTGATAAACTTCAAACTTTTCTGGTGTTACTTCGCTCTTATCTCCCTTATCAGCTTCTTCATTTCCAATTGAGAATTGCTCAAAATACAACTTACTCAACTCCATCAATAATCCTGACAACTCCAATTGATTAATATCTTGAGCATATACAATATACTTTTGACTGTTTGGATCAAAGTTTTCACTATACAATACATTATATGTATCACGTGTTTCAAAACCACCTTCTATACTTGGTGACGTATTTTTCTCGATAACTATAGAGGTGAAATAACTATGAGATCCTTTACTTTTAGATATTGCAAAGGTAAGTCCGTAGGTACTAATATCATTCTGATCGAAATTTTTAACGATATATGTTTTTAATGCAAGAGCCTTGTCATCATCTACAGGTAAGTGCCAATTGAGTTCCAATAAAGAATGCCGGATATTTATCCCTGCTTTACCCAACAATTTTTCCAGTGCTAACTTACTAGCCTTAGGAATACCTTTAACAATAAATGACTTCCATGGGGTAATACTAATTTTACCGATTCTATTATCTAAACAAAAATCACAGAAGTCTCTTAAAAAATTAAGATAGTATCTATTGTTCCTCCAGTACAATCCCAACCAATATTGATTGATTCCCATTTTATTCATCCCTTCATAATATGGAAATGGTTTGAAGGAGACATTTAAATTAGATTCAATTGTTCTGGAGTTAGTTTCTAACAATGCATTTATAAGGACAAACAATTCATCTACATCTTCAGTATCGAGATACACCTCCTCGATTGTTTTTGAAATTTTAGCAATATCCCAACTATATATAAGGACAGGATAATAAGCAGATGCTTTCAAGTGTGGTAAATTGATATGCAAATACCAATAGTCTTCATGAGGTGATGCTATAAAATTTAATTGTCCGCTAAATAAAGGTACTAATTGTTGTTCAGGGTCTACAATATTAATCTTTAGCTGTGGATTATATTTAAAACTCTCCATTATATATAGGTATGTTGCTCCATGCAACCAGGTGGTTGAACCAAAAATATCGGATGAGACATAGGAACTTACAATGTTTTGATATTGAATATCTGAAATCATACCGGTACTAAGCTTGGCATATTGATGCTCTACAGTTTCATTTTGCTCATGAGCTGGAAATATTATGTCTTGTCTTGATCCAAAATGCAAAGCATCGAGACCTAAGGACTCGGCATAACTTATTATTTGTTTCAATTCACTTGGCGAAATAATTCCTCCTTTAACAAATACCCTTTTTAAATCGACCATGGTACTTTATATTTTTACTGCATTATTTTGCAGTGTAATATTCATAATATCTCTGACTTCTGGCTTACAACTTCCACAACCTAGTCCCGCTCCTGTTGTTTTACATAAATTAGCTAGATCTGTGCATCCTTGCACAACGGCATCTTCTATATTTCCAATGCCGACCTGGCTACACGAACACACCAATTTACCTTTTACAGGAACTGAAGGCTCATTCGACCTCAATATTTCATTTCTTTTATCGGCCAATTCGATCTCATCTTCTATTAGCGCTTTGAATTCGGCGAACTCATTTTTATCTCCCATCAGCACTGCTCCTATTAATCGGTCGTTTTTTATAATACAGCGTTTATAATAGCGTTTATTCATATCCATAAACACCACCTCCTCATAAGTGTCGTCTTTCTCGGAAAACAATACTGTTCCGATGCTACATAAATCGAGATCTTCAAACTTTAAAATATTCATAAGTACAGACCCTGAATAGATACTACTTAAATCACCTAATATATATTGTACGGCAACATCGGCTTGTTGCTCCGCTGCCGACGTAATTCCATATAGAAAATTATCAAACTCGGCGATTTCTCCAAGAGCGTATATATTAGGATCACTAGTTTGCATGTGCTGATTAACAACAACGCCTCTACGACAATCTAACTTTGCAGATCTTGCAATTTCAATATTTGGAATGGTACCTATAGCATACACCACAGCATTACCAGTAATGACTCGCCCGGTTTTTAATGTGATGGACAGAATATTTGGTGCATATTCATCTTCGAAAACTGTACTCACTTCATTATCAAAATAAATTTGAATCCCTCGTTCTTTCACATCCTGAGCCAGCAATCTACTTGCAACCATATCCAATTGACGCTCCATAAGTCTCGACGCACGTTGAATAATGGTAATTTGAATTTTCTTTTTGCTCAATGTTGCAGCCAATTCTAAACCTAGTAGTCCGCCTCCAATAATTACTACATGTTGTTTTTCCTCAGGCAGCCCGGTTCCATCTAAATGGGATTTTAACCGCTCGGCATCTTCTCTACTTCTAAGTGTAAATCTCCCAGGCAAATCTAATTGTGCATTATTTGGCACAAAGGCACGACTCCCAGTTGCCATAATTAACAAGTCATAAGCATGTTCTATACCATTACTATCGATGATTATTTTTTGTGCTTTATCTATATTCACAACTCCAACACCAGGAAATATTTCTACATTTAACCGCTCTATTTCCCCTTTTTTAAGTTTCTCGAGTTGTTCCCATGTAAGTTCATCACTGACATATTCGGGTAATAATACTCGATTGTAAAAAGGGTTTTGTTCTTTTGAGAAAATTGCAATTTCATCAACTTCATTATGTTCTCTATAACTTTGGACAAATCGATACGCAGCTGCTCCTGCTCCAACGATGCATATTTTTTGAATCTTCTTTTTATATTTAGCGACTTCAACTGCAGAATATTTAAAATCTGGCTCTTTAGAAACGGGGTCAACCAGCGTATTTGTTAAATTATTTGCTCTTCCGAAATCGTTCCCTAATATTTTCCCCCAATGCATTGGCATAAACACAACACCCTTACGAATATCAAAACCGATCTTAACTTTTACTCGAACTTCACCTCGTGCGCTATTTATAATCGCAATATCGCCTTCCTTTATTTGTCTCTCAAAAGCATCCACGCCGTTCATTTCGAGATAAGGTGATGGAATATGAGTTTTTAATCGGTTGACTTTTCCTGTTCTAGTTCGTGTATGCCATTGATCTCTGATTCTCCCTGTTGTAAGGATTAACGGAAACTCATTAGACAATTGTTCAGATTGATTTATAGTATTCGAAGGAACATTGAAATTTGCCTTTCTAGTCTCAGTATAAAACGCTCGATCTTGAAAAAGTCGTGGTGTTCCCATATGATCTGAGGTTGGCACTGGCCATTGCATACTACCTTCTGTTTTTAAACGATCATAAGACAGACCTGAAATATCAATATTTGTTCCCTTAGTAAGTAATGCATGCTCGTCAAATATTTCACTCGTAGACTCATAATCAAATCCGAAGTAATCCATATTCTTGGCAAATCTTAGAAAAATATCTACATCTGGCAATGCTTTTCCAGGAGGTTCAATGGCTTTATTTAAGTAACTAATCCTTCGCTCAGAATTAGTCATAGTCCCTTCTTTTTCCAACCATCCTGCTGCTGGTAATATCAAATCGGCATATTTTGTAGTTTCAGATTTATGAGAGATATCTTGAACAATTACAAACTTTGCCTTTTTTAGCGCTGCTTCAACTTTTAAGGAATCTGGTAAACTCACAACGGGATTTGTACAAACAATCCAAATGACTTTGAGTTTTCCAGAATTGAGTGCATCAAACATTTCGGTAGCAGTTAGCCCTGGTTTTTCTGAAATTTCTTTACCTCCCCAAAAATTAGCAACTTCTTTTCTATGTTCTGGATTTTCCAAATCTTTATGGGCCGCTAATAAGTTGGCCATTCCACCAACTTCTCGACCTCCCATAGCATTTGGCTGTCCCGTTAACGAAAATGGTCCAGCCCCTGGCTTACCAATTTGGCCTGTTAATAAGGATATATTTAATAAGGATATATTTTTATCGACTCCTATAACACTTTGATTTAATCCCATTGTCCATAGGCTTAAAAATCGCATAGAATGTCCTATATATTGTGCTGCCTTCTTTATTTCACTCACGGTAATTCCGCAGATTTTCGCAGCTTTTATTAATGAGGTTTGAAATACAAGGTCTTTAATTGATTCATAATTTTCTGTATGCTTTTTTATAAATTTCTTATCAATCTTATTTTTTTCAATTAAGCGTCTGGCGATGGCATTGTAAAGAACAACATCGGTCCCAGGAATAATTTGCAAATGTAAATCGGCAATATCACAAGATTGTGTTTTTCGAGGGTCGACGACTACAATCTTAATATCTGGATTTTGTTCTTTATGTTTTTCTATCCTTCTATATAGTATAGGATGACACCAAGCTGGATTAGCTCCAGCAATTAAGAAACAATCGGCCAATTCAATATCGTCATAAGCAATAGGTACTGAATCTTCTCCCACAGTTTTTTTATACCCCACAACTGCGGAACTCATGCATAATCTCGAGTTGGTATCTATATTATTAGTTCCAACAAATCCCTTTGCCAGTTTATTTATAATGTAATACTCTTCGGTTAAACATTGACCAGAGACATAAAAACCGACACTATTTGGTCCATATTTATTAATTATTGATTTAAAAACAGCTGAAGCCCGTTCGATGGCAGTCTCCCAAGAAACTTGTTGCATTGGATGATTTCTACTCCAACGCATTTGTGGTGATAAAATACGGTCGGCAGTATTTTGAACCACATAATTTAAGTTCATCCCTTTTGAGCAGAGCATGCCTTTATTTACAGGGTAATCGGGATCTCCTTCAACGTGCAATATTCCTTTTGTATCTTTATTTACAATGATACCACAGCCAACCCCACAATAGGAACAGGTCGTTTTATAGGATGTATTTGCAGACATAATTGTATATGATTTTATACCTACAAATTTAAATAATTAAGTATTAATACTTAGTTTTTATATCGTAAAAATGAGTCGTCTATTTTAAAATATCAATAGTTTTAAGGAAGATTTTTAACAATTAGCTAAATGAAGCTTTAATACGCTTAGCTCAAGCCATGTTGTGAGGCTTTAGTAGATAATTCGATCAGGTTTTTAACTCGCATCTTTTTCATTAGATTAAAACGATGTGCCTCAATAGTTCTTTTACTATTCTTCAACACTTGAGAAATTTCAATATTGGTTTTACCTGATAATATTAAAGACAGTACTTGTATTTCTTTCTTTGTCAAATCAAAAGGATTGGATTCTTTCTGCACGGTTACCAATTTCGAAGGATTAGAATTTCCTTTTAAAAAATTGGAAACAATTACATTAGAAATATCGCCACTAAAGTATTTCCCTCCAGCATTAACGACGTTAATAGCCTTGATAAATTCCTTTTTATCAGTATCCTTCAACAGGTAACCCCTTGCTCCAGCTTTAATAGATTGAATAATATAATCTTCGGAATCATGCATAGATAACACAATTACTTTAGACTCAGGATCTGTTTCTTGTAGTTTAGCAACTGCTTCTATTCCATTCATTTCAGGCATTCGCACATCAATAATAAGCACGTCAGGACGAACATTTTTCATAATCTCCAAGGCTTCAAGACCATTTGCTCCTTCGGCAATTACTTCAATATTATGCTCTTCTTCTAATAAAGATTTAATGCCATTTCTAACCAATTTATGGTCATCAACCAACGCTATTTTAATCTGATTTTCCAATATTTAAGATCCTATATATTTAAAACAAATATAGGTGTTTTTACCTAGTATACTAATTTTATATCTACAACAATACACTCATGGCAGATAACAAGATTATATCAAAATATTAACCAATGTTACTCAACCTTAACTCAGTTTGTTTAAGTATTTTTTGCTTGACTATGCGATGCATCCAAACCAAACTTACAGCAGATAGCAAGGCAATTACAATCCAACAACTTGACCATAGACCTGTACCGTCTTTTAGGTAGCCAAAAACAATTGGTGAAACAAAACCTCCTAAACCTCCTAGTACACCAACCATACCACCAACCACACCAACTTCTTGAGGAAAATAATCTGGAATATGCTTATAAACGGCAGCCATACCAGTACCCCAAATACATCCCAAGACAATAATAATTGAAACATATACAGTGACATTCGTTGGAGTCCATAACATTAGACCTCCGCTAATAATTAAAGAAAATAACAATACAAAATACATTACTTTACGAGCACCAATTTCATCGGATAGATAACCCCCTATAGCTCTAACAATACTAGATGCAATAACAAAAGTTGCTACGTAAAACCCTGCTGTTTCCTTATCTAAGTTAAATACATTTTTATAGATTGGTTGCAGCCAATTTACTAAGGCAACAAAACCACCAAACACTAAAAAATAATACAATCCAAATCTCCATACCCTCGTGTTTCTGAGAGGTTGCATCATTCGTGATAAGGTTTTAGAACTACTTTCAGGTTTTTTATTCTCGGTAAAAATGAAAAAAATGATTGCCATGAAAACCAAAGCGCCAGAATATATTTTAGGCAATATAGTCCAAGCGTCAATATTAACTCCTCCTTTAGTTAAATAGGTCAATAATTTGGGGGCAAGTATTGCTGTTAATGCAGCTCCAATATTTCCCATCCCAAATAAGCCCAATGCAAATCCTTGTTTTTCTTTTGGAAACCAGATTGATGTATAACCTATACCGACAGCAAAACTAGTCCCTACCAATCCAAAGCCAATTCCACAAATCGCAAATGACCAAAATCCACCGGCATAAGACAATAAATATGTTGGAACAGCACAAATTGCAAGCAAACCAATCATCACAGGTTTTCCACCAAACTTATCTGTTAATATACCAACTGGTAATCTAAAAATAGAACCAGACAACACCGGTATTGCCATTAAGTAACCAATCTCAATTGAGGACCATTGACTCCATTCAAACTTACCGACCAAAAAAGTAATCAACACACTATTTATCATCCAGACAAAGAAACAGATGGTAAACGCTAATGTATTTAAAAACAGAATTCGATTTGCTTTTTTTAATATTATCTCGCTCATATCATTTTGATTATATAATGAAGCAAAAATAATACATCTAGGTATTTTTACGTATTTACAAGCTATAAAACTACGTAGTTTACTTAATTTTTATCGAATATGAAAAATGATAATATCAAAAATAAGGTAATCAAAAAAAAAGCTACATTAATTTCAATTATCGACAATCTAAAAACAACAGATACTATAGATCTTTAAAAGCCAAGTTCTAAAACACGTTGAATTTCTTCTTCAAGAAAGGAAGGATGATCTGCAACAACATCTCCAATTACAATAATTCCAGGAGCCTTAAAATCAATAGCATCAATTACATTTTTATAATTAGCTATAGTATCTATTAAAATCGTTTCATTTGGCAAGGAGCCATTCTGAATGATAGCAAAAGGTGTATATTTATGACGGTGTTTTTTAATTTCATTTATTATCAAACCAAAGTTTCGCAGCCCCATAAGCACGACTAAAGTTGCTGATGATTGTGCAGCTAATGCGATATCTTGCGACACATCACCACTTGATGTAGTTCCCGTAATTACCCAGAAACTCTGACTTACACCACGCTTAGTAAGCGAGACACCGTGACTTGCAGGAACTGCCAAAGCACTACTTATACCAGAAATCATTTCGGTTTCAACACCACGACTTTCAACAAATGTTATTTCTTCAGCACCACGTCCAAAGACATAAGGATCTCCTCCTTTTAAACGTACAACCGTACCATATTCATATGCATACTCAACAAGCATTTGATTAATTTCCAATTGTGAATACTTATGGTCATTAAATCGTTTCCCTACATAAACACATTTGGTTTCGGGCTTAGCAAAGTCCAAGAACTCAGTATTAACTAATGCATCATATAGAATAACATCAGCTTTTTTAATAGCTTTTAATCCTTTTACAGTAATCAATTCAATATCACCTGGTCCTGCTCCAACTAATATAACTTTCGGATTTTTTGAACTGCTTTTCATGCTTATTATAATTTAAATGCTCAATAATTTTGTATTTGACAAAAATACGTATTTAAACACAAACACCTACTTCATAATACATTTTTTTACGTATTTATACTTAATTTTGTCTCGATGACACAAATTTATTAGGTATGAAATATGCGTTTTTAAACATAAACATTACTAAAATAGTGTTTAAGAGTCGTATTACATCTGGTCTATAATAAAACACAAGCACATGAAAACAATCATTATTGTCGGAAATGGAATGGTAGGTTACAAATTTTGTGAAAAATTTATAGCTCATGAGGAAAGTAAAAACTTTAAACTGATCGTATTTGGTGAAGAACCAAGACCTGCTTATGATCGTGTTCACTTAAGTGAATTCTTTCAAAATGGAGATGCTAAAGCATTAGAAATGGCTCCAAGATCGTGGTATGAATCACATCAAATTGATTTAGTTACAAATGAGCGTGTTACCGACATACACAAAAATGAAAAGTTTATTACCACTATAAATGATGTCAATTACAACTACGACTATTTAGTTTTGGCTACAGGGTCAGCACCATTCGTACCACCAATAAAAGGTGTGGAAAAGGAAGGTGTATTTGTATATAGAACAATAGAAGATCTCGAGGGTATGTTAGCTTATGCAGATAAGATAAAACAAAAGAACCCGAAAGCCAAAGCCGCAATTTTAGGAGGAGGATTGTTAGGTCTTGAAGCGGGAAAAGCTGTTATGGATATGGGCTTAGAGCCTCATGTTGTAGAATTCGCACCTAAGCTAATGCCTAGACAACTCGATCTAAGAAGTAGCAAAGTGCTTCAAGTGAAATTAGAATCTTTGGGGATTAATATTCACTTAAATAAAATAACCAGTCAAATATTGGGTAATGGAGCGATCACTGGAATGGAATTTGGGGAAGAGCCTCATTTGGATGTCGACATGCTAGTCATCTCTGCTGGGATTCGTCCTCGTGATGAATTAGGAAAAACCTGTGATTTAGACATGGGTGTTCGTGGTGGTATTATCGTAAATAATAAAATGCAAACCTCAGATCCTAATATCTATGCCATTGGAGAAGTCGCACTTTACAACCAAATGATCTATGGATTGGTTGCGCCTGGCTATGAAATGGCAGATGTTGCTGTGCAACAAATTTTAGGAAGCTCAGAAACATTAATGAGTGCTGAAATTGACATGTCTACCAAACTAAAATTGATTGGTGTTGATGTCGCAAGTTTTGGAGAACCATTTATGCCTCCAGAGAAAGGGCTCTCTATATTATTTGAAAATAAAACCAAAAATTTATATAAACGAATCAATGTAAGCCATGATGGTAAAACATTACTCGGCGGAATTTTAGTTGGGGATGCTTCAGACTATAATATGTTGCATCAAATTTATTTAAATGACATGACCTTACCTGATAATGTTGAGGATCTCATTCTTGGCTCTCGAGGTGAAGGTGGTAGCTCTGCGTTTGGAAGGGCAATGGATTTGCCTGACACTGCGCAAATTTGTTCTTGTGAGAATGTTACAAAAGGTCAAATATGCAATGCTATTACAGAAGATAATCATGACAATCTAGCTGATGTCATTTCATTCACCAAGGCCAGTAGTAGTTGTGGTGGCTGTAAACCAATGGTTACCGATTTAGTTAATCAGACTTTGAAATCTTTAGGTAAAGAGGTTAAAGACACTATTTGTGAGCATTTCGACTACAATCGTCAGGAGCTATATGGTATTATCAAAATCAAAAAATTAACAACCTTCAATACTGTATTAGAACACTGTGGGTTGGGTGATGGATGTGAGACCTGCAAACCTTTAGTTGCATCAATTTTTGCAAGTTTATATAACGATACCGCTAATAAAGAAGATGTCATTCAGGACACCAATGATAAGTTTCTTGCCAATATTCAACGCAATGGAACCTATTCGGTAGTGCCTAGAATACCAGGCGGAGAAATTACTCCTGATAAATTAATTGTTATTGGTGAGGTTGGAAAAAAATACAATTTATACACTAAAATTACCGGTGGACAACGTATTGATCTATTTGGTGCCGAATTAAATGATCTCCCTGCTATATGGGAAACATTAATTGATGCAGGATTTGAAAGTGGACATGCATACGGTAAATCACTCCGAACTGTAAAAAGTTGTGTAGGGTCAACTTGGTGCCGATTTGGATTGGACGAAAGTGTAAGCTTTGCCATAACTTTAGAAAACAGATATAAAGGACTACGTTCACCACACAAAATAAAGGGAGGTGTCTCTGGATGTATCCGTGAGTGTGCCGAAGCTAGAGGTAAAGACTTTGGTGTTATTGCCGTGGAAGGAGGATGGAATTTATATGTTGGTGGAAATGGAGGAGCAACTCCCAAGCATGCCATATTACTTGCCGAAAAAATAGACAATGAAACCTGCATAAAATACTTGGATAGATTTTTAATGTATTACATCCAAACTGCAGCACCATTAATGCGAACTGCAGCATGGTTAGACAAACTGGATGGCGGTATTGAACAATTAAAAAAAGTAGTTATTGATGATAGTTTAAATATTGTCGAAGATTTAGAAAAAGAAATGCAATTTCTCGTTGACGCTTACGAATGTGAATGGAAACAGGCCATTGAGAGCGAAACATCTAAGCAACGATTTAGTCATTTTATAAACTCTGACGACAGAGACGATAATTTAATTTTTGTTCCAATGCGAGAACAATCGATTCCTCAACTTTGGGACAAGTAGAATTAGAATTTAATACTATAAAATATGGACAAATTACTTTCAAAATACAAGACCACAGCTATTGACAATGTAACATTGTGGTTTAAAGCAGCGCCAATTGCATCGTTTCCAGAAAACGGTGGTGCATGTATAAAATATAGGGACAAACAAATTGCAATATTTAATTATAAACGTAAGGATACCTGGTATGCTTGTCAAAATGCATGCCCACACAAACTAGAAATGGTATTATCTCGTGGTATGCTTGGTGATGATCAAGGAATTCCTAAAATTGCCTGTCCTATGCACAAAAAAACATTCTCATTAGAAAATGGAGAGAACCTCAATGGAGATTTAGATCCTATTGCAACATATCCTGTGAAAATTGAAAATGACTTTGTCTATATAGGATTTTCTGAGTAAATTTGGTTATAATCCTAAAAACACAGTCTGGTGAGCACAATATTCGATAAAGCAATTCAGTTATTTGACGCTGCAAATTCAGAAGATCCTTTTGAAGAGTCTGCACATGGTAAAACCTATCCAAAGGAATTACTATATGCACAACGTATGAGTGCCAAACTCGACGATTTTGAACCAAATGCTTCGGAAGCGGTTCAACTCACAGTGCGTTGTCAGCATATATGCCGGTGGGAAATCCCAAGAGATTCTTATGAAATGAATCGTAAGGGGTATTTGACATGGCGTAGAGATTTAGCTAAGTTCCATGCCAATAAAGCCTCTAAAATATTAAAAGAGGTTGGCTATGATGATGCGATGATTGAAAAGGTGACCTTTTTACTTCAAAAAAAGCAACTCAAAAAAAATGAAGAAACACAGCTTTTAGAAGATGTTATTTGTTTGGTGTTTTTAGAATTCTATTTCGAAAAATTCGCTCAAAAATATTCAGAAGAAAAACTCATTGATATCGTACAGAAAACATGGGCTAAAATGTCTAATAAGAGTCATGATGCAGCATTAAAGTTAGAGTTTTCAGAATTCTCATCAAATCTAATTCAAAAAGCCTTAGCCTAAGGAATGCTAAAAAAAAATTTGAATTTCTCAAATGACAAAACCAATTGAACATCACCATCAGGAATTTGAAAGCTTCAAAAATGCTCAACACATTTTTCTGATTGCATGTATCGCTGTAAGTCTTGTTTTAATACTATTTTATCTAATTTTTAAAGATGAAATCGAGAAATATAGTTGGTTGAATTCTGTTTTTATTATTATTCCTTTGATTTTATTTTCAGCTTTTCTAGTGTTCAAAAAAAGAGTGACACATATTACCGAACAAATCAATATTTCAAACACCACAAAACAAGAGGCGTTACATAAGGTGAATACTTTAAATGAATTGTACGTCTCCAAAGAGGCGTCACTTCTAGAGCTTCAGGAATTGAATTATGCGATTGACAATGCTGCTCTTTTTGTAAGTACCAATGCTGATGGAAATGCCATGAATATGAGCAAAAAGTTCCAGAAACTCTTAGGACTCACACCTAGTAAAATAAATGGTCCCGTGGAAAACCTCTTAGCTACAGATGAAGGTCAGCGTATTTACTTAAAATCTTTGATTCAGCAACGAAAAAGAATTAATACAGAGGCTTTTGAAATTTCTACAGAGGACGGGACAAATATATGGTTGGAATTTTCATTAATTCCTTTAAGCAGAATAAGTCTAGAGCAAAAAACCTTAATTCTATGTTCAAATGTGAGCAAAAGAAAACAGAATGAAATTGAACTAAAAAAAATATCAAAAGAAAAGTACAAAGAGAAAATACAGCTCCAACAAACTATTTCAAGTAAAATTATTGAGGCTCAGGAGGAAGAGCGTAAACGTATCGCCAAAGATATCCATGATGGGATTGGTCAAATGTTAACGGCACTTAAGTTCAATGTAGAGGGCATTAATATTAATAACGCCGAAACTGCAGCAATAAAAATTGAAGACTTAAAAAATTTATCGAAAGAATTAATTCAAGGTGTGAGAATGGCAACTTTCAATTTAACACCTCCTGAATTGACAGATCACGGTATTGCTTCCGCCTTGCAAACATTAACATCTAAACTGGCAACCCTTACTAACAAAACTATCCTTTTCGAAAATGCTTCGAATTTTAATGGTCGTTTCGATTCCCTTACGGAGATCAACTTATATCGTATTAGTCAGGAAGCTGTAAATAATGCCATTAAATATGCAGATTCAAACTTTATTTTGGTCAAAATAAATAACAGTGATCAACTCTTAAGCATCTCAATTGAAGACGATGGTAAGGGCTTCGATGTACAAGAAAAGTCAAAACCAAAGACTAAAGGAATGGGGCTTTTATTCATGGAAGAGCGTATCAAATATATTAATGGACGGCTTTTTATTAATTCAGAAAAAGATAGCGGAACAAAGATTACTATCAATGCTCCAATTTCTTAAAAACATTTAGCTCAACTATGTTGTATAACTATGGCATTTCTAATATCTTTGCGTCTAAATTTTTTAGAACACTATGATTAAGATTACTTTACCAGACGGTAGTATTAGAACCTACGATAATAGCCTTACAGCAATGGATGTTGCGAAAGATATTAGTGAAGGTTTTGCACGGAATGTAATTTCGGCAAAATTCAACGACACAACTATTGAAACCGCTACGTTGTTAACCACCGATGGTAATTTAACCTTATATACTTGGAAGAATGATGAAGGAAAAAAGGCTTTTTGGCATTCTTCTGCACATGTTTTAGCTCAGGCTCTTGAAGAGTTATATCCTGGAATTAAATTAACTATTGGCCCCGCTATAGAGAATGGTTTTTATTATGATGTTGATTTTGGAAAGCATACTATTTCTGAAAACGATTTAAAAACTATTGAAGATAAAATGATTACCATTTCTCGTGAAAAGCATGATTTTAGCTTAAGAGAGATTTCTAAGGCTGATGCACTTTCATATTATCAAGAACAAAACAACGAATATAAAGTTGAATTAATTGAGAATCTTGAAGATGGTACTATTTCATTTTGTGACCATGCTACTTTTACCGATTTATGCCGTGGTGGGCATATACCAAATACTGGCATTATTAAAGCCGTTAAGTTATTAAGCGTTGCCGGTGCTTATTGGAGAGGTGACGAAACAAAAACACAACTCACTCGAATTTATGGAATCTCGTTCCCTAAACAAAAAGAATTAAAAGAATATCTAGAATTGCTTGAAGAAGCAAAAAAACGTGACCACAGAAAATTAGGTAAAGAGCTAGAGTTCTTTACATTTTCCAAAAAAGTTGGTCAAGGACTACCATTATGGCTTCCAAAAGGAACTGCTCTGCGTCATCGCTTAGAAGATTTTTTAAAGAAAGCACAGACAACAGCGGGTTACGAAATGGTAATTTCTCCACATATTGGTCAGAAGGAACTTTATGTAACATCTGGTCATTATGAAAAATATGGTGAGGATAGTTTTCAACCTATAAAAACTCCAAAAATGGATGAGGAGTTTTTACTAAAACCCATGAACTGCCCACACCACTGTGAGATATATAATTTCAAGCCATATTCTTATAAGGAACTTCCAAAACGTTTTGCCGAATTTGGAACCGTTTATAGATATGAGCAAAGTGGCGAATTGCATGGGATGACTCGTGTACGTTGCTTTACTCAGGACGACGCACATATATTCTGCACACCAGACCAATTAGATTCGGAATTTGAAGCAGTTATTGATTTGGTTGAGTATGTGTTTACATCTCTTGGATTTGAAAATTATTCAACACAAGTATCTTTAAGAGATCCTAACAATCCATCTAAATACATTGGATCAGATGAGAATTGGGAAAAAGCCGAAAATGCAATCTTAAAAGCTGTTAAAAGAAAAGGGATGGATTATGTCGTTGAAACTGGTGAAGCTGCTTTTTACGGTCCAAAACTTGACTTTATGGTTAAGGATGCCTTAGGCAGAAGTTGGCAATTAGGTACCATCCAGGTAGATTACAACCTTCCAGAACGTTTTGATCTCACATATAAAGGCAGTGATAATGAGCTACACCGTCCGGTTATGATACACCGTGCACCATTTGGAAGTATGGAGCGTTTTATAGCAATATTATTAGAACATACCGGGGGTAATTTCCCACTATGGTTAATGCCTGAACAAGTAATTATATTATCTATTAGTGAGAAATATGAAAAATACGCGAAAAATGTTTTAAATTTGCTAGAAAATCACGAAATTCGCGCCCTTATAGATAATAGAAATGAAACTATGGGTAAAAAAATTCGGGAAGCCGAAATGAAAAAGATCCCATATATGATTATTGTCGGTGAGAATGAAGAGAACGAAAACAAGATAAGTATACGTCAACATGGTGGTGAAGATCTAGGCATGTTAAGTATTGAAGAGTTTTCAATTATTATTGAAACAGAAGTAAATAGAACTTTAAAAAAGTTTAACGTTTAATTTAAATTATAGAGTCATAGCAATACGTAGAAGAAGAAATAGGGGACCAGCAAGAATAATTAAAGAAGATCAACATAGAATTAACTCTAAAATTAGAGCTGATGAAGTTAGGTTAGTTGGTGAAAATATAGAGGTTGGGGTTTACCCAACAAGAAAAGCTTTAGAAATGGCTGATGAACAAGGTTTAGATCTTGTAGAAATTTCACCAAAAGCAGTGCCTCCTGTTTGTAAAATCATGGACTATAAAAAGTTTCTTTACGAACAAAAGAAACGGGATAAGGCTCTTAAATCTAAAGCGACTAAAGTAATTGTTAAAGAGATTCGTTTTGGTCCACAAACCGATGATCACGATTATGAATTTAAAAAGAAACACGCTGAAAAGTTCTTAAGAGATGGTGCAAAGCTAAAAGCATTTGTATTCTTTAAAGGACGTTCAATTATTTTTAAAGAACAAGGACAAATTTTATTATTGCGTTTAGCACAAGATTTGGAAGAGTTTGGAAAAGTTGAACAAATGCCTAAGTTAGAAGGTAAGCGAATGATTATGTTTATTGCTCCTAAAAAGGGTAAATAGGGATAAAATAAAGAAGAATAAGCGAAGTAAATTAAATAAAAGGAGAACAATGCCTAAAATGAAAACCAAATCTAGTGCCAAAAAACGATTTAAGTTGACTGGCTCTGGAAAAATCAAGAGAAAACACGCTTTTAAAAGTCACATTTTAACAAAGAAGTCTAAAAAGCGTAAGTTAGCATTAACTCACAGTACTTTAGTACATGAGAATGATGTCGCTAACATTAAACAACAATTACGTTTAAAGTAATTAACGTTTAGGTTAAATAATTTATAAACCATGGAGTTAGGCATTCAAGTGTCAAGTAATTGACCGCCTACTACAAAAAAACAATTAAGAAATGCCAAGATCAGTAAATTCAGTAGCAAAGAGAGCCAGAAGAAAAAAGGTTCTTAAGCAAGCAAAAGGTTACTTTGGACGTCGTAAAAACGTTTGGACAGTAGCAAAAAATGCGGTTGATAAAGCGATGCAATACTCGTACAGAGACCGAAGAAACAAAAAGAGAACATTCCGTGCATTATGGATCACGCGTATTAACGCAGGAGCTAGACAACATGGACTTTCTTATTCTCAATTCATGGGGAAATTAAAAGCTAATAATATCGAATTAAACCGTAAGGTTTTAGCCGATTTAGCAATGAATAACCCTAATGCTTTTAAAGCAATTGTAGATAAAGTAAACTAAGGCGTTTCGCCTATTGTATAACAATATTTCGCTTATTTAAAATCCGATTCTTATGAATCGGATTTTTTTGTTTTAAACCTTTATCCTAAATCCTTTCTATATTCATATCCATTCAAATTTTATCACTAGCCTCTTAATACAGAAGGAAAATAAAAATTAATTATTTTATAGATTTCAACAATTGAAGCTACTCACCATAAGGCCAGAACACCATTCTATTAATTGAATTTAAAGCATAACGCATTCCCTTGGTATGACCAAAGTTGAAACATTACCCGGGAAATTTATGGATGTTATTAGCCTAATCAATAATAGGAAAATATTGGCACTACAATTTGTAGCCTCTAAAGTTCAATTAATTGAAATTAGAACCTGAAGAAATTATTAGGTTATTTTGATTTAGATTAGGAAGCATAAAAAATGTATCAATAAAAATAATGGTTTTTAATATCTCAAAGAAATATTAATTTCCTGTTTTTTTATCGATTGAAGACCCTTTTTCAACGACAACTCTGTTCCCTGTTTTTTTATCAATTGAAGATCCTTTTTCAACTACTTCACCACTTTCACTTGTGGTTTCCTCGTTACCCGTTTGATTAGACATAATATTTTCTTTTTTAAATTAAGCTCTATATTAGTAAAAATAAGTAACTTAACCAAATATTCCCCTCTAACCTATACAACGTTAAATCCCTTAAGACGCTGAATGAATATTAAAAATTTTTTAAAAGAGTGCCATAAACGAGATGTATTTAAACTACTTTCCATATATGTTGTTTCTAGTTGGATAATACTACAAGTATTATCTGTTGTTGCGGAACCCTTGAGGCTTTCTGAGAATAGCATCCCTATATTGATCCTTTTGCTAATCATTGGCTTTCCAGTTTGTATTATTTATATATGGAATTCTAGAATGTCAAAACTCTGGAAATCTGAAGAGGATGATAGCAAGCTTGAACTTTTTAATAAAAGAAAGTTTAGACAAATGTACTTTACAAGTATTGGTATAATACTTTTTTTAGCCGGATTAGCATTCATGGTGATTTTTAACAATACTTTTTCAGATAAATTAAAATTGCCAGAATTTTCAACTAATGATAAAATTTCTGTTCTAACATTTACCAATTTTACATTAGATACCAAATTAGATATTATTGGAGAAATGGCTGCTAACTGGATTATGGATGGTATTACTGAAAATAATGCAGGACAAATTATATCACAACAAATTGTAAAAGATTATTCGGAAGCCCTAAAAACTCAAAATAAAAATTTCACCTCTAATGATATTTTAAATAATTTTTTTAGTCCTGGTAAAAAAATAACTGGCACCTATTTTTTAAATGGTGATCAGCTCATATTTCAAAGCTCAATCATAGATGGTAAATCTGGAGAAGCTCTAGGTTCAGTAGGACGTGTATTTTGTGACTCAGAAAACCCTTTAATTTGTATTCAAGAATTAGGGCAAAAAATTATTGGTTATTTGGTTTCTGAAAGAGATAAAAAAGCAACATTTGAAAATAACCCTCCAAAATATGAAGCCTATAAACTAGTACTAGAAGCTAAAAAAAGTAAAAGTGATGGAAACTTAAAGAAGTACATTGAATTACTAGACAAAGCCATAGCTATAGATTCTGAATATTTTGAACCCAAGTCACTTAAAGTTGGTTATTATTATAACAATGGTCCATATGCCAAAGCCGACTCATTAATAGATGTTATAAAAAAACAAACAGGGATTAGTAAAAGACAAGAACACCGTTTAAACATGTATGAGGCAGCTTTAGACGGTGACAATCGTAAAACATATAGATACGATAAATATGGCTATCAATTAGAACCATATGACCTATTAACAAATACCTCACATATGGTAATTGCTCTTCAATTTGCAAATAAGCCAGAAGATGTTGAAGCCATTTTTGACGAAGTTATAGATATTGATAATTTCAATATTGAAAATTGTATTCAATGTTTAGACAGAATCAATCTCATGGCTATGGCTTACAACGCCTTGGATCAATATAAAAAAACAATTAAACTAACTGAATCTTATACAGACATCGTTGACGATAAGTTTTTTTTAATGCCTCTTTTTAGAGCTTATATAAACTCTAATAAAGATGATCAGGTTGATCTTTTACTACAAAAACTTAAGCTACGACTTCTTCCAGAAGATTGGTTATACCTCAATCTATTTATAGCCAGAGAATATTTATTACTTGGGAATAAAGAAGTGGCAACATCCTATTTATATTCATTAATACAATCTGAAGATATAGAAGCCAGTGAGTTTTTAAAAGCGGAAGCTTATTCTGAATTAAATGATTATGAGAGCGCCACTCCTATTTATCAAAAATTATTTAAAGACAGTCCCAGTAATACAAAACTAATAGTTGGTCTAAGTAGATGCTATTTTAAAAATGGTGAACCTGAAAAAGGCACCTTACTTATTGATGCTTTAGAAAAGCAAAGAGGACCCTACCAATATGGAAATATAGATTATCGAATAGCACAGATTTATGCCGCTTTGAACAATGAAGAAAAAGTTTTTGAACATCTATTACTTTCTATTGCCGCCGGCAATTTTTATGTCAATGAAAAATTCAAGAACAGTTCAAGTTTTATTCCCTATTTACAATCTGAAAAATGGAATGAAATTATGACCTATTGGCATTAAACCCACACAATTGAATTGCCTCCTTTCAAAATTAATCACTAATTATAAATGTCATATTTATGGATGTATTTAATAATTCTTTTGCTTTAATCATTGGTGTTGATGCGGCCGAGCTACCTTCTACACAAGACGCTACAGACATACGTGATGTACTAATAGATAAGGATTTTGCGGGATACCCCGAAGAAAATGTGATTTTGTTAACGAAGCAAAATGCGACACGAAAAGGCATACTTGATGCCTTCGATGAAATTATTGAAAAAACTAATGTTGATTCTAAAGTATTTTTATACTATTCGGGACACGGGGCCATTAATGAAAATGTTTTTCCAAATGCATATTATCTTGAGGCAGAAGGTTGGAATATTGATCATCCAGATACAACAGGTGTAAAAGGACAGGAAATAAAGAAAAAACTAAACGGTATTATTGCCGAACGACTCATCTTTATTTTTGACTGTTGCCATGCACAAGGCATGACTGAAGGCCCAGATTTATTGGATTCTGGAACTAAAATGGAAGCCTTAGAAAATGCATCAAAAAACAATCAAAACGGATCAATTAATCCTGAAGGCTTAGCTCATGACATGGACGATGAAGAAGGGATGGCTATTATATCATCCTGTAAAGACAATCAGAAATCTTTGTATTTTAAAGGAGACAGGAATAGTATGTTCACGGCATATTTACTCAAAGTTTTAAAGGGAGAACATCAAACAATTATTACCAGTGAGTATATTAAAATATTGGATGTTGCCAGTTATCTGGTTGAAGAAGTCCCAAAAGATGCAGCTTTAGCTAACAGGAAACAAAATCCTTTTATCAATTTACAATTTGACAGAAATTTTGAAGTGAGTCGGGTACCCAAATCAAAGCGCAGCACTATTGATAAAACTGTACAAACACAGGAATCGATTCAAATTGATAAAAAAGAAATTAAAAGCGTATTTCGCAAGACAGATAATACTAATAATGTTATAATTTTTGTCCATGGATTTTCTGGAGAAGCACATGAATCTTTTGGAAAAATGCCGAATTTATTTATGGAAGAAAAACAGCTTGACGGCTGGGACATGTTTCCTTTTGGATTTAATGCAAATACAAATCCAGAAATGGGTAAAGATATTTGGGCAACAGTTAAAGACATCAACAAAATTGCAGACAATTTGAGTTCGGCTATTAAGTACAAGTTTAATAAATATAACCGGGTGGCAATTGTTGCATATAGCCTTGGGGGGCTTGTAGCTCAGCGTGCAATTCTAAACCTAGATGAAAGCAATAAAGAACGCTTAAGTCATGTTTTCTTTTTTGGCACACCTAGTAACGGGATTACTAACAATACAATTAAAACACTATGGAAAAATAAAATTAGCACGTTAGTACATGACCAACCATTTATTCAAAACTTAAGAGCTGATTGGAAAAACACATTTAAGGATGAATATCCTTTTACACTAAAGGTTATTGTAGCTACAAAAGATGAATATGTTACTGCAGATTCAAGTTTATCTTCATTTAAAAAATCACAGTGGGTAACCGTTTCAGGAGATCATTTTTCAATGGTAAACATCAAAACCAAGGACAATGATAGTTACAATCTTATTTTAGACACCCTTAACGACAATACCTTTTTTAATAAGTTCACAAATCAAAAAGAGATCAACTTAGCGATTGGAGAATTTGATGCCATTATTAGAGAATTAGAACCCAACCTAGAGCATTTGGACGAACGCGGTTTAGAACACCTTATAGACGCCTTAGAAAGTGTGGGTAGAAGTCAAGATGCCGAACATATTTTAAAAACGCATCCCATTGCTAAAAAAGATGCCGATATGTTAAACTTATTAGGCGGATTATACAAACGTAAATATCTAGAAAACAGTAAATTTAATGATGGTAAGTTAGCGTTTAATTGTTATACCGAAGCTTTAAAATTAGCACAAGAAAATAATCAAACAGAACAAATATGCAAAAACGCGGTAAACCTCGCCTTTTTAAATTTAATTTTGGAAGAGGACTACAAAGACATGAATGACTTTGCCAACATCGCTATTTCAGCTGCCCAAAGTTTTCCATTTGACAAATTATGGAAACTCCGTTCTTTAGCAGAAGGACACTTATATTTAAACGATTTAGAGACCTCAAAAAAACATTACATATTAGCTGTTAAAAAGGCAAGTATTAAAGATAAAATAGAAATTTATTCCAATGCCTATTCTGCATATGTCCTATTAAATGACAATAGCAATTCTAATGATCCTTTTATTAATTTTCTAAGACTGAACTACTTATCTTAAATCAAAAGTTAATTTATTTAAAAAAAAATATTAACTTGTACCTATCCCTCTTCTTCCAATGTACCTCCTATTTCCATAATAACTATAATTATAATGTCAGACTATATTTTTATTAGCTATTCTCAAAACGATGCACTAATCGCAAAAGAATTAGCCGATACCCTAATAAAAAAGGGGAAAAGTGTTTGGATTGACTACATACATCTTGCAAATCTCAAAGTGGATGAAGATGAAGATGAAATAAAGGAAAAAGCAGTCCTTTCATCAAAATTTGTAGCAATCATAACATCACCAAATGCGCTGAGTGATTCCTTCTTGAAAGACGAAAAGAATTTCGCTCGAGATAATGGAAAAGAAGTTGTTTTAGTAAAGGTTACTCCTTGTAACATTAACAAAAAAATGTATTGGCGTCGTTTAAAATGTATCGATTTAACTAATGATAGAGACAAAGGAATTGAATCTCTCCTTAGCAAAATAGATGATTCTGCTAGCGGTCCAATTGCACCTAAAGAAACAGTTTCAGCAGTTGAAGAAACGCAAAATAAATTGGTGGAAAATCCTGAAGTCGTCGTAAGCCCTAAAGCAAATAACTCCGATGGCTTAGCTGCTTTGGTTCAAGAATTGAGGGACGACATTAAGCTTTATGAGCTAACTATGAACAGTCAAATTAAAAGTTCGTATTTAGGAGTGAAATTGCTAATTGCTTGTAGTATATTATTAATATTAGCACTGTATTTAATTCCTGAATTAAAATCGGTATTAGACGACGGTGAAGCAAAATTAAAATACCTCTCTCCCATTGGAGGAATGATCCCTTCGGGTCTAAGTACATTTTCTATCAATAAAATAAAAGAAAAAAAGAAACGTTTATCAAGCTTAAAAACTTGTGATAGAAAATTATCGAGAATGGAGAACGGATTAATTAATTATTCTAAAATAGATATTTTAGGATTAGAAGATGAAGTTTTCAATTATATTAATGCATAAATCAATTACAAATGACTAAAATTCAAGATAGAATTAATGAAATAAATAAAATAGCCAAGCGCAGTCGCATGATTACAACTGTTTTAGCAGTTATTATTGTAGCTTTTATAGTTTTAACCGCTTGGAATATAACAACTATAAATTCAAAAAATAACAGTCTAAAGGTGGTTAATGAAGAATTGGAATATTTAAAAACGAACATTGAAGTCAAGGAAATTAAATACAAGAATGAGTTAAGCCAATTAAGAGACTCTATTGCCGAGGCAGACCCAGCAAGTAATTTATGGGCATACACAAAAAAAACCAACTCTATAGACGCATATGCAAAATATATTGAAACAGAACGACAAAACAATAGTGTTGTAGAACCTGAGCGCATTAACGAAATTAAAGCTGCTGTTGATGATTTAATGGACAGAAAAGGTTGGATTCAAATACAGGAATCAAATGGAACTAAGTTATTTACTGAATTGAGCGGTTTTATAGATAATGTTAGAGATGTGAGAAAGGCAAAATCATCACGAAGTGTTAGAAATGGAATCATAGGTGAAAGTGGTAATTCCGGTCGAAATGGAGATGTGATTTCCAAAGATCAATTAGTAATTGTTGTAACAACAAAACAAAGTGGTAAGGCAGTTTGGGCTGAAATAAAATATAGTGATGAAAACTAGATTTTACTTCTTTTTTCTAAACGATTGAATAAATATTAACGCCTTCTTGTTTTCCTCTTAACTTAATGTTTCCCAGCGGCATGCTTTTAAATGTAGTATTTAAATGTAAATCATTTAATAGGCTCTCAGAAATTAAAAGTGATGCATTATAGGCATTACACTCCCCTTGAATTCTTGCTGTTGTGTTGATAACGTCTCCGTGAAAAGCAAGTTCCTTTTTTACGGTTCCAACCTCCGCAATCATAAGCTTCCCTCCATGCAGGCCCGCTTTAAACATTGGCACAAAATCATATTTATTTTGGTAGTAACTTAAGCGCTTATTAATTTGTTCTTGAAACTCAAAAAATAGATCTACACATTTACATTTATAAATACCCTTTTTATATGGCCAAGTTAATACGGCCTCATCACCAACATATTGATAAACTTCGGCATCATTTTTTTCAATTACATGATTCAAATCTAAAAAGCAATCCTGAATGAACTCACTGTATTTATAGTGTCCTAAAGTTTCGGCAATACTCATAGAATCTTTTAAATCTAAAAACATAAAAATTCGTTTTTCTTCTTTAGGCTTTCTATAAGTTCCTAAAAGCATTTTCATAAAAACTCCTTTGCCAAATTTTTCGTTTGCTATTTTTAAAAACGAGAATAATAATGAGCCAATCATAAAATACAATACGGTAACCCAAAACCATTGACTGGTGATCCACCAGCCACTTTCATTAGGAATATCTAGATCCATATCCTTTTCTGCAATGATTGAAATCACTCTCAGTATGGTCACCATTAAAACAAGATAAATACCTGTTTTACTAATAATCACTAAGCCTAAAGCACTCTTTTTTAATAAGTAATTTTGAAATAAAAATTCAATAATGGCATAAAAAACCCCAATAACCAACCCTAATATTATAGCCAAATTATACCAAATACTAATGTGGATATCATACTTAACATCGAAGAAAAAATTCACATAATCCCCCAATCCAGTAAATCTAAATGACGTGAACAATAAAAAAGCAATAACCCAAAATGTTATGGATTGAAAAAACAAAATGGTGAACCGTCTGATTCCAGTATTCATTAGGTCTTTTGCTTTTTCTTTCTTGCTGCCGGAAACAACACATTGTTTAAAATTAGACGGTAACCTGGAGATGTTGGGTGTAAATCTAGTTCGGTTTTTGGGTCTCCTACTCGATGTGTATAATCTTCTGGATCATGACCCCCATAAAAAGTAAAAAATCCTTTGCCTTTAATTCCATGAATATATTTGGCTTCGCCATTGGTTTTATTTTCTCCCAAAACTAATACTTTGGACTTAATTTGAGATCTGGAAAATGATGTTGTTTGTCCCATAAACCCTTTTACCAAAGCCGTATGATTTTGATTAAGCATTGTAGGTATGGGATCCCACTTAGCCGAAAAATCCATGAGTGTAAAATAATCTGTAGTTTTTGGGATTCGGCGTTTACTGGTCATATCAATCGACGAGAACTCATAAACATTTGGGCTACGTTCTAAAATGAAATCTGTAAATGCAAAAGTACTTTGATAATTGACTTTATTTTGATAATTGGCATCACTGCCATCGCCGTCAAACATGGGTTCGCAAATATCAATACCCTCGGCTGATAATGCAATATCAAAACTGTCGGTGGCACTGCACATGGCGAACATAAAGCCGCCTCCTACGACATAATCTCTAATTTTTAATGCCACATCCAATTTAGCTTCTGAAACTTTATTATAGCCCAATTCAGAAGCCAACAATTCGGCATTTTTCTTTTCTTTTATATACCAAGGGGCACTTCTATAACTTCTATAAAATTTTCCAAACTGCCCTGTGAAATCTTCATGATGTAAATGCAGCCAATCAAATAACAAAAGGGCGTCATTTAAAACTTCTTTATCATAAATAGTTTCATAAGGGATCTCGGCATAGGTCAATACCATGGTTACAGCATCATCCCAAGGTTGTTTTCCATAGGGAGTATATACCGCAATCTTTGGTGCTTTTTCTAAAACAACGGCCTCCATATTTTTACTAGGACTACTAATTTCCTGTAAAATTTGTTCGGCTTTGTTGTCACTTATCACTTCATAAGAGACCCCGCGAATTTGACATTCCCGTTGTATTTCTTCAAAATCTGGTAGTAAAAAAGAGCCTCCTCTATAATTTAATAGCCATTTTACCTTTTGCTGTTTTTCAAGAGTCCAATAGGTAATCCCATAAGCTTTCAAATGATTTTTCTGACTTTCAGTATCCATTGGTATAAGGATATAGGAAGCAAAAGACTTCAGTCCAAAACAAATAAATAGCAGTATGAATAAATAATTTTTCAAAAATGTTTTTTTTTTAGAATCTGGACCTCTAGTAGCTTTATTTATCAAAAAGACACTCTCAATCGTTTCTATTAATAACGAAAGATACTTAAATTTTGTTTTTGAATAATTAGTTTTAAGGGAATTTTAGGGATTAAAAGGGCACATCGTTTTCATCATCATTAAAAGAACTACCAAAAGCCTGATTTGGTGATGGGAAATTATCCGGTTTAAAGGTGTCGTCATTTGCTGCGGCATTCATTTTAGAATGAAACTCATTGCCAAAAGGGGAATCGAAATCGTCAAGATTATCAAACTTACCAAGATTTCCAATAAATTTCAATCTGATATTTTCCAAACCACCATTTCTGTGTTTTGCAATAATCAATTCGGCTTGGCCGTCAGTTGGTGAACGTTCTTCATCATCCCATTCATCAATTTTATAATATTCTGGTCGGTATATGAATGATACGATATCGGCATCCTGCTCGATTGCTCCAGATTCACGAAGATCGGAAAGCAAAGGACGTTTACTTCCACCACGTGTCTCTACAGCACGTGATAACTGTGATAATGCAATTACTGGAACCGCTAACTCTTTTGCCAATGCTTTTAGGTTTCGCGAAATCATCGAAATCTCCTGTTCTCTATTTCCACCATGATTACCACCACCTGTCATCAATTGTAAATAATCAATAACAATCAATTTAATCCCGTGTTGAGATGCTAGTCTTCTTGCTTTTGCACGTAAATCAAAAATGGAAAGTGATGGGGTATCATCAATAAACAATGGAGCTTTTTCTAAGCTTTTAACTTTTACATTAAGCTGTTCCCATTCGTGTTTTTCGAGTTTCCCTGTTCTCAATTTTTCTGAAGACAATCCTGTTTCAGAAGAGATTAATCTCATTATTAATTGCACAGAAGCCATCTCCAATGAAAAGAAAGCGACAGGTATATTTTGATTTACAGCAATATTTCTTGCCATCGACAAGGTTAAAGCTGTTTTACCCATACCAGGACGGGCTGCCACAATAACCAAATCACTAGGTTGCCACCCGGAAGTTAATTTATCCAATTTAGCAAACCCAGATGGAATACCACTTAACCCTTCTTTATTTGAAATTTCTTCAATTTTCTTCTTTGCCTGAATTACTAATTCTTGAGCAGTTTCAGATGATTTTTTAATATTACCTTGGGTAACTTCGTATAATTTAGATTCGGCAGTATCCAAAAGATCGAATACATCCTTTGTCTCATCGTAGGCATCTTCAATAATTTCATTTGAAATTTTTATTAAACTACGCTGAATAAATTTTTGCAAAATAATTCGTGCATGGAACTCAATATGTGCTGAGGATGACACCTTTTGTGTTAGAGAAATCAAGTAAAAGTCACCACCAACCATTTCGAGTCGACGTTCCTTCTTTAATTGGCTCGAAACAGTTAATAAGTCGATAGGCTCACTATTTTCAAACAATTTGAATATCGCTTCAAATATAAATTGATGGGCCTCTTTATAAAAGGCATCTGGACTTAAAATATCAATAACTTCATCAACCCCTTTTTTGTCAATCATCATTGCACCAAGAACAACCTCCTCTAAATCAAGGGCTTGCGGGGGTATCTTCCCTTTTTCAAGGCTAATTATAGTACTTTTGTCTACTTTGTAGCCTTGTAATGTATTGGGTTGTTTCATGATAACGAATGTAACTAAATTGTAAGGATTTTTAGATTATTTAAGGTACGACATTGTTAACCATCAGTCAACAATTTCGTTGTTAATAAGTTAACAATTTTGTTAATAAGGATAAAAAAAGCCGAAGTGCGTACTTCGGTTTTTTTTTAATATACGATTAACAAAGGCTTAGTCATTAAATTCTCCCATTTTAGAATATTTGTCCATTCGTTTTTCAACTAAGTCTATTGGTGATAAGTTTTTATATTCATCATAAGACTTTACAATGGCATCACGAACTGTCGCAAAAGTTTTTTCTCTGTCTTTATGAGCTCCTCCTATAGGTTCTTTAACGATTTCATCTACCAATTTCATTTTCTTCATGTCTTTAGCAGTAAGCTTCAATGATTCGGCAGCTTGTTCTTTATACTCCCAACTTCTCCATAAAATGGAAGAACAGGATTCAGGTGATATTACAGAATACCATGTATTTTCTAACATTAACACCTTGTCTCCTACACCAATACCCAACGCACCACCGGATGCACCTTCACCAATAATAACGGTAAAAATAGGCACCTTTAAACGGGTCATTTCTAAAATATTTCTTGCAATGGCTTCTCCTTGTCCACGTTCTTCGGCTTCCAATCCAGGATATGCTCCAGGAGTGTCAATTAACGTCACCACTGGAATACCAAACTTCTCAGCAGTTTTCATTAAACGTAATGCTTTTCTGTAGCCTTCTGGGTTAGCCATACCAAAATTTCGGTATTGTCTTGTTTTAGTATTATAACCTTTTTGTTGACCGATAAACATATAGCTCTGATCACCAATTTTACCCAAACCGCCAATCATAGCCTTATCATCCTTAAAGTTACGATCACCATGAAGCTCCAAAAAGGTATCTCCAAAAATAGCGTTAATATAGTCTAAGGTATAAGGTCTGTTTGGATGGCGAGACATTTGCACACGTTGCCAAGCGGTAAGATTTTTGTAAATATCTTTTTTAGCTTCCAGTAATTTCTTCTCAATCTGTTTACAAGTTTCAGTAACGTCAACATCACTTTCTTCTCCAATAAGTTGACATTTTTGAAGTTGTTCTTCCAGTTCTTTTATTGGGAGCTCAAATTCTAAATATTCCATAGAAATCTAAGATTATTAGTTAGCGTACAAATATAAAAACTTTAATCGTCTTAGCTTATTTTGATCGCCCTCTTTTTAAACTATTTGAATTTTTCAGTATTCCATTGAGTATTACTGTACTAATTATTAACACAGCTCCAAAATAAAATTCTGGGCTCATTTTTTCCTTTATAGGAAATAAAATAATAGCCAAAACAATACCATATATAGGCTCGAGATTATAACTTAACACCACCGTATATGGACTTATATGTTTCATGATATGAACTGTAGCAATAAATGCATATGCGGTACAAATTGATCCTAAAATAATTAAGTACTTCCAATCAGATGGACTAAGCTTAAAAAATGCGATATCAAAGCCATCGCCAAAACAGCCTATAAACAACGAAATAAAAATAACACCACTAACAAATTCATAAAAAGAAATGCATGATGCGCTATAGCGTTCTACAAATTTACCATTGATAACTGCAAATAGTGTTGAAAATAGTGCAGAGGAAATGCCTAATATAATGCCATTTAAATATTTTATTTCCGCATGGGTTATTAACCAAACCCCTAGAATAATTAAAAGGCCAAAAATAATTTCATACCAAATGATACGCCTTCTATAAAAAATAGGTTCGATGAAAGCTGCAAAAAAAGCTCCTGTAGAAAACATGGCTAAAGTAATAGAGATATTGGATTGCTTTATGGCTTCAAAAAAAGTGATCCAATGTATCGCTATAATAATACCTGCCAGCGAGAACTTGATTGCTGTTTTTAAATTAATACGAATATCAATCTTCTTAAACTTAATATAAACATACATTAATAGGCCTGCAATTAGCATTCTAAACCATACTAATGGTACAGCACCAATAGATATTAGTTCGCCCAGAATTGCAGTAAATCCGCCGATAAATACAAGAAAATGAAGGTGTAAATGGTTCTTTCTCTTATCGCTTAGCATTATATAATAAATAGATTGCTAAAATCCCAAAAACGATATTGGGAAACCAAACAGCCACTGCTGGTGAAAAATCAGATTGTTCTGCCATTACCCCAAAAACCTTATCGAAAAACACATAAATCATGGCTATAAAGATTCCAAAGGCAAGATTAACACCCATGCCACCACGACGTTTAATGGAAGAAACTGCAACCGCAATAATGGTCAATATAAATACAGAAACTGGTAGGCTCCATTTTTTATACAGTACGACTTTGTACCGACCAATATTTGATGAGCCTCTAGACTCTTCTTTTGAAATAAACGAAGTAAGTTCTTTATAATTTAAAGTTTCAGCAATGTATTCTACGGGGGTTAAATCTTCTAAGTCAAAAGCAAACATGGTGTCTTTTTTGCGTTCAAAAATCATCACATCATCATTTTCACCAATAATCCTTTTTGAATAGGAATTCAGTACATAGGTAGAATCTTTTTCAACATATTTAATATTTGCAGCATCAATTTTATATTCAAGCTTATTATCAACAAAATGTTCAAGTGTAAAACCTCTGCCTGTATTATTTTTAGTATCAAAACTAGAAACATAAATAACATCATTATCATTAATCTGCCTATAAAGTTGCCGTGTCTCCATGGCTTTTTTATTTCCACTAAAATATTTATATTTAAATTCATTAAAGCCTTTACTGGCTTGTGGTGCTAAATACATTCCCAAGACCAATGCGAAGATTGCAATAATAGAGGCCCCAATAATATAAGGTCTCAAAAACCTTGAGAACGAAACTCCTGAACTTAAAAATGCTATGACCTCTGTATTATTAGCTAATTTAGAGGTAAATAAAATTACCGAAAGAAATAAAAATAGGGGAAATAATAGGTTTGCAAAATAAATTGTAAAATCTAAAAAGTATTGTGCCACCTCAGGAAAAGGCACATCATTTGCCAGTATTTTATCAATTTTTTCAGAGAGATGCACTGTTATTCCAATAGGAATAAACAAGAGTATCATCATGATGAATGTAAACAGATATCGTTTTAATATGTACCAATCTAATATTTTCATTTACTACAAACGCTTATCCATTTGTTTAACCATTTTATCTTTCCAAACTCTAAAATCTCCTGCTAATATATGTTTTCTTGCTTCTCTAACCAACCACATATAGAATCCTAAATTATGTATAGTAGCAATTTGTTTCCCTAAAAGTTCATTAACGCTAAACAAGTGTTTCAAATAAGCTTTAGAATAGTCGGTATCCACAAAGGTAATTCCCATATCATCAATAACCGAAAAATCATCTTCCCACTTCTTGTTTTTTATATTTATTGAGCCGTGCGCGGTAAATAGCATTCCATTCCTGGCATTACGCGTTGGCATAACACAGTCAAACATATCTATACCTAACGCAATATTTTCAAGAATATTGATTGGTGTTCCCACACCCATTAAATATCTAGGTTTATCTTCTGGAAGAATTTCACACACCACATCTGTCATGGCATACATCTCCTCTGCCGGTTCACCAACAGACAAACCTCCAATGGCATTGCCTACAGCTCCTGAATTTGCAATATATTCAGCCGATTGTTTTCTCAAATCTTTATATGTACTCCCCTGAACTATTGGAAAAAAAGCTTGATTATAATCATACTTCAACGGTGTTTTATCAAGATGCTTAATACATCTATCCAACCATCTATGTGTCATATGCATTGAACGTTTTGCGTAATTATAATCGCAAGGATATGGGGTACACTCATCGAAAGCCATGATAATATCGGCACCAATACTTCTCTGAATTTCCATCACATTCTCTGGCGTGAACGTGTGATAACTCCCATCAATATGACTTTTAAACTTAACGCCTTCTTCTTTTATTTTTCTATTTGCCGACAAGGAATAAACCTGATACCCTCCAGAATCGGTTAATATATTTCGATCCCAATTCATAAATTTATGAAGGCCGCCAGCCTTTTCTAAAATTGGAGTTTTTGGTCGCAAAAATAAATGATAGGTATTTCCTAAAATTACATCTGGATTTATATCATTTTTCAATTCACGCTGATGCACCCCTTTTACAGATGCAACCGTACCAACAGGCATGAAAATTGGGGTTTCAATAACCCCATGATCCGTGGTTATTTTTCCCGCTCTGGCTCTACTTTGAGCATCTTTTCCTTCAAGTTTAAAAAACATATTTTCCATTTATCAGCGAGCAAATATAAATAAGAAAATTCCATTAGCTCCTTAATAGGATATTAAATTGTTAGCAAATCTCATTATTTCGTTAATAAGTGCTTAAAAAACGCTTTGTTAAGGCTTAATAATCCCTTATTTTTGCGCACTAATTAAGTAACTAATTACACATGTCAAACACTCAACAATTAGAAAGTATTACAACACAAGTTCGTAGAGACATTTTACGAATGGTTCACAAAGTAAATTCTGGACACCCTGGAGGGTCTCTTGGATGTGCTGAATTTTTGGTAGCGCTGTACAATGAAATCATGGACCGTAAAGAGGGGTTCGATATGAATGGCCTGGAAGAAGATTTATTCTTTTTATCAAACGGTCATATCTCTCCAGTTTTTTATAGTGTCTTGGCACGAGCTGGTTATTTCTCTGTCGATGAATTAAATACTTTTAGACTATTAAATTCTAGATTACAAGGACACCCTACAACACATGAAGGCTTACCTGGAATACGTATAGCCTCTGGATCATTAGGTCAAGGGATGTCTGTTGCAATTGGAGCAGCAGAAGTGAAAAAACTAAATAGTGATAAACATTTAGTTTATAGTTTACATGGTGATGGTGAATTACAAGAAGGTCAAAATTGGGAAGCCATTATGTATGCCTCGGCTAAAAAAATAGACAACCTTATTGCAACTATTGACTTAAATGGAAAACAGATTGATGGTGCAACTGATGATGTTTTACCAATGGGTAGCATTAGAGCTAAGTTTGAAGCTTTTGGTTGGATCGTTATTGACATTGAAGCGGGTAATGATATGGCTGCTATTTTAAAAGGAATGGCAGAAGCAAAATCTAAAAGTGGACAAGGAAAACCGGTTTGCGTTTTATTAAAATCTATGATGGGGAATGGTGTTGATTTTATGATGCACACACATGCATGGCATGGTAAAGCTCCTAACGATGAGCAATTAGCTATTGGTTTAGCTCAAAACCCAGTAACCTTAGGAGACTACTAACCATCAATTACAAAAAGAAATGAAAACATATACAAATACAGGAAGTAAAGATACACGCTCTGGTTTTGGAGCCGGATTAACTGAACTTGGTCAAACCAATGAAAATGTAGTTGCACTTTGTGCAGATTTAATTGGTTCATTAAAAATGGATGATTTTAAAGCCAACCATCCAGAACGTTTTTTTCAAATAGGAATTGCTGAAGCAAATATGATAGGTATTGCTGCAGGGATGACTATTGGTGGCAAAATTCCTTTTACAGGAACTTTCGCAAACTTTTCTACAGGAAGGGTTTATGATCAAATTCGTCAAAGTGTTGCTTATTCTGGGAAGAATGTAAAAATTTGTGCTTCTCATGCCGGATTAACTTTAGGAGAAGATGGTGCGACTCATCAAATTCTAGAAGACATTGGACTGATGAAAATGTTACCAGGCATGACCGTTATTAACACTTGTGATTACAACCAAACAAAAGCAGCGACTATTGCTATTGCAGCTCATGAAGGGCCTGTATACTTGCGTTTTGGACGTCCAAAAGTAGCAAATTTTACAGCTGAGGACCAAACTTTTGAAATAGGAAAGGCAATTAATTTAACTGAAGGTACAGATGTTACTATTGTAGCAACAGGACATTTAGTGTGGGAAGCTTTAGAAGCAGCAAAAGTATTGAATGAAAAAGGAATTTCAGCAGAGGTTATTAATATTCATACCATTAAACCACTTGATGAAAAAGCCATTTTAGAATCAGTTAGCAAAACAGGTTGTATTGTAACTGCAGAAGAACATAACTATCATGGTGGATTAGGAGAAAGTGTTGCTAGAACTTTAGCATTGCATCAACCATCACCTCAAGAGTTTGTTGCAACTAATGATACATTTGGTGAATCTGGGACTCCAGCACAGCTTATGGAAAAGTATGGATTAAATAGTGCAGCTATTATAAAAAAGGCTGAATTAGTCATCAAAAGAAAATAATTAAAATTTTAAACCGTTTTCATAAAGTAATTCAAAAAGCGAAACTATTATGAAAAGTTTAAAAACTGTACAATCGTACTTTAAAATCAAGCATTTAATGAATAAGCAATTAATATTATTATTACTAGTTACCTGTTTTAGCAGCTATTCCTGGGGACAAACAGATACCTCATATGGTATTAAAGCTGGATTAAACTACAATGGTAATGGTAATTACAAATCTTCTGTTAGTGAGACTATCGATAATCCTGATAAAAATGTAGGTTATCATATTGGTTTTTTTGCAAAATGGGGAAGCTCAATATATCTAAGGCCAGAAATAGTATATACAAGTACTAAAAGCGAATATAAAAATGGTGATTTTGACATGAAGAAACTAGATGCTCCACTTTTAGTGGGTGTCAAAGTGATAGGGCCTTTAAGTGTTTTTGCAGGACCAGCTTTACAATATATTCTCGACACAGATCTAGCTGGTGCAAGCTTAAGTGAATTAGAAAATGATTTTTCTGTTGGACTTCATTTTGGAGCCGCAATAAACTTCAATAAATTTGCTTTAGATGTTCGATATGAAAGAGGATTTAGTGATAACGAAATACAATTCTTAAATAATAATGATATTGGTTCTGGAAGATTAGATACTCGCCCTGAGCAATTAATTTTAAGTTTATCAATTACACTTTAAAACAACATTCATACATAAATAAAAAGAGCCGCTAATAACGGCTCTTTTTTTATATCCATATTTTGTAGTTAACTCCATCGTTATATTAAACGCCGTATTTATTTATTGATCACCTATTGAATTTCTATACTACTTATACCCTAGGATTAATTAAAACCATAAAAACAAGCGGTTTAACGCATTATAATTAAAAATTGATAATCGTCATAATTTATTTGAAATGATAGGGATCTATACCCTTAAGGTTATCTCACAACCTAACACACTTATAAATTGATAGTCCCAATAATTCTTTAAAATGAGCACAAAAAAACCAGTGAATTTAAATTCACTGGTTTGATACTTTTATTAAGCAACGTCATTATGTTAAATCGAGCGGTATAATTGTTTATACGCCTTAACCTTCTTCGTTGTAATTAATTGTAATATTTATATCTAAATAATCATCTAAGCCATCACTATTACTATCCATCACCTTTACGGTATTTATGGTAATAACACCTGCCTCTTCAGATCTACTAATTTCAAATTCTTTAGGGCCGAGAATTGGTTCTAGATCTCCTTGATTTGTATCCACAGTATATATTGTTGGAAACAATTCATCAATAGTTAAAACAAGATCGCCATCATCATCTAAATCTGCAAAATTAGGTACTGTATTTTCATCAGTATCATCATCGCTCATATTTAAATTGTCATTTAAATCTTCTAAATATGATGGAATCCCATCGCCATCATGATCACTAACCTCTGTTTGAAATAATTCAAATTTAAACGCTATTGAAGCATAAGGTAGTATCCCATTGGATCCTCCTGAGAAATAAGCCAATCCAGAAGGTAAAAACATCGCTCCAACACCTGGATCTGTATAGCTAACAGTTCCATCTCCGTTCTCTACAAACGATCCAGCTACATTAAACTCAGGAATTACTCTACTCCATCCAGGAATTAATGATACCAAATCAAAATCTATTGGAGTAACAGAACTATCAAATACTTCTCCATCTAATAAATTTCCAGAATAATTTAAACGTATTTTATCAACAAAATGAGGCGTATCTCCGCCCCCTTGATTTATTTTTAGAAAATGATATTCATAAATCACATCTAAATACAAGGATGTTTTTGTTTCTACTGCATCAATTAAAAAGGTATGGTTATCAGGTAATGACTCACCATCTGCAAGTTCAGTTATTACAAGATCGTCAATTGAAGGATTTGAGTTGCCTACAAAAAATTCAGAGTTATAATAATGAGTTTCCAAATACTCCAATAAGATTACCTTATCTTTATCTTGTCGTTCTTGTCTATCCTCTTCTTCTATACCATCAATGATGCCATCATCATCATCATTTTTACATGCACCAAGGCTAATAGCAATAACCAAAATTGGTAATAGATAATATTTAATTTTCATTTGTGTAATTTTCATTTTTCAATTTTCTGATGCAATTCACATAAAATAATCTCAATTATATTGAGAATAATTGAATGCTCAATTCAGATTGCATTTTTTTTCGAGTTGCAAGATACAATTTTATAATATTTTTGTACTATTACATTAACGTAGTTTTTACATTTTTATGCGAATAGACAAATACCTCTGGTGTGTTAGATATTTTAAAACCCGAAGCATTGCCACCACGGCATGTAAAAAGGGCCATGTTAAGGTGAATGGTAACACTATAAAACCCAGTAGAGAAGTTTATGCTACCGATAAAATTGAGCTTAGAAAAAACCAAATTAATTACCAACTCACCGTTAATGATCTCCCCCCTAATAGGGTTGGCGCCAAATTAGTAGATATTTACCGTACAGACACTACTCCAAAAGAAGCGTTTAAAGCACAGGAATTATTGAAATACAGTAAAGATTACTATCGAAAAAAAGGCGTTGGAAGGCCAACAAAAAAAGACCGAAGAGATATTGACGATTTTAATGACGAAAATGAGTAATTTTACCTCACAATTTAACTCCTAGGCAAAATGACTGCTAATAACAATGTTATCCTTACTCATCAAGAAATAAATCATAAAATCAAGCGTATTGCTTATCAAATTTACGAGAGCAACATTGAAGAGGAAGACATTATTTTAGCGGGAATTGATAGCAATGGTTATGTTTTGGCCGAAAAACTAAAAAATGCTTTAAATAAAATTTCATCTATTAAACCTATTCTTTGTAAAGTCTCCATTGACAAAAAGAATCCTAGAAATGCAATTAAAACATCATTGACTGCAGCCAACTACACTAATAAATCTGTAATTTTGATAGATGACGTCCTAAATTCAGGGACTACACTTATCTATGGTGTAAAACACTTTTTGGATGTGCCATTAAAACAATTCAAAACTGCCGTCTTGGTAAACAGAAATCATAAGAAGTATCCTGTCAAAGCCGATTTTAAAGGCATTTCCTTATCTACTTCTCTACATGAACATATCGAGGTTAATTTAAGTGGAAACGAATACGATGTTGTTTTAGAATAGCTTATTTCTAATTGCCTTTACGATAGCTTCTGTTGCTAATTTATCGGTTACAAAAGTTTCATTGGCCAGACTGTAAAACTGGTTGCGTTCAAATAAATGTTTTCCAATAAACTCAATAAGTTCTTCTTGTGTTTTTAAATGAGCCACTAAAGGGCGTTTGCTTTTTTCATTTTCAAGTCTGTTTACTAAAGTTCCTATGGATGCTTTCAGGTAAATAGAGTTAACATTGATTGCTTTCTTCAAGTATTCCATATTTTGACCATAACATGGCGTTCCGCCTCCTAATGATAAAATAAGATTGTCATTCTCTTCTATAATTTCTTTTAAATATATTGATTCAATCTTTCTAAAGTAGATTTCTCCTTTAGCTTTAAAAAGGTCAACTATTGACATTTTTTCTCTTTCCTCGATATAATCATCCAAATCCACGAACTGATAATTTACTTTATCAGCTAATTGTCGACCAATTGTCGACTTTCCAGAGGCCATATATCCAATTAAAATTACGATCATTTACTCGTTATAAATTGATTATTAAAAACATACATATTAGTACTGCAAAAAAACAAAAAATTATTAAAAAAAAGTATTGTTTTATTAATAAAACATTTTATATTTGCACCCGCATTACAGAAACAAAATGACCAGTTAGCTCAGTTGGTAGAGCATCTCCCTTTTAAGGAGAGGGTCCTGGGTTCGAGCCCCAGACTGGTCACAAAAAAAGTTAAGCATAATTGCTTAACTTTTTTTATTTTTGATTAATTCAAAATTTGCGCACGTGGCGGAATTGGTAGACGCGCTAGCTTGAGGGGCTAGTGACCATTAGGTTGTGGAAGTTCGAGTCTTCTCGTGCGCACTATTAAAACTCACAAACACCTCATAGACAGCTTTTTATACATGCTGTCTTTTTTTTTCACTGTGTTAGATTCTTTATTACTGGATTAGATTTTGTATTGAATAAGGTGGCGCACTTGCTGGAGAAACATCACCCAAAACAATATTTCAACCTTTTTAATTTTACAGTATATTTACTTTATTGCTATAAAACTGATGGAAGCATGGAAAATTAATACACTCAACGCTGACGATATCTATCGAATTATGCAAATTATTTTAATAAAGAAAGGTAAGATTGACATTTTGATCATCTCAGACAGAAGTTATTTTAGTTTTCAAGATATTGACCTTTTAGACAAGCTAACAAAAAGCTCGAAGTATGATACTAAATATGTTTTCACTCAGCAAGTAACTCTGTAATTAAAGTGTTTAATTTCTCGCTATTCCAATTTGCCGCACCGCCTTTATCAATAACAATTTCTCCTTTTTTATTGATAACATAGGTTCTTGGGATACTTTTTACCTTAAAATCGCTCGGATATTTTGATTGTGGGGTATAACTTCTAAGGCCATATTCTTTTTTATCTAAGAATTTCTGTACCACTTTTGGATTTTCGCCAGAAACGAGAATGAAAGCAACATCATCATTAAATGTAGCATATAATTGGTCAATACTTTTCATTTCAGCAATACAAGGTGGACACCAAGTTGCCCAAAAGTTTAAGAATACCACTTTACCTTTCAGGTCTTTAAAATTGAGTTTGTTCCCATCAAGATCTTGTAATTGCCAATCTTGATAACTAATAGATACTCTATTTGTTTCTGACGCTATAGATGGTCCAAATAAAGCCAACCCTTTATGTAATGCCACCTGAATGGGTTTCCTTGTTTGAGGGAAGACCAATAGGGCGATAACCACTATAAAAATTAAGTTGTTGCGTTTGGTTTTAGACAGTTTCATATATAAAAATTAAAAAGCATAGTTCCTATGTCGAAACTATGCTTCAAATCTAACAAAAACTAAACTTACTTATCGTAAATTATCGTATTACCATTCCTGACAAGGATGTTAATGGCCCTATTCCCATTGCTATTGTTGTATGGTTTGCTGCATTTACCGGTACCATATGCGCCAATGGCTTAAATGTAAATGGTTGTGGACTATTATCCGGATTTGGTTCAACAGTAATTACAATCGTTGTCCCTTTCAAGTCCGTTGGAAATATAAGATTATCTGGAGCATTTTGTAAAAAATCTTCTCCTGGAAAATTGGGGCCATCACCTGCTTCGCCTTTGAAGTTTGATGTCGACGCATTATCATCTGCCATATCCGCCGCTGTAAAGGTTCCTGTACTTACTGGCACGCCATCAATTACCGCCCATCCTTCATATTTCCATCCGGCACCTAAGTCCGGTAAATTTAAACCAGTCACAGCAGTCCCGCTGGAATTATTTAAAAACCAAACCCCACTTTCTTCATTATTCATATCGGTATCGGTTGGAGTTGCCAAAATATAGTTTCCTGACGCATTACTAAAATCTCCCACTAAACCGGTTGAACCTACATTCGCCGAACTTCCTGTAAAATCACCTGCCAAAATTTTAGTTGCGGCAGGTCCAGGCTCAGGATCTTCAGAAGGCTCAATTGTTAATACGAAAGTTGAGGCATTAGCCAGTTGAGAAGTCTCCACTGCAAAAGATTGCGGAAATATAATACTTGAAAATCGCCCGGTAGAAATGGGAGCTCCCTCAACTATAATCCATCCTTCATAAACAAAATCATCTCCCAAAGCGTCCAAGCCTTCTAGGTTTAGCACTAAATTTGTGGTTGAGAAATTATTATCATCATCACTATTGCAAGAAGTTGCTAATATCCCCATCGCTAAAATTGCAAAAAACATTTTTCTAATCATCTGTTATCAATTTTTGAATTTATACTAATTCAAAGATATCTGATGGTATAGAAATGAAATGTTAGCTATCTAACACTAAGCAGATTTTTTATAAATTCTTATTTCTTTGCGACTAAAATCAAGAATATTTTCTTCCTTTAATTCATTTAATAGAATATTAAGCGTCGGTCGTGAAGTCCCTATTAAGGAGGCGATATCTTTTTGTGTATAGGGATGACAAATTACCATATCTCCAGTGTGTATACAATTGTGGCCATAGTCTAGGTATAGTTCGTTTAAAAATTCCAGTAAACGCGTTTTAGAATCTTTAAACAATAGCAATTGAAGTCGTCTTTCTAACTTTTTAAATTTAAATCCTATGAATTTATATATTTTAAAACTGAAATTTTGGTTGTTTTTCATTAAATCATGCATGGTTTGCACATCAATTGGACAAATTGAAGTATCATTATCTACAGATTGGGCAAACTCATCTCTTACGTATTCTCCAAGAATTGCCGTTTCACCAAATAATTCTCCTTGAGTTAAAATTGCTTTAACGATCTCATCTCCGTTTTCAGTATAATAACCTATTTTAACTTTACCCTTTTCAATAAGATATACTTTACTCGCTGAGTCTTCTTCAAAATAGATATAGTCCTTCTTTTTATAAGCATCAAAGTCATGTTTTGCTTTATAAGTACTAAACTTATGAGGGCAAAGCATATTAAACAAATTTACATCTTCAAAAAACCAAATAGGCTTCATTAATTTTGAATTTCGTTAGTTTAGAGCTATGTCGCTTTCTGGCTACAAAACTTACGTCAAGGCATAAAAAAACCCCTGAATTTCTTCAGGAGTTTTAGATATTGTGAATGGATTAAATTTTAAGCGTTTTGCTTTTTAATTAAGTTCAATGCCGATCCAATTTTATACCATTCTATCTGGCCTTCATTATAAGTATGATTCGCCACAATAACATCTTTAGACCCATCTGCATGTACAGCTTCTATAGTTAATGGTTTACCGGGAGCAAATTCATTTAAATCTACAAAGTTAAAGGTATCATCTTCTTGAATTAAATCGAAATCACTTTCATTTGCGAAGGTCAATCCTAACATTCCTTGTTTTTTAAGGTTTGTTTCATGAATACGCGCAAACGACTTCACGATTACTGCGGCTACACCCAAATGTCTAGGTTCCATTGCAGCGTGTTCACGAGACGATCCTTCTCCATAGTTATGATCACCTACTACTATGGTATTAATTCCAGCGGCTTTATAGGCGCGCTGTGTTTTTGGCACAGCATCATAGTCCCCATTTAATTGAGACTTCACAAAGTTAGTCTTCATATTAAATGCATTTACGGCACCTATTAAACAGTTATTTGAAATATTATCTAAATGTCCACGGTATCGCAACCAAGGACCAGCCATAGAAATATGGTCTGTTGTACATTTACCATGTGCTTTAATTAAAAGTTTAGCCCCAGTAATCTCATCACCAATAGGCTCAAAAGGAGTCAATAACTCTAAACGCTCAGATGTATCTGCTACAACTACATTAACATGGCTTCCGTCTTCTTCTGGAGCTAAATAACCCGCATCTTCAACAGCAAAGCCTTTAGTAGGTAATTCCCATCCAGTTGGTTCTTCTAACATCACTTCTTCACCATTCTCATTGATTAATGAGTCTGTTAGTGGATTAAAGTCCAAACGTCCAGCAATTGCAACTGCTGCTACCATTTCTGGAGAGGCTACAAATGCATGAGTATTTGGGTTACCATCTGCTCTTTTTGCAAAATTTCTATTAAATGAATGAATTATAGAATTCTTTTCTTCCTTATCAGCGCCTTCTCTAGCCCATTGACCAATACATGGTCCACAAGCATTTGTAAAAATTTTAGCGTCTAGTTTTTCAAAAACCTCAAGAATCCCATCGCGATCTGCAGTATAACGTACTTGCTCAGATCCTGGATTAATCCCTAGTTCAGATTTTATTTTCAAGCCTTTATTTAACGCTTGTTGCGCTATAGAAGATGCTCTAGATAAATCTTCATATGATGAATTTGTACATGAACCAATTAATCCCCATTCTACTTTTATAGGCCATCCATTAGCTTTTGCTTTGCCAGTCATTGTTCCAACAGGTGTTGCTAAATCGGGAGTAAATGGTCCATTTATGTGAGGTGTTAGCTCTGTTAAATTGATTTCGATAACTTCATCAAAATATTGCTCAGGATTTGCATATACTTCAGCATCACCAGTTAAATATTCTTTGATATCATTTGCAGCATCGGCAACATCATCACGATCTGTTGAACGTAAATAACGCTCCATAGATTCATCATATCCAAATGTAGATGTGGTTGCTCCAATTTCGGCTCCCATATTACAAATAGTTCCTTTCCCTGTACAAGACATTGAATTGGCGCCTTCACCAAAATATTCTACGATTGCTCCTGTTCCTCCTTTTGTGGTAAGTATTCCAGCAACCTTTAATATTACATCTTTAGGTGCAGTCCACCCTGAAAGTTTTCCTGTTAATTTTATTCCAATTAATTTAGGGAACTTTAATTCCCAGGCCATTCCTGCCATAACATCAACAGCATCTGCTCCACCAACACCAATGGCTAACATCCCTAATCCTCCAGCATTAACGGTATGCGAGTCGGTACCAATCATCATTCCTCCAGGAAACGCATAGTTTTCTAGAACGACCTGATGAATAATTCCTGCTCCTGGCTTCCAGAATCCTATGCCATATTTATTTGATACAGATTCTAAAAAATTAAATACTTCATTACTATTATTCAGTGCAAATTGTAAATCTTTATCGGCTCCTACTCTGGCTTGAATTAAATGATCACAATGTACCGTTGTTGGTACAGCAACCTTTTTCTTTCCTGCTTGCATAAACTGCAACAATGCCATTTGAGCTGTAGCATCTTGACATGCAATTCTATCTGGTGCAAAATCAACATAATCCTTACCTCTAGTATAGGCCTTATTTGGATTAGTATCCCAAAGGTGGGCGTATAAAATCTTTTCGGAAAGTGTTAATGGTTTTCCAACAGTTTCACGTGCAGCATCTACCCGTTCTGTCATTTTACCATACACATTTTTAATCATGTCAATATCGAATGCCATAAACTTCTATTTTAAATTATAATCAGTTTTTTTAAGTTTCACCTGCCCTCATAATAGTCAGATGATAGAGCATATATACAGATCAAATATAAATCAACTCAATCGTTATATCTCGTTGCGCAAAATTACGGAATTTTAATATATTTTAAAAAATATACAACGATATAGAACAAAAACTAAATATTTGACATCAAAACACCAAATATCACAAACTTGGTTATCAAATCAATAATTTATACGTTGAAAAAATACTAAATTAACAATGAAATAGTGGGTGAAGTAAATAGGAACAATAAATAATTAAAACAAACTCTCAATGATTTGCTCTTCAGTGACTCCTTCTGCCTCAGCTTTGTAGTTTTTAATAATTCGGTGACGTAAGATACTATGTGCAACCGCTTGTACATTTTCAATATCTGGAGAAAATTTTCCTTGAATAGCAGCATGAGTTTTTGCGGCCAAAATAAGATTCTGGGATGCTCTAGGTCCAGCTCCCCAATCTATATATTGTTTCACCAAAGTGGTGGCTGTTGAATTATCTGGTCTGGTTTTACTAACCATTTGTACAGCATATTCCACCACATTGTCTGCTACTGGAATACGACGTATCACATGTTGAAAATCGATAATATCCTTTGATGTAAACAAAGAATTAACGGTAACTTCTCTATCAGACGTAGTGGTCTTAACAACTTCTACCTCTTCATCAAATGATGGGTATTTTAAATTAATGGCAAACATAAACCTATCTAATTGTGCTTCAGGTAAAGGATAAGTACCTTCTTGTTCAATTGGGTTTTGTGTTGCTAATACGAAATATGGCAATTCTAATTTATAATGATGTCCTGCAACTGTTACTGCACGTTCTTGCATTGCTTCTAATAATGCAGCTTGAGTTTTAGGTGGTGTTCTATTAATTTCATCTGCAAGAATAATATTCGCAAATATTGGTCCTTTTATGAATTTAAAATGACGATTTTCGTCCAATATCTCACTACCTAAAATATCACTAGGCATTAAATCTGGTGTAAACTGGATTCTTTTAAAATCTAATCCTAAAGCTTGAGCAATAGTATTGACCATTAGTGTTTTTGCTAAACCAGGCACTCCTATTAAAAGTGAATGTCCTCCTGAAAAAACAGAAATTAATATTTGGTTAACGACCTCATCCTGTCCAACAATAACCTTGGCTATTTCGGCTTTTAAATCTTTATATTTAGAAACAAAGTGTTGTAAGGCAGCAACGTCAGACATATATTAGTTCTCTTTTTTTAACCAGTTAGCATTAAAATCACATTCACGATGCTCTCCATTCAACTTAATAAATGTTTCCATGATCTTTTCTTCTTGCCATTCACCAATTGCATCTAGCTTTTTACTGTATAAAGCTAAATCTTTAATTTTTAGATAATCCTTTGCAAAATCTGCTTCGTGCTCGTCAAATCTATCTGTAACAGTGATGAGTTTAAACTTAACATCATTAACTCGGTCTCTTTCCTGAATTACCGTGCTAATTTCGTTGTTTTTTAAGTTTTGAACTTGACCATAAAGTTCAGGGTCAATTTTCGTTAATGGAAATGTAAAATCTTGAGTTTCAGGATTTCTCAACTGTCCGCCTTCAAATTTTGTTTCTTTCTCATCGCTTACCTCTAATGCCGCTTCAGCAAAAGTGATATCTCCAGCAACAATCCGTGCTCTTGCATTATCAATTTTCTCTTTGGCTTCATTAATTGCATCCTGAGTTAATTTTGGTTTCATTAGAATGTGTCTCACATCATATTCTTGTCCTCTAATCTTTTCTAAATAAATAATATGATATCCATATTCAGACTTAAAAGGTTCTGATATTTCGCCTTCTTCCATTGAAAATGCAACGTCTCTAAACTCTTTTACCATTTGAGGACGGTTTCTATTTAAGGTATAAGCACCACCATCTTTTTTTGAACCTGTATCTTCACTATACAACACTGCTTTTGTAGTAAAACTTGAGCCGTTTTCAATAATATCTGCTTTAAACCCTTTTAACCGATCTATAACTTTTTGCCTTTCAGCTTCCGTAGTTTCAGGAATAACAACAATTACTGCCAATTTAAGTTCGGTACCAAACATTGGTAAATCACCTTTTAGCTCATTGTTAAAAAACTGTCTTACTTCTTCTGGTGTTACTTCAATCTCATCCGTAATTTTTTGTTGCATGAGCTCGATCATTTGCTTATTCTTATTAAGCTCAAACATTTCGTCTCTTAGTTCTTGTTCTGTATCTTTTTTATAAAAAGCTATCAATTTTTCTAAAGAACCAATTTGTTGAGAAAAAACACTAATTTGCTGATCAACATAAGACTTTACTTGAGCAGGATTAACTACTATACTGTCTTGAATAGAATGATGCATATACAATTTATCCTCAAGAAGAGATCCAAAAATTTTACAGCGTGTTACACCTTCTAAGGACTCTCCATTAGCTTTAGCTTGTTCAATGACGTTATCAATATCAGAATCTAAGATTACATAATCTCCAATTACAGCAGCAACACCATCAACTTTCATGCGTTCTGATGGATCAAATGTTTTAGCAACTTCTTTAATATCTTCTTTATCCTCAATTATTTCTTGTGCCATTGTTGTCAATGACGATAGCATTATTATGCTTAATACAAAATATTTCACTTTAGTTAAAAATTTCAAATTGTTTGTTTTTAATTGCATCCTTCGTTATGTCCTTTTCTAATTCTTTTATAAACTCCAACTTACGCTTATTAATTACGATTTGTTTTATAGTTGGCATTACAAATTCTATTGGTGCATTTTCGTTTCTAAGCAGCACCTCGTTTATTTGCACCAAATATAAACCTAATGAATCTCTGATTTGTATAAAATTAGATTTTTTTAACAGTTCTTTTTTATTTTCTGCATTAATAACGGGGATTTTTATAACTGCCTGATTTGCACGTATCCAAATAGAATCTTTTAATGAGTATGACTTAAATTGAATGGCTATAGAATCGAGTATTTTTTTATCTTCATTATTAAAGCGTTTAAATCGGGTTTCAATCTCGTCTAAATCCGTAATATTTTCGTTTACATTGATGTATCGAAATTTAATCAGTTCTTCATTTAACTTGAATGTTTGTATATTTCTATCGTAAATATCCTGTGCTTCTTTACGCGTAACAGTAGTGTCAATACTCTGCTTTACTAGAGCTTCCATGTAAGCTTTAATAAACAAATCGTTTTTATATTGTTTCACCAAATCATTAAACTGATCTTGCTTATTTTTAGATAAATTAAATTCCGCACCGTCAACGAGTAATTTTTGTGTAGCCCACTGTTTAATATAATTATTAACCAAGAGTGTACTGTCTTCTTTGGAAGTTCCTTCTGCTATTAATTTAACAATATCACTTTTATATAAATAGGATTCATTTACACGTGCTACTGCCTCGCCATTATCATCTTTTTTTAAATATTGACAAGAAAATAAGCATATTAATACTAGGGATACTATTAAATTTTTTAAACGCAATTAGTTATTAATTTGAGATTTTAATTTTTCTAAAACACTGTTATTAACTAAAACTTTATACTTGTTTTTTAAGTCATTGAGCCAGTTTTTTTCAACCAAATTCTGATAGTCGCTAATTACAAATCCTTTGGATTCCTCAAAAGTTTTATTAGCTTCAGGAACAATTTTATTTACTTTAATAACATGATAAGCATCATTGTAAAAATAGAGCTTTGAAACCCCTAGCTTAAAATTAAAATTTTCAGGTAAAGCCTGATGTTGTGCATTCATCATTCCTTTTGTAAAGATAACCTTTTGCTTGCCATTACTGTTTAATTTTTCATCAATAGATTTGTAATCATCATTTTGCGATAGCATTTGCTTTACGGTTTTGATATCATTTTCATTGGTAGATGTTGCCACAATAGCATCAATACGTTCGTCCCATAAATAATTAGCTTTATTGCTATTATAATAGTTTTGAATCCCTAATGTATCATTTTTTACTGGGGCCCATAGTTTGGTTTCCATAAGGTCAAAAAGTAATAATCCCTCCCTATATTCAGCTACCACTTGTGCAAATTCCTCATTATCATTCTCTAAATTTTCTTCGTAATAGCTCAAGACATTCTCATTAACAAATCGATTATAATTTTCACTCACAATTGTATTAAAACTTACATTGTGACTCACTCCTTTTTGTTTTCCTAGTAAAAACAAAGCAAAATCTTGATAGGTTAAAGTTTTATCACCAATGACAAGGAGATTCTTTTCTTTGGAAAAACTTGAAGGAATGCGCCATTTTCTACTATAATAATCTGCACTTAAAATAGAGACGAAATAATCCTGAGCTTCATTTACATCAGCGATATTATATTGTGACTTTAATCGTTTTAATAATGAAGTATTTATTCGTTTTGAACGAGAATCTCGTCTTACTTTATTTTCAAGTTCGTACTTTAAATTTGCAAAGGCCTCTATAGGGTTTCTACTATATAACTTCACAATATGCCAGCCATGATCTGTTTTAAATGGTTTAGAAATCTCATTATTTTTAGTTAGACTAAATGCCATATCTTCAAAAACTGAAGAGCTCAATTGACCACTATTAAATGTTGGTAATTTACCGCCCTTAACTGCAGAGCTCTTATCATCTGAAAATTGCTTTGCCAGAGACTCGAAATTCTCACCCTGCTTAATTAGTGAATTAATTTCTTGTATTCTCAATGCTGGTTTAATGGTCGCATCTTTTTGATTATTGGCAATCAATATATGGCCAACTGTAACGTCTCCTCTAGATTGACGCTTATCAAAAATTTTCACAACATGATAACCAAATTGAGTTCTAAAAGGCATTGACACCTCGCCTATTTGTGTATTAAAAGCTACCGTTTCAAAAGTGTAAACCATTTTAAACCCTGAGAAATACCCCAAGTCTTCTACTAAAATAGTATTCCCGTTATGCACTTCTTTCTGAACGATTTCAAAATCCTCATTCATCAAACGTTCTCTCAGTTTAAGGATTCTATTATATGTAGCTAGCGTATCTTCTTGTGAGGCATCAAGTCTCAATAAAATATGTTTAGCTTGAATGTCATAAGAAATACGCTCATATGCTTCTTTTACTAAAGCATCGGTAACTTCATGATCTGTCAGGTATTTTTTAGCCAATTGCTTTTTATAGCCTTCCAACTCTCTAATATACTGTGGCTTTTTATGAAGATTTAATGTTCTGGCTTCAACAATTTTGAGTTTATAATTGACAAATAGTTTAAGATACTCGTCAATATTTTTCTGAGATTCATCCTTAACCAACCCTAAATTTTTATTATAAATCCTTATAAATTCAGAAGCGTATACAGGAGCATCATCGATGGTAAACAAAACCTCTTTTTCATTTGATTGGGCATGTCCAAAGGTTATAAAAAATAATATAAAAAATGAGGGAATAAGGCGTAATGGCATAAGGGATAGTTTTATCAACAGAAACAAAAATAATACAATTCAAATATAAAACAAGTATTTACTAAACGCTAACTTATTGCAATTAGTACATAATAATTAGAATACTTTTATTTTTTAAAAATCTAGTATATCTTTAGGTTTTTAAAATCCACAATAATGAAATATGCTATCGATATTATTATAGAAAAACCACGTGAAAAGGTTATTCAAAAGATGGATAATATTGATAATATGAAACATTGGCAAAAAGGATTAGTTGCTGCTGAACACATTTCAGGTATACCGGGTGAAATTGGTGCAAAAATGCGATTAACATATATTATTGGTAAACGCAAATTTGAGCTGACAGAAACCATAACCAAGCGGAATTTTCCAGATGAATTTCACGGAACGTATCGTACAGAAAACATGCGTAGTGCTCAGGAAAATTACTTTGAGGATACTAAGGAAGGCCATACCAAATGGATTTCTGTAAGTGAATTTACACCAACTACTTTTACAATGCGAGCTATGATCTTTTTAATGCCTCGTGCATTTAAAAAACAATCTAAAACATATTTAGTTGATTTTAAGAATTTTGTTGAGAAAGGGGTATCGATAAACAATATTGAACTCTAATATCAAAATGATTTAATCCCTATTTTATATGCTCAAGTATACAAATAAAACAGCTCACATCTCGTTAATATTTATATTGGGATTCTCACTATTAACTTGCTCTAATAAAAAGCAAAGCACATTAGTTTATAATGTACAGCAACAAAATGTAAAACCATTAGCAAAAAATGATGATAAACAACCTAATTTTATTTTAATTGTTGCAGATGACCTTGGGTTTGGCGATCTAAGTTTAAATGGTAGCAAGCAAATTAAAACACCCCATATTGATGCGCTTGCAAAAACGGGAGTGAATTTTACAGAAGGTTATGTCTCATCTGCCGTTTGTAGCCCTTCTAGAGCTGGATTTTTAACTGGGCGTAATCAAGTTGAATTTGGTCATGATAATAATATTGGTGGTTCTCAAGAAGGTTTTGATTCTAGTTTTTTAGGTTTGCCAATTAATCAAAAAACAATTCCAGATCGTTTAAAAGCTTTAGGTTATGTCAATGGCTTAATTGGTAAATGGCACCTTGGAGATCAGCCTCAGTTTCACCCTTTAAAACGTGGGTTTGATGAATTTTGGGGTTATACAGGTGGTGGTCATGATTATTTTACATCTACAGCAAATGCTAAGGGTTATAAATCGCCCATCGAATCCAATTACAAAACTCCCGATCCTATCACTTATATTACAGACGACGTGGGTAATGAATCTGTTGATTTCATAAAAAGACACCCTAATGATCCTTTCTTTTTATTCGCATCTTTTAATGCGCCACACACACCTATGCAAGCTACTGAGGATGACCTACAATTATACCAACATATCAAAGACAAGAAAAGGCGGACATATGCTGCAATGGTTCATCGACTAGACCTTAATGTTGGCAAAATAATTGCCGCTGTGAAAGCCTCAGGAAATGCAGACAACACACTCATTGTTTTTATTAGTGATAACGGAGGTCCCGTAGGTTCGAATGCATCGATCAATGCACCTTATCGCGGGCAAAAAGGCATTTTATTAGAAGGCGGAATCCATGTCCCGTATATCATGAATTGGCCACAGACTATTCCTGAGCAAACTATTTATAACAAGCCCGTATCATCCTTAGATTTTGCGGCTACTTTTATTGAATTAGCTGGAGGTGAAATTTCAAAAGAAGATCAATTGGAAGGTGTAAATTTAATGCCCTACATATTAAAACAGAATAATCACGAACCTCATCAAAGTTTAAAATGGAGATTCACTATTAGCGCCGCTATACGTGAAGGTGAATGGAAACTTGTGAGGCTACCAGATCGTTTGCCTCTGCTCTATCATTTACCATCGGATATGTCAGAACAGCACAATGTAGCATTCGATCATATTGAGATTACAAAAGAGCTCTTAAAAAAGCTTGGTGAATGGGACATTAGTTTACAACATCCTGTATTTTTGGAAGGTTATGTTTGGAAGCGTGTTCAGTTGGATGCCTATGATAAAACATATCAACTTATTCAACCAGAATGATTCTCAAATAAATAAAATATTATTCAGAATTCTAAACTCTCTTTTTTCAGAATTCATTTTTAACGCATTAAGTCTCGTTAAACAAAATCTAAAAGCGCTATAAAAAAAGAGCCGAACTTATCTATCTAGAATAGTTTGGTGCTTCTTTTGTAATTGTGACATCATGTGGATGACTTTCAACTATTCCAGAAGATGTAATTTTCACAAATTTAGCTTCTTTTTGAGCTGCAATGTCACCAGCTCCACAATATCCCATTCCAGCACGTAAACCACCAATAAACTGATGCATAGTTTCAAATAGCTCCCCTTTATAAGGGACACGACCAACAATGCCTTCTGGTACTAATTTTTTAATATCATCTTCCACATCTTGAAAATACCGATCTTTTGAACCATGTTTCATGGCTTCAACAGATCCCATCCCTCGATATGCTTTAAACTTTCGCCCTTCAAAAATAATTGTTTCTCCCGGAGATTCTTTGGTTCCTGCAAATAGTGATCCTAGCATTACAGAATCTGCGCCTGCAGCAATCGCTTTAGGGATATCTCCTGTATAACGAATTCCGCCATCAGCAATTACCGGAACTCCGGTCCCTTTTAAGCTTTCAGCAACTTCCATTACTGCCGACAATTGTGGGTAACCTACTCCTGCAACAACACGTGTAGTACATATTGAACCTGGCCCAATACCAACTTTAACGGCATCTGCTCCAGCAGCAACAAGATCTTTAGCTGCTTCAACGGTTACAATATTTCCAGCCACTACATCTAATCCTGGATGATTTGCTTTTATTTCTTTTAATTTATTTATGATATTAATAGAATGCCCATGGGCAGAATCTAAAACTACAGCATCGACACCTACTTTTACTAAAGCCGAAACCCGTTCTAAACAATCATTAGTTACTCCAATAGCTGCTGCAACACGTAAACGCCCATACTTATCTTTATTTGCGCTAGGATTCTCACGAACTTTAATAATGTCTCTAAAAGTAATTAGACCTACTAGCTCATATTTACTGTTTACTACTGGCAACTTTTCAATTTTATTGTCTTGAAGTATAACTTCTGCTTCTTTTAAAGAAGTTCCTTCAGCAACAGTCACTAACTTTTCTGAAGTCATGACCTCAGCAATTGCTCTATTATTGTCTTTTTCGAAACGCAAATCTCTATTGGTAACAATCCCAATTAATTTTCCATCTGCATTTACAACAGGAATACCGCCAATACCGTATTCTTTCATTAAGCCTTTAGCATCCTTTACAACTGCTTCTTTTAGAACCGTAATCGGGTCTAATATCATCCCACTTTCTGAACGTTTAACCTTAGTAACCTCAGCAGCCTGTTGTGCTATAGTCATATTTTTATGTAATACACCAATACCCCCTTCACGAGCCATAGCAATTGCCATTGCGGCCTCTGTAACTGTATCCATCGCAGCAGATACAATAGGCGTATTTAAAATAATATTTCTTGAAAATTTTGTTTGAATATTTACTTCGCGGGGTAAAACTTCTGAATATGCTGGGACTAAGAGTACGTCGTCATAAGTAAGACCTTCTCCAACAATTTTGTTTTGATGTGCTATCATTGCAATTACGTATTAATTGCGTGCAAATCTACACATTTTATTTTATATTATCATACTTTAAAGCCTAAAGTGTAGATTCATGAAGACCTCTTTATAAAATATTATCAATCTGAATAAATCTACATATTTTACTTCAAATAATATATTTTATGAGCTAAAGTATAGATTCAAACGATGCAAAAGATAAAATATAGTCTGTCATAGTAAACCGTATTAATTCTTCGGTATTGATTATTAATTATGGTCTCAATATATTTAAACAAAAATCTTTACATTTAAGCAATAATCATCTTTATGGAAACTTATACCACCGTTTTATTATATGCTATTCCTTTTTTTATTGGTCTTGTGCTTTTAGAAATTGGCTATGGTTTCTTTGTGAAAAAGCAAACTCACAGCCCTTTGGATACAATTTCCAGTTTAAGTTCTGGACTCACCAATATTATAAAAGATGCTTTAGGATTGGTACTCGTTATAATTTCCTATCCATTTATAAAAGAACATCTCGCAATTATTGAAATACAATCGTCATGGTTAGTATATGTCATTGCCTTTATAGCAATTGATTTTGCAAGTTACTGGAATCATCGCTTGAGTCATAAAATAAATTTTTTCTGGAATCAGCATGTTATTCATCATAGCAGTGAGGAGTATAATTTAGCTTGTGCACTACGACAATCAATATCAAATATTTTGGGTTATTTCCCCATTTTATTAATTCCTGCTGCCCTATTAGGTGTTCCACATAAGGTAATTTCAATACTCGCTCCACTCCATTTATTTTCCCAGTTTTGGTATCATACCAAACATATTGGAAAACTTGGTTTTTTAGAATACATTATTGTCACGCCATCTCAACATCGAGTTCATCATGCCATTAATAAGGAATATATCGATAAAAATCTAGCTGCAATTTTTTGTATTTGGGATCGTGCATTTGGGACATTTCAAGAAGAATTAGATAAGGTTCCACCAATATATGGCGTTTTAAAACCAGCCGGCACCTGGAATCCAATACTTATTAACTTTCAACATATTTGGCGACTTATAAAAGATGCCTGGCGAACAAAATCTTGGTTGGATAAATTATGTATTTGGTTTATGCCAACAGGGTGGCGACCTAAAGATGTGGCTATAAAATTTCCGATTGCTATTATTGAGAATCCTTATCAATTTAATAAATACTCTACAAATCCATCTCAACCCCTTATTTGGTGGTCTATTTATCAGTTATTAGCAACCACTAGTTTGATGTTATTTATGTTTTATAACTATGCTTCCATTCCATTTAATAATTTGTTGCTGTATGCACTAATTATTTTCTTGGGTATTTATAGTTATACTGCTGTGATGGATAAACAGAAATTTGCCCTCGTTGTTGCTGCACTTTTCACAGGATTGGGCTTGATTACCTTATTTTATGAGGGTGATTGGTTTGGACTAAACTACTATTTGAATTATGGAAATTACTTGATTAGCTTTTATTTAATAAGCACGTTTATTGGAACCTTATACTTTACTTTTTTCGAAAAACAATTTGAAGAAACAATCCTTTCTGCTTAAATTTTAGGGCATCGTTTACAGTTAGACTTATTCTTTTTCTTATATTTTTTACAACATTTATTTTTCTTATTCCCACAGCCCGTAATACAGGGGCTAGAAATCATCACACAGTCAGATGTTATACCAATATTAGACATTTCTTATTTTTATTAAATCTAAATAAAGCACAAATGTAAACAAAAAAAAGACTCCTTTACGGAATCTTATCTTGGAATAATGTTAAAATATTTTTACTCTTGATTATTAGCAGCAGCAATACTTATAATGTCTCTATCAAATAAATAATGTCCAGATTTATCGTCACCAATTATAGTTAATTTATCTAATAAAGTTCTTGCTAAAGATTCTTCTTCAAGTTGTTCTGTAACATACCATTGCATAAAATTATGGACATTATAATCCTTGTGCTGTAGGCATTCATAAATTACATGATTTATTTGTTCTGTCACAAACATTTCACTTTTCAAAAACGATTCAAAAAGCTCTATTAATGTTTTAAACTCACCTTGTGGCTTTTCTAATTGTGGCACAATAACTTTTCCACTGCGCTCATTGATAAACTTAACAAGTTTAGTCATATGAACACGTTCTTCTTCAGATTGAGCATAAAAGAATTCGGCTACACCGCTATATCCTTTTACGTCGGCCCAGGAAGCCATTGCCAAATATTGCATAGAAGCACTCGCTTCATATTTTACCTGATCATTTAATAAATTTTCAATTACAGAATTCATATCATTGCTTTTGTTATACGAAGATAAATAAAAGTTCAAGCATATTTAAATATTAACCGCAATTTAAATCGACTCTAATTGGAGCGTTAGTCCATTATGAATTTAAATCCTGCCGAAATAATACCAGACTTTAACCCATCACTTCTATTATAATAACTATAGCGAAGATTCATAGATTTCAAGCCCAACTTAAATATTTTTAACTTCGTAAAAATATCGGTGTATTTAAAGCCCAAACCATATTGATGACTATTATACTTGGATAAATCATTATCGGAAGTATAAAATTCTGAAGTTGATGAATGTGATTCATATGCTGCAAAATAATCGATTGCATTTTGATTGTAAAACCTGTAATTGGGAGTGAGAGTGAACTTCCCAGCTGCAAACTTTATTGGGAGTTCGAAGCTGGCAGTATGCGAACGCATTCCCCAATCGTCAAAATAATATCTATAATAAGTTCTTAAGGTTAAATTCTCATTGATAAAATAATTAAAACGAGCTCCAATAGGAATTTTAATTCGGCTATCAGGTAAGCGCTCTATATCATCTGCTAATTGAAACACATCTCTGTTTTCTGGCGAAGTATAATTAGAAATGCTCGAGGCATTTCCAACATAGTAATTCTCTCTATCACCAAAGTATATACGCTGCATTGGATTAGCAAGCCAACCCTTTTGTTGAATAATATCCATAAAAACTGCAAATTGAGCATTTTTACTTAAAATTTGAGAAAAGCTGAATGAAATGCTATAAGAGTTTCTTGATTTATTAGTGATGAGTGATGATTGTATGGGGCTCCATACATCACTTCCGTTTTTATCAATAATTACCCCTTGTTGATTTAATATATCAATATCGGCAAAAAACCCATTATCCAAATTTTGTCCTGCTTCCAAATAAGAATCCAATTCTGTAGGATATTTAGGTTTCCATGCATCAATATACACTTGTCCCTTAATCCCTAACTCTGTATTTTTCTCATTAAACAGTTTCGTAAATCCACCCCCAAATCCAATCGAGCTATAATCGTATTCATTTGCAAATCCAATATTTGCAGTCCATATACTATTTCTATCGTCTGAACTGTGGCTATAACTTCCATTAATACTAGTCCATAAATCCTGACGAGATGCTCCCGAAGATTCGACCCAAGGACTTCCTGTTACCGTGCTTGCCAACCCTCTTCTATCATTATCGTAATCATCATCATCATCATCACCACTTGATGCCCCACTGGAATCAAAAGGATCCAAATTACTGGAAGAAGCTGATGTATAAGCTGACACCCCAACATCTACAGTTAAAATATCATTATAATTTAAAGGAATTGCAACAATAAGTGTTGGTGTGATATCGGTTAATTTCTCATTTCCTATACCACCTGTAACTGCTGCATGATCTCCTTTTTGAGTATAATAACTCATTAAGAAATCAACTTCAGTTGTTTCCAAAATTTTCTTTTTATAGCTGCTTTGAGTTTTTGTTTTTGTTGTTGTTTGTGCATGACAAAACCCAATCGTTAAGCTGCATATCAATAGTAAACTAAAATATTTTTTCATATTAATTACAACCACAGCCCCCTCCTGTTTTTCCACCATTTGCTCCAGAAGCACCTTCTCTATAGACCTGAAAATTTGTTTCAAATCGTTTTATCAAGGCTGATGACAACTTCATATCGGGATCATTAATATTTATTTTTTCATATTCTTTTACTGCCACACATGAGCTCAAAGAACCAAGTACCATAACACAAATAATTATTTTCTTTATCATATTTTAATTAGCTATTATTTTCGATTTTTAAAATTTTCTTTTGCAATGTTTTTTGAATAATAAACTTTTCCAGTTTCATCAACTATGATACACTCTAACTGATTTAATTGATTGATTAAATTCAAACCAACATCTCTACCCATTACGAAAATAGATGTGGCTATGGCATCTGCCAATTCAGCGCTAGGCGCAAATACACTCGCACTTACAATCCCTTTACTTGGGTATCCTGTTCTGGGATCAATAATATGAGTATATCTTTGACCATTTAACATCACATATTTTTCATAATTTCCAGAAGTTACAACCGCTTGTTCAAGAATTGGTAACAAGGCAAAAACCTTATTTTTATTTAATGGGTTTGTAATTCCAACTTTCCAATGTTCACCATTAGGTCTTTTTCCCCAAGTATTCATATCGCCAGAAGCATTAATTATTCCTGCTTCTACATTCTGTTTTTTAAGGAGTGCTTTAGCTTGGTCTGCAGCATATCCTTTACCTATTCCTCCAAAACCAATTTTCATTCCTTTTAGTTTTAAAAACACAGAATGATCGTCTTCATTTAATATCATATTTTGATAACCAACTTTTGAAACCGATTGTGCGACTGTGGCTTTCAAAGGCATCGTTGTCATGCTTCCATCAAACTTCCAAATCTTGTCCATGGATGCATAAGTAATATCAAAAGCGCCGTCTGTTATTTTTGAAATTTGAACAGCACGTTTAATTAAATTAAATAATTCCAGATCTACAATTACTGGTTTTATTCCTGAATTTTTATTGATTAGTGAAGTTTGAGACTTAGGGTCCCATGAGGAAATCAAACTCTCAATTCGCGAAATTTCAGCCACGGCCAAGTCTATAAATGTATTTCCTTGAACTTTATTTGATGCGACTACAGTAATATCAAATCGGCTTCCCATTAACTTTAGAGTGCGCTTATAAATCTCTTGTGAATTACAAGTCCATGAATTGAATAAAATTATAAGTCCAAAAATTAGTGTCTTCATTTATCTTAAAAAGATTTTAAAAGGTTGATGTATTCTTGTGCTGTGATTTTTTTATAGCCTGTTTCTCCAAGAACGGTTCCTTCTTGATTCAATACAACAACTAATGGAAAATAACCATTGCTATTATAAGTCGCGGCCAAATTATTATTATGTGCTTGTTGTGTTTCGGATAAGGCATTTTTCTTTCTTCTTGGAAAATCAGCACGTAACATTACAAAACTAGATTCCCCATTGACCTTAAATGCTTCCGAATTCCAAATCTCTTTTTCTAATTTGATACAAGGTCCACACCAATCGGATCCTGAAAACACTAACACAATGTTCTGATTCTTTTCATTTGCAGTTTGTTTTGCAGCTTCAAAATCAGTGCTCCAGTTTTGAGAAAAACAAGTTAAATTCATAAAGAGTAATACAATAATACTTAGCTTTTTAATCATTCTATTTCAGGCTTAAAATTCATATAATTACAACGAACATTTTCTCACAAAATTATTATACTTCAATAATATTGTACTCAGTCTTGGTGTTAAAATACTACATACAAAAAAGGAGATATTTTAAACAAAATATATTGATTGGTAACATTTCCTCTATTCAGGGGTAAACCGACTAAAATTTGACAGCATACCCAATAAGAAGATTCACAAATAATAAAATAGAGTTGTTACATAAATAGGAGTTAGGCTATTAACCATGTTATTTATGTATATAACAAGTAAGTAAGAAGAATTCCTACCCTAAACGCTTATTTTTAAAAAGCTGTATAAATATAATAAGAACAGATAAGGCGAAAGTGAGGGTCATTAAAGTTCCTGAAATCATTACAATATACTTCATCCAGACAAATCCTTTCCAGAGTAAATAGATCCCTCCAAAAGTTAATACCACAGACACAAAAGGTTCAATCATTAAAAAAAGTTTTGCTTTCTTTTTAAGATCTGTTATACTAACCAGTAAACCTACGAGAAAGAATATTATGGACATAGATAAGATATGGTTATGTACCATACTAAGCATCTCCTTATCACTTTTTTTAAATTTCATTACCATTGTATCTTCATCAGCTTCATTGCCTAGGTACTGCTCTTCAATGCCATTAGGATTTCCTGAAGAGGTATCCTTAACAAACAATAAGCCTGTAAAAAACCCAATACTTAATACAATGACAAAAGCTCCAATGAGCAATTTCAATTCTTTCGGGAGCGTATATATTAGTCCATTTAACTTCATTAGAGGAGCTTCTTAGTGTGAAGTATTTTAATAGAAGCCAGTACATCGTTAACCGCTTTAGTCATTGAACGTACAGAAATTGTAGCGCCAGAAATTGCTGCTATATTATTACCGTAAGTTAGGGTATCATTTTGTGTTTTTCCAATGAATTGTCTTAACCAACGTTTACTGCCAATCTCACCACCATAATCTTCACGATACACTAAGACTTTAGATTTTACGATAATAAAATCAGTGTCGAACAAAATTAAATATTCAAATTCATCTGTCTTGCTTGGTGCTTTAGAAACGTATGCATAGCCCAAAAGATCTTGTTCTACTTTAATTTCAAATAAATTATCTTCTTCAAATTTAGCAGGTAATCCCTCAGTTACTTCAGAAGAAAACACAACTGGGTTTAATGTAAATTGCTCAATATTAAATATACTTTTTATCTCTTTATCTACTTTTTTTCGAATATGTTTTGATAACCCAAAAGACATCATTAAGGTCGATAAACAAAAAATTATAATATATTTTAATTTCATAAGACAAAAGTATTATTAATAAATCAAATAGTTAAAGTGAAAAATAAAATTTCCACTTTAACTATCTGATTAAAAAACTAATCAATTAAATTAGAACCAAACACCAAATCCAATGTTTAGTTGTCCTTTAGTATCATTACCATCAACAGCATTATCTAAAAACTGGTAATCGGCTTTAACAACTGCTCCAGGAGCAATATGATAACTCAAACCTGTTACCCATTCATTTCTGTTATATCCTAAGTTTCTAGTTATTCCAGCATCTTTAGTTGCTGCGTGAGTATCATATTTTTCGTAACGTAAAAAAGCATCTAATTTTTGCTCTTTATCTAAAGGCAATAAGTTATAAGCAACTTCAGCATACCATCCTTTAAGTTCTGATCCAAGATTTGCGCCATTTAAATTATTATAATCATCAGTATCTTTTAAGACTGCCTGAATTAATTGACCTCTAGCTGTAAAACGCTTGTTAATGTAACGTGCATCAAGGCCATACATTGAAATTCCAACATCGGCACCATCAATATCTTGAATATCATCAGCGGCTTGTGTACGACCAAAGTATCCTGAAAGACCTAGACGCAATCCTTGAATTCCGTAATAATCTATTTTCGCTGATAAGTTTGGCGTATTAATTGTAGATTCCGCTCCTTTTTGTCGTCCGTTACGTAATCCATTTGATCCGCCTAATACTTTAGATCCGTTTACTGAAGCAAATCCATTAAAGATATAAGCTTGGTAACGTAAAGATGCATTATCAAATTTACCAGTCACACCAACTCCAATTTCTCTCCAAGTTGTAGGTACAATACTCTTGTCTACATTAGGACGTTCAACACCATTATAAGTTGTTGGTTCATGGTACTCATTTACAATTCCCATTGGGACTAACATTAAACCACCTCGAACATTAAAGTTGTCTGATATACTATAGTTTAAAAATGCTTGTTCAATATATACTTCTTTTACATGTTCGTACTCAATTTCAGTAACAAATTGTACCTCGTCACTAAATTTATAACCCAATAACATTACCATACGGTGGACATCCATTTTACCGTTTGCACCTTCAGGTTGATTGTAATCTACTTGTGCATAACCTCCAACTGTAACCCCTTTTGAGATGTTACCACTTAATATGTTTTGAATCGCATTTTGTTGTTGATTGCTTGTTAATGTTGTATCCTGACTTACGGTTTGTGCAAACCCAAAGCTCGATACTAAAATTGCCATTGATAAGATAGCTTTATTCATTTGTTTTTATTTAGACTTATTATAAATAGTTGTTTATTTTCTCGGCAAAAATAACACCGAAAACGAAATAAACAAGCTTTATTTAGAATTATTTTAAATAAAAACAAGAAAGAGAACGACTACGTTTTTTAATGATAGACTGAGAAGATCTTAGTAGCCTCATTATAAGCACTTTCAAAGCTTAAAGCATTGAGGTCATTGTGAGTTTTTTTTGCCGTAAAAAAGGACAATAATTTTTCAGTAGGCATATTTCCTGTCAGTTCATCTTTAGCCATAGGACAGCCACCAAACCCTTGTATGGCACCGTCAAACCTAAAACAACCGGCACTATAAGCTGCATTAACCTTTTCGAACCAAGTTGAGGGAGTAGTATGTAAATGGGCCCCAAACTCAATATTAGGATAACTAGGAATTAGGTTGGAAAACAAATATGAAATATTCTCTGGATTAGAACTCCCAATTGTATCGCTAAGAGATAAAATCTTTACACCCATATTTCCTAAACGCTCAGTCCATTCTCCTACAATATCCACATCCCATGGGTCTCCATATGGATTTCCAAAACCCATCGATAAATAGGCAACGACTTCTTTGTTAACGCCTTCTGCTATATTAAGAATCTCCTGAAGTGTCACAACAGACTGTGCAATGGTTTTATGAGTATTACGCATTTGAAAGTTTTCAGATATAGAAAAAGGAAACCCTAAATATGCAATCTCATTGTGTTTTGAAGCCTCAGTAGCACCTCTTGTATTAGCAACAATTGCTAATAACTTACTTCTAGTACTCGATAAATCTAAATTTGCTAACACCTCAGCGGTATCCACCATTTGTGGAATGGCCTTTGGAGATACAAAACTACCAACGTCAATGGTATCAAAACCAACACGAAGCAAGGACTGGATATACTGCACTTTTTGCGCTGTAGGAATAAAGTCTTTTATCCCTTGCATTGCATCACGAGGACATTCAATAATCTTGATTTGCTTAGACATTATATCGATTTAATTCTAGGATAAAAATACTACAATTTTGGAAAGTTAGCTACAGATCCTAATTTAATAAAGCAGTACTCAAAATGATGATTCTATTTTAAAAGAGCCTTGTTAATTGCTTTAATTAGCTTTGGTCCTTCATAAATAAATCCTGTAAATATCTGAACCAAATCAGCTCCTGCTTCAATTTTATCTAAAGCATCTTGAGAAGAATGAATGCCACCCACTCCAATAATAGGAAATGCTTTATTGCTTTGTTTTGATAGGTATTTAATTACTTGAGTGCTTTTATCTTTTACGGGTTGTCCACTTACACCTCCATTACCAATGTCATCCAGTTTTGTTTTGGTTGTTTGTAAACCTTCTCTGGACACCGATGTGTTTGCGGCAATAATCCCATCTATTTTGGTTGTTTCTACTAAAGCGATGATTTCATCCAGTTGAATGGTATTTAAATCTGGTGCTATTTTTAGTAAAATTGGTTTTTGAACTTCAAAGTTCCCATTTGCCTTTTGTACTTCACCAATCAGTTCTTCCAGATAATCCTTATCGGTTAATTTAGCATGACTCCCAACATTTGGACAACTCACATTCAAAACAAAATAATCCACATATGGATGGAGTGCATTAAAACAAGTCAAATAATCGACTGTATAATCTTCGGCTGCAGTTGCCGTATTCTTTCCTATATTTCCACCAATAATAAGATCACCCTTATTCTTTTTTAATTGGCCAATTGCTCCTTCCAATCCTTCATTATTAAACCCCATTCTATTAATAATCCCTTGATCTTCTTGAAGTCGAAACAAGCGCTTTTTAGGGTTCCCAACTTGTGCTTTTGGTGTTACCGTCCCTATTTCTATAAATCCGAATCCAAAATTAGACAACTCGTTATATAACAACGCATTTTTATCAAACCCCGCAGCTAGACCAACTGGATTTTTAAAACTTAGTCCGAATAAATTACGCTCTAATCTGGAATCATTGACCTGGTATAGGCTTCTAATGACACCTGATACCCACGGAAGTTTACAAATAAATTTTATTAAAGAAAATGTAAAATGGTGTACTTTTTCAGGGTCAAACCAAAATAAAATTGGGCGAATAAGCAATCTATACATGTAGATAAATTTGACTGCAAAAATAAACTAATTTCATCCAATAAAAAAGAAACTATTACAACACTTGCCACTTTACAATGTGTTGTCTATTTTTGAAAACGTCTCCCTGAAGATCATACTCAGAGAGAACTTTCGAAAAGTATAATGATTTTAGTGTTAATGGTGCTCTCCGAAGACTTACTGACACTAAATAAAACCAATAATTGGGGCCAAAAATAAGCATGTTAGACAAACAACACATCATCAATCGTTTTATTAGTTATATCACAATCGACACTGAAAGTGATCCAAACAGCGACAGTACACCGAGTACAGAAAAACAATGGGACTTGGCCAACAAACTAGTTGAAGAATTAAAACAAATTGGGCTACAGGATGTTAGCATTGATGAGAACGCCTATATTATGGCTACATTACCTAGCAACGTTCCACATGATGTGCCTACTATTGGATTTGTCTCTCATTTTGATACCTCTCCAGATTTTACTGCTGCAAATGTTAATCCTCAAATAATAGAAAATTATGACGGTGAAGACATTGTATTAAATACCGAACAAAATATTATTTTATCCCCGAGCTATTTTGATGATTTACTCCTTTATAAAGGACAAACATTGATCACTACAGATGGCACGACCTTATTAGGGGCAGATGATAAAGCTGGTATCTGTGAAATTGTTAGTGCTATGGAATTTTTAATCCAAAACCCCGACATTAAACATGGAACCATTAGGGTGGGTTTTACCCCTGATGAAGAAATTGGTCGTGGTGCACATAAATTTGACGTTGCTAAATTTAATGCTGATTGGGCTTACACTATGGATGGGAGTCAAGTTGGAGAATTAGAATACGAAAATTTTAATGCTGCTGGAGCTAAAGTTAAAGTAAATGGTAAAATTGTCCACCCTGGATACGCGAAAGGAAAAATGGTCAATTCCATGCATTATGCTACAGAATTTATCAATAGACTTCCCAAAGAAGAACGCCCGGAACATACCGAAGGTTATGAAGGGTTTTTCCATTTACATGATATGAAGGGGCAAGTAGAAACGACCTATTTAGAATATATTATTCGAGATCATGACAGGAATCTATTTGAAGCCCGAAAGCAATTAATGCAAAATATAGCAAATACTATGAATGCTGAATATGGATCTACAGTTATTGAACTTGAGATAAAAGATCAATATTACAATATGAAAGAAATGGTTGAGCCAGTAATGCATATTGTAGACATTGCTGAGGAAGCCATGCTGCAACTTGGCATAAAGCCCTTAATAAAAGCCATTAGAGGCGGTACGGATGGTTCTCAATTAAGTTATATGGGATTACCCTGTCCAAATATTTTTGCTGGTGGTCATAATTTTCATGGCCGTTATGAATATGTTCCGGTAGAAAGCATCTTAAAAGCAACACAAGTAATTTGTAAAATTGCCGAAATCACTCAAGCAAAATCAAAATAAGTATTATGGAGTTTGTAATAGATCAATTGGACCAACATCAATCGCTTTTCAAAGCGCTCTTAAAAGACCTAGACACTCCAATGATTTTATGGAAACAAACTCCTGAAAAATGGTGTCTCTTAGAAATTGTATGTCATTTATATGATGAAGAACGTAATGATTTTAGGTGTAGAACACAATTGGTTCTGGAAAAACCTAATGATACACCGCCACCATTTGATCCCATAGAATGGGTAACAAAGCATCGTTATTTAGAGCAAGACTATCATCAAATGCTCAATAAATTTCTCAATGAAAGACAACAGTCTTTAAAATGGTTGAAATCTTTAAAAAGTCCTAAATGGGATAACAGCTATAGGCATCCACAACGAGGTCTGCAAAGTGCAACTCATTTTTTAGATAATTGGTTGGCTCATGATTATTTACACATACGTCAAATTATAAAACTGAAATTTGATTATCTTAAGCAGCAATCCTCAAGTAATCTGGATTATGCCGGAAAATGGTAATAATGAGATGTTGGTCAACTCGGAAATGAAAAATTAAGAGCACCTCACTTTTACGAACATAGAATGAAAAAAGTAAACTCAGTAGAAGAATATATAGAAACTCATGAAAATTTTTATGAAGCTTTAACGCTTTTACGAGACCTTGTTAACAATACCGAACTCGTAGAAACGCTCAAATGGAGTGCACCAGTTTATACTATTAATGGAAAAAACGTTCTTGGTTTCAGCGCTTTTAAGGAGCACTTCGGTATTTGGTTTTTTAATGGAGTCTTTCTAAAAGACGAACACAAACTATTGGTAAATGCTCAAGAAGGAAAGACCAAAGCTTTGCGACAAATGCGTTTTAGCACAATCGACGATATTGATAAAAACATTGTATTAATGTATGTCATGGAAGCTATTGAGAATCAAAAATCGGGTAAAGCACTTAAAACCGACCGTTCAAAAAAGGAAACCATTATTCCAATTGAACTACAACAATTACTAGATAAAAATAGAGAATTAGACACCTCTTTCAATCAATTAACACCATATAAGCAACGCGAATATTGCGAGCATATCGCTTCGGCAAAAAGAGAAGTTACCAAACAAAGTCGGCTAGACAAAATGAAACCAATGATTCTAAAAGGCATGGGTTTGCACGACAAATATAAAAAGGCATAAATGGGCTCGCAGATTAAGCAATTAAACCCAGTGTCTTAAAACTCAACACCGTCATAGGGCTTTTGCAATAAGTCAATCATCAGACAAAAGCATCACCATTTAGTATGAAAAAATTTATGCAATGGTGCATCAATCCTTTGGTAGCTATGTGCGCCAAAATAATCACGCTGAGCCTGAATGATATGCGCTGGAAGGTTTTCTGTTGTAATTGAAATCCAATAATTAAAGGCCGCATGAAAGCAAGGTAATCCTATTCTCAATGTAATACCTTCATGCAAAACCGAAGCTAAGCAATTTTCATGACGACACATCATTTCAAACATTTCAGGCGCTTCTAATACATTTGAGAATTCTTTAAATACACTTACCATATCTTCCATAAGGCTAGACTTAATAATACAGCCATTAGTCCATATGCGTGCAATTTCCGAAAGGTTTAAATTCCAATTAAAGTGTTTTGACGCCTCGTTAATAAGTTCAAATCCTTGATGATGGTTAATTAATCTCGCTAACTGATATGCACTTTTTAAGTGATCAATATTTAATTCTGGATGGGGATTGGCTTTTGTCTTTAATTGTTCAGCATAAGCTATTCTTTGTGATTTAAATGACGAAATGTATCTGGCAAAAACTGCAGCACTCATCATTGTATTTGGAACTCCCAATTCTAATGCAGATGTACTGGACCATGAACCAGTTCCTTTGTTTCCTGCCTTATCTAAAATTAAATCAATAACATAAGCTTCGCCTTCTTTTTTAAGTAAAATTTTGGACGTGATTTCTAATAAATAACTTGATAATTCGCCTTTATTCCATGTCTCGAATACTTCCGAAATGCTTTCATAACTCATCTTGGGAGACATCAGCGCAAACAATTCTGCCAATAATTGCATTTCGGCATACTCAATACCATTGTGAACCATTTTCACATAATGTCCTGCACCTTCCGGCCCAATATAGGCACAACAGGAGTTTCCATTAAAATCTCTGGCAGCAATAGCTTCCAGAACAGGCGCTATTTTAGTATATCCTGTAGCCGTCCCTCCTGGCATAATTGAAGGCCCCTTTCTTGCGCCTTCTTCACCTCCTGAAACACCAACTCCAAAAAAGTCAATGCTTTTAGAGGCTAATAAATCAAAACGTCGTTTTGTGTTTTTATAATGTGAATTTCCGCCATCCATAATAACATCTCCTTTGTCTAATAAAGGGATTAATGTATTAATAACACTATCTACAGCAGCCCCAGCGGGAATCATTAAAAATAGCTTTCTAGGCTGGACTAATGAGGTCACAAACTGCTCTATATTTGTAAAACCATTTATAGTATTGAAAGTTTTATTATTTTTCAAAAATTCATCAACAACGAGTAACTCATCCCCTTCCGCCCGATTATAAACAGAAATATGCAGTCCTTTTTCAGCTGCATTTAAAGCCAAACTCTTTCCCATTACTCCTAATCCAATAACACCAAATTCAGCTGTACTCATTTCTATTCTATTTTTAATGTATTGAACTATTTCGGGGACATTATTATCAATACTAATATGCCAACCATAATTGGGAACTTCCAAACTCTCAAACTGTGATTTTAAGAGTTCAGGTTTAAAAAAATGAGATGCTCTGTTTCTCAAGCGTTCACTAATCAATTCGAATGAGCCTACAAGAAAGATCCAAGTGATTTGCTCAAAACCCTTATTTAGTTTCTCTCGATATGATTCTTTCAATGCTGAGCAGGCCAAAATAGCACCTTCGGTAGTATGCCATGATTTTATTTTATTTGAAAGCAAGTCCAGCCAGGGTTGGCGATCATGATCACTCAATGGAAAACCGTTTATCATTTTTTCAATATTAGCTTGCGGATGAAAATCGTCAGCATCAAAAAACGGAATATCTAGTGTTTTTGAAAGTTGCTTTCCAATAGTGCTTTTTCCACAACCGCTAACACCCATGATTACAATTATTTTCGACGGGATACTCATATTATTTTGTTGTATAGTATTCATAATCTCTCAATTGTGCTCTGCTCCAAAAAATGAGGCCTTTACACCCTTAACTCCAGGGACTACTTTAAATATCGAACCTGATAACGGCAATGCTTTCTGTTCTTCTGGGGTCATATCTAAACTGGCTGTTGTGATGTATAATATATCGAGATTCTCTCCTCCAAATGCACAAGCTGTAACATTATGAGCAGGTACTTTAATTTTAGACATGAGCGCTCCAGTTTCAGGATTATAACGAGCCACCGCATTTCCATTCCAAAGACCAACCCATAGCATATTTTCGGCATCGATCGTCATACCATCAGGATAACCATCATCTAAAGACACTTCAACAGCGACTCTTTCATTAGAAATCGTTCCTGTATTAATGTCAAAATCATAACCCATAATTTTTGAGGTTGGCGTATCAATATAATACATGGTTTTAGCATCCGAGGTCCATACAATTCCATTAGAGATGGTAACACTATCAATCATTTTTGTCGCTAATCCTTCTGGATTAACCTTATATAAACTCGCATGAGGTTTCGATTGTTCGAGATGCATAGATCCTACCCATAAATTACCTAAGGGGTCACATTTACCATCATTAAATCTGTTTTCGGTGTGTTGAGCTTCTACATCAGAAACTAAGGAAAGCGCCCCTGTTTCCAGGTGTAATTTGTAAATACCATCCTCTAAAGCCACGACAGCTTCAGTTGATGTATATGGGACAACGGTACCAATTCTAGATCGTGTGGAGAAGCTTTTGTTTACTTTGGTTTTAGGCTGATAGATATGAAGTGACTTTCCTTCTATATCAATCCAGTATAATTCCTGCGTTTTATAATTCCAAACTGCACCTTCACCAAGAAGGGCGTCAAATTTATATTCCAATTCGGCAATAAGGCTGTTCCCCTTCATGTTTTTACTTGTATTCTGACAGGACAACATTGAGAGTAAAATCACTCCTAAAACATATTTCATATTTGTATAATTACTTGTATTTCTACATATAGAAACCCAAGGTATTAATAAATACAGAGAACAGATTGCAATATATTTCAGTGAATTAATTCCAACACAGGTACAAAAAAAAAAGCAGCTCTAGGAGCTGCTTTATAAAATATTATTTTTTTTCTGCCGGAGGCGGATTGAGTTTCATACTCATTTCCATGGAAATGGCCGATCGTTCAAACTTAATTTTCCCTGCTGATGTTTCAATCACACAAGACTTATCTTTATCATTAAGTTCGACAACTTTACCATGCATTCCACTTTTGGTAATCACTTTATCTCCTCGTTTTAATTCTGCAGCGAATTTTTTCTCCTTCTTTGCTCGTTTCATTTGTGGAGCTATCATAAAGAAATATACGACAGCAAACATTAAAATAAACGGGGCAAATTGACTTAATCCTTCCATTAATTATTCTTTATAAAATTCCTTATTAAAGATTATTGAGATATCGCTGAAGGTGTCGCAGCATTTGGATCTGGTTTGATGAAAGCAGCAATTCTTACCGCTTCTTTACCAGTTTCCGTATTTGCAGTTACCGTAATAGTCTTAGATATTTTATTAGCACCTTTACCATTAAACTTCACTGTAAAATTAGCAGAAGCTCCTGGAGCTAAAGGTTCTTTACTCCAATCTTTAGGTACTGTACATCCACAAGTACTTTTAATATCTGTAATTACTAATGGTGCTTTACCAGTATTTGTATAAGAAAACACAGTTTCTACTGGAGTACCATTAACAATTTCTCCAAAATCGTGTTCTTTTTTGTCGAATGAAATTACTGGATAATCACCAGCAACCGCATCTCTTTCAGCAGCTTGAGTTACATTTTCAGATTTTACTTTACTCGTTGCGTCTTCCTTACATGATGTAAATGCCACCATACATAAGGCACTTAATCCTAAAATTACTTTTTTCATAATATTCATTTTAATAGTTTATTCAAGATAAACATTTGGGTTAGTATTGATTCCTTTTTGGTTGTTCTGGGCATAAAAGTAATAAAAAATCGTTTACATTAATCCTCTTCCCACTTTATTTAACGTTCCTTTATCAATATATTCCTTCACTATCTTGTCGAGAATTCCATTAATAAACACGCTGCTTTTAGGTGTAGAGTACTCTTTTGCTATTTCCAAATACTCGTTAATAGTGACTTTTACTGGTATTGAGGGGAATTTTTGAAATTCACAAATTGCCATTTGTAATAGTACAAAATCAATATTTGCAATTCTATCCTTATCCCAGTTCGCTGTTTTATTGGTTATCTCATTACTAAAAGCAGATAAATTTAACACTGTTTTCTTCAAAAGATTGCTTGCAAAGTCTCTATCTTCCAGATCCTTAAACAATTTTGGCACAAAATGAAGGTCAGATTTATCAGGATTTGACTTCCTTAGTAACTTAACGATTGCAGTATTAATAACTGGAAGATCGTCAAGCCAGGTAATATTTTTATCTTCCAAATAATCGTAAAGCTTATCATTTGGTGCGATAATCTCTTTAAAAATGTCAATGACAAAGGCTTTGTCTTCTTTAAAAGAAGACATTTTTGTTGCCATATAATCTTTATAAAGCTCACTATTGAGAATTGCTCTAAAAATTACATCTACATATTCGTCATCAAATTGCCAATTGGTTACTTTTCTTGACTCTAATTCGTCCTTAAGCAATCTGTTTTGTTTTAGAAGCTCTAAAAGTTCATTATTAACAAACTTTCTATTTGGATTTTTATCTTCGGCAGTTGCCAGATGCTTTTTTTGAGATTTTTCTTGATAGTCTTCAGCTTTTGTCTGAACTTCTATTAATAGCGACAACATTAGGAGGTACAAGTTGTACATATTCTCCATGCTCTGCATTAAAAAACGTTCATCCTTTTTTAGATCATCGCTTTCACTTCCCTTAAATGCATATAATATTTGCATTACTTTTATACGAATATGTCTCCTGTTAAGCATATTAAAGAACTTTTTGTTACTCCTAAAATAGGAGGTATTAATGACATCAAATTAATGAGGCGAAAGAATAGTTCTTTCGCCCCGCAAAAATAGTATTATTTTAAAAAGAACTATTTAGAATTCTCTTTTTTTCTTGTTGCTATTCTATCTTTAGCAATATTTAATGCTGCATGATTGGTTGTGATACCATTTGCATTGGCATTTTGCAATATTTCTAAGGTCGTATTATAGATGTTTTCTGTTTTTCTAATAATTTCTTGCTTACCATAGCCTTCCAATTCAGCATAAACATTAATTATCCCTCCAGCATTTATTAAAAAGTCAGGAGCGTAAACTATCCCTCTTTCTTGAAGGATTCGTCCGTGTACATCTTCCACTGCCAATTGATTATTTGCAGCACCCGCAATAACTTGCGCTTTTATCTTGTATACGGTATCGTCGTTTACAGTTGCACCTAATGCACAAGGAGCATAAATATCCATGGCTTCATTATAGAGATCATCGCCTCTATAGATATCTACACCATATTTAGAACTCACGGCTTGTAAGCGTTCTTCATTGATATCTGCTATCACCACTTGAGCACCTTCTTTTACCAAATGATCTACTAAAGTTTCACCCACATGGCCAATACCTTGAACAAACACTTTTTTATTTTCAAGATGCTCCGTTCCAAATTGGTATTTAGCAGCAGCTTTCATACCCATATAAACCCCATATGCAGTAATTGGAGATGGATTTCCAGCACCACCTTTACTCTCAGATATCCCGGTAACATAAGGTGTCACTTCTCTAACCAAATCCATATCACTAGTCTCCATACCAACATCTTCAGCAGTGATATATTTACCACTTAAGGAATGTACAAATTCCCCAAAACGCTTCATTAGCTCTGGTGTTTTTTGAGTTTTTGCATCTCCAATAATCACGGCTTTACCGCCACCTAGGTTTAAGCCGGTAATTGCTGCTTTAAATGTCATCCCTCGAGATAATCGTAAGGCATCATTTAAGGCTTCCCATTCATTTTTATATTGCCACATTCTAGTACCACCAAGCGCTGGTCCTAAAACTGTATTATGGATTCCTATTATTGCTTTTAATCCTGTATCTTTGTCGTTGCAAAACACAACCTGTTCATGATCATCAAAAGAAAGTTGTCCAAATACTGGATCAACTTTTTTAATTTCACTAGGTTTCATGACGTCTAAAATCATTATAAATGTATTTTTAAAGTTTTGTTTATTGAATAATATATAATAACAGCCTGCAAAAATAAACGAATATTACAGTTTATGCAAAAAAATAGACCAAAAATTGAGAAAACATCAAAGCCACGTAGAGCATAAAAATTGCAAATGAAAGAATTAAAACACCTTAATAAGTATTTTTTTAAGTATAAATACAGTCTTTTAGTGGGGGTAGTCATTACTGTAATAGCCCGAATATTCTTGTTATTCACCCCAAGACTAATTAGACAATCAATTAATGTTGTAGATCAATATAGAAAGGGTATTGTTACAGATATAGCCGTTGTTAAATCTGAGCTTATTCTTAATATTGTCTATATAGTTGGTGCGGCTTTAATCGCCGGGTTATTTACGTTTCTAATGCGTCAAACCATTATTAATGTCTCGCGATATATTGAATTCGATTTAAAAAACGAAGTCTATCAGCAATACCAAAAACTCTCTTTAAGCTTCTATAAAAGGAATAGAACCGGAGATTTAATGAATAGAATTAGTGAAGATGTTGGTAAGGTACGTATGTATGTAGGTCCTGCAATCATGTATACAATCAATACAATCACCTTATTTGTGATCGCTCTTATATATATGTTTAATGAAGCGCCAATACTCACATTGTACACCATTATCCCACTTCCAATTCTATCGGTTGCTATTTACATATTGAGTAAAGCCATTCATAAACGCAGTACTATAGTCCAGGAATATTTATCAAAACTTTCAACCTATTCGCAAGAATCTTTTAGTGGGATTTCGGTAATTAAGGCCTACGGTATAGAACCACAAACCAATATTGCTTTTGATACCCTTTCAACCGAAAATAAGGAAAAACAACTTGACCTTACAAGAGTGCAAGCTTTATTTTTCCCATTAATGATTTTGCTTATTGGCGCCAGTAATTTATTGGTAATCTATGTCGGAGGTATGCAATATATAAATGGAGAAATAGAAAGTCTGGGTACCATTGCAGAATTTATTATTTATGTAAATATGCTTACATGGCCAGTTGCAACCGTGGGTTGGGTAACTTCTATTGTACAGCAAGCAGAAGCCTCACAAAAACGAATCAATGAATTTTTAAAAGAAGAACCTGAAATTCAAAATACGGTGGAAACACCCACTGAAATTAAGGGTAGTATTACTTTTAATAAGGTGTCCTTCACCTATGATGATACCAATATTCAAGCTTTGAAAGACCTTAGTTTTGAAATTAATTATGGTGATACCTTAGCCATTATTGGCAAAACGGGATCAGGAAAATCTACGATTTTAGATTTAATTGGGCGATTATATGATATTGACTCTGGTGAAATTTTAATTGATGATACGTCAATCGAAAAAGTAAACCTTACGAGTTTGCGCAATAACATAGGTTTTGTTCCTCAAGATGCCTTTTTATTTTCTGATTCTATTGAAAATAATATCAAATTTGGATCTGTAAATGCGACTGATAAGGATGTAGAACAAGCGGCAAAAGACGCTGTAGTACATAAAAACATTAGCAAATTTTCCAAAGGATATGGTACTGTTTTGGGTGAACGTGGTATTACACTATCTGGTGGACAAAAACAGAGGGTATCTATCGCAAGAGCAATCATTAAAAAGCCTAATATTTTATTACTGGATGATTGTTTGTCGGCAGTAGATACTGAAACCGAAGAAAAAATTCTAAGTAATTTAAATAAAATCACAAAAGGAAAAACAACCATTATTGTGAGTCATAGAATTTCTTCGGCAAAAAATGCAAACAAAATAATTGTATTAGACCAAGGGTCTATTACTCAGGAAGGTACGCATGAAACGCTTATAAGTAAGGATGGTTATTACAAAGAGCTCTATTTAAAACAATTGTCGGAGAACTCGAAACCAAATTTATAATTTTGAAAAAACAACATTATTGTCGGGCTAGTCATTGCCGACAAATAAATGTTAAATTTGGTCTGACAGAAAAGAAATCTCAGATTTAGTTGGTTGCTAAACTTATTTTTTAGATTTTTGAAACACAAAATTAAAAAACAAAACCTAACACGACTACTATGAGGAATAATGATATGATGGAGAAAGAAGAGATCTTTTCAAAAGTTTTAAGAGCGGGAAGACGTACTTATTTCTTTGATGTAAGAGCTACCAAAGCAGGGGATTATTATCTTACTATTACTGAAAGTAAAAAATTCACAAATGACGATGGTTCATTTCATTACAAAAAACACAAAATCTATTTATACAAAGAAGACTTTTCTGAGTTTAATAGTATTTTAAGTGAAATGACCGACTATGTTATTCAGGAAAAAGGCTCAGAAGTAATTAGTGAGCGTCACCAAAAAGATTATAAAAGAGAAGAGTATACCACAACAAGTGATGCCTCTGTAGCTGAGGATGCACCCGTATCAGAGGATGCAGCTGTGCCAGAGGATGCGCCAGTGTCTTCTGAAAGTTTTACAGACATTAATTTTGAGGACATATAATACTTATATTGAATCAATGTAAATATTTCTGATTTCTGTGATCCTTGGATGTCAATTTATGATACATCCGATGGCTAGAACTCTTAAAGAAATCTTAAAGCCCATAAAACCGTTACCTAATCGTAACGGTTTTTTTATATTTAGGGTCTAACTAACAAGATACCCGTCTATGCGGGAAATATTATGAAAAGACTATTTTTACTTTGCTTTATGTTCTGTACTGTATTAAGTGCACAGGACAAGGTTGATTTATCGTACTATCTACCTCAAAATGTAACTTACAACCAAAATATACCAACACCTGAAAGCGTCGTTGGTCATCAGGTTGGTCAATGGCATATTACACATGACAAGCTCGTACAATATATGTATGCGCTTGCTGCGTCTTCTGACCGAATTACAATTGAAAATAGGGGTAAAACTTTTGAAGATCGCCCGGTATTATTATTAACCATCACTTCTCCTGAAAATCATCAAAATCTGGATGCCATTCGGGAAACGCATATTGCTGGTACCAATAGCAATACCACTGAAACAGCCAATAGACCAATTGTAGTTTATCAAGGTTTTTCTATTCACGGTAATGAACCTAGTGGAGCAAATGCAGGCTTATTAGCTGCTTATTATTTAGCTGCTGCTGAGGGTGACTATATTAATGAGTTATTAAAAAACACGGTTGTTTTATTCGACCCTTCTTTTAATCCAGATGGCTTACAACGATTCGCCTATTGGGCCAATACCAATAAGAGCATAAATTTAAATCCAGATCCTAGCGATAGAGAATATAGCGAAGTATGGCCTGGAGGAAGAACAAATCATTATTGGTTCGATATGAATCGGGATTGGTTGCCAGTACAACTTCCTGAATCAAGAGCAAGAATAGCTTCATTTCATAAATGGTTGCCAAATATATTGACAGACCATCACGAAATGGGAACTAATTCAACCTTCTTTTTTCAACCGGGAATTGCGTCGAGAACTCATCCTTTAACGCCTAAATTAAATCAGGAATTAACTAAAGGAATTGCTAAATACCACGCAAAAGCCTTAGATAAATTAGGTTCATTTTATTATACCGAAGAGAGTTTTGACGATTTTTATTATGGCAAAGGCTCTACCTTCCCGGATATTAATGGTGGGATTGGAATTTTATTCGAACAAGCGAGTTCAAGAGGGCATATTCAAGAGAGTGATAACGGCATTCTAACCTTCCCGTTTACAATTCGCAATCAGTTTACTGCAGCTTTATCGACTTTAGATGCTGCCAAAAATATGCGCGAAGACATTTTAAAATATCAGCATAACTTTTATAAAAACGCAAGAAATGAAGGTGCTAAACAAGCCGGTAAAGCCATCGTTTTTGGTGATGCAAAAGATGCCGCGAAAACCTATCATCTCGCTGAGATTTTAAATCGGCATAAAATTAAATTCCATGAGATAAAAAATGATTTTAGCGCAAATGGAAAACGATTCAAAAAAGGCTACAGTTATATCGTTCCAAAAAATCAAAAGAATACGCGTTTAATCAATGCGATGTTTGAAAAGCGCACAAAATTCCAGGACAGTTTATTTTATGATATTTCGGCCTGGACTTTCCCTTTAGCTTTTAATGTAGATTATGCCGAAGGTGTTTCAACATCCAATCTTGGTGCCGAAGTTACCGACTTACAACATATGAGTGGTAGTGTTTCTGGATCGAGTAATTATGGGTATTTAATGGAATGGCATGAATATTATACTCCAAAAATATTAAACAAAATATTGGCCAAAGGCTTACGTGCAAAAGTTGGGATGCAACCCTTTGGACTGGCTGGTAACCAATATGATTACGGTACCATTTTAATTCCTGTACAAAATCAAAAACTAAAGGCCTCAGAATTGCACAGTTTTCTGAGTAAACTCGCAGATGAGAGTCATGTAAAATTAACCGCTGTGGCCACAGGGTTAACAACGGGTATTGACTTGGGGAGTAATCAATTTAGAGCTTTAGAACAGCCTAAAATAGCCTTATTAGTTGGTGATGGGATCTCTTCATATGATGCCGGAGAAATGTGGCATTTATTCGATACGCGTTATGATATGACCGTTACAAAATTGGACACCAAAAGTATTGGTCGGGCAGATTTGAGTCGTTATAATACCATCATTATGGCAAATGCACGGTCTTTAAGTAAAGGTAGTACCGAGAAATTAAAAGCTTGGGTAGAAAAAGGGGGTACAATTATTGGCTATAGAAATACAGTAAAGTGGTTTAACACTCAAAAATTCGCGAAACTAGAATTCAAAAAAATGGAACGTACTGCTAAAGATATTTCTTTTGAACAACGTCGTGATTATAGTGGTGCACAAGTTATCGGTGGTGCTATCTTTGAAGCCAATATAGACCGATCACACCCAATTAACTTTGGATATAAAAACAATAAAATTGCAATGTTTAGAAACACTACAATTTTTATGAAACCTAACAAACACAGTTATAACAACCCTATTCAATATACTGAGAAACCAATATTAAGTGGTTATATCTCTAAGCATAATTTAGATAGCATAGGTAGTACGGTGCCTTTACAAATAAAAGGATTAGGTCGTGGTACAGTGGTTGCATTTACCGATAACACCAATTTTAGAGCATTTTGGTATGGAACCAATAGGTTGTTAATGAATGCTATTTTCTTTAGAGAAGAGTTATAATTTTACAGCCAATACCGTTAGCAATAAAACGCTAAGCAGATAAATAAGTGCAAGTTTTAAGGAGCATAGTATTATTAAAACAAACACTAGTATTAAAAGATATAATGGAACTAGAGTCAACGCTACTGCAAATCTAAAAGTAGACATGAACTCTAGTTCTTTTATTTTGGGCTGAATACTGAATTTCCAAATAAGGTAAGGCAGCAATACATTTAGGATCATTAACCCTTTTAAAAAACGTTTCAGTCCTATGATTTTAGATTTCGGTTTTTGGTGACAGTTTACAAAATTATTAGCGATACAATTATTTACCAATTCTGGGTTTAAATAATCTACCTCCAGAACATCCAAAGTTTCCAGAGTGTCACTATATGATTTTTGAGGAATATTAGTTGTTAGTTTTGTTATTTCACTAAACATCCTTTTTTTAAGATTTATAACTGCTTCATTCGAATTCTGAGACACAAAAGTTTGTGCCGAGATTGGTTTTCCAAAATACAATGCCACAGTATCTGGGTAATTTATAGCCTGTTGATAGTTCAAGCCCACAGGGATTAATTGTAAATCCATCTCTGGATAGGTTTCCAGTGCTCCTAACACTATTCGGGTAAAGCCTTTACTAAATGGACGTACACGCCGTTCCAAATTATGGTTCCCTTCCGGAAAAATAACCACAGCCTGTTTATTTTGAAGTAGCGCTATACATTTTTCAAAAATGGCGGTATTATTAGAAATGGTATTCCAGCCATCTCTAATTCTATAGACGGGAAGCATGCGTAAACTCTTCAGAAGCTTACTAATCAATGGTTTATTGAAAACGGCAGCACGGGTTAAAAAATATGAATAGCGACCACTTTGTGTGGCAATAAGCAAGGCATCCAATAAAGCGTTTTGGTGATTGGCAAGTATTAAAACCGGTTTATTTTTCGGAATGTTTTCAACATTATAAAGTTTTATTCTTCTGAAATAAAAAAACATTCCTATCCTTATATATGCCCTTACAGAATATAACCACAGCTGATTCATTCCCCGGATTTTTTAGACCAATAAAAGGCAAGTAATAGCCCAGAAATGATATGCCAAATTCCCCAAAATGCGGCCAAAATTGCCATACCTCCAAGGCCTTCAAAGAATGTGAATATTAACAATAAGCCTAATCCGGAATTTTGAATTCCTGTTTCTATCGCTAATGTCTTCTGATTTTTAAAGGATAATTTAAATAGCTTGGCAATCGATAAGCCTAATAAAATTGCCAATAAGTTATGCCCTATTCCTATTAATAACACATGATGCGCATACTCATTAAATACATCCAAATTATTAGAAAAGGCGATAATTACAATCGCTACGAATACTATAATAGATGCCGGTTTTAAGAGCTTAGATAATTTAAGCGCCAAGCGTTCATTTTTTTGTCGGAGTAACATGCCCAAAAACAGGGGAATACCGAGAATTATAATCACTAAGCGTACCAAATCTAATGGTTCGAGTTTTACATGTTGTAATATTTGAGCAGTGGGTTCATACATTCCGCCATAAAACTGAAAGTTAAAAGGCGTCATAAATATTGCCAAAAAGGTAGCAAAAGCTGTTAAACTCACTGATAGTGCCGTATTACCCTTGGCGAGATGTGTCATAAAGTTTGAAATATTACCACCGGGACAAGCTGCAACCATCATCATTCCCAGAGCAATACTCGGCTGTGGTTTAATGAGTATTATGATTAAAAAGGTTAAAAGCGGTAACAAAATAAATTGTGACAATACTCCAAGTAATACCAATTTTGGTTGTTGAATAAGGCGCTTAAAGTCGTCTATACTTATTCCTAAAGCCACACCAAACATTACCACTGCTAATGCAATGTTTAAGACCCAGAGGCCATTCGCGTCGAAATTTATTTGAACATTATCGAGCTCTTCCATATCACTAGGCCACTGTTGATCCGTTTTTTACTTGCTCCTCTGGTTTGAGTAAAATTACATCCTTACCATTGACCGCCCCCATCACCAAACACTCACTCATAAAATTAGCAATCTGTTTTTTCGGAAAATTAACTGTCGCCACAATTTGACGGTTTAATAAATCAGCTTTACTGTACAATGTTGTGATTTGTGCAGATGATTTTCTGATTCCTAAATCGCCAAAATCTATGGTCAATTGATAGGCCGGTTGCCGTGCTTTTGGAAAGTCCTTGACTTCTATTATGGTCCCTACACGAAGATCAACTTTTGTAAAGTCCTCGAAAGTAATGGTATTACTCATTAATGCATTTTATTAGTTAGTTGTTGAATATATAAATTATAATTTATAATTTATAGTTAACCGATGTTTCTTTATCTTTGGTAGGAGCCTAAAAACATTTAAACTCATGTCCAGAACAGCTTCCAATATGCTTCCCCTTGGTACGATAGCGCCCAACTTTAATTTGTTAGATACTCATAGTGATGACTTTAAGAGTTTGGAACAGCTTAAAGGTGAAAAAGGTACGGTCATTTTTTTTATATGCAATCACTGCCCTTTTGTTTTACATGTCAATGCCGAACTTGTGAAACTCGCTAATCATTATAATGACCAAGGTATTTCGTTTATTGGTATTTCCAGTAACGATGTGCTTAACTACCCGCAAGATGGTCCTGTACAAATGAAAGCACAGGCTAAGTCTGAAGCCTATCCATTCCCCTATTTATACGATGAAACCCAAGACATTGCTCAAGCCTATGCTGCCGCCTGCACACCAGACACCTATGTATTCGATAGTGCTTTGAAACTCATCTATAGAGGACAATTGGATGGATCTCGCCCCGGCAATGGCATTCCAGTTACGGGAGAAGATTTACGACATGCTTTAAACTGCGTCCTGGATGAGCAGGTGAATAATCGAGAACAAAAACCAAGTATAGGTTGTAATATTAAATGGAAGTAATTTGGTAATTACTAATCTTCTGGTCACTAGAATTTCTAAATCGGCTATAATTTCAATGCTTTGCGGTTTTTAAAAAGACAGTATAATTATAATGAAATAATATGTAGTTTCATCCTTAACCAAAGGGAATTGATTTTTTGTTGTATCCGATTTTCTGAAGAAAATCCTGTCGGTCGACACTTAATATATCCCTTGGTAAACATTTAAAAATGGAAAATTTCACACTTGCCAGAGTAATACATGTCATTGCGGTCATTTTATGGATTGGTGGTGTGGCTATGGTCACCACTGTAATTATTCCGGCGGTTAAAAACCTAAAAACAAAGGAAGATCAAATTAAGACACTTGAACAAATAGAAGGAAGATTTGCTTTCCAAGCAAAAATCACAACTTTATTGACAGGACTAACCGGGTTTTACATGATGTATGAACTTGACGCTTGGGACAGATATTTAGATTACAGATTCTGGTGGATTCACGCTATGACTCTCGTTTGGATTTTGTTCACCTTGATTTTGTATGTATTAGAACCCTTTTTACTACATAAATTATTTGTGAAATACGCCGATAAAAATCCCGCGAAAAAATTTTCTTTTATCCATAGAGCACATTGGATGTTACTTATGTTTAGTTTGATAACTATAGCTGGCGCAGTTGCTGGAAGCCACGGGTGGTTTCTTATAAAATAAATGAAAGGAAAATTGAGATGGTATTTCGTGTGCTTTTATTTTGTAGGATTAATCAGGGGCGATTATAATTAAAAAGTTTACCTTGGTTTTTACATAAACGATTTATAGTTAGCTATAACTATATACATACGTTAGGCACATTTATAGGTGAAATGAATAAATTAGATTTTAGTATATCATTGAGAGAAAAAGGAATTGATTCAGGGGATATAAAAAAGAAAATGAAAGAGAATGGATTTGAGGATTCTGAAATACAGTATTATTTAAAAAAATCGGATGAAATTTTTCTAAACCAATACATTCAATATAAGACATCGAAGTCCAAAAAAAACAATCGTAGTATAAAAATGATAGCTCTTGTACTTAGTCTTATACTTTTAACTGGTGTGTTTTTTGGTTATGCAACGATAGGATTGATTGGCTTATTTTTTATGTGGACTTTAGTTGGATATAGTTCCTACTGAAAATAATGAATGGAGATAATTAAGAAATCAAGAGTTAAAAAAAATAAAATTGTGTCTATCACTGGCTATAAGTAATGCGCCTGAATAATTTAATCAGAAAAATATGAGATGCGAAGCCACTCGCAATGTGTATATTTATGACTGAAAATAAAAATAGAAACAAGGCTCTCTAAGTAGTACGCTGATTTGAAACTTTTAGTTTTCAAATCAGCGTACTACCCATAGTATCAGCGTTATGTAAAATTTGAAAATTCATGAAATACATTTTAATATCTTTTCTACTCATTTTTACTTCAGCTTGTTCTACTTCAAAAAAAAGGACTTTAACTCCAAAAGAATATTTAAACGAAGTATTTGTAATAATTGAAAAAAAATCAATCAATAGGGATTCTATTGATTTGCAAAGCATAAAGAAAGTTGCATATGCAAAATTAAAAGACACAGATTCTATAGAAAACTGTTACCCAATAATACAATCAATTCTCAAAAATTTGAGAGACAATCACAGTCGTTTTCTGACAAGAGAACAAGTAAACAAGTGGGAGTCCACAAGCTTAGTGGGTGATAATCAGAATTTAATTACTTTCTCTGGAAAACTATTAAATGAAAATATAGGATATATTCATATGAAAGGTTTTAGTAGTGGTGATTCAATTTCTATTCAAAAATATGCCGATAGTTTACAACATCAAATTAAATCAATTGACAATAAAAACCTAAATGGTTGGATACTTGATTTAAGAGAAAATTCAGGTGGAAATTGTTGGCCAATGTTAACGGGTATTGGACCTTTATTGGGAAATGGAATATGCGGTTTTTTCCTAGACAATAATGGAAATAAATCTCCTTGGTTTTATCGTGACGGAGAATCTGGATATAATAATACAACAATCACAAAAATAAGCGGGCAACCTTATAAACTTTTAAATGGTTCGAATCCTATTGCAATATTAACAGGTCCTCGAACCGCAAGCTCTGGAGAAGTAGTATCTACTGCTTTTCGTAACAAAAGTAATACTAAAAGTTTTGGATTGAACTCAGCAGGTTTATCAACCGGAAATGAAATTTTCAAGCTAAGTGATGGAGCAATTATTTTACTTACAACATCTATCTATGTCGATAGGAATGGAAATGTTTTTGGTGATAAAATAAAACCTGATGAAATTATTGATTATGGGTATCAAACTATAGGACAACCAAACGACCCTGCTATAAAAAAAGCAATAGATTGGATAAATAAAAAACAGCATCACACAACGGTTCGCAAAGAATTGAAAAATGAAAATACATTATAAAAATAAAACCTTGAATACCAATCTATTTTTTGGATTGATGTGGCTCATATTTGGACTACTAGGGATTTTTACAAACGAAAAACCATATTGGACTGATTATGTACTTTTAGTGATTTCCATTTTATATCTAGTATTGTATTTTTATCATAAAAAGAATCAATATTTGACCATTGAGAATGGGGAGATTTTCCATAATTATCCATTCGGAAAAAAAATTAATCTCGCCGAAATAAAAGTAATAAAGAAATTTGCCGGAGATTATATTTTAAAAACTGATAAAACTGAATTAACAATCAACACACAATCAATTGACAAAAAATCTTTGGTGAACCTGAACGTTGAATTGGAAAAACTGAACGTGGAATGGAATTAAAAACCCTTTGCTAGTACAAGTTTATTCACAAAAATCTTCCAGGATTTTCTATTCGCTTTGAATTTTATAAATTAGTTTCTTAAAGAGACAACTATTCATAGCCTAACTAATTGGTGCAAGCTTACTGCAATTATGAAAATTGAAAATAACTTAAAGGAATTACCACTAACCAAATCAAATCCCAAGACTTTAGAGTCTCTATTTGGAAATCCAGATATTCAACCCATGTGGGTTGCTGACATGGAATTTCAGATTGCTAAACCAATTCAAGACTCTTTAATACAGCGGATTTCAAATTCAGGATTTGGATATGAATACAAGCCTGACTCTTTTTTTGTGGCACAAAAGAATTGGTATCGTACCAATTACGGCATCGAATTAAACAAAAACCATATTGTTTTTAGTCCGAGTATTACCACTACCATTAGTGTTTTAATAGAAAATTTCACATCTGAAAGCAATGGAATAATAACGCAACCTCCTGTGTTTATGGAGTTCAGAGATGTGATACGAAATACAAAGCGCAGGATCACAAAAAACCCTTTAGTATTAGTTAATAATCAATATCAAATTGACTTTCAAGATTTAGAGGAGAAAGCCAAAATAGAAAACAATAAAGTTTTGATTATTTGTAATCCTCACAATCCTGTTGGGCGCGTTTGGACTAAAGAAGAACTGAAACAAATTGTAAGCATTTGTAAAGCAAATGACTTACTTCTTATTTCGGACGAAATTCATAAAGACATCATCCTTTTCAATAATCACTTTACTTCTGCTTTATCGTTTATTAATGACTATGAAAAAATTGTTGTCTGTACTTCTGAAGCCAAAACATTCAATCTTTGTGGTATTAGTGATTCAATCGCAATTATTCCAAATGAGGATATTAAAAATGCGGCTTCGAGTTCCTTTAAAAAATATAATTTGGGAAGAACTAACGCACTTACAAGAGTTGCTTTAGAAGCTGCATATAAGCATGGGCAACCTTGGTTGAATGAAGTTATAAAGACCATTGAGAAAAATATTAATGCCATAGAAAGCGAATTAGAAACTTCTAAAATTGAACTTATAAAACCAGAAGGCACTTATCAGGTATGGTTAGATTTCAGAAAGGTTTATAAAGACAGCAAAGAAATGTTCAATCATTTAACAGAAAACTCTGGAATTGCCCTTAATGCTGGACATTGGTTTGGACGTGAAGGGGCATTATTTATGAGAATGAATATCGCAACTTCTGAAGAAAAGGTTGTTGCTGCTATTAAAAAGATAATAAAAGCTGTACCCAATAACATCTAAATCATAAGACCATCTTTTGTAATAAGATTCCAATAGAAAGGGATACAATTCAATGTATTTCACACAAAATTTACACTTTTTTTACAATTCATCTGATAATTGAACCCGCTATGCTCGATATCTTTGAGATATATTAATCAATAGATAAATCGAATATGAAAAAGAGAACCATTATTTTCAGCCTAGCAGTTACGATACTAAGTTTGACTTTAGGATTTATAATCTGGAACGAAGTCATAACAGATCAGAAAGTAGCCTTGCGCTATGAACCTGTTGCTTTCAACACACAAGCTGAACCAAACATTAACGTCGAAGACATTCCTGACTTTTTCTACAGTATAGGCACAAGGTTTGCTGTTATTAAAAAAACAGACATCGATAAAGCAAGATCAATTAATGATTTTCTTCCATTGAAACAGACCCAAAAAATAGAGAATTATAAATCTGTAAAGGTGATTATTCTTGATGATAGTAAACAAACAGATTTAAGAGAAACCGGAAACACTGCGACTCTAAATGCAGCTCAAATTAAGCTCTTACAATCTACCAAGCACTCAACCAACATTTTGATTAGAGCCGATTACCAAGAGAAGAATAAGGATACTAATGAACTGCAAGACGGTTATTCCACACCATACCTAACAATTGTTCCAGAAAAGCAAGCTGTATATGTAAATGGTATGGATGCGCTCATCAATTACCTCAAAGAAAATAGCAAAGAAAAAACGACAATTGTACAAAAGGATAAGCTACAACCCGGAAAGTTATATTTTACGGTTAACAAAAAAGGAAACATTGTAAATGCCAAAATAACAGCAACATCAGGCTATCCTTCTATAGATAAAATGATGATTGATTTGATTACCAAAGCCCCAGGGCAATGGGAATCTGCAAATAATTATAAGGGTGAAAAAGTAGATCAAGAACTTGTATTTTCCTTTGGGATAATAGGCTGTTAATAATGCAACCACTAAACTCTTAAACGGTTTCTTTACTTAGGTAAAGAAACCGTTTTTTATTTGATGAGTCCTCAAATTATTAAATAAAAAGGTCATAACACCTGCATATTAAGTTGGTATTGAATAATGGGTCTACTACTTTTTCATATATTAGTACCTAAGTGCTAAACAATTAGCAAACAGTTAATATATCAACTAGACATCCAATTGAAAAAAATAACAAGAAGAGACTTTATCAATGGAACTTTAATGGTCGCTGGTGCGACAATCCTGCCATATGGTTGTAGCAATGATGTTGTATCACATTTACTCGATCCGTTATATTATCCACCAAGTATTAAGGGGCTTAGAGGAAGTCATCCAGGATCAAACACACACGCTCATAGTAAGGCCTGGACTAAGAAATCTGATTGGGGGCCTTCAACTAAATTGAAGGAAGTCTACGATTTGATTGTTGTTGGAGGTGGAATCAGCGGACTATCAGCCGCATATTTTTTCCAAGAAAAACACGGAAAGGATAAAAAGGTTCTTATTATAGACAATCATGACGATTTTGGAGGGCATGCAAAACGTAATGAACACACAATTAATGGCAATACAAGATTAAGTTATGGGGGTTCACAAACACTGGTAGAACCACGGTCAGGAGGAAAACTTATACTCAATCTTTTTAAAGATATAGGTATAGATTTAGATCGGTTTAAGACTGCATATGATCTTGATTTTTTCAAAAAGAACAATTTGAGTGCTGTTACATACTTTAATGAAGCGACCTTCGGTGAAGATAAAGTGGTGAAACATCCCTTCTGTAATTATCCAAATTATGTTGAAGGGCTTCCTATGGCAAAGCTATCCAACGACGAAGCTGTGAAACAGGCACCATTGAGTGAAAAAGGCAAAGAACAGTTACTCCGCGTATTAAATGGCGGATTGCATGCAATAAAAGTACCCAAAGAAGAATTGCAGGATTATGTTTCAACGCAGTCCTATTTTGACTATCTAAAGCACACACTAGGTGTTGATGATTCTGGAGTAATGAAAATGGCGAGAAATTCTGGCTTAGATTGGGCGAGTTCAGGAACGGACTTGATGACTATTGGAGCCGCCAAGAGTTGTGGTGCACTAGGCTTTGCTCCCAAAGAAGTGTATGATGAAAATAATCCATACATACATCATTTCCCAGATGGCAATGCGACTGTTGCAAGAGCCTTAGTTAAAAAAATGATTCCATATGTGGGGAAAGGAAACAACGCAGAGGAGCTCGTAAAATCAAAATTCCATTATGATGAATTAGACAAATCGGGAAATGACGTTCGAATCAGATTAAATAGCACGGTTATTAATGTTAGGCATGGTGGTGATCCGAAAAGTTCGGATGAAGTTTTTGTGAATTATATCAACAATAACAAGTCTTATCAAGTAAAAGGTAAAGCTGTTGTAATGGCCTGTTATAATATGATGATTCCACATATTGTACCTAATCTTCCTAAAGCACAAGATGAAGCATTAAGGCTTCAAATGAAGAGCCCATTACAATATACAACCGTAGGTCTTAAAAATTGGAGGGCGATTAAAGAAATTGGAATGGGCCTAGCTATGTCCCCTGGTAATATGCACCAGGCTGTACTGATGGATTTTCCAGTGAATATTGGTGGTTACGAATATACCAAGACACCTGATGATCCTTGTGTAATACAAATGATTTCCTGTCCTTATGGGACAATTGGCGCACCTAAAGATGTCCAATTTCGCGAAGCCAGACACAAAATGCTAAGCTTGCAATTCAAAGATTACGAAGCCGAAATTAAGAATCACCTCAGTGGTATGCTCCCAAATAAATTATTTGATTTCGACAGAGATGTTGAGAGCATTACCGTAAATAGATGGGCTCATGGTTACGCCGTTGGTGGACCATTAAATTCTACAAAAATAGGAAGACAACCCTTTGGACGAATTACGATTGCTAATAGCGATTCTGCTCCTAATGCCGATGCAATAGTTGCAATAAAAATGGCTCATAGAGCTGTAAATGAACTTGGATAGTTAACTTTAGTCACAGCTGAAAATTACTCAGGTCCTTTTTAGTCATTAATTCATACACCAATCGCAGGCAGTAATTCTTCCCAACAAAAACTCAGGCAATTAATAATAATTCTCGAATAGGCGTTTCAAAATTATTATTTAAAAATAAATTAAATTTCTTGTCATATTTTTATAACTCTTGTCACTAACATTAATAGAGACTCTAAAATTATATAAAAATTTAAATCTATAATTACAATACCATGATTACAAAAAAGAAATTAAATCCAATTCTAACAAGAAATCTAATTATAAGCAGTATCGTTTGGGCTAGTGTAATACTCGCCTGTACTTTAAATGAAGGAAACTCAAAAAAGGAAATAGTTTACATTCTTATTTCTGGTTTTTTTATTGAATTCCTTCGAATATCATCATTTAATAAGACCATAAATAAAGAAACTGAATAGAAGGGGTTATAAACTGGAATTAATGAAACTTTATTTTTTAAAGGATTCAAAGAACAGATAGAAACAAAATCATATGTGGGATAAATCGGAAAAAAAATTCGAACAAATACTTGAGAAGAACAAGCATAAAATATATAGAATATGTAAAATTTATGCTGTTTCCCCTATAGAACCACAGGATCTTTTCCAAGAAGTAGTATTTCAAATTTGGAAATCTTATGCAACTTTCAAGGGGAACTCTAATATTAGTACTTGGATTTATAAAATCGCATTGAATGTCTGTCTTCGTTCGAAAATGAAACTCGAAAAAAATAATAATAAAATGATTCGATTAGAATCCATACAGTTTTTACCAGTAAAAAATATTCCCGAAGAAGGTGAACAAGAAAAATATCAATATTTACGTGATTGCATATCAACTTTAAATGAAGGTGATAAATCTATTGTTGTTCTTTATTTAGAAGATTTATCATATAGAGAAATCGCCTCGATTACAGGTTTAACAGAAAACCATATCGCTGTAAAAATGAAGCGTATACGAAAAAGGCTATTTGAATGTATCACTCCTAAATTAAACTAGAATGTTAGAACAAGAACTAAAAGATATTTGGAAGAATTCTTCCGAAACAGAAAATATAAAATTTGAAACATCTCAATTGCTCAAAGATTTAAATACTAAGATGGATCGCATTGAAAAAAACATCCGAAAAAGAGATATCACAGAGATATCTGCATCGGTATTCGGTATTTTAATTTTTGGATATTTCGCATATGAAATTCCTTTTACATTGACTAAAATAGCCTGTGGTTTGAGCATACTTTGGTTTGGGTATCTTATTTTCAAATTAAGAAAAAATAAAAGTAAAAAGCATCTTAATAATTTGACTTTAACTCTACGCGATCAGCTCAATAACCAAGAGGCAAATATGTTAAAGGAAGCCAAACTATTAGATACCGTATTGTATTGGTATGTATTGCCGCCTTTGTTTGCTAATATCCTGTTTATTTGGGGGTTTGGTGACCCCGTAGCTTATGACTGGTTTCCTTTTTTAATAGAGAAATTATCAAACGAAAACTTGCTCTATATGCTGCCCATTTCCTTGAAGATGAAAATGGTTTATCTATCTGCTGCCCTGTTATTTAATGTGTTTGTTGTCTGGATAAACAAGCTTGCTGTAAATAAAACCTACAAGCCTATCATCAAAGACATTAAAAGAATGCAAGATCAATTAGAAAGTGAAAATCAAATTGAAATATAGCAGAAGTATCTTAAATTAAAATTTTAAAAAATAAAATTATGAAACATATCATATTAATTATAGTAATGACTATAATGGGGAATATAACATATTCTCAAACAGAAAAGCCATCGCTAAAAGTAGTTGCAGAAGAATTCGATACACACTATAATACTGACCGTTATGAAAACATTTTTTCAATGTTTTCAGAGGACATGAAAAAAGCTGTTCCACTCGATAAAATAACTAAGTTTTTAACTAACTTAAAATCACAAGCGGGAAAAATCACCAAGCGCGAATTTGTGGCCTATGAAAATGGAAGTGTTGCCCTTTATAAAACAAATTTCGAGCATGCACTCTACGGTCTTAATATCTCTATAGACCACAATTCTAAAATTAATGGTTTTATGGTAAAACCTTTTATAGATACTAGGGACCTTCCAAAAATTGAAAGAAACACAACCAAACTAATACTTCCTTTTAAAGATGAGTGGACCGTTTTTTGGGGAGGAGACACCCAAGAATTAAATTACCATGTGGTAGAAAAATCTCAAAAAAATGCTTTTGACCTTGTAATTACAAATGAAAAAGGAAAATCATTCAAGACAGACGGACTAGTTAATGAGGATTATTATGCCTTTGGAAAAGAGCTAATTGCTCCTAGTGATGGTGAAGTAGTTTTAGTAGTTGATGGTATAAAGGACAATCTACCTGGAGTAATGAATCCTGTATATGTTCCAGGAAATACGGTCATTATCAAAACTGAAAATAATGAGTATCTTTTTTTCGCACATTTTAAGCAACATTCAATTCGTGTAAAACAAGGACAAATAGTCAAACAAGGTGATCTTTTAGGGCTTTGCGGGAATTCCGGAAATTCTACCGAACCTCATCTACACTTTCATATTCAAAATGTTGAAAACATGACAATGGCAACAGGAGTTAAATGCTATTTTGATGAAATTTCAGTAAATGGAAAATTAAAGTCTGACTATTCTCCAATTAAGAATGAAAAAATAAAGAACAAATAAAACTATTGCCAACTCAGGTATAATTTAGCAACCCGACAGTATCAAGTTGTCGGGTTGCTTCCAATTTTCATCTCAGTTCTCAAAACTTATTGTTAGCAAATTCAGAATAAAGGACTATGATAGAAATGATCAAAATATATCCAAACAGTTATCAATATTTAAACACTAATAATTATGGCTTTTCTGTTTTTTGAGTGATGGTCCAGTTATAATTAATTTTCCGTTTTAAATAATCTTTTAGCGGTTCTAAGCCAATTTCTTCTCTACGTTGATCAACATACTCCGGATTTATTATTGGAAACGGTTCCAGATTTCGTTGTGCATCATAACGAAACTGCATCCCATAAATTTGAAGTTTGTTATCATTAACAAGAATGCGGTCTTGAATCTTTGCAAATTCCATACAGCTTCCCTCCATTTCCAAACAAGATTGCTTTATTTGCGGCACATATTTTTTTCTAACCGAATCCTGCTCGTGATGATTTATAATCAATAAAGGGGCATCGGCCGCTAATTTTCCCACTGTAGAATATTTTGGCCATCCATACTTTTCTACCAATTGTTGCATTATGACAAAATTTTCTCGTCCTATATGTTGTTTAAATGCACCTATAGGATAATACCATTGTGGGATTTCACCCTGTTTCATGAAATGTGATTTTGCCTGGTCAATATAATAGTCTAACGCTTGATCTCTTAAAATTAAATTGAGCAGCTTTTTAGCATATCCAGGTTGCTTAAGTTGTCCATGCTTTAATTGATGTTTTTCAATTTGACTGTTCTCGATTTCACGCCATCGTGAGTCGTCTATTAAGGCATACAAATCGGTATCGGCTAAAGCCCAAAGGGAGTAATCTGACTTCAATGCAATTTGGAGGTAATGATAAGCACTGTCCTTTTGGAAAGAAAGCGCATATGCACAAGCTAAATTATAAGTATTAGTTTTATGTTCTGGTGATTTATTATAAACAACTTTATAAGCTTCAATAGCTGCAGTTAATTTCCCTTCACCTCTTAATTTATCGGTTTTAGATGCTTGTGTCCAGCCTGTACTAGCAATAAAAACAAGACATAAAAATGTCATTGGGTATTTCATAGGAATTAAAATTTAGTCATTTTTGGGTTAAATACACCGCTTAGAATTTTACACCCCATACTGAGGCAAACGCCTAAAACAGGGGTTATTAAAGCATAAGAAACACCACTATATATTAATTTTGTTGCAATCCCTTCGGCTTTACCCATAAAATAGAAGCTATGCATTAAGCCCAATAACAAAGACAATACGCTTGAAATAAGAATCCAATTAGCGGCATTAGTTATTTTTGTATTGTGCTGATCAATTAGCAATAATTGTGATTCACTTTTTTGATCTTGGAGTTTTTTAATAAAATAATAAATAGCAATAAGGCTAAAAATGATAAAAACAATAATGAATTTCAAATCTCCACTGGTAAGGAATTCAAAAAATGGCATTCTCATACTGATATAATTTTAAAGTTTATACTTCAAATGTATCGTTGATGAAGCGTTTTACATTTAATTTGCGACCAATGGAGGATTTAGGCTCCGTTTTAACCACTTTTATTCATCCTTAGTTCTATCGAGACTTAAATTATTAGTAAACAATAACGCCAAATAAAAAGACACTCTTACAAACTAAAAAACTTGTAACAATATATTCATATTCTCGTCTTATGGTTATTATTATGAATTCAATAATACATTTAAACGCACATGAATACTCAATTAAAATCAATCTGGACAGTAGCATTTTTATGTCTTTCTTTTTTAAACGCTAATTTCTCCTATGGTCAATCAAAAGAATTAAAAAAACCAAAATTGATTGTTGGTATTGTTGTAGATCAAATGAGATCTGAACAATTGTACAGATATGAAAAAAAATACTCCGAGGATGGTTTCAAAAGGATTTTAAGAGAAGGATTCAATTATAAAAACACTCAATACAATTATTCTCCAACAGTTACTGCAGCGGGACATTCATCAATTTATTCAGGCACGACACCTGCAATCCATGGTATTGTCGCTAATAGCTGGTATAATCGATATAAAAAACAATATGTTGGAAGTGTTGAAGATACTACGGTAGTATTAGTTGGGAGTAAGAAAAAAAACAACACTGGAGCTTCGCCTAAACAACTTCTAACAACCACCATTTCTGACCAACTTCGAATGGGTTCAAATTTCCGGTCAAAAGTAATTAGTGTTTCATTGAAAGACAGAGGAGCAGTCCTACCTGGTGGCCACCTTGCAAATGCCGCATATTGGCATGATATTGAAACGAGTCCCGGATATTTTGTTTCGAGTTCATATTATATGAATAAATTACCTACATGGGTGAGCAACTTTAATGCATTGGAAAAATCGAGTCAATATTTAGATACAATTTGGAATACCTTATACCCTATTGAGGACTATATAGAAAGCTATGGTGACAATAACTCTTATGAAGTTGTGCTTGGAGATAAAACCCCAACCTTTCCTTATAATTTCAAAAAGCTCAGAAAAAAATATAGAGAAAGAAATATAGAATATTTGATGTTAGGCTTCACCCCGGCGGGAAACACATTACTTACCGAATTCGCGATGGATGCAATCAAAAACGAAAACCTGGGGAATGATGAGGATACTGATATGTTAACTATTAGCTATTCTGTAACTGATAAAGCAGGACATATTTTTGGTCCAAATTCAGTTGAAGTAGAAGATATTTATATTCGATTAGATCGTGAAATAGCGGAACTTCTGAAGTATTTAGATAAGACCGTTGGAACTGGAGAATACACGCTCTTCCTAACTTCCGATCATGGAGCCGTCCCGATTGCATCTTATTTAAACGATATAAAAATCCCAACTGGAGTAGCGAGAATAGCAAAATATAAAGACCGTTTGAACACTTATTTAAATACAAAATATGGAGCAGGGCTTTGGATTCAAAATTTCGATGATGACCATGTCTTTTTAAATAGGACATTCATCTCTGAAAAAAGGATTCCACTGGAAGATATTCAGCAAGATGTCGCTAGCTTTTTAGTGAATTTTGAAGGTATAAGTGCGGCTTTAACTGCCTTTCATTTACAGACCAAGCAATATAATTCTGGTTTAAGGGAGCGCATTCAAAATGGATATCACCAAAAAAGATCAGGCGATGTTATATTAACTTTTAACTCTGGTGTTGTTCAAGATGATGATTCTACCATTGATGTTTCTTTGGTTAAAGGAACCATTCATGGTTCCGGCTATAGTTATGATACTCATGTCCCTTTATTGTGGTTTGGAAATAGCATCCCACAAGGAGAATCGGTCAGGAAAGTTTCGCCTATAGACGTATCTTCAACCTTAACGATGTTTCTAAACCTCCAATTACCAAGTGGAAATACTGGAGATCCATTGAAAGAATTATTTAAATAATATTAGTTTGACAAGTATTTAACTCCAGCTTTCTCGCTTTAATAAATTCTCAATATGGGCATAATGGTGGCTGCCATGCCAAGCGTAGCTCCCAATATTGTTTTTTAGAACGACTTCGGTTTTCCCTACTGGGTGAATAAAACTCTTGTTCAAATCGTTTTCATTCATGTTTTTGAGCAGGTATACCAATTTATAATGAGTAGATTTTAAATGGTCCAAAGCCATCTGTATTGGTGCTGTTTTGGCATCCATTAATTCAGCCCAAGTTTTTTCATTATAGTCTTTAATAATCGGTTTATCTTCGGTTAAGGCCCATTTAAAACGAATATAGCTATGCTGATGACTGTCCGATAAATGATGTAACACTTGACGCACTGTCCAGCCATGTTCTCTATAAGGTGTATCTAACTGATCTTTTGATAAATGTTTGACTAGATTTTCTAAACGTCGGGGAAAATGCTCCAAAATAGAAATCCAGCTATTAATATGGTCTTTTGTAATCGTTGAAGGACAATCAAACTGTCCGATAGGAAATTTTAAAAACTTTAACTCTTGTTCTGTCATTCTGCAAAAATAAAAAAAGCACTCCGTATAGAAGTGCTAGCATACCAACTATTTTTCATTAATTCTTAATTGCTTTTATTATTATAAGCTTCTACAAATCGTTTTGCCTTACCATTACCATCGTTATATTCTAAGGTCTTTTTATAATTATTAAAGGCTTGCAAGCTATCTCCATATGATTTATAAGCGTCACCTAAGCTATCATAAACATTAGCACTTGTAGGAAATAAAACAACATTCATTTTGAATATTTCAATAGCCTTCTCATGCTCTTTTTTACGTAATAATCTATATCCAAGTCTATTAAAATAGCCTTCATCTAATAATAGACTTGTAGAATCTTGTTTTTTAATCTCTAAATAACCCGATAGTGCTTTATCGTAATCACCATTTTCCAAATGCATGCTTGGCGTTTTAAATTCGTTATCAACTTTTAAATAATCATAAGTGATTATAGGGTCATCGTCTTCAGAGACAATAGACAAATAGCGTTTTTTAGTTTCTGGATGCTGAACAAAATGAAGTTTCTTATAGATGTCAGCTACGAAAAAAGTTTTTTCATCTAAAATTACTGGCTCAATTATTTTTAATTCTCCCCAATTTAAAAACAATTTGTTATCCTCATAAAACACATCAATAACATTCTCCTGATTGAATAAATAACGTCCAGAAGTTTGCTCCATATATTCTGAAGTATAATTAATTCGTTTAGAGCAGCTTGAAATAAAAATCACTAGGCATAATGTAAAAAACAGCACTTTAGTTATACGCATAGCACTTATATTTCTGCTTTCGATTTCGTTATTTTTATTTTTATTTGAAAAGTTCATTTTAATTTGATTGGTTACCTAATAGATGCTTAAAAAACTCATTACAAGTGAGACGCCTTTTATTGTTATAAGTTACTACTTTATAAAAAAAACAAAAAAAGCACTTCTCATTGAAGTGCTTTTTAAATATCTGTTCTAAAGATGTAATACTTTATCTGTCCTTAAAATTAGGTGCTCTGATTACTTTACATTCATCAATTCAACATCAAAAATCAAGGTAGCATCTGGTGGAATCACTCCTCCAGCACCAGCACTACCGTATGCCAAATCACTTGGAATAACAAAACGTGCTTTATCTCCAACTTTTAAAAGGCCAACACCTTCATCCCAACCTGGAATTACTTGACCTACACCTAAAGGAAAATCAATTGGTTCGTTACGTTTATAAGATGAATCAAATACGGTTCCATCTGCTAGTTGTCCTTTATAGTGTACAGAGACGGTTTTTCCTTTCTCGGCTTTTGTACCATTCCCTTCTTGAAGAATTTGATATCGTAATCCACTATCAGTTTTAGTAAAACCACTAGCAATTTTTTCCATTTCTGCATCCGCTTTTGCTTTTGCCTCTTCCATTTTTTTTTCTCTTGATCCTTCGAAAGTTCTAAAAGACTCAACGGCATTAAATGCCTCAGCTTCAGCTCCTACACGAACAATCTCTATAGTTTCAATGCGATCTTCTTGTCCAATTGTATCAACAATATCTTGCCCTTCTGAAACCTTTCCAAATACCGTATGTTTTCCATCTAACCAAGCGGTTTCGATATGAGTGATAAAAAACTGACTTCCATTGGTTCCAGGGCCAGAATTTGCCATAGATAATACACCAGGGCCATCATGTTTTAAATCTGGATGAAACTCATCATCAAATTGGTATCCGGGATTTCCTGTTCCTGTTCCTTGTGGGCACCCACCTTGAATCATAAAATCTGGAATCACTCTATGGAATTTTAATCCATCATAATAAGGATTGCCTTGTGACTTCACCGAATTTTCTAAATTCCCTTCAGATAAAGCAACAAAGTTACCCACCGTTCCTGGAGTTTTCTGAAATTCTAAAGCAACTAATATTTCGCCTTTACTGGTATTAAATTTTGCGTATAATCCGTCTTGCATTGTTCTGTGTTTTAAGAAAGTGCAAAGATATGAATTGAATCCTGATTTATTAGTATTGTATTTAAACTATTTAATAACTAACCTAAGTAAATTTTACTAAATTTGACAAAATTTAAAATTAATGAGCTTTTCAATTGGCAAACTTCTAGATACTTTCGGAAAAAAAAGTGCTAAGGATCAACCCCAGGACAATAACGATACTCAAGCTATTATTGATGCAATTAAAGACGAACATTTTGCTGTTTCTGATCAAAATGTAATATACGCTTCTGTTAATGAGCTTGGAGGCTATTATTATCTTAAAACCATAATTGTTGGTGCTTTCAAAATAAAAACAATGAAAGGTGCTACACTCACCATAAAGTCAAAAGATTTTGAATTGGATCTAATTACAGATATGGATGAGTTCGAATCAGAAAACTCCAATCTCGCTAATAGATATGTCACTAGAATTGACTTTCAAGTTGAGGAAAATGATGTGTCAAAAATAAATCCTGCTATGCTTGATTCTTTAAATTTGAAGGCTAAAAAACACAACATTGTATTTAGGATTGAACGACACTAATTGGCCACTTCACTAATAAATTTTATACGATAAAGACGCAGTTCATCGTCGTCATAATCGCCATCAAACTCTTCGATAGCGTCATCAATTTTATCAGTTTCAGATTCCATAAAGTAATCATGAATTTCTTCTTGTTGATCTTCATCAAGAATATCATCAATCCAATAATTAATATTGAGTTTAGTCCCTGAATACACAATAGCTTCCATTTCTTTTACAAAATCAATCATTTCCATCCCTTTAGCTGATGCAATATCGTCCAGCGGTAGTTTTCTGTCAATATTTTGAATGATGTATAGTTTTAATGCTGAATTTAAACCCGTAGATTTAACGATCATATCTTCAGGACGTACAATATCATTTTCTTCTACATAAGTTTCAATAAGCGCTACAAAATCCTTTCCATATTTTTTAGCTTTACCCTCTCCTACCCCATGAACATTGGACAACTCCGTCAAAGACACTGGGTATTTAAGTGCCATATCTTCTAGAGAAGGGTCTTGAAAAACCACAAATGGTGGTACGCCAAGTTTTTTAGCATTTCGCTTACGCAAATCTTTAAGCATTTTCATTAATTGCTCATCAGCAGCAATTCCTGCTCCTTTTACGGCTGTTATAATACTGTCATCATTAGTTTCATCATAAATGTGATCTTCAGTCATCATAAACGATCTAGGCGTTATTTCAAACTCCTTTCCTGCTGGAGTTACTTTTAAAACACCATAGGTTTCAATATCTTTACGTAACAAGCCACCAACTAAAACCTGTCGGATTAATGCCATCCAAAACTTATCGGAATTTTCTTTACCAGAACCGAAGAAAGGCTGGGTATCTGTTTTATGGGATTTTATTAATGCATTTTCTCGTCCAATAATTACATTTACTAAATCTTTACTTTTATACTTTTCTTTAGTTCTAGAAACGACATTTAATAAAACACCTACCTCATCTTTCGCTTCATTTTGTTTTTTTGGATTACGTATATTATCATCTAATTCACCACCTTCTCCTGTTTCATTATCAAATTCTTCTCCAAAATAATGCAGAATAAATTTTCGTCTGGACATTGAAGTTTCTGCAAATGCAACAACTTCTTGAAGTAAAGCATGTCCTATTTCCTGTTCAGCAACTGGTTTTCCAGACATGAATTTCTCAAGTTTTTCGATATCCTTATAAGCATAATATGCTAAACAATGGCCTTCGCCGCCATCACGTCCAGCACGACCTGTTTCCTGATAATAACTTTCAATACTCTTTGGAATATCATGATGAATAACAAAACGAACATCTGGTTTATCAATCCCCATACCAAAAGCAATGGTCGCTACAACAATATCGGTATCTTCCATTAAAAACATATCCTGATGTTTTGCTCTGGTTTTAGCATCCAAACCTGCATGATAAGGCACTGCTTTTACACCATTTACCTGAAGTACTTGAGCCAGTTCTTCAACTCGTTTTCGACTTAAACAATATACAATACCAGATTTTCCATGATTCTGTTTTACGAAACGAATAATATCTGCATCTACATTTTTAGTTTTAGGACGTACTTCATAAAATAAATTGGGCCTATTAAATGACGCCTTGTAGGTGGTAGCATGCGTAATACCAAGATTTTTTAAAATATCTTCCTGAACCTTTGGTGTTGCCGTTGCCGTTAAGCCAATCATCGAGATATTGTCTCCTATACGCTTAATAATATGTCTTAAATTCCTATATTCCGGTCTAAAATCATGTCCCCACTCACTAATACAGTGTGCCTCATCAATTGCCATGAATGAAATTTTTTGAGATTTTAAAAACTCTACATTCTCCTCTTTGGTTAGTGATTCTGGTGCGACATAAAGTAATTTCGTAACCCCATCTACAATATCAGCCTTTACTTTTTTTATTTCAGTTTTATTTAACGATGAGTTTAAAACATGCGCTATACCCTCCTCATTAGATATCCCCCGAATAGCATCCACTTGATTTTTCATCAATGCGATCAAAGGTGATACCACAATCGCAGTACCTTCTTTCATTAGTGCTGGAAGCTGATAACATAGTGATTTCCCCCCTCCTGTTGGCATAATAACAAAAGTGTCCTCACCAGAAACTACGCTCTTTACAACATCTTCCTGGAGTCCTTTAAACGATCCAAAACCAAAATGTTTTTTTAATGCTGCGTATAATTCGTTTTCATCAATACTCATTAATCCCTCTATTACTATATTTTATATATTTAAATTAAATAAAAAGAGCTGTTAAATATTCAATTTCTATCTTATTTAGAGAGCTCTCATTATTTTTTTTCGTTTTTTTGCATTAGGTATTAAACAATATAAATTTAATCCAATGTAAATGATATTTAAAGATAATAAAATCTTTAAAAACAACACATCAAAAATTATAAATTTTGAACACTTCAAATTCTATTTTAAAAATCGCGAAGGAAACCATTATTATGGAAAGCAATGCGATCGCAAATCTTTCTAATTTATTGGACGAGGATTTTTCAAAATCGGTTAGTCTAATATACAATTCAAAGGGTAGGGTTATAATTACCGGAATTGGGAAAAGTGCAATCATTGCTAATAAAATTGTGGCCACATTAAATTCTACAGGGACACCTTCGGTATTTATGCATGCTGCTGATGCAATTCATGGAGACCTTGGACTTATCCTTGAAGACGACGTGGTAATTTGTATTTCAAAAAGTGGTAACACTCCTGAAATAAAAGTACTTGTCCCTTTTATAAAAAATGGTCCAAACAAATTAATTGCAATTACCGGGAATAAAGATTCGTTTTTAGGACAGAATGCCGATTATGTTTTGAACGCGTATGTCGAAAAAGAGGCTTGTCCGAATAATTTAGCACCCACCACAAGCACCACAGCTCAGCTTGTAATGGGAGATGCATTAGCCGTTTGTTTATTAGAAATTCGTGGATTTTCAAGTAAAGATTTTGCAAAATATCATCCTGGTGGAGCTCTCGGAAAAAAATTATATTTACGTGTTCAAGATATGTCATCAATAAACCAAAAGCCTTCAGTAACGATAAACACAAATATTAAAGATGTTATTATTGAAATAACTGAAAAAATGCTAGGAGTAACAGCTGTAGTTGATGGTGATAAAATAATTGGGATTATTACAGACGGGGATTTAAGACGTATGCTTACGGAAAGCGATGATTTCTCGTCGCTAACCGCTAAAGATATTATGAGTCCCTCTCCAAAGCGAATTGATAGCGATGCTATGGCTGTAGATGCTATGGAAGTTATGGAGACTAATGGTATCTCACAATTGCTTGTTGAAGAAAATGGTAATTACGCAGGTGTTGTACATGTGCATGATTTAATTAAAGAAGGTATTATATAATGGCAAAAAAAAATATTAATGAGATGTCTTTTCTAGATCATCTTGAAGAATTAAGATGGCATCTTATCCGCTCTACAGCAGCGATAATGATTACTGCAACTGTAGCGTTTATAGCGAAAGAATTCATTTTTGACGTTTTACTTTTGGGACCGAGTAACTCCGATTTTTACACTTATAAAATACTTTGTAAAGTTTCACAATATTTAGGTATGGGTGATGGTTTTTGTTTTGACACCTTACCTTTTGAAATTCAAAGTAGAACAATGGCAGGGCAGTTCTCAGCTCATATTTGGATGTCAATCACTGTTGGGTTCATAGTAGCTTTCCCATATATATTGTTTCAATTCTGGAAATTTATTAGCCCAGGAATGCATATCAACGAACGCAAACATTCTCGAGGCTTCATTATTGTAGCATCCTTTTTGTTTTTCGTAGGTGTCCTTTTTGGTTACTATGTCATTTGCCCGCTTTCAATAAACTTCTTAGGAACCTATCAAGTTAGTCAGCAAGTACACAATGATTTTGATTTAAATAGTTATACCGGATTAATAAGAGCTTCCGTATTGGCATCAGGGCTAATTTTTGAATTGCCCATTTTAATATATTTCTTAACCAAAATTGGATTAGTAACCCCAGAGTTTTTAAGAAAATATAGAAAGTATGCTTTAGTTATTGTATTAGTATTATCGGCAATAATTACCCCTCCAGATATTGCGAGTCAAATAATTGTTGCAATTCCAATTTTAATATTATACCAGGTTAGTATTTATATTTCCAAAGTCGTTTTGAAAAAACAAAAAATTAAAGAAGAAAAAGCAAAAAAACATGCCTAATCAAGTAGACGAATTTAATGCTTATCGCGAACGTATGAATGGTAAAATTCTTGGCGATAACAATAAAATAATAAAGCGCATTTTTAATCTAGACACCAATGCCTTTCAGGCGGGAGCTTTGGATGTAAAAACAAAAGAACTCCTTGGACTAGTCGCTTCAACGGTTTTACGATGTGATGATTGTATTAAATACCATTTAGAAAGTTGTCACAAAGTAGGACTATCAAAAGAAGCCGTTATGGAGACTCTAAGTATTGCGACTTTAATTGGAGGTACTGTTGTTATTCCTCATCTACGGCGTGCCTACGAATATTGGGATGTTTTAGAAGCACAAGGTTAAATAATTAATAAAAAAACAACGTTGATATCATAGTTTATATGATTTTACTATTTTTGACGTTCATAAGTTAATATATGATTTTAAGAGCCGATAATTTAATGAAGTCCTATAGTGGACGTAAGGTTGTAAAAGATGTTTCACTAGAAGTACATCAAGGGGAAATTGTTGGGCTTCTTGGACCAAATGGTGCTGGTAAAACAACCTCTTTTTATATGATTGTTGGATTAATAAAACCTAATGGTGGCACCATTTATTTGGATAATACCGAAATTACAAAGTACCCGATGTACAAACGGGCACAACATGGGATAGGATATCTAGCTCAAGAGGCTTCTGTATTTAGAAAGCTAAGTATTGAAGACAATATTTTGAGCGTATTACAATTAACCAAATTGTCAAAAAAAGCACAACTAGACAAAATGGAGTCTTTAATTGAAGAGTTTGGTCTGGGTCATATTCGTAAAAGTAGAGGCGATTTATTATCGGGAGGAGAACGCAGACGAACAGAAATTGCACGTGCCTTAGCTACCGACCCTAGTTTTATTTTACTCGATGAGCCTTTCGCTGGTGTTGATCCAGTTGCTGTTGAAGATATACAACGAATTATAGCGAAGTTAACCAAAAAAAATATCGGGATTCTAATTACCGATCATAATGTACAAGAAACTCTTGCCATTACCGACAGGACTTACTTAATGTTTGAAGGGAGTATTTTAAAAGCTGGAAAACCTGAAGAACTTGCCGCCGACGAAATGGTACGTAAAGTATATCTTGGTCAAAACTTTGAGCTTCGTAAAAAGAAATTAGAGTTTTAAACCCTAAGCTTATTTAATTAGTCCTTGAAACAATACTAGAACTCGTGATGAATCAGATCTCATATTATTCAATCTAACTTCAATTTTATAATTTCTTGAATACTTGCTTTATACTTTCAACAAGTATTAGTACGACAAAGCCAAAAGCCAAACCAATTATAAAGTCTCTCAACATTGAAGGGAATGTATGAAGGACCTCATGAAGTAAATCAATATTATGTACAAAAATACCTCCTGCCACTAAAATTAAGGCAATCGTACCAATTACGGCTAAACTTTTAATCACTATAGGGAGTGCATTGACTAGAAAACGACCAACAAAATACAATACACCTTTGTTATCTCTACTATTTTTTATTAAACGAAAACCTAAATCATCCATTCTCACAATTAGCGCTACAATACCATATACACCTATAGTCGCTATTAGTGCAACAATAGAAACGACAATAACCTGAAATAAAATAGGTTTACCTATTACGGTTCCGAGTGCAATTATTACAATTTCAACAGATAAAATGAAATCTGTAAAAATTGCCGACTTTATCTTCTTTTTTTCAAGATCTGAAATATCAGGATCTAAAAGTTCAATTTGCTCTTCTTTACTAGGTTTATGCTTAGGATGAAATAAAAATTCATAAATTTTTTCTACCCCTTCATAAGCTAGATAGAGTCCTCCAAGTACCAATATTAGTTTAATCGCAGGAGGAAAATAGGCGCTTAATAAAAAGGCAAACGGAAGTATAATTAATTTATTTAAAAATGAGCCTTTAGTAATTGCCCATAAAACAGGAATTTCTCGTGAGGCTACAAACCCTGATGCTTTCTCTGCATTCACAGCTAAATCGTCACCTAATATTCCTGCTGTTTTTTTTGTTGTAATCTTACTCATTACAACGACATCATCCATAAGAGCCGCAATATCATCAAACAACGCAAAAAATCCTGATGCCATTTTCTATTTCGTATTTAATAATGAAATGAGAATATATAATATTATAATCAATGGAATTGCCGCAAATTGCAATACAACTAGCAATACGGCCGCCAAAATAATAAGTAAATACCGTGCTGAATTGTCCTTAAAGCTCCAGTTTTTAAACTTTAATGCCAACAATTTAATATTAGCATTTAATAAATAACAACTGACTAGGGTTGTCGCAATTAAAAACCATTTATTAAGTATAATGGCATTCATAATATCACTTTCTTGGAATTCCATTATTAGGGGCAATGATAAAATTAAAAGCGCATTAGCCGGTGTTGGTAATCCTATAAATGAATCGGATTGATTTGTTGAAATATTAAAGGTTGCAAGCCTATAAGCTGAAGCCAATGTAATAAGCAACCCAATCAATGGTAAAGGCTGTATACTAAATCCAATCCAAGAATTTGATGCTGTCATCAAGGAGAATTCTCCAATGGTTAAACTAAGCATATGGTACATCACTATTCCAGGAACCAAACCACTTGTTACCATATCAGCCAAAGAATCCAGTTGTAAGCCCATTTCGCCTTGAACATTAAATTTTCTCGCTAATAAGCCATCAAAAAAGTCGAAGAAAATACCTAAGAAAACAAAAAAAGCAGTAAGTTTCATATCTCCATTTACCGCAAAAAGAACGGCAATGCTTCCGCTGAATAAATTTAAAAGTGTAATAAAATTTGGAATGTGTTTCTTCATCTGAATGAATTTATAGTTAGAAATTTATCAGATGAAATTCGATATTTATCATCTTTAGTGATTTTGAACGCATTATTATTGCCCATTTCAAACTTTAAATAATTATTGGAGTAAAAATAACAAACTATTTCAGTCTAGCACTAGTAATACCATTTTACCTTGAGCTATTCAGGTGATAAAATGACATAAAAAAACAATATCTATTCAGTTTTTGAGTTTAAAAGGTTGGAAAATTATACGCATATTTGTAAAAAAGAAATTGAGCTTGAAAACAAGGATTCTCATAGTATTATTACTAACTGTATCACTGATATCTGCACAAACCACAAGAAAGTATTCTAATGAGTTTATGAATATTGGCGTAGATGCTGCTGCACTTGGGATGAGTAACACCGTTGTTGCCAATACTGGAGACGTCAATTCGGGGTACTGGAATCCGGCTGGACTGGTACATCTTGAAGATAACCAAATCGCTCTAATGCACTCCAGTTATTTTGCAAATATTGCAAACTATAACTACATAGCATTTGCAAAACCTCTAGATGATAGAAGTGCTATAGCTATTTCAATCATTCGATTTGGGGTTGATGATATTTTAGATACAACCCAACTTATTGATGAACAAGGGAATGTTAATTATGACCGTATCAATTTATTTTCGGCTGCCGATTATGGCATAACTTTTTCATATGCCAGAAGACTCCCTGTGGACGGATTAAATTATGGTATAAATGCTAAAGTTATTCGTCGAATTATAGGAGACTTTGCGTCTTCATGGGGATTTGGACTAGATCTCGGTATTCAGTTTGAAAGGAATAATTGGAAATTTGGGTTAATGGCTCGAGATATAACCACAACGTTTAATGCCTGGGCTATTGATGAAGACAAACTAGCTGATATTCAAGGCGCTATTGCTGGACAAAATCAAGAAACACCAGAAGGTACTGAAATAACATTACCAAAATTACAATTAGGAATCTCTAAACAATTTGATATAAATTATGATTATTCGTTGCGAACAGAAATTGATTTAAATATAAGGTTTGAACAAAATAACGATATTATTTCATCCTCATTTGCAAGTATAAATCCTGCACTGGGTTTTGAATTTGGTTATACCGATATGGTTTTTCTCCGAGCTGGAATGGGAAACTTCCAAAATGAATTACAGCTGGATAATAGTGATCAATTGACTTTTCAACCTAATTTTGGTGTCGGTTTTAAGTATGGAGGTATTCAAGTTGATTATGCCTTTACAGATATTGGTGACCAAAGCGCTGCGTTATATTCAAATATCTTTTCGGTGAAATTAGATTTTAGTATTTTTAGATAATCTAATTATAGAAAATTAAGGCTATACCAAATAATGTTCAATATAGAATCACATCTGACTCCTAAAACAACACAATTATACAGATGAAAATAAAACTAACTATACTACTGCTTTTAATAGCAACTTTTTTTGCTTATGCACAAGAGCGACAATTATCATCAAAAGCCGAAATTAGTGTTATTACCATTGGGCCAGGGGCATCATTAATTGACTCTTTTGGACATAGTGCCTTTAGAGTAGAGGATCAATTAAATAATATTGATGTTGTTTTTAACTACGGGGTTTTCGATTTTGACACTCCTAATTTTTACACCAAATTTGCTCAGGGCAAACTTAATTACAAACTTGCTATAAATCCTTACCAAAATTTTCAAGAAAGTTATATTGGCCAAAATAGGACTATTGTGGCTCAAGAATTAAACTTAACAACAACTCAAAAACAACAGTTATTTGAGTTTTTGGTCAATAATGCCAAGCCAGAAAATAGAGATTATCTCTATGATTTTTTCTATGATAATTGTGCTACAAAAATAAAAGATGTTTTAAATGAAGCTTTAAATACACCAATATCATTTAATACCCCTGATGCTTTTAGTCCACAAACATTCAGACGATTAATTCATAATCATGTCAATAAAAATTCATGGGGAAGTTTAGGTATCGATGTAGCATTAGGATCTGTGATCGATAAAAATGCAACCGCTGAAGAGCATATGTTTTTGCCAAAATATATACATGTTTTTTTCAAAAATGCTAGCTTTTTAAACTCAGGAGAATCATTAGTAAAGCATTCTAAAGTGATTTTTAAGAAGGCCGATAAACCTATTTCAAAATCTTTTATAACCAGTCCATTACTAATTTTTTCCTTTCTAAGTCTGATTATTTTAGCCCTTACTTATTTCGACTATAAAAAAGGGAAACGTAATAAAAGTCTTGATTTATCACTATTTCTTCTCACCGGTTTAATAGGTGTGTTTGTGTTGTTACTTTGGTTTGCTACAGACCATACGGCAACCGCTAATAACTACAATTTATTGTGGGCCTTTCCAATCAATCTATTTATAATAGGTCAATTGTATAAAAAATCTGTAAAAAAATGGTTTATAAAATACTTGAAGTTTTTAATAATCATGTTTAGTTTACTTTGCTTCCATTGGACTCTTGGTGTTCAAGTTTTTGCAGTAGGCCTGATCCCTTTATTGCTAGCCATGGTCGTTAGATATATTTATCTTGTAAGTTATTTTAATAAACAGTCGTAAAACAAACGTATTGACTTTTTTAAAAAATTGTCTATTGGTGAAATTTACAAATGAAAAAATGTAAAATTAGAATTACGATTCAAAAATAACTCTCGATCCCATTTGCAATCGAAAATCACTCGAACTGACATCATAGAAGATCAAATATATCCAATCTAAAATCGGCTTTATTTTATAAAATTATCCCAGGTTACTTTTAATCCGTCCCTTACACTAAACTCCGGCTTGTAGTTCATGAGATGTTCTGCTTTAGATATATCGGCTAGAGAGTCTTTAACATCGCCTTGTCTTGATGGCCCAAAATTAGCAGCAATGTCTTTTTTAGCGGCTTCATTAATATGTTGCCATAAATAGTTAACACTAATGCGCTCTCCACAAGCAATATTAAAAACCTGATTGGCGGCATCATCAGACGCAAAGAACCCTTTGATATTTGCTTGTACTGCATTTTCTACAAAGGTAAAATCACGAGTCTGTTCGCCATCACCGTTAATCGTGGCACCTTCATTTTTTTGAATGGCCTCCATAAAAAGTGGAATTACCGCAGCATAGGCACCTATTGGGCTTTGTTTAGGTCCAAAAATGTTGAAATAGCGCAAACCAATTACATCTGTGTTATAAGTTTTTCCAAAAACATCGGCATATAGTTCGTTAACATACTTTGTTACCGCATATGGCGATAAGGGTTTTCCAATATTATCTTCAAGCTTAGGCAAGGCCTTACTATCACCATAAGTAGAGCTGGATGCTGCATACACCATCCGCTTAACAGTTTTGCTATCTTTAAGCGCAACCATCATATTTAAAAATCCAGTTATATTTACATCGTTTGTAGTTCCAGGATCATTTATAGATCTCGGTACAGATCCCAATGCCGCCTGATGTGAGACATAATCCATATGCTCCATGGCATCTTTACAAGTCTGCAAATCTCGAATATCACCTTCCATCAACTCAAATGAAGGATTATCCATAAATTCTAAAATATTAGCTCTATGCCCATTAGAAAAGTTGTCAAGAACTCTAACTTTTTTAGCCTTATTTTTTAAAAGATATTCTACAATATTCGAACCAATAAACCCCGCTCCTCCTGTTATTAAGAAGCTATATTTCGATAAATCCTGAGAATGGTATTTCTTTGTATACATTATAATCTGGCGTCTACTATTTGTTTTGGCAATAACGATTTTACGTCAAAAATGACGCCTATTTCCGATTTTAATTCTGCGATCTCCAATTCTAAAAATTCTTGATGAGAAACAGCAAGAATAATCGCATCATATTTTGGTTTTAAGTCTCTGGTATCTCCAATTAAATCCAAATTATATTCATGTTTTACTTCATCAGAAGAAGCCCAAGGATCGAATACATCAACATTAACATGATAGGTTTCAAACTCTCGAATAATATCTATTACTCTTGAGTTTCGAATATCTGGGCAATTCTCTTTGAAGGTAATTCCTAATACCAAAGCATTAGAATTTTTTATTGTCGCACCTTTCTTAATCATCATTTTCACCGTCTCTTGAGCAACATAACTCCCCATACTATCATTCATTTTTCGTCCCGCTAAAATAATTTCCGGATTATAACCAGCCTCAATTGCCTTTTGGGCTAAATAATATGGATCAACACCTATACAATGTCCCCCAACTAATCCAGGTGTAAAATTTATAAAATTCCATTTGGTTCCTGCAGCCTCCAAAACCGCTTTAGTATCAATATCTAAAACTCTAAATATTTTAGATAATTCATTCACAAATGCAATATTAATATCACGCTGCGAATTTTCAATCACTTTGGCAGCTTCGGCGACTTTTATTGAAGGTGCCATATGTGTTCCTGCAGTGATAATAGATTTATACAAATCATCAACTTGCTTAGCAATTTCAGGTGTTGAACCCGAGGTCACTTTTAAAATTTTTGTAACGGTATGTTTTTTGTCCCCTGGATTGATTCTCTCAGGAGAATAACCAGCATAAAAGTCTTTATTGAATCTTAATCCCGATTTCTTTTCCAGAATAGGAACACAAATATCTTCAGTTACTCCAGGATATACAGTAGATTCGTAGATTACCGTATTGCCTTGATTTAAAACTTTAGCAACAGTTTCACTTGCTTTTATTAAGGGTGTGAAAATTGGTTTATTTAATTCATCAATTGGCGTCGGAACCGTAACAATATAGGTGTTAGAATCCTTTAAATTTTCATAATCTGAAGTAATGAATAAACCAGTCTCAGCATTTAAATCTCTGGTTAAAACCTTTTTTAAAGTTTCATTTTCTACCTCTAAGGTTTTATCATGCCCTTGATTTAAGTCATTAATTCTATTTTCATTAATATCAAATCCAACGACGAGATATTTTTTGGCAAATTCAACGGCCAACGGCAGTCCAACATAGCCAAGACCTATGATTGTTATTTTGTGATTTAAATTCATTCCTAAGACATCCTTATTTTATACTCAAATATAACTTTTAGTAGGCAAAATAAAAACAGTAGGCCTTTTTTTTAGTTTTTTATGCGTTATTTGCAAAAAAAAGAAATTGAATTATCTAACTGTAGAAAATATATCGAAATCTTATGGGGAATTAAATCTTTTCCAAAATATTTCTTTTAGTATTCATAAAGATCAAAAAATTGCATTCGTTGCTAAAAATGGCTCGGGCAAAACGACTATTTTAAACATACTTTCTGGGAAGGATGAAGCCGACTCTGGCCAGGTTGTTTTTAGAAAAGGACTTAAAATTTCTTACCTCACACAAGACCCTGAATTAAATAGTGCATTAACCATAGAAGAAACAATATTTGATTCGGACAATGCAATTTTAAGCGTCATTAACAAATACAATGACGCCTTAATTAATCCAGACGATACTGATGCCTATCAAAAAGCTTTTGAGGACATGGAGCGTTTTGATGCATGGGATTTTGAGACTCAGTACAAGCAAATTCTTTTCAAATTAAAACTAAATGATTTAGACCAAAAAGTAAGTTTGCTTTCCGGTGGACAAAAAAAACGTCTTGCACTCGCGAATGCATTAATTAATAAACCCGATTTATTAATTCTCGATGAGCCTACCAATCATTTAGATCTCGAAATGATTGAATGGTTAGAAGCCTTTTTTGCTAAGGAAAACATCACCTTATTTATGATTACACACGACCGTTATTTTTTAGAGCGTGTTTGTAATGAAATTATTGAACTGGACCAAGGCGAAATTTTTAACTATAAAGGAAATTATTCTTACTATTTAAATAAAAAAGAAGCTCGTATAGAACAAGAGGCCGTAGAAACCAATAAATCTAAACAACTTTATAAAAAAGAATTAGATTGGATGCGTCGTCAACCAAAAGCTCGTACGACTAAATCTAAATCTAGAATTGATGATTTCTTTGATATTAAAGAACGTGCTCATAAACGGAGAAAAGATCATATCGTACAATTAGAAATCAATATGGAACGTTTGGGAAGTAAAATTCTTGAGCTTCATCATGTAAGCAAAGCTTTTGATGAGAATGTTATGCTTAATAAATTCGATTATGTATTTCAAAAAGGAGAACGTATTGGAATTATTGGGAAAAACGGTACTGGAAAATCAACCTTCTTAAACTTGATAACCAATGGCCTTTTACCAGATTCAGGAAAAATAATTCTTGGAGAAACCGTTAAATTTGGATACTATACTCAAAATGGGATTACTGTAAAACCAGGTCAAAAAGTTATTGAAGTTGTTCGTGAGTTTGGGGATTATATCCCACTAAAAAAAGGACGTCAAATTAGTGCGCAACAATTATTAGAACGCTTCTTATTCGACCGAAAAAAGCAATATGATTTTGTTGAAAAGCTTAGTGGTGGAGAACGCAAACGTTTATATTTATGTACCGTTCTTATTCAAAATCCTAATTTCTTAATTCTTGATGAGCCCACAAACGATTTAGATATTGTTACTTTAAATGTATTGGAAAACTTTTTATTAGATTTCCCAGGATGTTTACTAGTAGTGACTCACGATCGCTATTTTATGGATAAAATAGTTGATCATCTATTTATATTTAGAGGCCAAGGAGTTATCGAAGATTTTCCAGGAAATTATAGCGATTTCAGAACTTATGAAGACAGTCCAGCAAAAAAGAGTGCTGAAGCAGAAGTTAAATCAGAAAAAAAACAATGGAAAAAAGCCAGTAACAGTCAGCTTTCTTATAATGAGCAAAAGGAGCTTAATAATATCGAGAGTAAACTAAAATCTTTAGAACATAACAAAAAGGAATTCGAGGCTAAATTCCTAGACGAATCTCTAAATACTGAACAGATAAACGAACTCTCGGAGAAGTTACAAGTGATTATAGACAATATTGAAGAAAAAGAATTGCGTTGGTTAGAATTACTCGAAAAGCTAGAAGGCTGAGACTAATTATAAGTGAACTACGATCAATTAATTACAATCTCGGAACTTGGTACTTAAGACATGATCTATCAAATTAGGCATTACTTAAAATTTTTATTGAAGTCCACCAATCAACATGGTGTGCACTCGCCATTTGTATATCAATTGGTAACCAAATGTTTTTATGACCAATCTAATTTTCAGGAGTACACTAAAATTGAGGATTACAGAAAAGCGCTTCTAAAAAACAAAACGCAATTAATTTCACATATTGCCAAGCCTGAGAGAATTTCAAAATTTCAAACAAAATTATTATTCAGGCTTGTTAAATATCTAGACTGCAATTCCATTTTAGAAATAGGTGCTTCACTAGGACTTAGTGCTCAAGCTATGAGCCTAGGCAATCCTAAAGGGCAAATTACAATTATTGGAAATTGCCCAGACATCTCACAGTTTTCAAAAGATAATTTCAAACAACAAAAACTAAATAACATTCAAGTGGGAAGTGGTGATTTCACAAAAATGATTCAAGACCAAAAATCAAACACTTACGATCTTGTTTTATTTAACCACCAACATCTAAAAGAGGCCACATTACAATCTTTTGAATCTCTGCTCCCAACAATACATAATGACACTGTTTTTATTTTCAATAATATTTATAGGTCTAAATCTATAACTGAATCCTGGATAAATATTAGCCAACACCCTAAAGTAACCGTAAGTATAGACTGCTATCATTTAGGAATGATCTTTTTTAGAAGCGAACAGCAAAAAGAGCGTTTTACCATTCGGTTATAAATCTATAATTTTCTAACTTGCAATTATGAAAATCTATACCAAAACAGGAGATAAAGGGAGTACGGCTTTATTTGGAGGCACCCGGGTACCAAAACATCATATTCGCATTGATAGCTATGGTACTGTAGACGAGCTAAACTCATATATCGGTCTAATTCGTGATCAAGAAATTGATTTGCATGCCAAGGATATTCTAATTAATATTCAAGACAAACTATTTACTCTGGGGGCCGTTTTAGCAACCGACCCAGAAAAGGCTCTCCTTAAAAATGGTAAAGACCGTTTAAACATTCCTAAAATATCCGAAAAAGATATTAGTCTCTTAGAACAAGAAATGGATACAATGAATGCCGAACTTCCTCCAATGACTCACTTTGTATTACCTGGTGGTCATCAAACGGTGTCATTCTGTCACATAGCGCGCTGTGTGTGCCGTAGAGCTGAACGTTTAGCTTCTGCATTGAATGATGCAGAACCATTCCAAGCCGAGGTTTTAACCTATCTAAACCGTCTATCTGACTATCTTTTTGTGTTGGCACGGAAATTGTCCAAAGACTTACAAGCTGATGAAGTAAAATGGATTCCTAAAAAGAATCAATAGACTTTAAGCACAAAAAATAATATTATTGCAAGGTTATTTTGCAACAATATTTTTCAGTTAAAAGTTAACGTTCTTATATTTAATGATAATTAATTGATTTTTTGCTTGATTTATTCAGTTAAAAATTTATTTTTGCAAAAATTAAACAATTAAAAAATGTATTGGACATTAGAATTAGCATCTTATTTAAGTGATGCACCTTGGCCAGCTACAAAGGATGAGCTAATCGATTATTCTATTAGAACAGGAGCACCACTTGAAGTCGTAGAGAATTTACAATCTATAGAAGACGAAGGGGACTCATATGATTCTATTCAAGAAATATGGCCTGATTATCCCACAGACGAAGATTATCTTTGGAATGAGGATGAATATTAAATTAAACCATAAATAATAGTTAAAAGTCTCAATTGAGGCTTTTTTTTTGCTCATTATTTTCTGTTAACAAAACAACAAACATTATCTTTGGCTTCCTAGTGAACAAAGACTAAAAATAAATCGATATAAATGAATTTTTTAAATTCTGTACTTAAAGTATTTGTTGGAGATAAATCCAAACAAGATGTAAAGGCTCTCTCGCCAACTGTAGCTAAAATTAAATCTTTTGAATCCCACATAGAAAGTTTATCTCATGATGAACTTCGTGCTAAAACACTAGAATTCAAATCTAAAATTGCTGATGCGCGAAAAGACTCGGAGGATCAAATTGCTAAACTTTTAGAAGAAGCAAACACAACTGAAGATATTGATAGAAAAGAAGACATCTATTTAGAAGTTGATAAACTGAAAGATGTATCCTATCAAATCACAGAAGAGACACTTAGTGATTTACTTCCTGAAGCATTTGCAGTTGTAAAAGAAACAGCAAAGCGTTTTGTAAACAATACGAGTATTACGGTTAAGGCTACTGCTTTTGACCGTGAAGTATCAGGAGAGAAAGACTATGTAACTTTGGATGGAGAAAATGCAACTTGGGCTAACTCCTGGGATGCTGCAGGAAAACCTATTACTTGGGATATGGTGCATTACGATGTTCAGCTTATTGGTGGTATCGCTATGCATCAGGGGAAAATTGCCGAAATGCATACTGGTGAAGGTAAAACTTTGGTAGCAACACTTCCGGTATACTTAAATGCACTTACTGAAAAAGGCGTACATCTGGTAACAGTTAATGATTATTTGGCAAAACGAGATAGCGCCTGGATGGCACCTATCTTTGAGTTTCATGGGATGAGCGTGGATTGCATTGATTACCATCAACCAAATTCTGCAGCTAGAAAAAAAGCCTATAATGCCGATGTTACTTATGGTACAAATAACGAATTTGGTTTTGATTACTTGCGTGATAATATGGCACATTCACCTGACGATCTTGTACAACGTCCACACCACTATGCAATTGTAGATGAGGTCGATTCTGTATTGGTTGATGATGCCCGTACCCCTTTAATTATTTCGGGTCCAATTCCTAAGGGAGAAATTCATGAATTCGATGCTTTAAAGCCTAAGATTGATGATATCGTTAGTGTTCAACGTAAATATTTGACCGGAGTATTGGCCGAAGCAAAAAAATTAATTGCCTCAGGCGAAACTAAAGATGGTGGATTTAAATTACTACGTGTTTTTAGAGGAATCCCTAAAAATAAAGCGTTGATAAAGTTTTTAAGTGAAGAAGGCGTGAAACTATTGCTTCAAAAAACTGAAAACTTTTATATGCAAGACAATAACAGAGAAATGCCTAAGGTTGATGCCGAATTGTATTATGTTATTGATGAAAAAAACAATCAGATAGAATTAAGTGATAAGGGAGTAGAATATCTTTCAGGAAAAGATGACCCTAACTTTTTTGTAATGCCAGAAATTGGAATGGAAATTTCCAAAATTGAGACCCAAGGACTTTCTGCTGAAAAAGAAGCCGTATTAAAAGAAGACTTATTTCGAGAATACGGTATTAAATCGGAACGTATCCATACCTTAAGTCAGTTACTAAAAGCCTATGCTTTGTTTGAAAAAGACAATCAATATGTTGTTATGGACAACAAGGTTATGATTGTTGATGAGCAAACTGGTCGTATTATGGATGGGCGTCGTTATAGTGACGGCTTACATCAAGCAATTGAAGCCAAAGAGAATGTAAAAATTGAAGCGGCTACACAAACTTTTGCTACGGTTACTTTACAGAATTATTTTAGAATGTACCGCAAGCTTTCTGGTATGACAGGTACTGCCGTAACTGAAGCTGGAGAACTTTGGGAAATCTATAAATTGGATGTTGTTGAAATACCAACGAACCGCCCTATTGCAAGAGATGATCGAGAAGATTTAGTTTATAAAACAAAACGTGAAAAATACAATGCGGTGATTGACGAGGTCACGCAACTTTCTAATGCTGGTCGACCGGTACTTATTGGTACCACGAACGTTGAAATTAGTGAGTTATTAGGAAAAATGTTAAGTATTCGTAAGGTCCCACATGATGTATTGAATGCGAAACTCCATAAAAAAGAAGCCGATATTGTTGCTAAAGCTGGACAACCAGGACAAGTGACTATTGCAACTAATATGGCTGGTCGTGGTACAGATATTAAACTAAGTGACGAAGTCAAAAAAGCAGGTGGTTTAGCTATTGTAGGTACAGAACGCCATGATTCTCGTCGTGTAGACCGTCAATTACGTGGTCGTGCTGGGCGTCAAGGAGATCCGGGAAGCTCACAGTTTTACGTGTCTTTAGAAGATAATTTAATGCGCCTATTTGGTAGTGAACGTATTGCCAAAATGATGGATAGAATGGGATTAAAAGAAGGTGAAGTTATTCAGCATTCTATGATTTCCAAATCTATTGAACGCGCTCAGAAAAAAGTAGAAGAAAATAACTTTGGTGTTCGTAAGCGATTATTAGAATATGATGATGTAATGAATGCACAACGTGAGGTGGTTTACAAACGTCGTTTCAACGCCTTATTTGGTGAACGTCTTCGTGTGGATTTAGCCAATATGATTTTTGATACTTCAGAAATTCTTACCGAAACTAACAAAGATGCTAACGATTACAAAAACTTTGAATTTGAATTAATTCGTTATTTCTCTATGAGTTCTCCTATAACTCAAGAAGAATTCGAAAAACTTTCTACTCAAGAAATTTCTGGAAAAATTTATAAATCGGCTTTCGATCATTATAAAGATAAAATGTCTCGTAATGCAGATTTAGCATTCCCTGTAATTAAAAATGTATATCAAACACAGCGTGATAAATTCAAACGTATTGTAGTACCGTTTACGGACGGGGTAAAGAGTCTACAAGTAGTAACCGATCTTGAAAGAGCGTATGAAACTAATGGTAAACAGTTAATTACCGATTTTGAAAAGAACATCTCATTAGCCATTATTGATGACGCTTGGAAAACACATCTTCGTAAAATGGATGAGTTAAAACAATCTGTTCAATTAGCGGTTCACGAACAAAAGGATCCATTATTGATCTATAAATTTGAATCGTTTGAATTGTTCAAACAAATGATTGATCAAGTTAATAAAGATGTGATTTCATTCTTATTTAAAGGTGAAATACCACAGGAAACTACAGATACTATTCAAGAGGCAAAAACACGTCGTAAAGATCAAACTCGAACCAGTAAAGAAGAAATTCAGAATATGGATGAACGTTCTGCTGAAAGTAGAGCTGCAGGAAATACACAACGTCAAGAGGTGGTTGAAACTATTGTACGTGACAGACCAAAAATTGGACGTAATGATCGCGTAACTATCAAACACGTCATGAGCGGTGAAAATAAAACACTTAAGTACAAACAAGCGGAACCTCTAATTGCAAAAGGAGACTGGGTACTCACTGAAGATTAAATAAATTCCTCGGGACGAAGGATACTTATAAAATTAAAATCCTAATATCATTGATATTAGGATTTTTTTATGGCCATAATGGATACCTAAGAGTTGGCTCCGTTTACCGATTTAGTTTTAAATTAACTACTTTAATTTTAAAGCAGCTTCTAACTGGATTGCTTTGTCATTAGCATAAGTTAATGTACTATCCATTTTAAAACAGTGTTTAAAATTTTCAAGTGCGTTGATTGAATCTCCTTTTATTAGTAAAGCATCACCATAACTATCATAAGGATTTGCAGAATTGGGATGCTCATTAATATTCAATTTAAAAACACGAAGTGCATCATTCAAATGATCTTCTCTCATTAATTGGTAGCCTAAACCATTAATACTTGCTTCAGATGCATCATAATTAGTAGTGTCTGTTTTAAACTCATGATAATATGCTATTCCTGCATCAACATCTTCAGCGTATATTTTCTTTGCCATGCCTATTGACACTTGATATTTTGGTATATCGTAAGGCTTTCCGTTTAAAATATCATCAAATCCTTTTAAAATGAAGCCAACATTATTAGAGGTATTATTACTAAGAAACACAAAACCACTATTGGTATCAACCTCATTATGCAAAAAGGTTACAAATCCAACCCAACCTCCAGAATGATTAACTATTCTTGGTTCATTTTCTTCTGAATCAATAAACCAACCAAAACCATAATCTGTTAACTCACCATTATTCAGTTTGGCTGGCGTCCATGCGTCTTCTAAATAATCTTTAGAAATAATAGTATGATTTACAAGTGCTTGATTCCATTTATACAAATCCTCTAATGTAGAGTAAATACCGCCATCTCCTCTAACATCATTTACAATATTATAATCATTAGCCACTAAATCGACCTGATTAAGAGCAACTCTATATCCAAATACACGATTTGGCATATTAGGATCTGCATCTATTTGATACTTATACAACACCGTATTTGTCATCTCTAAAGGATCAAAAATGTTCTCTTTTAAGAATTCCCTAAAATGTTGTCCAGAAATTTTTTCTACAATTGATGCCAAATACAAATAGCCCGTATTGCTGTATTCCCATTTTTCACCTGGTTGAAAATTAAGTGCAGGACTTTCTTTGTGAAATTCTTTAATAATTTCATCATTCCCTAAAATATATGTTTTTGTTGAATCCTCTGGTTTCCAATATTCATCAATGAGGCCCTCATAATCGGCCAAACCAGAAATATGGTTTAATAAATGTCTGATGGTTATATTATCATATGGAAACTCTGGAAGTATCTCATTGACTTTTTGATCATAATCTAATTTATTAGCTTCTTTTAACTTCATTATAGACATTCCTGTAAATTGTTTACTCACAGATGCCATTCGAAATTGCGAGTTTAAGGTTAAAGAATCTTTTGGATTGAGACTTCTTAAGCCGTTAGAGTTTTGATAAACTATTTTCCCCTCCTCATAAACTAAAATATTTCCTGTGGCAATACCTCGATTATGCATATCATTAACAAACGTTGCATAAGTATTTATATCTGTTTGTTTTTCATCTTTTTTACATGAAAAAAAGCATGCCATAATAATGCATACAAGTGTAATTTGTTTTAGAAAAGTCATGTTTTATTGATTAGTATCCATCCATAAAAATACACTTTTATAAATAACTATTTGATAATCATCACACTATATAGCATATTCAGTTTTAAAAAGAGCAGTATTAATAATAATTTTGGAATTAAGTTTTATGGTTTCATAATTTATCCAAATTCTAAAATTAAAACCTGTTTAAGAAAATTGAAGGGAGCATATGAAAGATGGAAATTTAGAATAAGAAAACTGAGAAATAGAAATGAAAACTACAAACAATTATATCAGGCTGAGTGACCTGTTAATGATAGTAAATGCAGAGATAAATGCGAAGTTATTAAACTTGGTGAAATCAGAAGAAATCAAGGAATGTGTCAGAAGACGGAAGACGGTACTTAAAAATTGAAACTTGGTATTTGGGATCCGGTATTAAAAGCAAGTAATTACTGCATCACTACATTACTATATTTTGCATTTATAACAATAGATTTATTACTAGTTAAATCTCCTGTTGAAAAAGTGAATGAACTTCCTTCTAAAGTTTTCTCAGGGTGCTGAAAACGTGTGCGTTTACCTTGATATTGCAAATTAAAAGCTGTTTGAGGTAATTTAATTAAGGCATCACTATTCTCCAAAACTACATTCAAGTTATTAAAAGTATCTTGGATATTCTTAATAGTTAGATCACCAAAACTACCATTCATCATAGAGTTTCCAGATAAATTATCAATACTTATATTAGATGAGTTAGATCTTAAAATAAGTCCTTTTACATTTTTCAATATGGCATTATCAACATAATTAAGTTTTAACTCTCCTGCATTCCAGTTGGTAATTAATATAGGTGTATAAGAGGCATTAATGGAAGTTTTGCTTCCATTAATGTTCTCTGCTAATAAAGTTGAATGTGCTAATTCTGCTTTAAGGTTGTTAACCGAAGTAAACTTAAGTTCACCATGGCGAACATTTACTTTCAATTTCGTATCCTTAGGCATTTTAATTTTTATGGTTTTAATGACTTTACTATTTTTAGAGTCACTTCCAAATCTAGATTCAAATTCTCCTTCACGGTCTTTAAATCGAGCTTCAAATTTTTCCATACGCTCTTCAATAACGCGACCTTGCTTTTCCATTTTTTGTTCCCATTCTTTGCCAAATTTCTCACCAAATTTTTCTTCCCATGCTTCCATGTCTTTAGCCCACTTGCCGTCGAATTTTTCTCCAAGCTCATTACCCCATTTTTCCATTTTTTCTTCCCAATCTGGTCCAAATTTAGCTTCAATTTTAGCGCTCCATGCTTCCATTTTTTCTTCGTAATCCTTACCAAAAGATTTTCCAAATTTTTCACCCCATGCTTCCATATCTTTAGAATATTGGTCAAAATCGGTTTTTGAGAACTCCTTAGCCCAAGCCTTCATCTTATCTTTATATTCTTTTCCATATTTTCTCTCATATTCCTCACCCCATTTATCAAGATATTTCTCACCATCTTTTTTATAGGCTTCAAAATCAAAGTTTACATTATGAACACCTTCTGGTAATTCTGGTAATTCTGGCATTTCAGGCATTTCAGGCATTTCAAATTCCATTTCTGGCATCTCTGGCATTTCTGGTATTTGAATATTGATCTCTGGCATTTCCGGCATTTCAGGCATTTCAGGCATATCTGCAATAACAAATTGTAAATCTTCTAATGCTTCTAAGGCTTCTACATCAAAATCAAATTTAAAGTTCCAATTTGATCCATAACTACCATGTGTTGCAATAGTCACTTCACTTCCTGAGCCTTCAAACTCTAACTCCCAATGTTCTAAGAATTTTTGAAGTTCTTCTTTTGTTAATTCTTTGCTTTCAATATAAGCTTCTACTTGAATTTCATTTTTATCCCAAGTATCAATTTCAATATTGGCATAACTGGTATTCAAATTCAAAGTAACATCCTTATTAGCTTTTACCGATTTCGATATCTTTTCAAGTTTTTGCTGTGCGCTTATATTAAACACACATAAAAAAACCATTGCTAATGTTATAAATTTAAACTGTTTCATTTTTTAATTGTTGTATATGAAAGTTCTATGATTGAACTTCTTCATATGTATTATTAGATTTATTTAGCTCACTTAACTTTTCTTTTAAGCGATACAATAGATTTAAACGTAATTTTAAATTGTCAATTAATGCATTAACCGTTTGCTCATTAGGTCCTGAATCTCTTAATTCCTGATCTAATACACTAAACTCTTTATTAAGTTCTTCCAGACGTTCTAAATACCCATCAAAAAGCTCTTTACTATCCGGTGTAACTTTCATTTTAGATAATTCTAAATTGATATTCGCCAAATAATAGTCCTCTACTTTTTTCAACTGTGGAGAAAGCCCCCCTAATGTTGAGGCAGAAGACACTGTTTGCTGTGGAATTTCAACAGCTGGATCTGAACCCATAAACTGATAAGCTCCAAAACTTAGTCCTATTAAAATAACTACACTTGCAGCAATATTTAAAAATGTAAATATGGTTTGCTTTGGCTGCTCTGGAAGTTCGTTGTCCAACTTCACTAAAAACCTTGCTTCGTGACCTTTAGGCATTTTATCATTAAATACCTGAGGCTCATTTTCGAACAATTTTCTAATATCTTGTGCCATTTTGTGATAGTATTAATAAGTCTTTTAATTTTGTTTTACCTCTTGATAATTGTGTTCGGGATGCCACTTCTGTAATATTCAATATTTCAGCAATTTCCTGATGGTCATAACCTTCTACTAAAAATAACATCACTACATACCTGTACTTATCCGGTAATTCCTTTATTGCGCTTTTTACTTCTTTTAAAGTAATTGCATCATCAACTAACCATTCGTCTTCATAATTTGAATCAATAACTTTAAGGTGCACCTCATCTAATTCCAGCATTTGCTGTTTTTTAGATTTAAGTAAATCGATACTTTTATTGATAACGATACGTTTTAACCAAGCACCAAAAGTAACTTCCGCTTTATACTGATGTAGTTTTGCAAACGCTTTTATAAAAGCCTCTTGTACGATATCTTCAGCTTCGAAGGTGTCTTTTACAAATCGTTTTGCTACCACATACATGCCATCGCAGTATTGATTATATAACTGCAATTGCGCCTTGCGATCGTTAAGTTTACATTTTTCTATAATGTCTATTGTAAACGTATTCACTAATTGGTGTTTTGGTTAGTACTACTCGAAAGCTCTATGTTTATTCAAAGTTTTCGTCGATTCTCAAAATATAAATTAAGCTCTTTAAAACTAGTTGTGAATAATTTTATTATTTCGAGTTCAATTAAAAGACGACACAAAAAATAAGATGTTGCAAAAAGATAAGTATTTTTTTTAAAAAAATTAAAACAAAGTACGATACCTTTGCGTTTCAATAGTTACCATCAATAACTATAATTCATCATTCTTATAAAAATCATTTCATGAACAAAATCTTAAAAGGTCTTATATTTTTACTCCTAGCAACTGCTTTAGGGATATTTTTTTATGCATATAACAGCGGAGATATTTTTAAAAACTCTTTAAGTCCTAAAGATACTGTAGAATTTAAACTCAATGATCTAAAGTTTGAAATATTCTACAATAGACCATCAAAACGTGAGCGTGATATTTTTGGAGGATTAGTATCATATAATAAGGTATGGCGAACAGGAGCCAATGAAGCCACAACTTTTGAGACTAACCAGGCCCTAAAAATTGGTGAAGACTCTCTTCCGATGGGCATATATACTTTATGGACTATCCCAAATAAGGATTCTTGGCAGGTTATTTTTAATTCCAAACAATATCCATGGGGTGTGGATGATGCAATGCAAGCTATGCGTGATCCCAGTTTTGATGTAATAAGTATTGAAGTTCCCGTTGAGAATATTAAAAATGTTGTAGAACAATTTACAATTGCCTTTGATAATTCCACAGATAACTTATCTTTAACCATGGCTTGGGATACTGTAAAAATAGTGGTCCCACTAAAATAAGCCTTCACTATTCAAACCTTAATAAAAGGGTGTAATATTGAAATTTGTGGCAAAAAAGAACAAAAAAATATCTGCACTACAAGAAAAAAAAGGAATTTCACCTCCAGCAACCACGGACTCTAAGGCTGTCTCAAGACTTAAGGACAGACGAAAAAAACAACCGAGTACAGCTCATCTTATTGAAGGTGTTTTAAAAGGGAATATTACGGCTTTAAGTCGTGCAATTACTTTAATAGAAAGTAATAACCCAAAACACCTGAACATGGCAAACGTCATTATTGAGGCCTGTTTACCATTTGCCAACTCCTCTGTTCGCATTGGGATTACAGGAGTACCTGGAGTTGGAAAAAGCACTTTTATTGAATCCTTTGGAATGCATTTAACAGCATTGAATAAAAAAGTGGCCGTCCTTGCTGTAGACCCGAGTAGCACAATAACTAAAGGGAGTATTTTGGGGGATAAAACAAGAATGGAGGATTTAGTGAAAAACAAAAATGCTTTTATTCGTCCATCTGCATCTGGGAACACTCTTGGTGGCGTAGCCAGAAAAACAAGGGAAACAATAATTGTTTGTGAAGCTGCAGGATTTGATACTATCCTTATTGAAACTGTAGGTGTTGGGCAAAGTGAAACTACCGTACATAGTATGGTCGACTTTTTTTTATTATTAAAACTTTCAGGTGCAGGAGATGAGCTTCAAGGAATTAAAAGAGGCATTATAGAAATGGCGGATGCTATTGTTATTAATAAAGCGGATGGTCATAATATTAATCCTGCTAATCTTGCCAAAGTTGAATTTAATCGTGCCCTACATTTGTACCCTGAAAAAGCGTCTAAATGGCAACCAAGAGTTAGCTTGTGTAGCGCATTGCATAATGATGGGATCGATTCTATCTGGGAGATGGTTTTGGCATATATCGAGTTAACAAAAGCGAATAATTATTTTGAAAACAATAGAAATGAACAAAACAAATATTGGTTATTACAAACCATAGAGGCTCAGTTAAAATTAGATTTTTTCAATAGAGACCGTGTAAAGTCAGAGTTAGAAAACCAACTACGCCGTATAGAAAACCAAGAAACGACACCGTTTGCAGCGGCAGAAGTATTATTAAAACTAAAATAGATGCATGAAACTTAACCAAGCCTTAAAATCCATATTAATTTGTGGTACCCTTTTATTTTCCTCAATTTCATTTTCACAAAGTTATAAAACAAAAAAGGCATTTCAGGATGCTGGAGATATCTTAGAATATGCATTACCCTTTGGGTCAATACTTACAACTATAGTTATCAATGACAAAAAAGGGACCTGGCAATTTGCAAAAGCATTTGGTACAAACCTTGCAATCACCTATGCGCTTAAATTTGCCATAAACAAACCGAGACCAGGACATACTATGAATGGAAAATCCTTCCCTTCTGGCCACACCTCTGGATCTTTTCAAAGTGCATCATTCATACAGCGTCGTTATGGTTGGAAATACGGTCTTCCTGCTTATGTTGTTGCAGGATTTGTTGGATACAGTAGAATTTGGGGACACCATCAAAAACACGATGGCTGGGATGTTTTAGCGGGGGCAATTCTCGGAATTGGAAGCACCTATCTATTTACTACGCCCTATCAAAAAGAACATTTTGAATTGGCCTTGGATAGTGGTGAAAATAATTACTCAATAGGATTTAAATACAAATTTTAAATATAACTTTAGCTACCTTTAATTTAGAAATCAAAAAGGCATAGTTTTAAAATTATTTCCAAATAGATTTACTTTACTTAAAACATTTATTTCAATTCTTGAAGCTTCATTGAGTGTAATTACATAAATCTATTATTTATTCTAAACAACAATAGGTTAGATAAAAAACGCTTTATACCAATTCACTTGATAGCGGACACCTTCTAGTAAAGTTGTTTGCGGATTATAATTTAATAATCGTCTCGCTTTATCGATATTAGCCTTTGTTCGTAATTGATCTCCTGCCCTTTTTGGAATGATATTAATTTTAATTTTCTTATTTAAAATAGCTTCTACAGCCTCAATTCCTTCTTGTGTAGTATGTTCAACTTCTGTTCCCAAATTTATAATTTCACCATCTACAACCGTTTCATTATTAATAACACTAACAATACCATCAACAATATCGCCAACATAAGTAAAACTACGTAAATGTGTATCACTACCTTCAAACAAAGGGAAAGCTTCATTGTTAAAAGCGCAAGCAATTAACTTGGTATACATCTTTTCTGGACGCTCTCTTGGTCCTATAACAGAATACAATCGCAATGAACAGGATTTAAATTGTTGTTCTCTACTTTTTTGAAGGACCAACTGTTCTGCTGCCAATTTTGTAACCCCATAATGTGACGCAGGTTTTGGAGCAATATCCTCTGGAAATGTCGCTTCCAAACCATAAATTGACGAGGTTCCAATATTGACAAACAACTTCAAATTTGAACATTGCATGGCAAAATCTATAAGATTCTTAGTTGCAATTATATTATTGCTAAAATAATCTTCGAATGTAGAGGTTGTAGAAATTCCTGGCTGAGCCGAAAAATGAAAGATATAATCAATATCCAATGGTAGAATTTCACTCAAATTATTAGTCCTCAAATCATGAGTAATAATTGTTACACCTTTATCTGATATGGTTTTAGCATTTAACTGCTTTAATTCTACATTATAATAGGGGTTAAAATTATCTACTCCAACAACCTCATGCCCCATTTCCTGAAGGCATTCAGAAGTATGAGACCCTATAAAACCCGCAGCTCCGGTTACTAATATTTTCATTGACTAAAATTTACACTGCAATTTAATATCTTTTTTATATTTAAAACCTGATTCTATATAGTTAATCTAAAAAAGAATATTTTTGTAACACAAAAATTATTACTGAATGGATTACAAATTCACAATCATTGTTCCTGTCTATAACGAAGAAGACAATTTAAATCGTGTTGAAACTGAACTTTTAAAATATTCTGAAACAGCAAAAGTTTCAACTTGTATTTTATTTGTAAATGATGGTTCTAAAGATAAAAGTCAAGAATTAATCGAAGACATCTGTAATCGAAATACTAATTTTAATTTCATCTCTTTTCAGGAAAACAGAGGGTTAAGTGCAGCCATTAAAGCTGGTTTTGATTATACAAATACGGAGCTTGTAGGATATATAGACTCCGATTTACAGACAGCTCCTGAAGATTTTAATTTACTCTTAGAGCATATTGGGGATTTTGATTTAGTCACAGGTGTCCGAGCCAACCGTAAGGATTCTTTTGTTAAAAACATGTCTTCCACTATTGCAAACGGTATTCGACGTTCATTTACCCATGATGGCATGGACGACACTGGTTGTCCGTTAAAAGTTATTAAAACAGACTTTGCTAAGCAAATTCCAATGTTTAAGGGACTCCACCGTTTTTTACCGGCAATGATCTTATTGCAAAAAGGAAAAGTTATTCAAATTCCTGTACAACATTTTCCTAGAATTGCAGGACAAGCGAAATTTGGACTTTGGAATAGATTATTAGGCCCTTTAAGTGATTGCTTTGCTTATTTATGGATGAAAAGAAAGTATATTAATTACACTGTAGAGAAACAAAGTTAATGAGTAATTGGCTTATATACACCGTTGGCTTTATTGCACAGATTTTATTTTCCTCGAGGTTAGTAATTCAATGGATAACCTCTGAAAAGCAACGTAAAGTTATTACACCAACTCTTTTTTGGTCTTTGAGCTTAATTGCTTCCTTTTTACTATTTATTTATGGTTATTTACGTGACGATTTTGCAATCATGCTTGGGCAAACTCTAACCTATTTTATATATATAAGAAACTTACAATTACAAAACCAATGGCAAAAATTGCATTGGTCAATCCGACTTCTACTATACTCTTTTCCAGCATTAATTGGTATATATTATTTTAATAATAATGTAATTGACAGGGACATATTATTTAAAAATGAAGCCATTCCTTTGTGGTTACTTTGGTTAGGCATAATTTCACAAATTATTTTCACCCTGCGGTTTGTATATCAATGGCTATACTCTGAATATAAAAAGACCTCTTCATTACCTCTGGGGTTTTGGTTACTTAGCTTGGTGGGATCAATCTTAATTCTCGCCTATGCCATATTTAGAAAAGACCCTGTACTTTTTATAGGTCATATACTAGGCTCGGTTATTTATATTAGAAATTTAATATTATTACATAAGCAAGATGTTGCATAAAATTGAAAACAATCCCATATTAACCATTGTTACTGCTGTTTTATTAATGTTATGCGTCAATATCGATGTTTTGGATGTCACTATTATGGAGGCTCGTAATTTTATTACAGCGCGTGAAATGATAACTGATGGTAATTGGATTTTAACAACTATGAATGGGGTCCCACGCTACCAAAAACCACCATTACCAACTTGGCTAGCAGCTATTTCGGGATTGATTTTTGGTATTAAGAACCTTTTTGCCTTACGTTTACCTGGGATCTTAATGGTAATTATTACTGGCATAGCTTCTTTTTTATTAAGTAAAAAAATGCTTAACAATAACGCTCATGCACTTATTAATGCTTTTATTACTATTAGCTCTTTTTATGTCATTGGAATTATTATTGAAGCCCCATGGGATATTTTCACACATGGCTTTATGCTTGTAGCAATTCTTCATTTATTTCTACTTTTCGAAAAACAAAACAACTATTGGAAACATACATTAATTGCAGGTTTATTTTTTGGTCTTTCTATTCTCTCTAAAGGCCCAGTCTCCTTATATGTATTACTTCTTTCATTTTTAATAGCCTATGGTGTTTCCTATAACTACAAACAATTTAAAGCAAAACTGTTTTCAGTATTCTCATTTATAATTATCGCATTGCTCATAGGTGGCTGGTGGTATTTATATGTTAGAATAGAAGATCCCGAAACGTTTATAGATATTACCAGTAAAGAAACAGGAAATTGGAGAAGCTATAATGTCCGTCCTTTCTATTATTACTGGAGTTTCTTTACACAAAGTGGTTTATGGACAATCCCAGCATTTATAGCGCTTCTTTATCCATATATGAAAACACGGGTAAGTAATTTAAAAGCCTATAGACTTAGTTTTTTCTGGACTATTTTTGCTGTAATTTTACTGTCTATTATTCCAGAAAAGAAATCGAGATATTTAATGCCCGTATTAATTCCTTTAGCCATAAATACTGGGTTTTATATTGAATATTTAATAAGAAGATTTAAAGATTTAAAGTCTTTAAAAGAAACGATTCCTGTTTCTTTTAATTTTGGACTAATTGCTTTGATAGGTATTGGGTTTCCTTTAGTTGGATTTTCTATTGGGGACGACTTGCACGGAAGTTTTCTAGTATGGTATCTCATTGCCTCAATTCTATTGTTTACCATAGGCGTATTAATAATTATTTATCTTAAAAGAAAACATTTAAAAATGGTGTTTTATTTATGCATAACCTTTATGGTTAGTGCTTTTATAACTGTTTTACCATTATCTAAAACTCAATCATCTGCTAGTTATAATCCAATTTCAAATTTAAAACTAGAAGCTAAAAAGGAAGGGATCAATATCTATGGTATTAATTATGTCTCCCCTGAAATGATATGGCAATACGGGGACAAAATCCCATCAATACAAATTAGCAATTCCATTGACAATTACCCAAAAACATCGAAATTTGGAGTCCTTTTTGATGATATAAATTCAAAAGAAATGGCTTTAATTGAAGCTAATTTTTACATCGAAAAAAAAGAAACTTACAATCTAAATAGAGCAGCTCCCGACACAGGCTCATATAAAAAGAGGCTCATAAGTCACTTTTATATTTTAACTAAGAAATAAATCGCTTTCTCAAATAAGCTTGTAATCTATAGAATCCATAGCCTGACATTGCTCCAAAAGCTAAGCCACAAAAAATATCGAGTGGATAATGAACCCCAACATAAATCCGACTATAAGCAACAAATGCACTCCAAAACAACAATATAAAAATGAGTTTCTTATAATACGGTTTCAATAATAAACCCGCAAAAACTGCGGCAGCCATCGAGTTGGCAGCATGACCAGAAAAGAATCCATATCGACCACATCTAGGAGCCACATAACGCATTATACTTTGAAAATTTTCTTCTCTACATGGCCTTGGCCGCTTGGCAATAACATATTTAAATAAATTGGTAATCTGATCTGTAAAAGTTATCATTGCTGCTATTACGAGTAATAAAAGTAACATTGATTTTAAACCTAATTTCTTGTAGACTAAAAATAATAACGCAACATAAAGAGGTATGAAGGTTAACTTATTTGTAACCACCAGCCAGAAACCATCCCATGTTGGAGATCCTAAATTATTTAAAAATAAAAATAGCTCTTTATCGTATTGCAGTAATTGATCTAGCATAATCGTCTATTCACTTAATTATCATAACGTGAAACTTCTCGGTCATAAAACTGTGAAGCTTCTTCAATTAAATTTTCAGTTTCACCTAATAATTCTTTTTCATCATGCTGATCGAAATCCTCTAGCCATTCTACCTCATCATCTTCAAGGTTGATAATAAACCTAGGGAATTCTGTATGTATTACAAAAATTGCATTTGGCAAATCAGTATTATCACCAAGAATAAATTTTGGAAGTTCCATATCTTTAGTTGTTATTTTGTTCTTGCGAAATTAAACGTTTTGTTAAATAATTAAATCTAATATATAATAAAATTGCAGCCGATGTGAGTCCTACAAGAATCCCTAACCAAATTCCAAAACTTGCATAGGCCTCTTGTTTCCCTAAAAAATAGCTAATTGGAAAACCAATCACCCAATATGACACAAAAGTTATAAGTGTTGGTATTTTAACGTCTTGTAAGCCACGTAAGGCACCCAATACGGTCACTTGAACACTATCACTTAATTGAAATATAGCCGCTGCAATCAATATTTTAGCAGCAATAGCAATAACCTCAGTATTATCAGCTAAATTTTCAGGATCGTTTAAATCCACATATATTTTTGGTAATGATTCATTGAATAGCAAAAATAAGACGGCAAAAACAAACGCCAATCCAAAACCTAATATAAAAATAGAAAAAGCGATACGCCTCAATTCTTTATAATTCTTAAGCCCTTTTTGATTCCCAACTCTAATCATAGCGGTAACACTTAATCCCATAGCGACCATAAAAGTCATGGATGATAAATTAAGTGCGATTTGATTTGCAGCTTGCGGATTTTTACCTAATAAACCACTAAGCCATATTGCACCAGTGAAAATAGCAACTTCAAAAAACATTTGCATTGCACTTGGCAACCCGAGATTAATAATTTTTTTGAGCATTGTGTTTTCCAAAACAAATAATTTTATGTTTCGAACATAAGCCTTAGATTTTTCTTTATTTGACAGTAACCACCACATAAAAAACAACATAACAAATCTAGAAACTAAAGTACCAACGGCAGCCCCTACGATTCCCATTTGAGGAAATCCAAACTTCCCAAAAATCAAAATATAATTTAAAACCACATTAATAATGTTTGCTAAAATCGTAGCATACATAGGGTATTTAGTCATGGACAAACCATCACTAAACTGTTTAAATGCCTGGAAAATAATTAATGGTACTAAAGAAAATGCTACCAAATCTAAGTAAGGAATTGCCAAAACAACAACTTCTTCAGGTTGCTCCATTAAATACATTAATGGCTTGGCTAAAAGTATAGCCGCAAAGACCAACAAGCTTAAAACTGTACATAGAAAAAGACCATGCTTAAAAGAAGATTTTCCTTTTTTAAAATCTTTCTCTGAATCGGCTTCAGCAATTAAGGGTGTAATTGCAGTAGAAAAGCCAATCCCTAACGACATGGCTATAAAAACAAAGCTATTTCCTAAAGATACGGCAGCCAGCTCGGCAGAACCCAATTGACCTACCATAATATTATCCACCAAACTCACAAAAGTATGCCCTAGCATTCCCAGCATTACTGGAGCAGCTAATTTTAAATTATATTTAAATTCTCTAGTATAAGTAGATAGCACGCAAGTTTTTTTTAAAAGAACAACAAAGGTAACTTATGCTTTTTAAATTGCTAATTTTGTTGAATAAATCGAACGACAGTTCTTAGTTTGTTAATAAATACTATTAAGTAAATTATTTGAAAAGTTTTAAATATTATATTTTTACACAGAATAACTTCTGAAAAATCAATGTATTATTTAATAAATACTTTTATTTTTTGTACATTAATCAGTCGTTAGAGACTTTTAGCTATATATTTTAGAGGGATTTAAAGATACTTATAACAAAGGTTTCAAACTCAAAAAAAGGGGAATTCGTTCCCCTTTTTTAATTTGCAATACTGCTCTATTAATTTCTCAGAAGTAAACTGAGTTATCTCTATAAAACGCATAAAAAAAGCAGCTTTAAAAGCTGCTTTTTTTTATTTATTCTTCCTCTTCAATTGTTTGTTCTTCATTGAGCAAATCTAACATCTTATGCTCATGTAATATATTATACCATCGCAATACTTTTTTAATATCACTTGGATATACCCTGTCTTCATCATAATCTGGTAAAACATCAAAAAAGTATTCTTCTAAAGCATCTTTACTATCTTTATGACTAATGCTAGTTTTAGCACCACTTTCTTTGTCCTTAATTTTATTAAGCACATCTTTTAACGGCACTTCTTCAGTCAAGGTATATATTGCAATCTCACTTAATAAGCTCACATTACTCTGTAAGTTGACAGAAATACGTTTACCATCCAATAGAGATTCGGCAATAAAGCCTCCTCTAGTTTGAGTTATTAACTTAAATAATCCTGGTTTTTGAGCAATTGATAAAATACTTTCTAAACTCATAGTATTGGTTTAATTTTTTAAAGCGGCAAATATCATCTGTTTGCGGTTATAATCAAAATATTATCGTTTCTTTTTTAGATCTGGAAAACGCATCTTATAATCTATATTAATTTTTCCTTTTGAAATATTAACAAGCTTACCTTTTATTAAACGTTTTTTAAAGTTTGAAATTTTATCAGTAAATAAAACGCCTTCTATATGATCATATTCATGCTGAATTACCCGAGCGAGTAATCCATCAAAAGTTTCTATATGGGATTCAAAATTCTCATCTTGATACTGAATTTTTATTTCTGGTTGTCGAAATACATCTTCTCTAATATTAGGGATACTTAAACAGCCTTCATTAAAAGCCCACTCATCACCTGTTTCTTCAATTATTTTAGCGTTAATAAAGGTGCGTTTAAAATTTTTTAACTGACTTTGCTCATCTGGACTTAAGGATTCATCTTCCGCAAAAGGTGAAGTATCAACTAAAAAAATACGAATTGGTAATCCAATTTGTGGTGCAGCCAAACCAACACCATAGGCATTGTACATCGTCTCCCACATATTACTGATAAGCGTATCTAGATTTGGATGTTCTGGAGAAATATCAGTACATAATTTTCTTAATACTGGATCTCCAAAAGCTATAATAGGTAATATCATTTTTATTTTTTAATAATTATCGCAAAAATACAACACTTATAATTTTTTGGTTGTATTTATGAATAAAAAAAACTTTAGTTAAACAGTTAATTTTAGATATCATCTAATTAGAATACAAATAACTTTGTAAAATAAGAGTAGCGCTAATTTCATCTACCAATGCTTTATTTTTTCTCTGTTTCTTTTTCAAACCACTATCAATCATGGTTTGAAAAGCCATTTTTGATGTAAATCGTTCGTCAACTCTTTTAATCGGAATCTTTGGATGCTGCTTATTAAGTTTAACAATAAATGGTTTGATAAGTGCTTCACTTTCTGAAGGTGTATAGTCCATTTGCTTAGGTTCACCAATTAAAAACAATTCTACGCTTTCCTGGTTTATATATTTTTTTAAAAAAGACAATAATTCTTTGGTGGGTACAGTCGTAAGACCAGATGCTATGATCTGTAATTCGTCAGTTACGGCTAGTCCCGTTCTTTTTTCACCATAATCGATGGCTAATATTCTTCCCATTTTAGAATTTTCAACAAAAATAAATAAAAAAAAGCTCTAATAATAGGGCGTTTATTTTAAAATTCAATTGAACTTAATTATATCATAGCGAATAATCAATATAATTTTCAATCGATTGAATTTAAATCACAATTTTAAGGTTAATACTTTTGGGTACTACATCATAAGACACGGTTTGATAAAAAAGTCACAAGAATATCAAGAAATCCTATTATAAAGAAAAACTCCCTAATAAATAGGGAGTCTTTCCAAAAGGGTCACAAAACATAATGTGCGATACTATTAATCAACCCTTTTTAGCTACCAAACTAACCAAAAAAAAATCGGCAACCAGTAAATTTTATAGGAAGTAGTTTGTCTTTAATTATTAGACTCAGCAATTCAATGAAAGTCACAATTATTTTATTGTATGGGTTTATATAACGCATTTTATAGAAATTATAATTTTATATTTGTAACGAAATAAAAAATATCATGAACGAGATTAGAAACATTATTGAAAACGCATGGGAAAATCGTGAATTGCTCAAACAAGAGCGCACCATTTCTACCATTAGAGAGGTTATAAACTTACTAGACAAAGGGGAGTTAAGAGTTGCTGAACCAACAATCAATGGATGGCAAGTAAATGAATGGGTCAAGAAAGCAGTTGTTCTTTATTTTCCAATACAAAAAATGAAAACTATAGAAGCTGGTCCTTTAGAGTTTCATGATAAAATTCCTTTAAAAACTGGTTATGCTGAAAAAGGCATTCGAGTTGTGCCTCATGCTGTTGCTCGTCATGGAGCGTATCTTTCAAAAGGTACTATTTTAATGCCAAGCTATATTAATATTGGAGCCTATGTTGATGAAGGAACTATGGTTGATACTTGGGCTACAGTAGGCAGTTGTGCTCAAATTGGAAAGAATGTTCATTTATCGGGTGGCGTTGGTATAGGTGGCGTATTAGAACCATTGCAAGCAGCACCGGTAATTATTGAAGATAATGCTTTTATTGGCTCTCGTTGTATTGTAGTTGAAGGCGTTCATATAGAAAGTGAAGCCGTATTAGGCGCTAATGTTGTTTTAACAGGTTCAACCAAAATAATTGATATCACTGGTGATGAACCCATAGAAATGAAAGGAAGAGTTCCTTCACGTTCTGTTGTAATTCCTGGAAGTTATACCAAAACATTCCCTGCAGGAAATTATAATGTACCTTGTGCTTTAATTATTGGAAAACGCAAAGAAAGCACCAATAAAAAAACATCACTCAATAATGCTTTAAGAGAGCATGATGTTGCTGTATAATTCAACTCTTTAATATGAAAACCATCTTAGTAGATGCTTGGAATACTTTTGTCACAAATGAAGGCATTCATAAAGATATGCAGCAACTACTAGATTCTTATATTAACCCAAAAGTTATTTTAACGAATGCCAATGCTGAAGAAATGATTTCTTTTGGCATTGTGAATATGCCCTATCCTGTATTTAGTTTAGCACACGATCCAAATAAACCAAACCCTGCCTATTTTCAAAAAATGTTAGATCATTTTGAGCTTTCATCAAATGAAGTTGTATATTTTGAGCACCATGAAGACGCTGTGAATTCGGCGAGATCATTGTACATCGAAACACTATGGTTTCAAAATGGAAGTTCATTAAATACATTAAAACAATTCTTAGACCAAAACCTATAAATTATGGCTTACGATATTACATTAGAAGGCAAAAATATGATCATAGCCGAACGTATGCTAGAACGTATTGCTAAACTTCTAGAAACTTGTGATATACAATATTGGCTCGAAGGAGGTACCCTCTTAGGGATTAGAAGAGAAGGGCGATTATTACCATGGGACAATGATGTCGATGTATCTATGATGATTGATCAACATCTTAAACTCGATCTATTTTATAGTTTACTAAAAAAATCAGGTTTTCGTGTAAGAACTCGACATTTTAAATCGAGCTCTCAATATTTTAAAAAAGGCGATTTAAGGATGATTAAAATTCGAGAACTTCGCTTTTTTGGCTCTTTAAAAGGATCGGTTTGTCTTGATATTTTCATAAAGTACCCTCACAATAATAATTGTTATTGGAAAATTGCAAATAAAACAAAATTTGTCCCAGACAAATTTTATTCAGCTTTTAAGACCATCCACTTTAAGGGCAATGATTATGCGATTCCCGAATTGACTGATGATTATTTAAGCTATAGGTATAGTGATTGGCAAACTCCAAAGAAGGATTGGAATACGCATACAGATGATAATGCAATCGCTTAAATCTTTTTTTGTAATTGTAAAGTGTCTTTTAAAATTGTACTACTCACACTTTCTGTATAAGTAAAATACTCAATAGGACAAGTTGTTTCTGGAAATTTCCCTCGCCAATCATCACCCACAGAAATGGCATCAATATTATGTGTATCAATAATATGCTGTTTATCTTTATTGGTTTGAGGAATTACTTCATCTACATATTTAATGGCTTTTACCAACTTAATACGCTCCTCAAAAGGAATCACTGGTCGTTTCCCTTTTACCTTTTCAATTAACTCATCGGTAGAAACCCCAACAACTAAATAATCACACAACTCCTTTGTTTTTTGTAATATATTTAAATGACCATAATGAAATATATCAAAACATCCAGAAGTATACATTTTATGATATTTTGAACCCACACTTCTCCTTTTAACAACTACATTTATAGTGTTTGTTTTACTTATTTTAATAGAAACACTATGATCGTTACTGATACTTATTTCTTTCAATAATTCAAATAGCTCAGTTTCAATACCATGCTTATTCCCATTGATAATAAGAATATATTCATCAGACTTCACTAACTCTAAATGCCAATTCTTATATTTTAATGACAAGCTATCAATATCTAGTTTTTTCATTCTTAATCACAGATTTCTTCGAATTAAATAACCTCACTAAAATACAAAAATCCTCAACTATGACAAATAGCCTTTTTTAATATCAATAAATTGTTTTATTAGTTCGCGATTTACCATAAATTTGGGGCCTACAAAATCTTGTCATATGAAAATAATAATTCTTGCCGCTGGTATTGGTTCTAGGTTGGGAAATCCGTTTCCAAAACCATTAACACCTTTAAAAAATGGCAAAAGCATTATGAAAATGCAAACCGATAATATCTCATCAAAATACAATATTGATGATATAAATGTGGTTGTTGGTTTTAAAAAGGATTTGATTATGGAACGATTTCCAGAATTGACCTACGTATATAATCCCTTTTTTGATAGAACAAACACTTCAAAAAGTTTATTACAAGCACTTAGAAAGCACCGAGATAAATCGGTACTCTGGTTTAATGGCGATGTGGTTTTTGATGAGAAAATACTGGACATCTTAGACCCTCACATAGAAGCAAACACCTCATTTGTAGCTGTAAACACAAGTAAAGTTGCTGAAGAAGAAGTCAAATACACTTTAAAAGATGAGTATATTAATGAACTCTCAAAAACCGTTTCAAATGGATTGGGTGAAGCCGTTGGTATAAATTTCATTTCTTCAAACGATATACTTAGCTTCATTAAGAGGCTCGAAGAATGTGATGCTAACGACTATTTTGAAAGAGGTCTGGAATTAGCCATTGAAAAAGATAAGCTAAAAATTAAAGCAATCGATATTTCAGCATATAACTGCATGGAGATCGATTTTATTGAAGACCTAGAAAACGTGAACAATTTATTGTAATGAAGGTTATTCTGTTTTGTCAAAATAATTACGCTTATGGGATTTTAGAGCCTATTAAAAGGGTTCTAGAATCACAAGGAGATGATTACATTTGGTTTATTAAGGAAAAACTAGTTTATGATTTTCCTTTTAAGTCTGACCCTTATACCTGTTTAATATCGGACTTAGAGGACTATAAAAGTGATGTCATTTTTGTACCAGGAAATGAGATTCCCTATTATCTTAGAGGATTAAAAACTCAAATTTTTCATGGCCTTGCAGGTGAGAAAAAAGGCCATTTCAGGATTCGACATTATTTTGACTTGTATTTAACTCAAGGCCCCTATTTTACCGAAAAATTTAAAGCCTTCAAAGCAAAACATAAAAACTTTGATGTTATTGAAACCGGATGGCCTAAACTAGATATTTACGGTAAGGAAAAAACACAATATAACCCATATAAAAAAGAATTGTTAGAATTGCATAAGGCAAAAAAAATAATTCTTTATGCACCAACGTTTTCTCCAAAATTGTCCTCAGCACCACATTTAGTAGAACAGATAAAGGAACTTTCAAATAATCAGGAATATCTTATTCTAATAAAATTCCATCCTTTAATGTCTAAAGAATGGATCATTCTTTATCAGGATTTAGCCAAGGCTTTTCCGAATATTGTATTTCAAAACGAAAAAAATATCATTAAATTTTTATTAATTTCAGATTTACTAATTAGTGATACCTCTTCTGTTATCTATGAATTTCTATTACTTGATAAACCTGTAATTACATTCAACAACATTTCTAAAAAGATCCATTGGGAAAATTCTAAGGACTATAATAATTTAATACCATTGGTGAAAAATAATCTGGAAGAAGATTCATTTGCGAGCTCAAGAGCTTATATTTACCAACAATTTCACCCTTACAATGATGGGAAATCTGCAGAGCGTATGGTAGAGACAAGCAAAAATTATATTGAATTAAATGGTGTTCCTAATAAAAGAAAACTACCGTTTTTAAGACGTTCAAAAATACATTCCATATTTGGAAAACCTAGCAATAACAAAATCATTAAATGACAAAATTAACCGCAATAATTCCAACAGGAAATGAAATTCATAATATTGAAGCTGTAATTGCTTCGGTAAGTTTTGCTGATGAAATTTTAGTTGTTGATAGCTTTAGTACAGATGGGACCTATGAAAAGGCTATAGAACTTGCTACTAGAGTAATAAGAAGAGAATACCAATATTCGGCGTCACAAAAAAACTGGGCCATTCCACAAGCCAAACATGAATGGGTGCTCCTTGTTGATGCCGATGAACGTGTTACTCCTGAATTAAAGGCAGAAATATTAGACACGCTTGAAAACCTAAAAAAAGATGTTGTAGCCTATTGGATAGGTCGAAAAAATTATTTTATGGGTGAACCAGTTAATTATAGCGGCTGGAAGAACGATAAAGTAATTAGACTATTTAAGAGAGATAATTGTTTGTATCAAGATAAACATGTGCATTCCGAGATTATTGCAAACGGTATTGTAGATAAACTGACTCATAAATTTAATCACAATACCTATACTACATTTAATAGATATATAGCTAAAAAAACACGTTATGCATCTTGGTCTGCAAAAGATTATGATAAAAAAACAGGGAGACTAACACCTTATCACTTTGTAATAAAACCTTTTTGGGGCTTCTTTAAACATTACGTGATCCAAAGTGGATTTAGAGATGGTGTGGTAGGCCTTACCATAGGATATGTTCAAGCCTATGTCGTTTTTATAAGATATGTTAAGGTTTGGCTTTTGAGAAAAGGAATGGACTAAAATTATTTAGCGAATTTAAAAAGTCTTTTTAGGCGTTTTTTTCGTTGACTTTTATTTTGAAAATCTTCCACAGATTGCCACATTAATTTAAAAACTGAAGGGTAATCTTTTCCAATACATTTCGCATATTCATCACTCATTACTTCTACTAACGCTCGTTCTTTAGTAAGTCTAGAAAAATTTCCAATCCGTGTTTCAAATGACATTGGACCAAATTTCATTCGGTTTAAATCCACGAGATAAAAATCATAATGATTAGCATTACTTTTAATTAAGGTATTTCCTGGAGAATGATCTAAAAAATGAATTCCCTTTTCATGCAATTGAAATGTAAATCGTGTAAACTCACGAAGTATTTGCTCATGATTGGGATAATTAAAATCTCTAATGAGTTCTCTATACGTTAAATCACATTTCAATTGTGCACTAACATAAAAGCTTTTTTTAAACAGGAAAGTGCTACTAAACTCATAATACGCTATTGGCATAGGTGTGTGGACCCCCATGTCTATCAATGTATTAGCATATTCAAAAGAGCGCTGTGCCTTCCCTTTTCTAATATATTTATATATAATTTGGTTAATAAGATTTGGTATTTTAAAAGACTTAATATTAACCACTTCAGTATTTAACTGAAATAATTTCAATTTGTTTCTTGCATCTTTTATAGGCTCACCCGAACTTTCAAAAGTTTCAATAAAGCCATCAATTTTTAAGGCCTCTTTTTTGTATTTACTATGAAACACTTTTTTCATGTGGCAATATTACAAAGTTTTAAGATAATGAAGACAAGGAAAATTAAGTTTAGAAAATAATCGGCTTCAAATTAACTAAGAATCCAGGTATTGACATCAAAATATAAAAACGTTAATTTAAAAAGCTTCTTCCCATTGGGGACATACTTTTTATTGTTTTTGTGAGATTCGGTAACCTTAATATGTTTTTCTTGCTTAAGGGCATCATAGTTATTGAGCGCAAACGAAATTTTATTTTTGTATGGGAGCTTATGAAATTCTAAAATATGTTCTTTAGTAACACGTTCTCTATCACAAATCTTAAAATAATAATCATCAATATTGGTTTCACTCAGCATTCGAGCTGTTCTTCTTTCCCACTTAGTCTTGGCTTCCTCTACAGAATTGTAATGTGTAAAATGTATTTCAATATCACCCAATTTAGCAATAGGATATGTAGCTGCCCTATCCGGATAATGAGAAGCAGTCACAAATTGCAATTTTTGTTGCATATAATATTCAAAATTAGAAAGTAATTTCAAATAGCAAGGACCATATATAAACATGCCTATAAATGGTGAATTATAGGATCGTTTATACCATTGGTACAAAGCACCGCCCCAGCAATTATTAGAAATAATTACAAAATTTTTATTTTTTAAAAGCCTGATGTCTTTTTTACATAATTGTTCCTTAAAGTTTTGTCGAAACTTACGCTTTAAGAAAACACTGCTCTTTTTAAGCATGCATAATTATTGTTAAGGATGATTGCAAAATTACAAAGTTTTAAAACAATCTAAAAAACTAATCTTAAATTTGCAAAAACATTATTTTATTTAGTCATGCAATCTGAAATTAATACCGCTCTAAAAATCCTCAACAAAGGAGGGATTTTATTATACCCAACCGATACTGTGTGGGGCATTGGATGTGATGCTACGAATAAGAATGCCGTAGCAAAAATATACGCACTTAAAAACCGTGAAGAATCAAAAAGTATGATATGCCTAGTGAATAATACTGAAATGTTAGGAAGACATCTTCAAAAAGTGCCCAAAAAGGCATTAGACATCATAAAACAATCACAAAACCCAACGACCATTATATATGATGCTCCCAAAAATATTGCGAGTAACTTAATCGCCAAAGACAATACTTTGGCAATTAGAATTGTGAACCACTCTTTTTGCAATGCTTTGATAGAGAAATTGCAGAATCCATTGGTCTCTACTTCGGCAAATATTAGTGGTGACTCTTGCCCGAAAGACTTTAAAGAAATAAGTGAGCATATTTTAAAAGGTGTGGACTATGTTGTAAATTTGCCCAGCAAAAAAACAACAATACAACCATCAACCATTATTAAAATTAATAATGATGGTGCAATTGAAATAATACGCAAATAAAATACCAATACTAAAATGCCAAAATCTAAAATCTATTTTTGGTATTTGTGACAGTAAAAACAAAAATGAATTACAAAGAAGCCTTAGGTCATAAAATATTCAGTATAGTCTCTAAATCATCCGAAGAGCTTGGACTAAAGTCATATGTTATAGGAGGCTTTGTGCGGGATTTTTTATTAGAACGCGGTACACATAAAGACATTGATATCGTCACTATTGGTAGTGGTATAGCACTCGCTAAACATGTCGCTAAAAATCTCCCTAACAACCCAAAAGTACAGGTATTTAAAACCTATGGTACTGCAATGTTAAGGTATGACGATATAGAAATAGAATTTGTCGGTGCACGAAAAGAATCATATAATGCCGATAGCAGAAACCCAATTGTTGAGAACGGCACTCTTGAGGACGATCAAAATAGACGTGATTTTACAATAAATGCGCTAGCTTTAGACCTATGTGAAGAAAATTTTGGGAAGCTATTAGATCCTTTTTATGGCACTGCTGACTTGAATTCAAAAATAATAAGAACACCATTAGATCCTAATGTTACTTATAGTGATGACCCTTTACGTATGATGCGGGCTATCCGATTTGCTACACAGTTAAACTTTAATATTGAAGACAAATCGTTAGAGGCCATCTCAAATAACAAACAACGTATTGAGATTATTACAAAAGAGCGTATTATAGTTGAACTCCATAAAATTCTTGAAAGTAAAAAGCCATCAGAAGGGTTTTTAATACTTGAGAAAACAGGATTACTAGATTTTATTTTACCAGAACTTACTGCGCTTAAAGGAATTGACGAAGTTGAAGGACAACGCCATAAAGATAATTTTTATCATACCCTTGAAGTTGTAGATAATATTGCTAAGCATACGAACAACCTTTGGTTACGCTGGGCTGCATTACTCCATGACATTGGTAAGGCTCCCACAAAAAAGTTTAGTAAAAAAGTGGGATGGACATTTCATGCTCATGAATTTGAAGGCTCTAAAATGGTTTATAAATTATTTAAACGTCTCAAAATGCCTCTTAACGACAAAATGAAGTTTGTACAAAAGATGGTGTTCATGAGCTCACGACCAATTGTACTTGCGGAAGACATCGTTACAGACTCTGCAGTGCGTCGTTTAGTTTTTGATGCAGGAGATTTTGTTGAAGATTTAATGATTCTTTGTGAAGCAGATATCACAACTAAAAATCCGAATAAATTTAAAAAGTATCACCACAATTTTCAAATCGTCAGAAACAAAATAGTTGAAGTTGAAGAACGAGATCATATTCGTAATTTTCAACCCCCAATTTCTGGTAGTGATATTATGAAAACGTTCAGTTTAAAACCTTCAAAAGAAATAGGTTTAATTAAAGAAGTTATAAAAGAAGCTATACTTGAAGGTGATATCCCGAATGAATACGAGGCTGCTTTTAAACTAATGGTTAAAGAAGGTGAACGATTAGGGCTTACTAAGACCTCCAATTAAATTATCATTGATTTCTTGACTTAGTCGAGAACTAATTAACATAAATAAAATGAGGTCTCGCCTGTACTAGACCATGCACGTGAAATGAGAAAACTAGTTAGAACAAATTCCGACGCAATAGATTTTATTAATCTCGTAAAATTTTTGGATGCAGATTTAAAAATTAGAGATGGAGAAGATCATGATTTTTATAATCAATTTAATAATATTGATGTTATTAAACATGTAGTTATACTCTATATAGACCATAAAGCTGTTGGTTGTGGAGCCCTTAAGAAATATGACAATAGAAGTAGCGAAATTAAAAGAATGTACACCTTAACAGAGGCACGAGGAAAAAGTGTTGCTTCTCAAATTTTACAGGAATTAGAACTTTGGTCAACGGAGTTATTATTTGAAAAATGCATATTAGAAACTGGAAAAATGCAACCAGAGGCAATTGCACTTTATAAAAAATGCAATTATTTAATTATGCCTAATTATGGCCAATATAAAAATGTATCCAATAGCATTTGCTTTGAAAAGCTGCTAAACATTTAATTCAAAATGAAAAAAGACAACAAAAAGGTAGTGTTTTGGTTATTGACTGGATGCACATTGATATTCATTATGGTAGTTGTAGGTGGAATTACTCGATTAACACACTCTGGACTATCTATTTCAAATTATAAATTAATATCTGGGACTATTCCACCAATGAATGATGTGGAATGGCAAACTGCATTTGATCTATATAAGCAATACCCCGAATATCAGAAATTAAATAACACTTTTACCATACAGGACTTTAAAGATATCTATTTTTGGGAATGGTTACATCGTGTTATTGGGCGCTTTATAGGGCTCGTTTTCTTTGTCCCATTTGTATACTTTTTAATGCGAAAGCAACTGAGTAAACCAACAATTAAGAAATCTTTAATTCTACTAACGCTTGGTGCTTTTCAAGGATTTTTGGGCTGGTATATGGTAAAAAGTGGACTAGTTGACAATCCTGATGTAAGTCACTATAGATTAGCAGCACATTTAACAACCGCATTTATCACCTGTGCTTATACGTTTTGGGTTGCTTTAGATATTATTTTCCCCACGAGGAAACAAATTCAAAAGGGCTTTCGGAATTTCTTACGAGTTTGCTTAGGCCTACTAATACTTCAAATTATTTACGGTGCATTTGTTGCGGGTTTAGATGCTGGTTTTATTCACAACCACTGGCCCATGATGAGTGAAGGGAAATTTATACATGAAACCGTTTATATTGAGCAAGAGCCATTATTTAAAAATTTTATAGAAGGTAAAAGTGGTGTACAATTTATACATCGCATTTTAGCCTATATCATTACAGTACTTATTTTTACCATTTGGTATAAATCGAGAAGAATGACGCTTGATAAATACCAATCGAAAGCGATCATTTATTTATTTATTATGGTGGGTATTCAATTTCTGCTGGGCGTATTCACGATATTATTTCAAGTTCCGGTTTGGCTAGGGGTTGCTCATCAAATAGCTGCCTTTTTCTTGTTAGGCACCATGACATTTACCCTGCATCGCTTTAGTAAATAACCCAAAAAATAGTACCTTTGTACCCTAATGTTTTACTATGATTTATAGATTTAGAATCATCCTTGATACCGACACTGAAGACGATGTTTTTCGTGATTTAGAAATTAGAGAAACGAGTACACTCGAGGACTTACATAATATCATCACCCAGTCGTTTGGATTTGATGGCAGTGAAATGGCTTCGTTTTACCGCAGTGATGACGAATGGAATCAAGGTGAAGAAATTTCTTTATTTGATATGAGTGAAGGCATTAATTCAGGACGATTGATGAATGAAACGATTATTGATGATGTTATCAATGAAGTTAATACTAAACTAATCTATGTTTATGATTTCCTTAATATGTGGACTTTTTTAGTGGAGCTGGCTGAGATTGTTGAAGAAGCAGAAGGCACAGATTATCCAAACCTCATGTTTGTACATGGCCAAATTCCTACCGAAGCTCCTGAAAAAACTTTTAAAGCCGAAAACTTGGATGAATACAATGCAATTGATGACGATCTAAATATAGATGATTACGAAGATTTAGATTTTAATGAAAACTGGAATTAATCTGATTTTTGTTATTAACCCTTAGTATTCACATTTTCGTAATTTCGTTTTACAAAATCCAATGCGTTTTTTAAAATCTCACCCATATTTTTACTATGCTTAAATTTTAAGTCTGACGTATAGTCGTAAATTATAGTTTTCAATAAATCAATATGCTTATCAATAGATATGGTATCTGAGGTCATACAGCATATTAATTCCTCAATTCTATCATGATAACTAATTAAACGTTTCGCAATTATCGAACGCTCCTCTAATTTATATTGATCAATCGACTCTTTTTGAAATTTTTCAGCAACCAGCTGTACCATTTTCAAATTTTCTTTAAAAAACTGAGGCCTATAAATATTCAGTTTCCCCTCATAGCTCTGTTGGTCAAAATCAATTGCTCTAATCTTATAAACCACATGATCAAAATCATGAGTAGGTACAATCACATAATTATAGGAACGCATATCCCCTAATAACCTAATCATACAACGTTCATTAAACTTTACAAACTCCTTGGCAATCTGTCCTTTTTCAGCATTAGAACAGTTTGGTAGCATATTTTTTATAAACTCGTCACCAGGAATTCCAGCAATATGTTCTTCTATTAAAGTATCTTTATAAACTAAAAAATTAAGGTTGTAAGGAGATAACATATGCTCTAATTCTAACCCATAAATACGTGAGGCATCTGCTTTTTTAACGTAGAAATATGTATAATTATCATTTAAAATATTTCTAACTTTTACTCGAAAAGGTTTTGAATTACCAAAGGTGCAATAATCTATGGCATCTATATTTAAAAAAGGAATCGTTTTTTCATTTCCATCAGAATGAAGATTGGTATACACCTTCTTCAAACTTAAATCAATATCTTCCCTTTCAAATTCATTATAATAAACCCGAATCCACAAGGTATCATTATCATGTTTATCATAAACTACTACCGAGCCCTGAAAACGCAACAAGTCATCATAAAACACAGGGATTCTTATATTTCTCTTATAATCAGAAAGATAAGCGTGTAATTTCGGTATTACAGGGTAAGATGGTTTCTTCTTGGAAATTTTTAAGTCTTTCATGTGTCTCTTAATCTAATAATATTCAAAGGTCACATGTAACCTCCATTTATTCCTTCTGTTAAGTAAATAGATCTCGTAGTGGAAGTTTCATCACATGATTATATCAATTCAAAAATACGCTATTTTTAGTAATCCAATTGTAACAACTTCTAAGATTCATCGTCTTACGTTTATAACCAATCAATCATATTACTTTGGAATCAATTTTAACGATTAAAAATCTAACCAAGAAATTTGGCTACTTAACAGCCGTAAAAGATCTCACTTTCACTATAAATAAAGGGAATGTTTACGGTATTCTTGGACCTAACGGCAGCGGTAAATCGACAACCTTAGGTATTGTATTAAATGTAGTTAACAGAACTTCAGGAGACTTTCATTGGTTCGATGGAAACACAACGACACATGATGCCTTGAAAAAAGTTGGTGCCATTATAGAGAATCCGAATTTCTATCCATATATGTCGGCATATCAAAATTTAAAATTAGTATGCAAAATTAAAGGCATTCCTTTATCAAAAATAGAGGAGAAATTAGAAATTGTAGGACTCATTGAAAGAAAGGACAGCAAGTTCAAGACCTATTCGTTAGGTATGAAACAGAGATTAGCCATTGCATCTGCTTTACTAAACGATCCTGAGATTTTAATTTTGGATGAACCAACAAATGGACTCGACCCACAGGGAATTCACCAAATTCGTGAAATCATAAAAGAAATCGCTGCTAAGGGCACAACAATTCTTCTAGCTTCTCACTTATTGGATGAGGTAGAAAAAGTATGCTCACATGTTGTGATTTTAAGAAAAGGTAAAAAGTTATATTCAGGACGTGTTGACGAAATGATTGCCAGTGATGGATTCTTTGAACTTAAGACTGACAAACATGATGAATTGATAAAGATCCTAGAAGATCACGCCGATTTTGGAAAAATTAAAATTGAAGACGACCTAATCACTGCATTCGTAAATAAACCAATGGAAGCAGCAACTTTTAACACACTAATGTTCGAAAAAGGAATAACACTTTCACATTTAGTAAAACGTAAGGAAAGTCTAGAAGAACAATTCCTTCAGTTAACAGACAATAACTAACCACATAATCAATCGAGAAATGCTACGTCTTTTACAATTAGAATTACAAAAATTATTACTCAACAGAACGAGTAAAATACTCATATTTATATCATTTGTTTTACCATTTACTGTAATCATGCTCTCTGCAGTTAAAATTAACGTCTTTGGTTTTTTTACTTTAGAATTAGGAGAGTTAGGAATCTATAATTTCCCAATTATTTGGCACATTACCACGTTTTTTGCCTCACAATTTAAATTTTTCTTTGCCATAGTGGTGGTTTCAATGATTGGAAATGAGTATAGCAATAAAACTATTAAACAAAACCTAATAGATGGACTAAGTAAAAAAGAATTTATACTCTCTAAATTTTATACTATTGTTTTCTTTTCTTTTGTTGCAACTGTGCTATTAACATTAATTTCATTACTTATTGGATTATATTATTCTAGTTACAATGAAATAGGGATCATATTAACAGAGACAGAATATTTAGTAGGATATTTTCTAAAACTTGTAGCCTTCTTTTCCTTCTGTTTATATCTGGGAATGCTTGCAAAACGCTCTGCATTTGCCTTAGCATTTTTATTTGTAGATTTTATTTTAGAATGGATCATATTAGGATTAATAACATGGCAAGCTAATTTTGAAATCGCTGAAAAGATTCAAAACTTCTTCCCTCTAAAATCCATGTATAACCTTATAGAGCAGCCTTTTCAACGGATAGCAATGTCTAAATTTCCAGACAAAGAAAATTTGGCATATGATTATGCGTTACACTGGCATGAAGTAGGAATTGTCTTATTTTGGACCGCACTTTTCATATTTTTATCTTATAGACTATTAAAAAAGAGAGATTTGTAATATATTTATGAGCTACATTGCTTGTAAATGAAAAAGATATTATTAATCCTAACACTATTATTGTGCGTACCTAGTATTGCACAAAATCAAGCTTCTAACTGGTTTTTTGGCCAAGGTGCTGGGGTTAATTTCGATATCGATACTGGCGCTGTATCTTCAGTTAATGGCGGACGATTAAACACTTTAGAAGGCTGTACTTCCATCTCAGATTCCAATGGCGAGTTAGTTCTTTATACTGATGGTTCAAGGATATTTAATAGAAACCACGAAATCATGCAAAATGGTATTGGACTCTATGGTGACAATTCTAGCACACAATCTGCGCTGGTTGTACCCGCTCCTGGCAACCCAGATATCTATTATATTTTTACTGTAGATGTCGATGTTTCGCAGGACCAGTCTGGCTCTGACTTTGGTTTTAATTATTCCATCGTGGATATAACTGGTGATAATGGATTAGGGACTGTAATAGACAAAAACATCAATTTACTTGCGAAGTGTTCAGAAAAAATTACGGCAGTTTTAAAAGATTGCGAATCGGAATCTATCTGGGTTATTACGTATGCCACAGCAGATGGTAGCCCTGGTTATTTCACGTCATATCATGCTTACGAAGTAACTACAATAGGGGTAAATCAAAATTCTGTAATTTCAACATTTCCACAAAATAACTTCCCACCACTTCCCAATGACCGCAGAGGGCAATTAAAGGCGTCACCAGACGGTACTAAATTGGCATCCGCAAACATGTTGGGGGGCCTATATTTATTTGATTTTGACACTGCTACTGGAATTGTTTCTAACCAAGAACAACTTTTTATAAATTCTATTTCCCAACAAACTTATGGTGTTGAATTTTCTCCAAATAGCGAACTTCTATATATTCACTCATCCAATGGTCAAGGCGCTGTACAACCCGCTTCTGTACATCAGTCCTCACTAACTCAATTTAATTTATTGGCTCCAAATATTCAAGCTTCAGAGTTTAGAGTAGATCAACAACAATTATATAGAGGGTCATTACAATTAGGACCAAACGGTAAGATATATAGAGCAATGTGTGATAATTATCTAATTGGCCAACCTTTTTTGAGTGTCATTAATAATCCAAATGCATTAGGTGCTGCCTGTAATTATGAAGATAATGCGATAAATCTATCCCCTAATTTATCAACCCAAGGGCTCCCTCCGTTTATTCAATCTTTTTTTAATGACCAAATAGACATCATTCAAAACGGGACAAGTACTACCGATTTATTGCTATGTACTGACGATGTCTACACCCTGAGCTACGAAGACATTCCCAATGCCGTTTATACTTGGTACAAAGACGAGGAATTGCTTAATGATGATAATTATGATCTTATTATAACAGAAGCCGGTACTTATGAGTTATTTATAGTTTTTAATGATGGTAGTTGTGAAACTTTTGAAGGTATTGCCTATGTTAATTATTTTGAAATACCCATAGCAAACCAAACCAATCAAGTTTTAATATGCGATGACGATAATGACGACACCTGGTCGTTTGATTTGACTCTTCAAGACAATACCATTTTAGGGGCTCAGGACAATACGATATATAGTGTACATTATTTTGAATCTCCGGCTGATGCCGATAATAATGAAAATGAAATTATTGGAACTTATAATAATACTAGCAATCCACAAACTATATATGCTAGAATCCATAATGACGGGAACCCTAATTGTTATGATACTACTTCATTTACTTTAGAAGTTTTTGATACCCCATTAGCTAATCCTATTGGTGATTGGGAAATATGTGATGATGGTTTGGATGGTGATGACAAAAATGGACAGATGGACTTTGATCTGTCTCTATTAGATACGGTCGTTTTAGGAACTCAAGATGCCTTTCAATTTGCAATTACCTACCACACCTCTCAAGGAGATGCAGACGCGAATATAAATCCATTACCTCTCCTTTATTACAATACAACACCGAATATTGAAGCACTTTATTTAAGAATTGAAAATATTGCAAATACAGATTGCTTTTCAACAATAACATTCAATTTAATTATAAATAATATCCCAGATGTTTTTGACGTCACCTTATATCAATGTGATGAAGATGGGAGCCCAGATGGTTTCACACTATTTAACTTAACGGAAGCAAATGAAGATTTAACAGGAGGAGTAGCTGGAAGGTCTACAAAATTTTTCTTAAGTCTAGCAGAAGCACAAAACAGTACTAGTGAAATTGATGGAAATTCATTCAGTAATACCCTTAACCCTCAAACAATTTATGTTCAGGTCATTGACGATATTTCTGGTTGTTTTGATATTGCGGAGTTAGCTCTTGACGTCACGGCGACAGATGCCAATGATGCTGCCTTATCAAATTGCGATGATGATGGTGTAGAAGATGGATTTTATAGTTTTGATTTAAACAATGCAAATGCCACCATTTTAAATGGCTTGCCTAATACTGTAACGCTAAGCTATTATGAATCTTATGAAGATTCATTATTAGAAATCAATGAATTAGAAACCCCATTTATTAATACCACGCCATATGCTCAAACTATTTTTGCGAGGGTTGAAAATGCCAATGCCTGTTATGGAATTACGCAAATAGAATTAACAGTTTTTGAACTGCCAAACATAAAAACAGAGTTCGAAACATTATATTGTCTAAATTTCTTTCCTGAGACTATAACTTTAGATTCGGGCTTATTAAGCAATCCTCCTAGTGACTTTACATATCAATGGTCAACAGGAGAAATAACTCAAACGATACAAATTAATGCTCCTGGTACATATACTGTTACCGTAATGAATGCAAATAATTGTACTAAGGAAAGAACTATAACTGTGCTGCCTTCAAACATTGCCACCTTTGAAAACATAGAAGTTATTGATGCGACAGCAAACAACACCATTACTATTTTTGTTTCTGGTGAAGGGGATTATGAGTTTTCATTAAATAATATCAACGGTCCTTATCAAGACGATAACTTTTTTGAAAATGTACCTCCTGGACTACATACTGTTTATGTGAGAGATAAAAATGATTGTGGTATTGTTAACGATATTGTTTCTGTAATTGGATTTCCTAAATTTTTCACACCAAATAATGATAGCTATCATGACACCTGGCATGTCTATGGTATCAACGACCCCTCACAGTTTGAAAGTGACATTTTTATCTATGATCGCTATGGTAAACTCTTAAAACAATTATTACCACAAGGCCCAGGCTGGGATGGCACTTTTAATGGTTATGATCTTCCTTCTAGTGATTATTGGTTTCATGTTAAGCTACAAGATGGACGAACTTTTAAAAGTCATTTTGCTTTAAAGAGGTAATCAAATTTACATTTATTCTTACATTAATGTTTTTCAGTGAACCTTCACTTGTACCATAATTTTAAAAAAAAGTGTATTTCATCGATATTATTTGCGTTTTATCTAAAATACATCTAAGTTTACCTCCAGAAACCCAAATCAAAATACCAGACTATCAAAACCCAAATTTTGATGTCTTAAATAAATAATATTGAATCAATTAACCTACTTAAAATTACTTAACTATTTACCTTCTAATATTAGTCTGTCATTAAGGCAAATTACAGCTATTAATTACTCAATTTTTGTGCAATCTTTAAATGAAAACATCCATCCTAATGGGTGGGTCAGAATTTAAAGTATGAAAAAAGTACTATTAGCTCTAATCCTATTAACTTCCCTCAACGGTTTAGCACAAGAACAAGTCGCTAACTGGTATTTTGGGCAAGGTGCAGGTATTCGTTTTGATATAGATACTGGAGTTGTGACTTCAGTAAATGATGGTCAATTAAATACATTAGAAGGCTGTACATCAATTTCGGATGAGAATGGAGATTTGCTTCTTTATACGGATGGCTCTACTGTTTACAACAAAAATCATCAAGTCATGCAGAATGGAACTGGCTTATTTGGATCTTCTTCTGCAACACAATCTGCTATTGTTATACCAGCTCCAAAAAACACTGATCTCTTCTATATTTTTACTGTTGATACTTCGGTTGGTGATAATACAAATTACGGTCTTAATTATTCTATTATAGACATAACTTTAAATGGAGGACTCGGAGCAGTAACTACAAAAAACACAAATTTACTCGCTCATTGTTCTGAAAAAATTACAGCAGTTTTAAAAGATTGTAGTTCAGAATCTATTTGGGTGATAACCTTTGCCTCTGCTGACGGCTCTGTAAATCCATTTAACACATACCATGCTTTTGAAGTTTCTACAACTGGTGTAAATACGACATCTGTCGCTTCCACATTTCCTCAAATCTCTGAAACATTAGCTGACAATGATTATAGAGGACAACTTAAAGTAGCTCCCGATGGTAGCAGTATAGCTTCTGCTAATATGTCTGGAAGTCTTTATTTTCATGATTTTAATACAGATACAGGAGTTGTATCAAATCAATTACCCCTAATTATAAATTCCAATTCTGCTTCACCATATGGCGTAGAGTTTTCTCCAAATAGTGAATTACTTTATATTCACTCATCTAATGATACAACTTATAATGGGTCTGCATCAATTCATCAATCAACATTAACACAATTTAATCTTCAAGCCGCTGATATTCAAGCTTCGGAATATACCGTAGATCAACGACAATTATATAGAGGATCTTTACAATTAGGCCCAAATGGTAAAATATATAGAGCATTAAGCGCAAATTACCTTACTGGCCTTCCTTATTTAGGGGTTATAAATAATCCTAATGCTATTGGTGCAGCTTGTGATTATCAACATGACGCTGTTAGCTTATCTCCAAATTTATCAACTCAAGGCCTGCCTCCATTTATTCAATCAATTATAAATAACCAGATTGAAATAGATATCATTCAAAATAGCATTAACAATTCAGAACTCTCATTATGTGTTGGGGAGACATATACCCTTAGTTACGACAATATTGCAAATGCCACTTATAACTGGTATAAGGATGATGTATTACTTACGGAATCCGATTTTGATTTGATAATAACCGAACCTGGAAATTATAAACTCATTATTAATACTGAAAGCATTACCTGTGATACGCTTGAGGGTATAGTAAATGTGACTTATGTTGAAGTTCCTGTTGCTAATTCAATAAATAACGTTAGTATCTGTGATGATAATAATAATGACACATGGTCTTTCGATTTTAGTATACTCGATACTCAAGTATTAGCTACTCAAAGTGCGACTACTTATAGCGTTCAGTATTTTACCTCTCAGGCAGATGCTGATAATAACCAAAATGCTATTACAGGAAGCTACAGCAATATTAGTAGTCCACAACAGATTTATACTAGAATCCACAATAATGCAAATACCAGTTGTTACGATACTACTTCCTTTTATGTGGAAGTATTTGATAGTCCAGCAGCTAATTCCATTGCAGATATTAATATCTGTGATGATAATAATGATGCCACCTGGTCTTTTGATTTTAGTATTCTAGACGTCCAAGTATTAGCAGAACAAAACAATGCTATATTTAGTGTTCAATATTTTACATCTCAAGCAGATGCCGATAATAACCAAAATGCAATCACAGGAAACTATAACAATATTAGTAGTCCACAGCAGATTTATACTAGAATCCACAATAACGCAAATACCAGTTGTTACGATACTACTTCCTTTTATGTGGAAGTATTTGATAGTCCAACAGCAAATCCTATTGTTGACATTAATATCTGTGATGATAATAATGATGCTACCTGGTCTTTCGATTTTAGTACTCTAGATGTCCAAGTATTAGCAGAACAAAACAATGCTATATTTAGCGTTCAGTATTTTACATCTCAAGCAGATGCCGATAATAATGTGAACCCTATTACAGGAAACTATAGCAATATTAGTAGTCCACAGCAGATTTATACTAGAATTCACAATAATGCAAATACAGGTTGTTATGACACGACTTCCTTTTTTGTAACAGTATTTAATAGTCTAATTGCAAATTCTATTGCCGATATTATTATCTGTGATGATAATAATGACGATACTTGGTATTTTGATTTTAGTTCTTTGGATGCTCAAGTATTGGCAGAGAGAAGTAATACTGCCTTTAGCGTTCAGTATTTCACCTCTCAGGCTGATGCCGATAATAATATGAACCCAATTACGGAATACTATAGCAATATTAACAGTCCGCAGCAGATCTATTCAAGAATACACAATAATGCATATACCAATTGCTTTGATACGACTTCATTCTCTATAGCTATATATGATAACCCAATAGCAAATCCTATAGCAGATATTAATATCTGTGATGATAATAACGATGCCACTTGGTCTTTCGATTTTAGTACTTTGGATACTCAAGTATTAGCCGAACAAAACAATGCTATATTTAGCGTTCAGTATTTTACATCTCAAGCAGATGCTGATAATAATGTGAACCCTATCACAGGAAACTATAACAATATTAGTAGTCCACAACAGATTTATACTAGAATCCACAATAATGCAAATGCTGGTTGTTATGATACAGCTTCATTCTCTATAGCTGTATTTGATAGTCCTATAGCTAATCCTATTGCCGATATTAATATCTGTGATGATAATAATGATGCTACCTGGTCTTTCGATTTTAGTACTCTAGACGTCCAAGTATTAGCTACTCAAAGTGCGACTACTTTTAGCGTTCAATATTTTACCTCTCAGGCTGATGCCGATAATAATGTGAACCCAATTGCAGGAAACTATAGCAATATTAGTAGTCCGCAGCAGATTTACACTAGAATTCACAATAATGCGAATACCAGTTGCTATGATACTACTTCCTTTTTTGTGGAAATATTTGATAGTCCAATTGCTAATCCTATTGCCGATATTAATATCTGTGATGACAATAACGATGGAATTTGGTCTTTTGATTTCAGTACCCTAGATGTCCAAGTATTAGCAGAACAAAACAATGCTATATTTAGCGTTCAGTATTTCACATCTCTTGATGATGCTGACAATAACCAAAATGCTATTATTGAAAACTATAGCAATATTAATAGTTCTCAAGAGATTTTTGTGAGAATTCACAATAATGCAAATACCAATTGCTATGATATTTCATACTTCAATATTGTGATTAATAGTGCACCTGAAGTTTTTAATTCCGAGCTATATCAATGTGACGCAGACGAAAGTCTCGATGGTCTTGCTTTATTTAATTTATCTGAAGCCAATAACAACTTGATGGGTGGAGCTGAAAATCATACAGCTTCGTTTTTTCTTAATTTAGATGATGCTCAAAATAACACGAATGCAATAAATGCACAAGCATTTAGAAATACGGCAAATCCACAAACTATATATGTTCAAGTTATCAATAATCTAACTGGATGCAATAATATTGCTGAGTTAAGCCTCATAGTGACCTCAACAGATGCTAATGATGCATCACTTTCAAGTTGTGATAATGATGGTGTTGAAGATGGATTTTACGATTTCGACTTGACTGCTGCTAATGCTACAATTTTAAATGGATTACCAAATACTGCAAACCTAAAATATTTTGAATCCTATGAAGATTCATTATTAGAAATTAATGAATTAGGATCCACATTTACAAATACAACTCCATATTCACAAACCATATTTGCTAGAGTTGAGAATGCAAATGCTTGTTACGGCATTTCACAAGTAACACTTACAGTTTTTAAACTACCAAATATTGAAACTGAAGTTGAAACTTACTATTGCCTTAATTTATTTCCTGAAACCATAACTTTAGATTCAGGGATATTGGATGATACTTCTGATAATTATAAATACTTATGGTCAACGGGAGAATCAACAGAATCAATTGAAGTTAATACACCTGGTATTTATACAGTTACTCTGATAAATGCTAATTCATGTACAAAATTAAGAAGTATTACAGTATTGCCTTCCAGTCTACCCACTATTGAAAATATTGAAGTCAAAGATGTTTCCACAAACAATACAATAACGGTCTTTGTCTCTGGAAATGGTGAATTTGAATTCTCACTAGACAATAGTGATGGTCCTTATCAAAAAAGTAACATCTTTGAGAATGTTTCCCCCGGGGCTTATACAGTTTACGTGAGAGCGATAGGTGGTTGTGGTATTATTAGTGATATGGTTTCTGTAATCGCATTTCCTAAATTTTTCACCCCTAATGATGATTCATATCATGATACCTGGCAAGTTGATGGCATCAATTCCCCATCACTATTTGAAAGTGACATCTATATTTATGATCGCTATGGTAAATTACTTAAACAACTAAATCCTAAAGGGCCTGGATGGGATGGAACCATGAATGGCAACAAACTCCCAACTAACGATTATTGGTTTCATGTTAAGCTACAAGATGGACGAACTTTTAAAAGTCACTTCACTTTAAAACGCTAAATTAGCTTGAAATCAAATTCATTCCATCCCTATAAAGATGTGATACATTACTTAGAATTGGCATAAATCCTACAGATTAGTGCGTTTCATCGATTTTTTTTGTATTTAATCTATTTTTTATGTAATTTCATCCTCAAGAAACCCAAATTAAAAAATTAAGACGCTCAAAACCCAATTTTGAACGTCTTAAAAAATATCGATGAAAAGGCTAACCTACCTTATTGTACTTATCTGTTTATGTGCTATCAATACCAGCATAGCGCAAATTGTAGCTGTTGACAACAACATCTCTGCACATGCATTAATTCAAAATAACTTAGCTGAAGGCTGTGTTGAAATTTCAAATATTTCATCAAGCATCAATGGGTCTATCAATGGATTTTCAAGTTTTGGTTATTTTGAAAGAGGCACCTCTAACTTTCCTTTTGAAAATGGAATAATGCTCTCAACAGGTAATGCAAGCTCTGGAGGAAACGCCATTAATTCGAGCATTTTAAACGATGGTGAAGTTGATTGGGGAACAGACACAGATTTAGAAACTGCTTTAGGAATTACCAATACATTAAATGCGACTTCTATTGAATTTGACTTTGTTTCAGTATCAAACCTTATACAGTTTAATTACATCCTTGCTTCTGAAGAATACTTTGCAAATTTCCCCTGTGACTATTCAGACGGATTCGCATTTTTAATAAAACGAACAGGAACTAATGATCCTTATATCAATATTGCCTTAATTCCCGGAACAAATACCCCTGTAAACACCAATACCGTTCATGATGAAATTGTTGGCTTTTGTCCTGCCGAAAGTCAACAATTTTTTGACGGTTACGGTATGGGAGATACCAATTATAATGGTAGAACAACCGAACTTACAGCTACAGCTAATATCGTTCCTAATGTTCAATATCATATCAAGTTGGTTATTGCCGACCAAAATGATGAAAATTATGATTCGGCAGTATTTATTCAAGGAAATAGTTTCAACCCCACTGTAGACTTAGGTCAAGATGTATCTACCTGCGCACAAAATTATATACTTAATGGTGATATTCAAAATCCTTTAGCAAGTTATAAATGGTATCAAGACGGCGTACTTCTTTCAGGGGAAACCGGTACAAATCTTAGTGTAACAACATCAGGTGATTATAAAGTAGAAATTATAATTCCTTTAAGTAATTCAGACTGTTTTATAGAAGATACTATTAGTGTTTCGATTGACTCAGAGCAATCTGCGGCTCCAATTTCAGATTATCAGGTTTGCGATGATAGTAGTCGTGATGGCATCGAAACCTTTGTGCTATCTATCAAAAATTCGGAAGTTTTAAATGCTGTCCCACAAGGCAATTATAGCATCTCCTACCACCTAAGCGATGAAGATGCTCAAAATAACACCAATGTCATTATAGGGCCAATTCAAAACACTATAAGCCCTCAACCCATTTATGTGAGAATTGAAGATACTGATAATGGTTGCTTGGCATATACAAACTTTAACCTTATTGTTCTTGAACTTCCAGAAATAACTACTCCTGCAGATTTAATATTATGTGACGATAATATCGCAGATGGATCCACAACAATGGATTTAACCTTAACAGATGATGAAATAACCAATGGAAACACGAACTTATTTGTAAGCTATCATTATTCTCAAAATGATGCTGATAGTGGCAATAATCCAATTGCTTCTCCTTATGTAAATACAAATCCGACTGAAACCATTTATGTACGTGTTTATGCTCCTGATTCGGGTTGTTATAGCTCAACCACTTTAAATATAGAAGTGATCGCTAATCCTGTTGTAAACGTTAATGTTGCACCATTAAATGCCTGTGTAAGTACTTCGTTTTCCAATTTCAACTTGACCGATGTCATTTCAGATGTACTTCAAGGATTAACAGGTGTTACTACAACATTCCATATCACAGATCAGGATGCTCAAACAGGTGAAAATCCAATTGCTGATGAAACCAATTTTGAAAATACGCTTGCCAATGTTCAAACCATTTATTTAAGAGTTGTTGATGACAACACAGGCTGTGCTACTGTTGTTCCTTTTCAAATTCATACAAACTTATTAGTTACCGGAACTTTTATTCATAACTTTTTTACTTGTGATGACGACAGTGGAGATGGTGTTGCTCCTTTTAACTTATTAAGTATTGGCGCACAAATCATAAATAACATAAGTAATGTTAGCATCACTTTCTATGAGTCCCAAACAGATCTCAATAATAATACTAACCCAATTAATCAAAATGTCCCATATATTGTAAACTCGAGCCCCAAATTATTGTATCTAAAACTTGAATCTCCAGATTGTGAATATATCTCAGAAATAAATCTACTGATTAGTCCACCAATTTTATTGGCAAATATAGACCCAATTGATTATTGTGATACTGATGATGACGGCTTGACCTCTATAGACCTCTCAGAGTTTGACACGCTAGTTTCCAATAGCCTCGATAATGTTTCAGTGCGTTATTTTACTAATAACACATCTGCTAATAACAATACAAATGCCCTAAATCAATTTTATACAAACACAAGTAACCCCCAAACCTTATACGCAAGGGTAACTTCTACAAATACATCATGCTATAACACTATAGCGTTTGATATTAATGTTATTCCTGCGCCCACAGTTAACTCACCCATCGAAATTATAATTTGTGATGATGATCAAGATGGATTTTCTAGTCTTAATTTAAATGACATAACACCAAGTATAGTAGCAGATACGACAAATTTACTAATAAGCTTTCACAGATCTCTAAACGATTTAAATAATAATCAAAACGCAATCTCCACTCCGATGGCATATAACGCCGACACTCAAACAATTTTTACTCGAGTTGAAAGCACAATAACTGGCTGTTATGCAACTGCACAAATTAATATTATTATTAATACATTACCTGACTTTACAGAAATATCAAATTTTCAAAACTGTGAAAATGACAATGATCAAACCACGACATTCCTGTTAAACACTAAAGATCCCGAAATATTAAACAATCAATCTGGAAAAGAAGTGCTCTATTTTGAGACCCAAATAGATGCAATTAATAGAACAAATAGTATAAATAAAAACCTCGATTATACAAATTTAAGCAACCCTCAAACAATTTATACAAGAGTAGAGAATAATACGGATCAAGATTGTTTTGGTGTGTCCTCATTTATCTTAGAGGTTGGCTCGGTTCCTTTATTTAATCCTCCAACAACATTTGCGATTTGTGATGATATCTCAAATGATGGTTTTGAAACTTTTAATTTGAACGATAAAATCATTGAGATGTCTCAGGGCATTCCTGAAAACCTAAGTATTAGATTCTATACATCATTTACAGACGCAGAAAATTTACAAAATGAAATCGCATTAGATTACACAAATATTATCAATCCGCAGCAAATCTATGCACGAGTTGAAAATGGTAACTTTTGTCACGCAATTGCCGAATTTGGACTTAATGTTATTCAGGTCCCAACAGTTAATCTTCCTTCCGCTATGGTGACCTGTGATGATGATTATGATGGTATTTCATTTTTCGACCTTAGCACCTCTGAACTACAAATATTAGATGTTAGAAATAATGATATCATAGTTACATACTTTGAAACTCTTGAAGAATTAGAAGGCAATACAAATGAAATACTAAGCCCAAAAAACTATAATAACATAAGTAATCCACAAACGGTTTATGTGAAAGTAAAAAATACGATTTCCGACTGTTTTGTTTCAGTGGCCTTAGAATTAATGGTGAACCTCCCTCCCGTTATTAATGCCATTGAACCTATTGAAATTTGTGATAATAATAGCCAAACTTATAATCTAACAGAAGCCATAAATCTATTAATAACCAATACATCAAATATCACGGTAACATTTTTTCACAATAATGCCGATGCAATCTCTAATCAAAATGAAATTGGAAATACGTATACCTATGATAGTCCAAATAAAACTATATCCCTTAGAGCAACAGACAATAGTTCAGGATGTTATGCTATTTCTTCGTTTGATTTAATAGTCCACCCAAATCCAATTGCAAACACAGTTGCCGATTTAGAAAAATGTGATGACGATTATAATTTTGAACAATATTTCGATTTATCACAACAGACCCCAATTATTTTAGGTACACAAAACCCCAATCAATTTACAGTAAGTTATCATGAAATTTTAAATGATGCGATGGATAGTGAAAATAAAATTGAAAATTTAAACTACAATGCCATTGATGGACAAGAAATATTTATACGGATTGAAAACAATACAACATTCTGTTACAATATAACTTCATTTTTCACCATAGTAAACAGGAAACCTGTTGTTGATATCCCTCAACAAGTCATTTGTCTAGATAATTTTCCACTGACAGTAATTGCGGGAGAAATTGTTGATGGTGATAGTTATTTATGGTCTACTAATGAGACGACATCAGAAATTGACATTCGAGTAATTGGTGATTATTGGGTTACCGTTACAACTGCTTATGGTTGTGAAACAACATCAACATTTAATGTAATTGAATCTGAACAAGCAACCATTGAAACAACTGAAACTATTGATTTTACCAATCCAAACAATATCACAGTAACCATTAGTGGTATTGGAAATTACATGTACATTTTAGACGATGGTGTTCCTCAAGAACACAATATATTTACTAATGTTTCAATTGGATATCACATCTTAACGATAATAGATTTAAATGGTTGTGCTGAAATATCAAAAGAAGTAATTGTAGTCGATACCCCAAAATTTTTCACTCCAAATGGTGATGGGTACTTTGATACTTGGCATATTACTGGCGTTGAAACTCTAGAGGGGACTACCATTAATATCTACGATCGATACGGTAAACAAATGACCTATTTAACTTCGTCTTCAACAGGATGGGATGGCACATATAATGGTCATCTGATGCCTTCTAACGATTATTGGTATGTTGCTAATGTAAAAAAGGGAGATCAAGAATTTCAATTAAAAGGCCATTTCGCCTTAAAACGCTAGTTATTAATTAACACAAGATTATTACGATGCTTTTTGTACGATTACTACATTTCTATTAGATTTGTAAAATGCGTTTTAAAATTGAATCTGAATTTAGTCCAACTGGTGACCAACCTGGAGCTATCAAGCAACTTACTAAGGGAATTAACTCAAATGAAAAATACCAAACTCTCCTTGGTGTTACTGGATCTGGAAAAACATTCACGGTAGCCAATGTTATTGAAGAAGTACAAAAACCGACACTTGTTTTAGCTCATAACAAAACTTTAGCAGCTCAATTATATTCAGAGTTCAAACAATTTTTTCCTAACAATGCCGTGGAATATTTTGTTTCCTATTACGATTACTACCAGCCAGAGGCTTATATTCCAGTTTCGGGCGTTTTCATTGAGAAAGATTTATCTATAAATGAAGAAATTGAGAAGATGCGATTAAGCGCTACTTCTTCCCTACTCTCGGGACGTCGTGATGTTTTGGTTGTTGCCTCTGTTTCTTGTATTTATGGTATTGGAAACCCTGTTGAGTTTCAAAAAAATGTGATTACTTTAGAAAAAAATCAGGTGATTTCACGTACAAAATTACTGCATCGCTTAGTACAAAGTTTATATTCTCGTACTGAAGCTGAATTTAATCATGGTAATTTTAGAATAAAGGGTGATACCGTAGATATTTTTCCTAGTTATGCAGATGATGCATTTAGAATTCACTTCTTTGGTGATGAAATTGAAGACATTGAAGCTTTTAATGTTCAAACAAATAAGGTCATAGAAAACCACGACCGACTTACAATTTATCCGGCTAATATGTTTGTAACCTCTCCTGATGTTTTACAAAATGCAATTAGTCATATTCAAGATGACCTTGTAAAACAGCATGATTATTTTAAAGAAATTGGCAAACATTTGGAAGCAAAACGCCTTAAGGAACGCACGGAATTTGATTTAGAAATGATTCGTGAATTAGGCTATTGTTCTGGTATTGAAAATTATTCACGCTATTTGGATGGACGAACACCTGGATCACGGCCCTTCTGTTTATTAGATTATTTTCCTGATGATTATTTAATGGTTGTTGATGAAAGCCATGTTACAGTGTCCCAGGTACATGCTATGTATGGCGGGGATAGAAGTCGTAAAGAAAACCTTGTTGAGTATGGTTTTCGATTGCCAGCTGCCATGGATAATAGACCTTTAAAATTTGAAGAATTTGAAGCAATTCAAAACCAAGTTATTTATGTGAGTGCTACTCCTGCCGATTACGAATTAGAAAAAACAGATGGGGTATTTGTGGAACAAGTCATTAGACCCACAGGGTTATTAGACCCTATTATTGAGGTACGACCGAGTTTAAACCAAATTGATGATTTAATAGAAGAAATCCAATTGCGTGTTGAAAAAGACGAACGTACACTTGTAACAACCCTAACAAAGCGCATGGCAGAAGAACTCACCAAATATTTGAGTCGAATTCAGATAAGGTGCCGTTATATTCATAGTGATGTGGATACCTTAGAACGAGTCGAAATTATGCAGGATCTTCGCAAAGGCATATTTGATGTATTAGTTGGCGTAAACCTATTGAGAGAAGGATTAGATTTGCCTGAAGTGTCTCTTGTTGCAATTCTAGATGCCGACAAAGAAGGGTTCTTACGTTCTGCCAGAGCTCTAACGCAAACCGTAGGACGTGCTGCAAGACATTTGAATGGTAAAGCAATTATGTATGCCGATAAAATTACAAAGAGCATGCAAAAAACAATTGATGAAACTGATTATCGTCGAGAAAAGCAAATTAATTATAACACCGAACATAATATTACACCAAAAGCCATAAATAAGAGTCTAAATAGTGCGCTCACAAAAAATTCAGTAAGTAGCTACTATTATGAGCTTGAAGCACAAAAAGCAGCAGAGCCCGAAAGTGAATATTTAACAAAACCCGAATTAGAAAATAAAATTAAGATCAGACGAAAACTCATGGAACAAGCAGCCAAGGAACTAGATTTCATCTTAGCAGCAAAGCTAAGAGATGAAATAAAGGGATACCAGGCTAAATTAATTGAGTTAAAAGTTTAGTTTAATTATACTGAGTCTTAAAAATATCAATTAAAAAATCTGGTGGTATAATTTTAAATGGAAAACTTTCCATTAAATCTAGAACACGATTTATTGATTCATGTCCCAGCCCCATTCTTAGTCCGAAATTATGAAGTCGAACTAAATCCTTATTTTCAATCACATCATCTAAATTCATCAGTAAAACCAACCTATGAAATTGAACAATACGTTCACTATGAGATTTTAAATGGATATGGGTGACAGGATTTTCCAATAAATAGTCGAAATCGGCTCTGGAAATGTCCAATTGCTTAGCTACACCAAGCAAAAAATTATATTCTATATCTTTTAGGCTATTATCAATTCTCGCAAAAGCAATCATTTCAGAAAGCAAACTTAATTTTTCTACACGATTTATCATAATTAGGAGAATTCATTTTTGATATTATAAAATTAGCTATAATTCCATTTTTATAATCGTAGATATAATGTAACTTATCGAAAAACTGCGTTCATTTCATCGTGTTTTTCACACTTTCACACCATTATTATTTGTAACTAACTGTTACATAGCTTTTTAAAAAAATTACCGCAAAATACTAAAACATAGATATATTCGTTTGGTTTTTTAAAAATTAAAGATTCAAAATGTTTTTAAACTTAAAAAACTCCTAAACAATGTTTAGGAGTTTTAAGACTAATTCAAATAGAAAATTCTATTCTTGTGGTGTGACTCTTATTGGTACAATAAAAGTATGTTCCAAACTTTCGATAGATGTAGCTACTTTTTTATAGTTTAATCTACTTTTAATAAAGTTAGCAACCTGCGTATCGTCAGAGTCTACAGATAAAACAACCATTTCGTTGTTTTTGTTTAAGGTAACTTTTACGTTAGCTATAATTTCTTTGTCTACTAAAAAATTAGGGTTTTTTAGTAATTTTCCGATTTGCTCAGTGATTACAGCTGATTCAGTTTTTCTGTCTTCCGGAGTTGTACTTGCCATAAGTACACTGCTAAACGTAATCGCTACGACTAACACTAATGTTTTTAATTGTCTCATAATTGTTCGTTTTAAATTGATTGAATAAAATTGATTGATGTCTTATAGACTGTGTTTAAATATCAATTGTTACACCAACAAAGACTAATTAACTATTGTTTAACGCTTATTAATAGTTTTTTAACACAATGAGCTCAAAAATCGCACAAAAAAAAGAGCAACGTTTTCACATTGCTCCTAAATAATATAATATTTTTTGAACTTAAGCTAAGACTGCCTGAACTTTATCAGCTGCTTCTTGAAACTCAACTGCACTTTGAACATCTAATCCTGAATTATCGATAAGTCCTTTAGCAATATCTGCATTTGTTCCTTGTAAACGAACAATAATTGGAACTTCAATTGTACCCATATTTTTATAAGCATCAATAACACCTTGAGCAACACGATCACAACGTACAATACCTCCAAAGATATTTATAAGGATGGCTTTTACACTTGGATCTCTTAAAATAAGTCTAAACGCTGCTTCTACACGAGCAGCATCTGCAGTACCTCCTACATCTAAAAAGTTAGCTGGTTCTCCACCTGCTTGTTTAATCAAATCCATAGTTGCCATTGCCAATCCAGCGCCGTTAACCATGCAACCAACATTCCCATCGAGGTCAACATAATTTAATCCTATTTCACCTGCTTCAACTTCAATAGGGTTTTCTTCACGAATATCTCGTAAATCTATATAATCTTTATGACGGTATAATGCATTGTCATCAATTGTAACTTTTGCATCCACAGCCATTATTTTATTATCACTAGTTTTTAAAACAGGATTAATTTCAAATAGCGATGAATCAGATTCTACATAAGCAGTATACAACGCCATTACAAACTTTACCATTTCTTTAAATGCCATTCCTGACAATCCTAAATTAAAGGCCACACGACGCGCTTGAAATCCTAACAATCCAGTTGCAGGGTCAATTTCCTCTGTAAATATTAAATGTGGTGTTTCTTCTGCAACAGTTTCGATATCCATTCCGCCTTCTGTAGAATACATTATCATATTTCTACCAGAACCACGATTTAAAAGTACAGACATATAAAATTCGTCAGTTTCACTTTCTCCAGGATAGTAAACATCTTCACAAATTAAGACTTGGTGAACTTTTTTACCTTCGGCAGATGTTTGAGGTGTAATCAAATTCATTCCTATAATTTGACCTGCAATAGTTTCAACCTCTTGTAAATTCTTAGCTAGCTTAACACCACCTCCTTTACCTCGACCTCCAGCATGAACCTGTGCTTTAATAACATGCCATCCCGTTCCTGTTTCTTCAGTTAATTGCTTTGCAGCAGTTACCGCTTCTTGAGGGCTTTGTGCCACAATACCACGTTGTATGCGTACTCCAAAACTGTTTAAAATCTCTTTTCCTTGATATTCGTGTAAATTCATAACTTGCTTACTAATTTAAGATGCGCAAATGTAAATAATAGCTGTTAATTTCGCTAACATTTTATTTAGTAATGCTTATAAATAAAATTATATCAGTCTTATGTTGTTATATAATTAACAATTAGTTTAATTTGATTAATAATTGATACTAATCTTTGTTTTACAATACAATAAAATATCTTTGCTTAAATTTTTTACGACTATGACTAGTGACGCTTTATTAAATATCACCAAAGAATATGGAAGTCCTGTTTATGTGTATGATGCACATAAAATTGAGGCACAATACAATCGATTAACCACCGCTTTTAATTCGGTGAAAAAACTTAAGATTAACTATGCGGCTAAAGCATTATCGAATATCTCTATTTTAAAGTTTGTCAACAGCCTGGGAGCAGGCTTGGATACCGTATCTATTCAAGAAGTAAAATTAGGCTTACATGCCGGGTTTAAAGCTAAAGATATTATTTACACGCCAAACGGCGTGTCGCTCGAAGAAATTGAAAATGTTACGAAGTTGGGCACACAAATAAACATTGATAATCTCTCCATATTAGAACAGTTTGGAAATAAGCATCCAAATATTCCTGTTTGTATTCGTATAAACCCACATGTAATGGCTGGTGGAAACACTAATATTTCGGTAGGACACATCGATTCTAAATTTGGAATTTCTATTCATCAAATTCCTCATATATTACGCATCGTTGAAAATACTGGCATGCATATTAATGGCATCCATATGCATACAGGAAGCGATATTCTGGATATAGATGTGTTTTTATATGCCAGTGAAATTCTTTTCGAAACTGCAAAGAATTTTAAAGATTTAGAATTTATAGATTTTGGTTCCGGTTTTAAAGTGCCTTATAAAGAAGGAGATATTGAGACTAACATTGAAGAATTTGGAGAGAAACTTACAGCACGTTTTAAAACCTTTTGTAAAAATTATGGTAGAGATCTTACCTTAGCCTTTGAGCCAGGAAAATTCTTGGTGAGTGAAGCTGGTAATTTTTTAACTAAAGTAAATGTTGTCAAGCAAACAACCTCAACAGTTTTTGCACAGATAGATTCTGGATTTAACCACCTGATCAGACCCATGCTTTATGGATCACAACATGAAATTGAGAACATTTCCAACCCAAAAGGGAGAGAACGATTCTACTCGGTGGTGGGGTATATTTGTGAAACCGATACTTTTGCAAACAATAGACGGATTAGCGAAATTAACGAAGGTGACATCTTAGCCTTTAAAAATGCGGGAGCTTATTGTTATAGTATGTCTAGTAATTATAATTCACGATACAGGCCAGCTGAAGTATTATGGTACAATAATAAAGCACATCTTATTAGAAAGCGAGAGTGCTTCGATGATTTATTGACCAATCAAATTGATGTATCTCTTGAACAAAAAAAGGCAATTGCAAATACATAACATATAAAATCCATTGTAATAAAGCGTTAGGCAAATGTCTAACGCTTTTTTTTTATCTTTAACCCAACCGTCTTCAATTTTAGGAAGCACATATAGAAACTAACCAGCTAAAACCAACTTTATGAAAACCATTCAATTATTGTTAATTGGTATCTTATTATTACCGGTGTCTTCACATGCCCAAAAAAGGAAAAAGAAAAAAGAAGAAACCAAATCACAAATTGATGATAAAGCATTCAATGATTTAAAATGGCGAAATATTGGACCTTTTAGAGGTGGACGAAGTGTCACTTCAACTGGAGTAATTAATCAACCCATGACCTATTATATGGGAACAACTGGCGGTGGTGTTTGGAAAACTACTGACAATGGAATCACCTGGAAAAATATTTCTGATGGTTTTTTTAAAACAGGAACTGTTGGTGCAATCGCTGTTTCAGAAAGTGATCCAAATATTATAGTTGTTGGCATGGGAGAACATGCTGCAAGAGGCGTTATGACGTCTATGGGTGATGGTGTTTATATATCGACAGACGCCGGAAAAACATGGAAACATATGGGCCTTGATAAGTCACGACATATTTCTGATGTGATCATACATCCAACAAACCCAGATATTATATTTATAACTGCTCAAGGCGCACAGTATGGTCCGTCAAATGATCGTGGGGTCTATAGATCTGTGGATGGTGGAACTAACTGGGAAAAAGTACTTTCTGTAAATAATACTACCGGAGCTTCTTCCCTTTCGATGGATATGAATAATCCAAGAATTCTTTATGCATCAATGTGGCAACATCAACGCTATGCATGGACCATGGAATCTGGGGGTGAAAATTCTGGATTATATAAATCTACTGATAGTGGTGATACTTGGAATAAAATGAAAGAAGGGCTTCCTGAGGAATTTGGAAAATCAGGTATTTCAGTTTCTCGAGCGAATTCAGAACGTGTTTATGCTGTTATTGAAGCAGAAGGAAAAAAAGGCGGTGTGTATCGTTCTGATGATGCAGGTAAAAAATGGCGTCAAATAAATTCTAATAGAGTAAATATTGCACGCTCATGGTATTATATGGAAATATTTGCTGACCCTCAGAATGTAAACACTGTTTATGTATTAAATGCACCAGTAATGAAATCTATTGACGGAGGTAAAAGTTTTTCAAACGTGTCAGTTCCACATGGTGACAATCATCATTTATGGATTAATCCAAATGATAATTCTAATTTAATAAATTCAAATGATGGTGGTGCTAATATCTCTTTTAATGGTGGTAAAAGTTGGAGTACACAGCAAAACCAAGCGACTTCACAATTTTACCGAGTCATTACAGATAACCTTGTTCCATACAATGTTTATGGCGGACAACAAGACAATTCTGCTATCTCAATTGCGAGTCGCACAAATGATTTTGGTATTGACTGGAAAGATTGGCATTCAGTTGCTGGTGGCGAAAGTGCTTTTATTGCATTTGACCCAGACAATCCTATAACAATATATGGGGGAACTTACCAAGGTAATATCAGCAAATGGGAAGCGAGATCTAAAGAACAAAAATCAATAAAAGAATATCCGGAACTTGGATTGAGTATTGCTCCAGAGGATTCAAAATACAGATACAATTGGAACGCTCCTATCATTTCATCTCCACATGACAGAAATACAATTTATCATGCCGGAAATGTTGTTTTTAAAACGACAGATGGCGGTATTCATTGGGACGTAGTAAGTCCAGAACTTACCAAAGATGAAAAAGACAAACATGGTCCTGGTGGCGGTCCTTATACTAATGAAGCCGCTGGTGGAGAAAATTATAACACACTTATGTCCTTGGTAGAATCGGCACATGAAGAAGGTGTACTATATGCAGGTAGTGACGATGGTTTAGTACATATTACTCGAAACGGGGGTCAAACCTGGGAAAATATTACACCAAAAAATATTCCTGACGGGATCATTAATAGCATTGATGTTTCTCCTCACGATAAGGCTTCTGTTTATATTGTTGTTATGCGTTATAAATCTATGGACTTAAAATCATATATTTTCAAATCCAACGATTATGGTCAAAATTGGACAAAAATTGTTAATGGCCTGAATGATCCTAATGGATTTACTCGTGTCGTTAGAGCAGATAAAAAGCAAAAAGGATTACTTTATGCTGGTACAGAAACAGGTTTATATGTTTCAACAAATGATGGTGCAAACTGGGAACAACTTCAGTTGAATTTACCAATTGTCCCTATAAATGATTTGATCATTCAGGATAATGATCTCGTTGCTGCAACTTCGGGTCGTGGATTCTGGATATTAGATGATTTATCCGCAATTCAAAACCTAAATACACCTAAACAAACGGTTCAAATATTTAAGCCAAAAGACACCTATCGTATTTTTGGAGGCAGTGCAAGTAAACCAATTCCCGGTTTAGGGCAAAACCCAAAACAAGGGGTGACATTTGATTATTATTTAGCTAAAGCTTCAGATACACTAAGTTTAAAACTAGAAGTATTAGAAAACAACAAGGTTATAAGAACCTTTACAAATAAAAAACCAAAAGGGTTTAAATCTTGGCCAGGTGGTCCTTCCTCTCCTCAAGTACTCCCTTCTAAAAAAGGTTATAATCGTTTTACATGGAACTTTAGTCGCGAAGCAATTCCGTCAATTGATAAAGTATTCGTTTTTGGAGGGCATGACGGGTCCAGTGTTGGTCCTGGAATATATATACTTCGGCTAAGTTTAGATAACGAAGTAAGTGAAACCATTGCAACCGTTTTGGCTAATCCAAGCGTAAAAGCAAATGCACAAGATTTCACTGAGCAACAATCCATGCTAGTTACTATTGAAAACACACTAAAAGAAATGCATGAATCTGTGAATTCTATGCGCTCTGCTAAATCACAATTAAAGGGGTATGCTAAACTTTTAGATGATAATGAATTGACGAAAGCCCTTTTAGAGAAAGGAAAGGCACTAACAAAACGTATTGATACTTGGGAAAGGCATTTAATTCAGCCAGATCAAAAAACGTTTCAGGACGTTATCAATTTCAATAATAAACTTAATGCTCAATTAATTCATTTAAAAGGATATTTAGATGTTGCCGACCCAAAAGTTACCGAAGGGGCAAAAGAACGATTGCAAGACTTATTAGCCGACTGGGACGTTTACAAAACTGAACGTAATGCCATCACAAATACTGAAATGAGTGCCTATAACAAGATGTTTAAAGCCTTAGAGTTACCGGCTATCATATTGAAAGAGTAAATATTTTATCTTTTTACAATTTAAGAGCTAAGCATTTATTTATTAAACGCTTAGCTTTTTTTAGCTTATACAACAATTTAATTCACTGTAACAAACACAATAAATGATACTCTTTAATAAAAATTAAACACGATGAAACCCAACCAATACACCTGGATATTTTCAGTAGCACTCGCATTCTTATCATTTTCAACATATGCACAGGTCGAATCTGTTTTTAATGGTATAAGCTTTAATGAATCCATAAAAACAGTACAACAGAAGCTTGATGCCATTTCTGAATCCTCGAAAATTATTAGCATTAAAATTCCGAGTTTTCCTTTAGCAAAAGATAAAGAAGAACATCTTATTTGTACCAATATTAAAACTAGTAACGGGATAATAGCAAAAGCAGCTTTTTCATTTTCAGATGATAAGTTATCCTTTATAGAAGCCAGAGGCAATGCTATTAAAAGCTTAATAGAAACTCGAAAAGATACGGCCATGGTCTATCTTGGATTCAAAGTATATCGCGCCGATATGCTTTTTGCTGATCCTAAAACCGATAATGTAAAGTTTCTCACCAAAGAAGCTGCTCATCCAAATTTATTCATGTGGAGCAATCCCTATTTAATATCTAATGATGATACAAACCCTGAGTATAACGCGTCTGCTATAATTCCTGACTTTTTAAAAATGGGAGCTGACATGGATGAACTAAAACCTCTAATAGAAGCAAATAGTACACTTACACAAACCCAACAATTGGATGGCTCAGATCCCAATGCTCAAGTTCAAATTAATGCATTTGGTGTTCAATATGCTGGTTTCCCAAGGAAAATTGAAGCTCGGTTTGGAGACAATAAACTGAATGCCGTTTGGATTTTAACAGGCAAAGGTGAAGAGGACAGAATTCGACAAAAACTAATTTCTGCTTATGGCGAGCCTATTTTTAAAACTGAAGACTGGGAGATTTTCAATAATTGGCAAATAGGTTTAAGAAAAGACAAACCTGAGGTATTATTACTCACCCAAAAAATAGGCCTAGAGTATAAAAAAGATTTTTTTAAACAATAAAATCATCTTTTCAAAAAGACGATAAAAAGAGGAAATTCTCCAATGAGAATTTCCTCTTTTTTTTTATATATTTATAAACCTTTTCCTTAAGTCTTTTTTTATAATTAACAGAAGATGGTCTTAGGTTAGAGAATGTTGGTGTTGCTCAATGAATTATGGAGAATAATGGCCAGAACGCGTAATTATTGGGCATGATCCTCAATTAGAAAAAGCATTGAAATCTAATCCGCCAAAAGCTATTAAACGTCCTGCATAGCCATTAAAACAAAAGATTAATTGAATGATTAAACTCTTTAGAAAAACTCGCCAAAATCTTATTATGGAAAACAAACCAATCAAGTCTGACTCCCGAACAAGGAATTACTTTATGTATGCATTTGGCGAAATATTGCTTGTGGTTATTGGTATTTTAATTGCTCTTAGTATTAATAACTGGAATCAGGACCGTCAGAACAAAATAATTTTAGGGATTTACACCAAGCAACTTATTGAAGAAGTTGACCAAAATATATCAAAATTAAACACCGTTATTGACGAAGAATCAAAACTAGTAATACAATTAGACACAGTTATAGACTTATTGGCAAAGAAAGATTTTGAAAACAATAAGATGATTAGAAAAGCTTATGCATTACTCTCTTTTGAAGATTTTGCGCCAGAAACAGTAGCCTTCGAGAATTTAAAATTATCAGGAGAATTTAAGCTTATTCAAAACATCAATTTACGGAATGCCATTACCTCAGCTTACAACACTTTTGAAAGTGTACGATTAACACAAGAAGTACATTATTATAATATGAAAACCCGCATTGCCGATTATTTTTTAGAAAATGCTAATTATATGAATATTCAAGAGACAATGCCTTCCTTTGGTAAGGATCAGGTTTTTTCGAATCTAGCGCTCGCGGCAAGAGCAACGCTAAAGCAGAAAATAAAATCCTGTGAATCCAGTTTAGAAAAAATGGAGGAACTCAAATTATTATTACAAGAATTTAAATCGGACGAATTATGAATGGACTTGATATTGTAATGGTTATTGCCATCATCCTATTTGCAAGATTAGGAATGCGATTGGTTTCTGGTTATATCAAAATGAAAAAGGAAGACAAAAACAATAGTGACGATGAAAATATTTAGAAAAACCAGACAGAAATTCATCATAGATAAAAAAATCACAAATTATATATTATATGCTATTGGCGAAGTTTTTTTAGTAATGACTGGAATTCTATTGGCCCTTTATGTTAGTAACTGGAATGATGTAAGAATGCAACGAAATGAACTTACTGGAATATTAAAAACAATCGCATTAGATTTAGAGAGAGATACCCTTGTAGGTTCTGGGCTTATTAAATTTTACACTGAAAATGAAAAGATAAGTCTTAAAATAATTAATAAGGAAATTTCATTTGAAAACTATAAAGATTGTCCAAGTTGTACAAGTTTAGTTTCCATCTATAAGCCTTTTAATATTCAAACCAAAGGTTATGATTTAGTGAAAAATTTTTCGAATCAAAACAATCAGAAAAATGATACTTTAGTCACTAATATTACACAGTTTTACACTTCACTGTCTGAGCTTATAAAGGACAGTAATAAATTCATAAAAGATGAAGTGTTCAGTAATATAAATAGTTTTAAAGAACATTCTTGGTTTATAGACTGGACACAAGGAAATTATTCCAAAGAAATGATAATCTATTTTACAGAAAGTGAAGATTACAGAAAACGTGTAGCTTCTCACAATCTTTTGGCTGCCAAAAACCATTTATTATTTATTACGATATATAATAATGGCGCAAAAGCAATTTTAAAAAAAATAAACGAAAGATTTAAAAATGAATTATAAAACCATTTATTAAAACAATGTTATACATAGTGATAGTACTATCTATAAATAACAATACATAATTTACAATATTTAGATTCTAAAATAATTTACATGAAAAAACAAGCACTGCTAACCTTATTTATGATAGCGTTTATTGTTAATGCTTCTATTGCTCAAAAGAAAACAAAGGATGACCCAACTCGATGGAAACCAGAAGACTTCATCAACACAGAATCCATGCGATCAGTTTCCATATCACCTAATAATAACATGGTGGTCTGGACCAAACGTAAAGCGGTTAAAAAGAAAGACCGTTTTGTGTCCGATATTTACCTCACCCGTCTAGATTTAAAAAAAGACAATAAATTTAGAACCATTCAACTTACTAATGGGGAGGCTAATAATTATAGCCCTCTATTTTCAAAAGATGGAGAAACTATTTATTTCTTATCCTCAAGAGATAAAGGAAAAAAATTATGGCAGCTCAGTATATATGGTGGCGAAGCAAAAGCTGTGAAAGAATTTAAAAACGGAATTTCAAATCTTCAATGGCAAAATGATAACAGCTTACTCTTCCAGTCTCATGATGGTAAGACCTTATACGAATCTCAATTGGAAGAAAAGAAAGACAATGTCATTGTTGTTGAAGATTCTATGCATTGGAGACCAAATCATGTCTATGCTTATCATATCAAAGACAAATCTGTAAAACGTCTAACAAATAATAAAAAACCCTTAAGAGGATATCAAATTTCAAAAAATGGTAAATGGTTGTACTATGGCATGCAGCGTAATATAAGTTATGCTTCCGATCAGCAACAAGATCCATTTTCATACATCAAAAATTTAAACACCGGAGCGGTCACACAAATTGAAACGAATCTAGGCTTTCCAATTGGAGGTATTTCATTTACAGATGATAACAAAGGGTTTTACTTTAGTGCAAATTATGCTTCAGACCCAAAATGGAATGGCGCTGGTATAAGCGAGCTCTATTACTACACTATTAGTTCCAAAAGCTTTAAAAAAGTAGATTTAAAATGGGACTTAGGACTTGGAAGAGGCTATAACGTCATTGGAAATAACATTATCCCTTCCCTTGCAAATAAAACAACTTACAAGCTAGAATATTATAAAAAGAATGGTGACAAATGGAATAAATCAAAAATAGATTTTGGTGATAAAAATGATCATGTTTCAATTTTAGATGTTTCAGAAGACGGTTCCAAAATAGTTTATAATTATTCCACAGCTTCGAAATTACCGCGTTACTTTATTGCCAATATATCAGCAAATAAAATTTCTAACGAGCAACCACTAGTCTCACTAAATGAGAATCTCAATAAAAGAAAAATCACTAAAAGTGAAGTCATGGTTTGGAAAGGCTACAAGGGAGAAGAAACAACTGGTATTCTTTATTATCCAGAAAACTACCAGGAAGGTAAAAGTTACCCTCTTATGCTATCTATTCATGGTGGTCCGGCATCTGCAGATTTAGATTTGTGGAGTGAACGCTGGAGTACTTATCCAAATCTCTTGGCACAAAAAGGAATGTTCGTTTTAAAACCAAATTATCATGGATCGGGAAATCATGGCTTGTCCTATGTAGAAAGTATTAAAGGCAATTATTACGAACCCGAAATGGAAGACATTACTAAAGCGATAGACATTTTGGTAAATAAAGGCATGGTAAATCGCTCACAAATGGGAACCATGGGCTGGTCCAACGGCGCTATAATTACGACTATGCTTACCATTAGATTTCCTGATATGTTTAAAGTAGCTGCGCCAGGAGCTGGCGATGTAAATTGGACCTCCGATTATGGCACTTGCAGATTTGGTGTAAATTTCGATCAATCTTATTTTGGTGGTGCTCCTTGGGACGATACTAATGGCAAATCTTACAATGAAAATTATATTATAAAATCGCCATTATTTGAAATCGAAAAAATTAAAACACCAACAATTATTTTTCATGGCAGTGAAGATCGTGCAGTTCCTAGAGATCAAGGCTGGGAATATTATAGAGGCTTACAACAGGTAGGAAAATCACCGGTACGTTTTCTATGGTTCCCAGGGCAACCACATGGTTTAGGGAAAATTACACATCAATTACGAAAAATGGAAGAAGAAATACGGTGGATAGACACCTATTTATTTGGTAAAACTTCTACTAAAAATGAAGCTTTCAAAGAAGATAGCCCATTAGCTGAACTTATTAAAATACAAGAGGCAAAAATTGTAGGAGGACTATTTGGAATTGTAAAAGAAGGAATTTTAATTCCTGAAACTTTATTAATAAAGAAAGACTCTACATCTATTGGTCGTTTTGAAGTCACCAATGCACAGTTTAAGGCATTTAAATCCGATTTTAGATACGAGTCAGGTATTGATAATTATCCAGCGGAAGTAAGTCATACTGATGCTAAGGCCTATGTAAAGTGGTTAAGTAATACCACAGGAGAGACTTATAGGTTACCAAATACAACAGAGGCAAAAGCACTTCATAAAAAAGCACATAAAGTAGCAGCAAAAGAGCTCACTTTAAATTATTGGGCAGGTTATGATATTACAAAAGCCGAAGTGCCGATGTTTAGAGAAAAGCTAAAAGAACTTGAATCTATACTCTATAAAAAAGTTGGAAAAAAGAAAAGCACCAAAGTTGGCGATGCCGCGATATATGACCTTGGTGGAAATATTGCAGAATATTATGACCACGGTAATTATGGCTACAGCGCTTATGATTTTTATGATAAAAACGACAGTAATATGATACAATCAGAGCATATAGGTATTCGTGTTATTAAAGAATAATTAAATTATTTTTTTTATAACACACTTAATAACACTATATTTAAGACTTAAAACATATTTAACAGTGAACGGAACAGTAAAATTTTTCAATGGAACTAAAGGTTTTGGTTTCATAACAGAAGAC
>CAJXVU010000004.1 GCA_913062555.1 uncultured Bacteroidota bacterium
TAAATAATGCAATTCCTTGCTTACATCTTAATTTATCCAATTTTATGGTTAATTTCTATCCTTCCGTTTAGATTGCTCTATGCATTTTCCGATTTTATTTTTGTTTGGATTTATTATATTTTCGGATATCGTAAAGCCGCGGTGAAAGGAAATTTAAGATTAGCATTTCCTAATAAATCTGAGCAGGAGCTTCAGGTAATCATGAAAGGATTTTATCATCATTTATGTGATATGATTTTAGAATCGATAAAATCCTTATCAATCACGGAATCTCAAATTATTAAGCGATTTAAATTCACTAATCTAGATGAGATTGAGCAGTTTCAAAAGGAAAATCGAAGTATTATTGCAATTTGTGGTCATTATGCCAGTTGGGAATGGATCGTCACTTTACAAAAATACATGAATTTTAAAGGTTATGGTGTCTATAAAAAATTGAAAAACCCCTATTTTGATAGGTTAGCCAAACGTATTAGAGGGAAATACAAGAGTTATTTAATCACTACAAAAGAAACCATACCAACTTTAGTACGCTCTAATAAAAATGGGGAACTCTTTTTATGTGGAATGGCGGCAGACCAATCTCCAAAATTAAAAAAGGCCTACCACTGGAACGAATTTATGGGGGTAAAAGTACCCGTACATACAGGTGCTGAAATGATTTCTAAACGTTTGAATTTACCGGTAGTTTTTTTAGATGTAAAAAAAGTGAAACGCGGTCACTATGAAGCGACTTTTGAAACGATTGCAAAAGACCCAAAATCGTTTAATGATTATGAGATTACCGATCGTTTCCTCAAATTAGTAGAACAACAAATCCGCCGTGATCCACAATATTATTTATGGACCCACAAACGCTGGAAACATAAAAATGAAGTGCCTAAAAAATATCAGTAGTTAAAACTGAAACCAGTTACTAACCATTTCTTTTCTAGGATTTGCATCAAAATTTTTATGAATAAATTCATTACTCAATTTATCATAATCATAATCATTAGCCCATACTTTATGATTTTTAGCCAAATCCTTAATGCTATTGCAAACCAATTCAATTTCGTCACTAGTGGTTGTTGGATGAATAGACATCCTAATCCAACCTGGCTTGCGTATTAAATCACCTAAAGAAATTTCATTAACTAACTTATTAGACGTTTCATGATCCACATGCAACAAGAAGTGCCCATAAGTACCTGCACAACTACAACCACCACGGGTTTGAATACCAAACTTGTCATTCAGCAATTTTACGCCTAGGTTAAAATGCAAATCATCAATATAAAAAGAAATAACACCCAATCGGTCTTGATGTGGCGCTGCTAGAATATTTATATTTTCTACAGTACCAAGTTCAGTAAAAATATAGTCCAATAGTTCATGTTCACGCTCTAACATATTAGAAACCCCCATTTGTTCTTTCAACTTAATGGACAACGCGGTTTTTATCGCCTGTAAAAAACCAGGTGTACCACCATCTTCTCTGTCTTCAATATCATCGATATACTTGTGCTCTCCCCATGGGTTGGTCCAACTTACTGTTCCTCCACCGGGGCAATCCGGGACCATGTTTTTATAGAGTTTCTTATTAAAAATCAATACTCCTGATGTTCCTGGTCCTCCAAGAAACTTATGCGGTGAAAAGAATATGGCATCAAATGATGCGTCTTCATCTTCTGGGTGCATATCAATTTCAACATAAGGCGCTGCGCAAGCATAATCAACAAAACAAACCCCATCATAAGCGTGCATTAACTTTGCAATATCATGACAAGGAATTTGAATTCCTGTAACATTTGATCCTCCGGTAATTGAGGCTATTTTAAGCGTACAATCTTTATGCTTTTCTAATAAAACCTTAAGGTTATCTATACAAAACAATCCATCTTCTCCTGGGGGCACCACCTCAACAATTGCCATAGTTTCTAACCAAGACGTCTGATTAGAATGATGTTCCATATGAGTAATAAATACCACTGGACGTATCTCCTTTGGTATCTTAGTATATTGTTGTAAGTTCTCAGGCACCTTTAAACCAAGAATACGTTGAAACTTATTTACAACACTGGTCATTCCACTCCCAGAAACAATTAAAATATCATCTTCATTCCCATTTACATGAGCCTTAATGATATGCTTGGCTTCGTGATACGCCATGGTCATAGCGGTTCCAGATTCCGTAGTTTCAGTATGTGTATTAGCTACATAGGGCCCAAATTCATGAAGAAGTTTTTCTTCAATCGGGCGATATAATCGTCCCGAAGCGGTCCAATCTGTATATACAATTTTCTGAGTACCATAAGGCGATTCAAATTCTAAATCAATACCTACAATATTATCTCTAAAGGGTTTAAAATACGCTTCTAGAGCAGATGTTTTTTGAGTATTCAATTTTGTTGTAATCATAAGCTATTAATTGCGGTACAAAATTACTAAATATTAGCGATAGTTTTTATTTCGTCCATAATTTTTGAAGCCAAATTATCTGCTTCGGTTTGAGACTTGGCTTCGGTATATATTCTAATGATTGGTTCCGTATTACTTTTTCGCAAATGAACCCAATTATCGGGGAAATCGATCTTCACACCATCAACCGTAGTAATCTGTTCATTGGCGTAGCGTAATTCCATTGCTTCTAAAATAGCATCCACATCCAAACTTGGTGTTAGCTGTATTTTATTTTTACTCATAAAATACGATGGATAGCTATCCCGTAATGTACTCACCGCAATCTTTTTATCTGCCAGCATACTTAAAAATAGTGCCACTCCAACTAAGGAATCTCTACCGTAATGAGATTCCGGATAAATAATTCCGCCATTACCTTCACCTCCAATAATAGCGTTGTTTTTTTTCATGAGCTCAACAACATTCACTTCTCCAACCGCACTTGCTTCATAGGTTTGGTCATATTTTTCCGAAACATCTCTCAACGCTCTTGTAGAGCTCATATTACTCACTGTATTCCCTGGTGTATTACTCAATACATAATCTGCACAAGCCACCAATGTATATTCCTCGCCAAACATTTCTCCGTCTTCGCTTATAAAAGCCAAGCGATCAACATCTGGATCGACCACTATTCCAAAATCAGCACGCTCTTTAACCACCAAATTCGAAATATCTGTTAAATGCTCTTTTAAAGGCTCCGGGTTATGAGGAAAATGTCCGGTAGGCTCACAGTATAACTTTACAGCATGTACTCCCAGTCGCTCTAACAATAAAGGAATAGCAATCCCTCCTGTTGAGTTCACCCCATCAACAACCACTTTAAACTTCGCTTTTGCAATGGCTTCTTTATTTACCAATGGCAAATCTAAAACGGCATCGATATGCAGATCTATATAGGCATCGTTTTTTGTGATTTTCCCTAAACTATCGACGTCACTAAAAGTCATCAAATCTGCTTCAGCAATATTTAAAATCTGTTCCCCATTTGCAGCATTTAAAAACTCCCCCTTATGATTTAATAATTTAAGGGCATTCCATTGTTTCGGATTATGACTCGCCGTTAAAATAATACCACCATCAGCATGTTCCATAGGCACCGCAATTTCAACAGTTGGAGTTGTTGATAAACCAAGATCAACAACGTGAATTCCCAGTCCAACTAAAGTATTCATGACTAAATTTTGAATCATTTCTCCTGAGATTCTTGCATCCCGACCCACCACAATTCTATAGTTCTCCTTTTGACGTTGTTGTTTGATCCAAACACCATAGGCAGCGGCAAATTTTACAGCATCAATTGGTGTTAAATTTTCACCAACCTGTCCTCCTATTGTCCCTCTAATTCCTGAAATTGATTTTATAAGTGTCATGTATTATTTTAATTTTCAACAAATATAATATATCAGGTGCTAATCAATTGATTTTTTAATATCATATTGTGAAATAATAATTTAAGTTTAAGCCCCCAATGTTATACTAAGGATAAACTTTTCATTGAAATAAAACTTTATCATAAAGCCGTAATAGCTTTAGTATACTTCATTCTGAATTTGTAAATTGTCACTATGAATTTCTTAGCTCATATTTATCTCTCTGGAGATAACAAAAATGTAACTATTGGCAATTTTATGGCTGATGGTATCCGTGGTAAGGATTATAAAAAATACCCAAGAGAGATCCAGATTGGGATTCTATTGCACCGCGAAATAGACACTTTTACAGATGCTCACCCCATTGTTCGAAAAAGCACTAAACGATTACACAAAAATTACAGCCATTATTCTGGAGTTATTGTAGACATCTTATACGATCATTTTTTAGCAAAAAATTGGATTAGGTATAGTGATATCCCATTGGCTAAATATGTGGATGACTTTTATAATACCTTGGAAAACAACTTCGATGTACTACAACTGCGCGTTCAAAGAATGATGCCCTATATGATTGCCAATAATTGGTTGTTAAGTTATGCATCCATTGATGGCATCTCAAAAGTATTGGATGGTATGAATCGGCGAACCAATAACCAATCCAAAATGAATTTAGCAGTAAACGAGTTAGAAGAATATTACTCCGAATTTGAACATGAGTTCACTATTTTTTTCGTAGAACTTATAAAGTTCTCAAAAGAAAGGTTAAAAATATTATCTTCACAGTCACTAACTAATTAATTAAATGAAAAACTCATATCTACTTGCCTTACTATTTGTAAGCATCATTTCTTGTAAAAAATCAGAGCAAACATCCTTAGTTGACACTTCCAAAAGAGGTCTAATTGTAGAACAAGCTATGGTGGTCTCGGCTCGAGAAGAAGCTTCAAAAATAGGCACAGCAATCTTAAAAAAAGGAGGTAATGCTTTTGACGCTATGGTAGCTACAGAATTGGCTTTAGCGGTTGCCTATCCTTATGCTGGAAATATTGGTGGAGGTGGATTTATGGTCTATCGTAAAGAAAATGGTGAAATTGGCGCTTTAGATTATCGTGAAAAAGCACCATTGGCAGCGTCAAAAGACATGTATCTTGATGAAGATGAAAATATCATCCCTGGAAAAAGTACCCTTGGTGCTATGGCCGTTGGCATTCCAGGAACTGTAGCTGGGGTTTTTGCTGTGCATGAAAAATTTGGAACACTTCCTATAGAAACTATTTTATCACCCGTTATAGCACTTGCTAAAAGAGGTGTTATAGTCACAAAAAAACAAGAAGATCGGCTACAAAAATACCAAGAATCCTTTTTAAAAGCAAATCAGGATTCCATTGTATTCAATGCCAATTGGAAAACAAACGACACGATTAAATATCCTGAGCTAGCCAACACTTTAACACGAATCATGACACATGGGCGTGATGAATTTTATAAAGGGGAAACCGCAAAACGATTGGTTAAATTTATGCAAGCCAATGGTGGTATCATGACTGAGGAAGATCTAGCTAAATACGAAGCTAAATGGCGTACACCGGTAACTTTTGAATATGATGACTTAAAAGTTATCTCTATGGCACCACCATCTAGTGGTGGGGTGTGTTTAGCACAAATAATGAAAATGATAGAACCTTATGATTTAGCCAACTATGGTCCGAATTCAATAAAATCAATTCAAGTCATTACTGAAGCTGAACGCCGTGCCTATGCCGATAGAAGTTTTTATTTAGGAGATCCTGATTTTGTATCTATCCCTGGGGAAACGCTTATTAGTGATAACTACCTAATAGATAGAATGTCCTCGTTTTCATTCGAAAAAGCAACGCTTTCCAGTGAGGTATCACACGGAAGTGTACAAGTAGTAGAAAGTAATGAAACCACACATTACTCCATTATCGATCAATTTGGCAATGCAATATCTGCGACCACTACATTAAATGGAGGTTATGGATCTAAACTATACTGTGCCGATTTAGGTTTCTTTTTAAACAATGAAATGGACGACTTTAGCAGTAAACCAGGTGTTCCCAACATGTTTGGACTCATTGGTGCTGAAGCTAATAGTATTGCACCTGAAAAACGAATGCTAAGCTCTATGACACCAACGATCGTTGAAAAAGACGGCAAACTTTTAATGAGTGTGGGTACTCCAGGAGGCTCCACAATCATTACATCGGTATTACAAACCATATTAAACGTTCACGAATATAATATGACCATGCAAGAAGCCGTTAATGCACCAAGGTTCCATCACCAATGGTTACCTGATGTCGTTCTTTTTGAACCTAATTCATTCTCAAAAGAAACTATTCTCGGATTGCAAAATTTAGGATACTCAACTAATGAAGATCGTGCGCCAGTGATAGGCAAAGTAGATGGGATATTAGTCCTAAAAAACGGGAAACTAGAAGGCGGAGCAGACCGAAGAGGCGATGACACTGCTATTGGGTTTTAAGATTTAATAAAAAAATATAAAATGAATTGACAAAACTAAATAATGAAGCCTAAGAAATTTAAAAAAATAGCGAAGATTATAACAGGAGTGATTGTCTTTTTCACCCTTCCGAGCTTGTTGTTTTTTGGGTATTTATATTTTAGATACAATGAAGACTTGCCACAAGGTGTTCAAGGAGTTGAAGCTGATGCTCTAGCAAACAAAATGCTGGAATCTTTAAATTATGAAGCCTACAAACAAACCACAGATATTGAGTGGACTTTTAAAAACAGACACCATTATATTTGGGATAAAGAAAACAATATTTGTAGTGTACATTGGAAGGATTACAAGGTCGTTTTACACCTCAATTATCCTGGCCGAAGTAAAGCCTACATACATAGTTTTGATGTACTTGATAAACAACGTGATGAACTCGTAGCTGAGGCTCTGAAATACTTTAATAATGATTCCTTCTGGCTCGTTGCGCCTTATAAAGTATTTGATCCAGGAGCCGAGCGTCGTACAGTTATATTAGACAATGGAAATAAAGCCCTATTAGTGACCTATACTTCTGGTGGCAGTACTCCAGGAGATTCCTATTTATGGCAATTCGATCCTTCAGGCAAACCCATGAGTTTTAAGATGTGGACATCTATCCTACCAATTGATGGCCTAGAAGCTTCTTGGAGTGATTGGACCACCACCGTAACAGGAGCCCAACTGCCAACTTTCCACAAACTTCTTTTCTTGGGTTTGGAAATTAAAAACATTAAAGGGACGCGCTAATTTATTATCTAGAATTAATAATATAAAAAGACTTCAATATTGAAATTAATACAACTTACTTTACTCCTTTTTTTATTTGCTTTTAGTGCAGCTGCGCAGGACCAATCCTTTTATCAAACACTGGATACCATCCAGAAACTGCGTGAGTTGGCGAGTGATTCTAATTTAGAGTTTAAAGAACGACTTGTTCATGCCAAATATGCCAGTGAATTATCTCATGAAACTGGGGTGGACACAACTATTCTTTTGAGTGATAGAAAGGTTGGGTTTATTTATCTCAATATGTCAGATGCAGATCAAATTTTCAAATGGAGTCATAGAAACCTTAAACTTGCAAAAAAACTAAATGACTCCTTGGTTTTATCATACATTAACCATCATCTCGGTTGGTATTACAGTGTATTTCAATCATCAGAGAAACAACAAGACAGTGCGTTTTATTACCTTTTAAAGGCCGCCCATCTATCACGAAATTTAAAAGACAAATATCAAGAAGCGAACGTGTTAATTAATATTGCAGCGTTATATGATAATAATCAAAACCTTATCGGTGCTGAGAAAAGCATAATTCGTACAATTAACTTATTACAATCATTGCCGGACTCTGAAGACAAATTTCACAGTCTCGTTTTTGCTTATAATAATATGGCCCTAAATTTATCAAAACTTAAAAAGTATGATAATGCGATGGAATATTATAATAGAGCAATGTTATTAAGTGACAGAATATCAACCAGTTATTATAGTATCAACACAAATTATGAAACCTATTGGTCTATTAAAATTAATATAGCCGAGCTTCATTTAAAACAACATGACTTTAAAAAATCCATTGCCATTTACCATGAACTCCTAAAAGATAAAAGTATATTTAAGAAAGACCCTATCACATATGCGGCCATATTAAATAATTTAGCACATACCCGATTTCTAGCAAAAGATTCAAATCATCAAGAAATATTAGACTTATTCAACCGCGCCTATAGAATAAGTGATAGTCTGAATTATTCTTATGAAATTGCGGCAATAGGTAATGACCTGTCTGAATTTTATTTGTTTATGGGTAAAAAAGACTCTGCACTTCATTATTTAAAACGCTCTTTAAAAGTTGCTAAGCAGGCTAAAGATTACACCGAAGTCTTACGTACTTTAAAACTACTGTCCAAAGCAAATGAGGGAAATGCTGGTAAAGATTATTTATATGAATATATCACCCTTAGTGATAGTATCCTGTCTGAAGAGCGCAATATGAGGAATAAATTTGCAAGAATCCAATTTGAAACCGATGAGATTTCTGCCAAAAATGAAGTGTTAACCAAGGATAGAAATCTGTTATTTACAACGATTATTGCCTTGTTAATATCCCTAATACTCTTGTATTTCTACTTTGCACAACGAAGTAAAAACAAAGCTTTATTATTTAATAGTGAACAGCAAAAAGCCAATGAAAATATTTATGCACTCATGCTGGATCAACAATCTAAATTAGAACGCAGTCGTATTGAAGAACGGTTCCGAATCTCAGAAAATTTGCATGATGGTGTATTAGGATCCCTTTTTGGGATCAGGACTAGTTTTGGAAATTTAGGGACTCAAATTTCTGGCGATGCCAATACCTTAAAAAAATACCAAGATTATATCAATCATATGCAGGCTGTAGAAAAAGAAATTCGTGAGGTAACTCATAATTTAAAAGATGACATCCTTGCCTCTAAAACAAATTTTGAAACCATTATAGACTATTATGTCAAGGAGTTGAGCGAATTGCATGCACTTGAATATAGACTTCAATCTGATGAAAATATTCCCTGGGATACTATTGATGACGGATTAAAAGTGAATCTTTATCGTGTAGTTCAAGAATCAATACTGAATATCATTAAACATGCCGAAGCAGATAACATAGAAATTAGTTTTGCCTTGCAGGAAAACGGCTTATCCTTAAGCATTAAAGATGATGGTATTGGATTCGATGTCAAAAAACAACATCAAGGCATTGGATTAAAAAATCTCAAATCAAGAGCAAAAAAATTAAATGGGAAATTAAGTATTAGTTCCAGCCCTGACCTTGGGACCAACATCACGGTAAAGATGCCTATTAAACAAATTAAAAGAGACCAATAGTTCTGAAAACTATTTCTTCGCCCCACTAAACTGCTGATTTTTAGACTTAAACAAGACATTGAAGGTGGTTAGACTTCCATAAACCCTCGTAATATATTGCTGTAAGTCTACCTTTTCTTGTTCTTCTAGATTACTGGAATTTATTTTTTGTTCCATCACACGAATACGATCTCTTACCATCACAATCTTATGAAAAAAGGTATCCAAAGGAATTTCTTTGTCCTGCAAATTAGCATCGTTGGGTTTTAAAATCAATGTGCCTCCCTTCCACTTATCAGCAATAGGAACAATTTCACTAGCATCACTCCATTTTTTCAAAATATCAACCAAACTGGTCTCTACATCAAAAAAGCTTACCGTATCTACTTCACTTTCGGCTTGCTCTATGACTTCAAAATCAGAATCCAAATCGATTGTTTCCAAACCATTTTCAATAAAAGTAACCCAATAGTGTTTTGAGCTAACATTGGTTACTACGCCTTTACCATGTTCTGAATGATTAATTCTTGATCCTATTCCTAATAATTTCATTTGATTTATAATTTAAAACTCCGGAGGAAACAGAAATATGTTTCTTTATATGTTGATAACAATAATACTAAATCCAAAGCAATTCGGCTTCAAAAAGACAAGTAAAAAATGTAACTTTGCGACTTTGCCATGCTATGACCAAATTTGAAGAACATATTGAAGTTCAAGGTGCCAGAGTGCACAATCTAAAAAATATTGATGTTACTATTCCCAGAGAGAAACTTGTGGTTATTACAGGGCTTTCAGGATCTGGAAAATCGTCTTTAGCCTTTGACACTATTTATGCTGAAGGCCAGCGTCGTTATATTGAAACTTTTTCGGCCTATGCCCGACAGTTCCTAGGTGGTCTTGAACGTCCGGATGTTGATAAAATAGACGGCTTGTCTCCTGTTATTGCCATAGAGCAAAAAACTACCAGTAAATCTCCGCGATCAACAGTAGGAACCATTACTGAAATTTATGATTTCTTACGATTACTATTCGCCAGAGCCAGTGATGCCTATAGCTTTAATACCGGTGAAAAAATGGTGAGTTATAATGATGAGCAAATAAAAGCACTTATTATTAAAAGCTTTGAAGGCAAACGGATTAATATTTTATCCCCTGTAATTCGGTCTAGAAAAGGACACTATCGCGAATTATTTGAGCAAATTGCAAAACAAGGCTTCGTTAAGGTAAGAACGGATGGTGAAATCAAAGATCTTGTTAAAGGCATGAAACTCGATCGTTATAAAAACCATGATATCGAGATTGTTATTGATCGCCTTAAGATAGATGTGGACGCTGATAATGATAAACGACTCACAGAGAGTATCAAAACGGCCATGTATCATGGTGACAATGTCTTGATGGTCATTGATCATGACACTAATGAAGTGCGCTATTTTAGTCGGAATTTAATGTGTCCTTCCTCTGGTATTTCATATCCTAATCCAGAACCTAATAACTTTTCATTCAATTCTCCAAAAGGCGCTTGTACTAAGTGTAACGGTATTGGGAACTTATATGAGGTGAATCCTCATAAAATAATTCCTGACGATTCCTTATCCATAAAAAATGGAGGATTAGCCCCTCAAGGGCAACAAAAAAATACTTGGATTTTCAAACAATTGGAACTTATCGCACAGCGATTTAATTTCAATTTAAATGACCCTATAAAATCCATTCCAAAAGAAGCTCTAGAAATGATTCTTTATGGCGGTAACGATAAATTTACTGTTGATAGTAAATCACTCGGTATAGCACGTCATTATAATATTGATTTTGAAGGGATTGCTAATTTTATTGAAAGTCAGCATAAAAATGCAGAATCCACTTCCATTAAGCGTTGGGCTAAGGAATATATGGATAAAGTGTGCTGTTCCAAATGTGGAGGATCACGCCTGAAAAAAGAATCCTTGTATTTCAAAATAAACACAAAAAACATTTCTGAATTAGCTCAATTAGACATTATCGATCTCTTCGACTGGTTTGATAATTTGGAACCGCGTTTAACAGAAAAGCAGCGCGCTATTGCTTCAGAAATAATTAAAGAAATAAAGACTAGATTACAATTTTTACTTGATGTTGGACTTACTTACCTAACTCTGGATAGAAGTTCTAAATCCTTATCTGGTGGTGAAGCTCAACGTATTCGGCTTGCTACACAAATAGGATCGCAACTTGTAGGTGTGCTCTATATTTTAGATGAGCCTAGTATTGGATTACACCAGCGCGATAATGAAAAACTTATTAATTCATTAGTGTCACTTAGAGATATAGGCAATTCAGTTATTGTAGTTGAACACGATAAGGATATGATTGAACGTGCCGACCACGTGATAGACATTGGACCTAAAGCGGGGAAACACGGGGGCGAAATAATTAGTGAAGGCACCCCTGAAGAATTAAAATCACATCATACCTTAACAGCGGATTATTTAAACGGTACCAAGACAATTGAAGTCCCAAAAGAACGCCGGATTGGCAATGGAAAAAAAATTGTTCTTAAAGGTTGTACCGGAAATAACTTGAAAAATGTTTCAGTCAGCTTTCCACTTGGGAAGATGATAGGAGTAACTGGAGTTTCAGGCAGTGGAAAATCTACACTTATTAATGAAACCCTATACCCTATTCTAAACAACTATTATTTCAACGGTGTTAAAATACCGATGCCATATAAAAAAATAGAAGGCCTTAAACACAGTGACAAGGTTATTGATATTAACCAGTCCCCTATTGGGCGAACTCCTAGAAGTAACCCTGCTACTTATACTGGTGTTTTTAGTGAAATAAGAAGTCTGTTCTCTAAAATCCCAGAAGCGATGATTAGAGGTTATAAACCGGGACGTTTTAGCTTTAATGTTGCCGGTGGCCGCTGTGAAACATGTAAAGGTGGTGGCCTACGGGTTATTGAAATGAATTTTCTGCCAGATGTTTATGTAGAATGCGAAACCTGTCAAGGGAAACGTTTTAACCGAGAAACTTTGGAAATTCGATATAAAGGAAAATCAATAAGTGATGTTTTAAACATGACAATAAACGAGTCCGTTCCATTTTTCGAACATATTCCAAAAATATACCGAAAACTTAAAACCATACAAGATGTTGGCCTAGGATATATATCTCTGGGTCAGCAAAGTACAACGCTTTCTGGTGGAGAAGCTCAACGCATCAAACTCGCGACAGAATTATCTAAAAAAGATACAGGGAATACATTTTATATTCTTGACGAACCCACGACAGGATTACATTTTGAAGATATTAGAGTCCTTATGATTGTGCTTAATAAACTAGTAAACAAGGGCAATACCGTATTAATTATTGAACATAATTTGGATGTCATTAAAATGGTAGATCATATTATTGATATTGGCTATGAAGGTGGTAAAGGTGGTGGAGAAATTATTGTTGAAGGGACTCCTGAGGAAGTTGCTAAACATAAAAAAAGCTACACCGCACAATTTCTTAAAAAAGAATTAAATTAGCATTTTAGAAAAAGTAAACATATGAGAACACAGCACCATAAAGGATGGAATGAAATAAAAACCAATGATTCCTGGGCCCTTTTTAAAATAATGGGAGAATTTGTCAATGGTTTTGAAAAAATGAGTCGGATTGGACCCTGTGTCTCTATTTTCGGATCTGCAAGAACAAAACCAGATAATAAATATTACAAATTAGCAGAAAGCATCGCCAAGCGCATTGTAGAAGCTGGTTATGGAGTTATAACTGGTGGTGGGCCAGGAATTATGGAAGCGGGTAATAAAGGAGCTCACTTAGCAGGAGGTACATCAGTTGGATTAAATATTGACCTCCCTTTTGAACAGCACGACAATCCATATATCGACTTAGATAAAAATATGGATTTTGATTACTTTTTTGTTCGAAAAGTAATGTTTGTAAAATACTCACAAGGATTTGTGGTGATGCCTGGTGGCTTTGGTACTTTAGATGAGCTATTTGAAGCGATTACTCTTATTCAAACTAAAAAAATTGAACGATTCCCTATTATCATGGTTGGTACTGAATTTTGGAGTGGCATGTTTGATTGGGTTAAATCAACCTTATTGGAAAAATTTGAAAATGTGAGCGCAACCGATTTAGATTTAATCCATCTAGTAGATACAGAAGATGAAGTTATACATATTCTGGATTCATTCTATAAAGAATATGAATTAAGTCCGAATTTCTAGTAATAAACCTTATTTTTTGTAAAATAAACAACATACAATTGTATTAATTGGAAAAGAAAACGCTATATATAGTTGCCCTATTTTTAACCTGTTTTAGTGCTAACTCACAAAACAAACTCGAGATTAACGCTGCGTTTAAAGTCAACACAAAGCAAATTCTTATCAATCAATATATAGAGTATACTAACAACTCAAAGGATACTCTAAATACAATTTATCTTAACGATTGGAGCAATAGTTACGCCACTAAGTCAACCCCTTTAGCACAACGTTTTTCGGAGGAGTACAGTACAAAATTTCATTTTGCTAAAAATGAGGAACGTGGTTTTACATCGATAACATCTATTCGGGACAATAATAAAAATAATATATCTTTTATAAGACTAGACCAACACCCAGATGTTATTGAAGTTTCTCTAAATACACCTGTATATCCAGGAGAAAAATATAAACTAACATTAAACTATACAGTACAACTACCAAGTAATAAATTTACACGTTACGGTGTTACATCACTCCAAGACTTTAATTTAAAATACTGGTATATCACACCAGCCGTATACACTAAAAGTTGGCAGTATTACAGCAATAAAAATTTAGACGATTTATATATTCCCAAATCAGATATCACCTTACAAATTGAGTTTCCCAAGAATTATGTATTATCTACCGAGTTAGATTTTATAAATACTAGGCAGAATTCCAATTCACAAACTTCTATTTACTCAGGGATTGATCGCATAGACACTAGACTATTTCTACAAAAACTTCCTGTTTACAAAACGGAGCAAACGAAAAACTTTTCTATTATTTCAAATATTACAGAGAAAGGTCTTGAGCCATCAAAAAAAGCGATTATTACAGATAAAATTACTGAATTTATCACAAAATATTTAGGAAAATATCCTCATAAAAAAATATTGGTTACTGAAATTGATGCAAAAAAAGACCCGATATATGGATTAAGCCAACTTCCAGAATTTATCAGACCCTTTCCTAAAAATTTTCAGTATGAGTTAAAACTATTGAAAAATACACTTGGAAATTTTCTAGATAACACCTTACTCATCAATCCAAGAAAGGAACAATGGTTGAGAGATGGCATTCAAATTTACTATTTGATAAAATATATTGAAGAGTACTACCCAGAAATGAAACTCTTAGGAGCTTTAGCCGATATTTGGGGCGTAAGATCATTTCATGCAGCTGATTTAAAATTTAATGAGCAATATAGCCTCATTTATATGCACATGGCTAGAACCAACAGAGATCAGGCTTTAAATACTTCGAAAGACTCTCTATTAAGATTTAATAAAGACCTCGCCAACAAGTACAAAGCTGGAGTTGGATTCAAATATCTTGATGATTATATTAATTCTGACATTCTAGAAAACACTGTAAAGCAATTTTTGGAAAGCAATAGAGTTAAACCGACCTCAACACATCATTTTGAAACGCTTTTAAAGTCTAACACCCCTAAAAATATTGATTGGTTTTTTGAGGACTATGTGGGTACTAATAAAAAGATAGATTTTAAAATTAAAAGAATTTCAAAAACTAAAGACTCAATTCAATTAATTTTAAAAAACAAGCGACTCAACGACATGCCAGTAACGTTATTCGCTTTAAATAATGACAGCGTAATCTCAAAAACTTGGATTGACAAGGTTCAAGGAAAAAAAACAATTACAATCCCTAGAAATAATGCCACAAAGCTCGTTTTAAATTACGACAAGACTATTCCAGAATATAACTTAAGAGATAATTGGAAATCGTTAAAAGGATTCTTTTCTAACAACAAACCATTACAATTTCGATTATTTAAAGATATAGAAGACCCCAACTATAATCAAATATTTTTGATGCCTCTTTTAGAATTTAAAAATATTTACGACGGTCTTACAATTGGAAGTAAATTTTATAATAAAACCGTTTTACGAAAAGGCTTCAATTATAAAATCACCCCAAATTATGGCACAAAATCTAAATCATTCACCTTTTCGGGAACCGTTTCATACATTCAAAACATTGAAAATAAAGATCTTTTCAAAATAACCTATGGTTTAACTGGGAAATATTCATCGTATGCACCCGATCTATTCGCGAAAGTGATTACACCATTCCTAACCTTTAGTTTTAGAGATCATACCGATTATAGATCCAATAAATTTCAGGCCATAAATTTTAGATATCTAGATATTAATAAAGATCCAGATATTGAAAATATTTCTGATAATACTGAACCTAATTATGGTGTTTTTAATGCCAGATATATAAATACAAATCCTGGCTTAATCGACTATTATAAGTGGTTTGCAGATTTTCAACTATCAAAAAACTTTGGTAAATTATCGTTTAATTACGAATACAGAAAATTATTTGAAAGTAATAGACAATTAAATATTCGCTTTTTTGTAGGCGCATTTTTATACAATAATAATGATAGAAATTCCAATTACTTCAACTTTGCACTAGACCGACCAACCGACTATTTATTTGATTATAATTATTTGGGGCGCTCTGAAGCTACAGGAATTTATAGTCAGCAAATAATTATTGGAGAAGGCGGATTTAAATCTAAATTGGAAACGCCCTTTGCAAATCAATGGATGTCTACGGTAAATTTAAGTACTACACTTTGGAAATACATTCAGGCATATGGGGACATGGGACTTGTAAAAAACACTTATCAGAATGTCAAGTTTGTTTATGACTCTGGAATTAGAATAAACCTTGTCACTGATTATTTTGAAGTATATTTTCCATTGTATTCAAATTTAGGCTGGGAAGTAGGCCAACCGCACTATGATCAAAAGATCAGATTTCTGTTCACAGTAGACCCACAATCTTTATTAGGGTTATTCAGAAGAAAATGGTATTAATTCCTGTTTTATTATTTTCAATTATTCATAATGAAAAGTGAATATTTCGACTTTCAATGTGTTTTTCTTTGATAAATGAAGTATTTTTTATCATATATTCATTTTATTAACAAGTTTTCGCATTGCAAAATCCATTAAAATTAGCTAAATTTGCAGTATCCTAATCCCTATCAAATGCAAGCAAACCCAGATATAACCAAAGATATGTCTTATAGTGATTTCAAAAATGAAATCATAAATGATTACACCATAGCTTTAACCAGTAGAGAATGTAGTTTACTGGGACGGCGTGAGGTGTTAACAGGAAAGGCTAAGTTTGGTATTTTTGGAGATGGTAAAGAAATACCTCAACTCGCTTGGGCAAAAGCATTTAGAAATGGTGATTTCAGATCGGGGTATTATCGCGATCAAACTTTTATGATGGCCATTGGTGAATTAAGTATTGAACAATTTTTCGCAGGTCTTTATGCACATACAGAAATAGAAGCCGACCCAATGAGTGCAGGACGACAAATGGGCGGACACTTTGGTACGCATAGTTTAGACGAAAACTATAATTGGAAAGACTTAACAGCACAAAAAAACTCAAGTGCCGACATCTCCCCTACTGCTGCTCAAATGCCTAGATTATTAGGTTTAGCACAAGCTTCGAAAATATATAGAAATGTAAAAGGCATTGATACTACCAAGTTTTCTGTAAAAGGTAATGAAGTCGCTTGGGGTACAATTGGAAATGCCAGTACTACTGAAGGTGTCTTTTTTGAAACTATAAACGCAGCTGGAGTTTTACAAGTACCGATGGTAATTAGTATCTGGGATGATGAATACGGCATTTCTGTACATGCTAAGCATCAAACTACTAAGGAAAACATATCAGAAATTCTAAAAGGTTTTCAACGTGATGAACATGGAAATGGCTATGAAATTTTAAGAGTCAAAGGTTGGGATTACCCATCATTAATTAACGTATATGAAGAAGCCTCTAAAATAGCCAGAGAAGAGCATGTCCCTGTCATGATTCATGTCCAGGAATTAACTCAACCTCAAGGCCATTCTACATCAGGATCTCATGAGCGCTATAAAAATACAGAACGACTAGCTTGGGAATCTGAATTTGATTGCCTTGGCAAGATGAAACACTGGATGATTTCCAATGGTATTGCTACTGAAGAAGAACTAATTCAACTAAATAAAAGTATAAAAAAGAAAGTTAGAGAAGGAAAGAAAATAGCATGGAACGCGTTTATATCACCTATTTTAAAAGATAGAGATACTCTAACTAACCTTTTACAAAACGTTGCACAAACAAGTCCAAACAAAGCTTTTATCACAAAACTAGTCGCTGAATTAAGCACTATTGAAGAACCGATAAGAAAAGATTTGCTCGTTGCAGCACGTAAAACATTACGTTATATCACTTTTGAGGCATCTACAGAAAAGGAACATTTGAAATCCTGGATAAACTCTTATTTTGAAATTAACCAACCTAAATACAGTTCGCACTTAAATAGTGTCTCTAGTTTAAATGCTATCGGAATTCAAGAAATATTACCGACCTATAATGACCATCCTGAAGAAGTAGATGGACGTATGATTATTCGTGATAATTTTGATGCTATATTTTCTAAATATCCTGAAACTTTAGTTTTTGGGGAGGATGCTGGTAATATTGGTGATGTCAACCAAGGATTAGAAGGCTTACAAATTAAATATGGTGAATTAAGGGTTGCCGATGTCGGTATTCGTGAAGCAACAATTGTTGGACAGGGTATTGGAATGGCTATGCGTGGATTACGTCCAATTGCGGAAATACAATATCTTGACTATTTAATGTATGCACTTCAAATTGTTAGTGACGATCTTGCTACACTTCATTATAGAACAAAAGGTAAACAAAAAGCTCCGCTAATTATTAGAACGCGAGGCCATAGATTAGAAGGCATTTGGCATTCAGGTTCACAGCTTGGCGGAATCTTAAATTTAGTAAGAGGTATTTATATATTAGTTCCCAGAAGTATGACAAAAGCTGCTGGCTTTTATAATACAATGCTTAAAAGCGATCAACCTTCCCTTATTATAGAATGCTTAAATGGATATCGAACTAAAGAAAAATTACCAAATAATATTGGTGAATTCAGAACACCTGTTGGCGTTGTTGAAACGGTAAAAGAAGGTAGTGATATCACTTTAGTTTCCTATGGTTCAACTTTACGAATGGTTGAGCAAACCGCTAAGGAATTACTTGAAGTTGGTATTGATGCCGAAGTGATAGACGTACAGTCATTACTTCCATTTGATTTAACTCATGATATTGCAAAAAGTGTTGAAAAAACAAATCGATTAATGATTATAGATGAAGATGTTCCTGGCGGCGCATCGGCATATATTTTAAACGAAATTATTAACGTTCAAAACGCATATCAATATTTGGACAGTCAACCAAAAACACTAACTGCTCAACAACATAGACCAGCTTATGGTACTGATGGTGATTATTTCTCAAAACCCTCTAATGAAGATATTTTTGAAGCTGTTTACAATGTCATGCATGAAGCAAATCCTGAAGATTATCCCAAATTAAGATAGTCTTTATATGATACAATTTAGAATCCCTCATAAATCAGAGGGATTTTTTTATGCGCAAGTTTTTTGAATACATCGCATCTAAACTTATAAAACAATCAAATGAAAAACTACACACTACTTATGTTTTGCCTGTTTCTTGCTGCATGTTCCACAGATGAGACAACATCGAGCACCCCAACTATTGAACTTTCGGATTATTTTTCAATTGACTTTGATAATCTATTAAATTATGAAAATCAAGCAATTCCTGCGTATATCAATAGAGAAAACACCCCTCTAAACAATCCAATTACAAATGAAGGAGCCACTTTAGGTAGAATTTTATTTTATGACAACAATTTATCTACCAACAATACAACTGCCTGTGCGAGCTGTCACATCCAAGAACACGCCTTTAGCGATATTGACAATGTGAGTCAAGGTGCTAACGGAACAACCGCCAGACATTCAATGCGACTTATAAATGCACGATTTGCAAACGAAGACAATTTTTTCTGGGATGAACGAGCAAGTTCTTTAGAAATACAAACCACAATGCCAATTCAGGATCATGCAGAAATGGGATTTAGTGGTGAAAATGGTGATCCAAATTTTGGTGATTTAATTACAAAACTTGAAGCAATAAACTATTATCCCGAATTATTTACAAATACATTTGGGGATAATACCATTACAGAAGTACGAATTCAAAATGCCTTAGCTCAGTTTGTACGCAGTATTCAATCTTTTGATAGTAAGTTTGATACAGGTAGAACATTAGTAAATAATAATGGTCAAGTATTTCCAAATTATACAGCTCAAGAAAATAATGGTAAAAATTTATTCTTACAGCCTCCAAACTTTAACAATCAAAGTGAAAGAATAAATGGCGGCTTAGGTTGTGCTGCTTGCCATAGTGCCCCAGAATTTGATATTGATCCAAATTCTAGAAACAATGGGATTATTGGGCTTGCCGGTGGCAACGGGATCGATCTCACTATTACAAGAGCGCCTTCATTAAGAGATTTGTTAAAGGCAAATGGAGTGGCCAATGGCCCATTCATGCATATAGGTGCTTCTAACAACTTTATGACTGTTCTCAATCATTATAATGATATTAATATAGCTGCAAATACCAATTTAGATCCTAGATTAAGACCTAATGGTATTGGTCAAAAACTAAACATGAGCCAGCAAGAAAAAGACGATGTTTTCGCATTTATTAAAACACTCACAGGTACCAATGTCTATACCGACGAAAAATGGAGTAACCCCTTTCTGGACTAGATAACAAAAAACATTGGCAACTCATATCACGATGGATGCTTTAATTTTTATATATTTAAACTCCTAACAGTTTAAATATGCTAACGAAGCAAGACAAAGAACAGTATCGAAGTATTATTTTTCGTCATCTTGATGGCTTAGCAACGGCAACCACAGCATATTCCTTGCATAAAAAGGGGGTTTTAAAATTCCTTATTGACAACAAAAAAGCGAGCTTAGAAGAACTTGTTAAGACTTTCAATGCAAATGAAGGCTATCTCAACGTTGCCTTACGGGTGCTATGTTCTCAAGGCTGGCTTATACAACATCTTGATAATGAAAATGATCGCATTGCTTTTGAAATAAACGATCAAAGTAAATCAGCATTTAACTTAGTTCATTTATACGAAGAAGGGGTTAATTTATTATCCTATTCGGTAAATTTTCCAGAGGAGCGTATTGGGTCTGATGCTTTTTTAGCATTAGAACGAATTTTCAAAAGCTACAAGGATCAATGTGAACTTGTGAATGCTCAAACAAACCCCGTTAACCTTCAAATACTCAAGCATATTGAAGGGCTTATTATTGCACCAATTATAGTACTTTTGGGAGTTAATGGTTTGTTCCATAAATATTTTATGGAAGCTTCCTTTAGAGCACAAGAATATCATAAAGATCCTGAAAGCTTTAAAAAAATACTCAACTTTTTCACCTATTTGGGATGGTTTAAATCTAATAATGACACTTATCAATTTACAGATAAAGGCTTATTTTTTGCAAAACGCGCAAGTGCTTATGGCGTAACTGTTTCTTACTTACCCACTTTTTTACATTTGGACGAACTCATTTTTGGTGACCCTTTGATATTAAAAACCCACTCTCTTGATGAGCCAGAAAAACATGTACATAGAGAAATGAATGTTTGGGGAAGTGGCGGGGCACATAGCACTTATTTTAAAGTCATTGATGCAATAATTATTGAACTTTTTAATAAGCCTATTGACGAACAACCTAGAGGTATTTTAGATATGGGCTGCGGTAACGGTGCATTTATACAACATATATTTGATGTTATAGAACATCAAACATTAAGAGGGAAATTATTAGAGGAGCACCCGCTACTATTGGTTGGAGCCGATTTTAACCGAGCTGCACTAAAAGTGACAAGAGCTAATTTAATTAAATCAGATATTTGGGCAAAGGTTATCTGGGGAGATATTGGTAGACCTGATTTATTAGCAAAAGATTTAAATGAAGATTATAATATAGATTTAAAAGATTTACTCAATGTGCGTACATTTTTAGACCATAACCGCATTTGGGAAACCCCAAAAGTGACTTCAACAAACATAAGCACTTCTTCAGGTGCATATACTTTTCAAGGGCAACGCCTTAGTAATAATCAAGTTGAAGACTCCTTAAAGGAGCACTTGCAAAAATGGAAGCCTTATGTTGAGAATTTTGGTTTATTAATTATTGAACTACATACCGTTACACCTAAACTCACCGCGTCTAATATAGGTGAAACTGCTGCAACTGCTTACGATGCTACTCATGGCTATTCAGATCAGTTTATCTTAGAAATAGACGTATTCAATCGAATTGCTAAGGCCTCAGGACTACAGCCGGATGAACGTTATTTTACAAAATTCCCTAATAATGAACTCGCCACAGTAAGTGTAAATCTTCTAATTGGATAACAAAATTTGTTTGGCATGAGTTGCACAGTGTTCAACGAAATAACTTGATATATAGCGCACTTTAGTATTGTTTTGTCTCAACAATTTAAAACAAAAACTCATGAAACTCAAAACAGGAATTCTAATATGTTGCTTAGTATTACTAAACTCGTGCGTTGTAAAATCTTTGCAACCATTTTACACCACTGAAGCCATTAGTCATCAAAAAGATTTAATAGGAAAATGGAACGACAACAAAAACTATCAATGGGAAGTCGTCTCGTTTAAGCAAGCATTTTTAGATGATAACAAAGATTTTTCTAAAATTTCTGTAGAAGATAAAGTCCTCTTTGAAAAATATAAAGAAGGTTACTTTGTTTCTTTAACCAAGAAAGACGAAACATCTGTTTTTTTGACTATGCCATTTAAAGTTGAAAACCAATTGTTCATGGATTTTATCCCTTTTGATTATGAGAACATCACTAATGATTTGACAAGTCAGCACCTATTAAACACCCATTCAGTTGCCAAAGTAGATTTTGAGGATAACAAAAACTTAAAACTCACATGGCTTGATGAAGACAGACTTATAGACCTCTTCAAAAAAGATCAACTTAAATTAAAACATGAAATAGTCGGCTTTGAGGAATCTTTTGTTTTGACAGCCTCTTCAGAAGAATTATATAAATTTCTAAAAAAATATATCAATTCAAATATCGAAGACAAATGGAAATCATCTGAAAAGTTTATCTTAACCAAAGTAAATGCTCAACCTTAATCCATACCTAAAAAAACTTAATAACCACAGTCCATTTATCTTTAATCTGGCACTGTGGTTTACTGCGTTTATTATTGTCCTATTCATTTTTTCAAAAGGACAAAAGCCTATAAAAGTAGATTATATTTATACTTTATGCTTTATTTTATCCGTTGCCATCCCTGTTATAATCAACCTCTACCTCTGCATTCCAACGCTTTTAAAAAAAGAAAAATACAAAAGTTTTATATTAGCATTTATTTTAAATTTATTAGTGTTCACACAACTACATTTGTGGTTTTTTGAACCACTAATTAATTCTTTTTTTCCAGATTATTTTTTCATTTCATATCACTCAAACACTAACCTGATCATAATTTTTAGCATCTTCCTAGTAGCAACAACACTTATTAAACTATCAGAAGACTGGTTCTACTTTAATAGAAATGAAAATCGCGATTTGAAATTGCGAAATGAACAAATACAATTACAATTATCAACTTTACGCTCTCAAATTAATCCACATTTTTTGTTCAATTCTCTCAATGTAATTTATGCTTTAACCGTCCAAAAAAAAGAAGGTATAAAAGATGCTATTATACAATTATCAGACATTTTACGTTATGTGATTTACGATTCAGACTCTGAAAAAGTTACACTAAAAGATGAAATTAAACTCTTAAAAAATTATATCGAGTTTCAAAAGCATAGAGTTCATGGTTTTAACAATATCAAAACGCATAATATTATTGAAAACGAATCCTTTAGCATTTATCCAATGCTATTACTTCCATTGATTGAAAACAGTTTCAAGCATGGTATTAAAGGCGATCTTACAAAAACTTTTATCAATATTTCAATGCTTCAAAAAGGAGATAATTTCAATTTCAAAATAGAAAATAATTGCGATGCTGAGAGTAATGCTGCCACTGATGAAGAGTCTGGTGTTGGACTTGAAAACATTAGAAAAAATCTTGAGATAGTATATCCAAATGCACATCAATTTACCATAAATAAAGACCATGATATATTTACTGTAGAACTAATTATTAACACCAATGACCATTAACTGTTTAATTATAGATGACGAACCTTCGTCACAAGCGGTTCTAAAAACCTTTATAAACGACATCCCTTTCTTAGAGGTTTTTGCCGTTTGCAATAATGCCATTGATGCCATTGATATTTTGAGCGAAAATCAAAATATCGATTTATTGTTTTTAGACATCAACATGCCAAAACTTTCAGGCTTAAATTTTTATAAATCTCTCAATAATCCACCAGAGGTGATATTTACTACTGCATATTCACAATTTGCGCTGGATGGCTTCGAAGTTAATGCCATCGATTATTTACTAAAACCATTTTCCTTTGAGCGCTTTTTGAAAGCCGTAAATAAACTTGTAGCAAAAAACAGTTCAAAAAATAATACTCAAGAGCACGATTTCTTAATTATAAAAGCCAATAAAGTATTACACAAATTGGCCCCTGACAGTATTTTGTATGTTGAAGCTTTTGGAGATTATGTGAGAATACATCAAGAAAATAACCTCATAATCACGAATAGTACTTTTACCAATATTTTGAAGCTGCTACCCTCACAATTTGTACGATGTCACAAATCATTTGCAATAAATTTAAAAAAAATGAATAGCTTAGCAGGAAATGTGATTACAATTGGTGACAAAACAGTCCCTATTGGTCAGAAATATAAAACGGACTTCTTAAACTCTTTAAACTAACTTATTATGTTGAAAAACAACCTCACAGATTTAGCTTTAGCCATATTACGAATTGGCTTTTCAGGACTATTATTAACACACGGTATTCCAAAAATTGAACGCCTTTTTGCTGAGACTATTGAGTTTCCAGATCCTCTCGGTGTTGGTGCAGCGACCTCTTTAACACTCGCTCTTATTGGGGAAGTGATTGCTCCTATTTTTATCATAATTGGTTTTAGAACAAAATTAGCAACCTTACCTGCAATTTCTGTTATGTGTGTTGCTGTTTTTATTGTTCATGCCAGTGACCCTTTTGGAACTAAAGAAAAAGCGCTGTTATTTTTAATAGGTTTCGTTGTCATCCTTTTGGCTGGACCTGGCAAATATTCTATTGATAAAAGATAAGAGTATTGATGTGTAAACATCCCATGCCTATAGTTCCTTTTGAATTAAAATAGGCCTTAAAACAAATATTTATGGCCCTCAATTTTTTTAAGTTGAGGGTTGTTTTTAAGTGTTTGTGAGTTCTCAAAACTAAAGCAAAAACAACATCGTAAACAACTTTATTAATTGTAATTTTAGCCTTGAAAGCTTTAAATCAATTTCGAGAAATCTGTGGCCCTTAAAAACATAAAAAGCAATTTTGCCTTATTATCTGTTCTAGTTTCTTGGGTCTTTCTACTCAGTTTAACTCGTTGTAAAAATGGAAATGAAAATATCTCGCCACTCACCAATAGTTGGGAAATAGCAGTACCCCATCAAGAGACCCCAAAAGGACTTTCTTCTATGAATGCCAAAGAATGTGGCGTTTGCCACAAGCAGCATTATGATGAATGGAAATTATCTACACACGCTCATGCCTGGACTGATATGCAATTTCAATCAGAATTAAAAAAGGAGTCGAGCCCATTTATGTGTATCAACTGTCATATCCCTTTACAGAATCAACAAGAATTCATTGTAGTAGGACTAATTGATGGAGATATTTATAAACCAGTTAAAAAGAAAAATCCAAAATTTAATAAAAGCCTACAACAGGAAGGTATAACCTGTGTGAGTTGTCATATGAGAAACAATGCCATTATTGGAACAACTGGGACGACTAACGCACCTCATAAAACCATAAAAGACTCCAAATTTCTATCGGAACAATTGTGTATTTCATGCCATAATGCTTCAGCCGTAATTACACCAACTCTAGCCTGTACTTTTGAAACTGGCGACGAATGGAAAGCTGGACCATATCCTGGAAAAAAGAATTGTATAAGCTGTCATATGGAATCCACAATGCGGGAGAATGCTCCAGGATTTGGAATCAAAAAAAGTCATTCACACTACTTTGCTGGATCTGGGATCCCAAAAATTGATTCGGTTCAAACAAAAATGCTAAATGGATTAGGTATCTATCCATCTATATTGAAATCTAGTTACTCCAAAAATGACAGTCTCTTTTTTACACTCAAAGTTAAAAATGAATTTGCAGGACATAAAGTTCCAACTGGAGATCCAGAACGCTTTTTTAAAATCTTATTTGAGCTTAAAAATAAAACAGGGGATCTCATTGCAATAAAAACAGAAAGAATTGGAGAACAATGGGAATGGTATCCAGAAGCAAAAAAAATATCAGATAATAACCTTTATCCTAATGAAGAACGGGTATTTAATTTTTCTCATCTACTGAAAGAGGAAGGACAACTCATCCTGACTGTAACAATAACTAAGCATAGGCTCAACCAAGCTGCTGCCAATTATAATAAACTAGAAGAAAACTATCCGCTTTTTATTAGCATTTTTAATAAAGCTTATATTTTTGACGTAAAATAAACAAGCTCTAACAAGAAATAAAATCATGCAAAACACAAACAAATCTCATTGGGAAACAGTGTATAAAAACAAAACTCCAGATGACGTGAGTTGGACTCAAGACACACCACAAACTTCTCTTGATTTTATTAATTCCTTTGGATTGAATAAATCGGCAAAGATCATTGATATTGGTGGCGGTGATAGCAAACTTGTTGACTGTTTACTTAATTTGGGCTATGAAAACATTACTGTTTTAGATATTTCAGCAAGAGCACTGGATAAAGCAAAAATACGCCTGGGAGCTCAAGCAAAAAAAGTTAATTGGGTAGTAAGTGACATTACAGCATTCAAACCAGAAACTACTTTTGATGTTTGGCATGATAGAGCAACCTTTCATTTTTTGACAAGCCCTGATCAAATTTCAACCTATATGGACATTGCAAGAAAAGCTGTGAAGGGCTATTTAAGTATTGGAACTTTTTCAGAAAATGGTCCCGAAAAATGTAGCGGACTAGACATAAAACAGTACAACGAAAATAGTATAAGTGCAACTTTTAAAAATGGCTTTAATAAAATACGTTGTATCACCAAAAATCATACAACCCCATTTAATACCGTACAGAATTTTGTGTTTTGCAGCTTTAAAAGACAAGAAAACTAGTCTAGATCGATAAAACCGAAATACAATCTAGGATAATATTCTCACCATTAACTCTTTAAGTAAGTCCCCCTGCGGAATAGCATTCGCACCAACACCTTTACTTTTTACATCAAACTCACGTAATATCCCTATGATTTGACTCACTTTTTTCATTGGAAAATTACGCGCTGCATTTGTATATTCACTAACAAAATATGGATTGATTCTCAGAGATGTGGCTATAGCTCTTGGCGTTTTATCATTCAAACCATGTAAATGTAGCAATTGGGCGAAAAAGTTAAATAACAAAGCCACGGTAACTACCATCGGATTATCCTTCGGGTTATCTGCAAAATAATTAATAATTTGATGTGTCTTAACTACATTCCTTTCACCTATAGCCTTTCGTAGTTCAAAATTATTATAATCTTTAGAAATTCCGATATTCGCTTCAATAAGCTCAGGAGTAATTTGACTTCCTTTAGGTATAATAAGCTGTAATTTTTCCAGCTCATTATTTATTTTACTTAAGTCCGTTCCCAAAAACTCCACGAGCATTTGTGCCGCTTTTGGAGAGATATTATATCCTTTTGGTGCCAATACACGTCGAATCCAATCTGATACTTGATTTTCATAAAGCTTCTTACTTTCATAAACCACACCAATCTTTTTCAGCGTTTTATACAAAGCTTTACGCTTATCAATCTTTTTATATTTATAGTTAACCACTAATACAGTTGAGGGTTGTGGGTTTTCAGCATAGGCCGCCAATTTTTCAATAGTCCTTGACAAATCTTGAGCTTCTTTTACAATTACAACTTGACGCTCGGCCATCATAGGATATCGCTTTGCATTGCCAACAATATCATCAATTGTCACATCGCGACCATAAAGCACCATTTGATTAAATCCCTTTTCTTCTTCGGCAAGTACATTTTTCTCAATATAGCTCGAAATTTTATCAATATAATAAGGCTCCTCACCCATTAAAAAATAAATGGGTTTTAAGTTTCCGTTCTTAATATCGATTACCAGTTGTTTAACTTCGTCCAAAATATAATAGCTCTTAAAAATTATTGTCCATCAAGTTGAATTCTGATATTTGAAAGTGACTATCGCGAATTTCCCGATAATATTTTCTATAGAAAATCACTTGAAGTGACATTATAATTCTAAATTTGTGTAGTGCAAAAATTAAATTTCCCTACATATTCGTTTCGATTCAAAAATAGCGAAAATAAACCTTTTATTTTTGATGACATCCGTAAAAAATTTGTGGTTTTACAACCTGAAGAATGGGTAAGGCAACATTGTGTCCAATTTTTAATTGAAGAAAAGAAATATCCGAAATCCTTAATTAATGTTGAAAAGGAATTAAAAGTCAACGGACTTAAAAAACGCTATGACATTGTGATTTTTAATTCAGACGGTAGTATCCATTTAATTGTGGAGTGCAAAGCAGCAAAAATTTCAATCAATCAAAATACTTTTGATCAAATAGCACGTTATAATTTAGCCTTAAATGCTAAATACTTAATGATTACCAATGGAATAAATCACTATTATTGTACTATGGATTTTGAAGACCAACGTTATCATTTTCTGAATGATATTCCCAGCTACAACTTATAAAAAGGCGATGTTATATAATTTTATCCACAAAAAAATAGTCATTTGGAGCTTACATCTAAACATTATAGCCATAAAAAAAAGCAGATGAAAATAGCTGTTGTTATATTAAATTGGAATGGAAAGGCACTACTTGAACAGTTTTTGCCTTCAGTAGTTAAATACTCACGAGAAGCAGATATTTATATTGCCGACAATGCTTCAACTGACGATTCTATAACTTTTATTTCATACACTTATCCACAAATTAAAATAATCCAGAATGCCGAGAATGGGGGTTATGCCAAAGGCTACAATGACGCTCTTCAACATGTAGATGCCGATGTTTATTGTTTATTAAACTCTGATGTAGCAGTAACCAAAAACTGGTTGTCTCCTATTATGGAAGCTTATAGAAATTATCCTGAAACGGCTATTATTCAACCTAAAATATTAGATTTTAAAAATCAGACATATTTCGAGTACGCAGGAGCTGCTGGTGGATTTATTGATAAATATGGATACCCATATTGTAGAGGTCGTATTTTTGATACCATTGAAGAAGATCATGGACAGTACAACGATATTGCAAAAATATTTTGGGCTTCCGGAGCCTGCTTATTTATCCGCAGCTCAGTTTTTAAAACGCTGAGGGGCTTTGATGAATTCTTTTTTGCGCATATGGAAGAAATTGATTTGTGCTGGCGGGCCAAAAATTTAAATTATCAAAATATTTATGTTGGAACCTCCACTGTGTACCATGTTGGAGGCGCCACATTAAATAATACCAGTCCTAAAAAAACGTATTTAAATTTTAGAAATAACCTATTCATCCTTGTAAAAAATGCACCTGGACATTTATTCACTTTAGTATTCACTAGGCTCGTTTTAGATGGTGTAGCAGGCCTGAAATTTGTTTTTAACTTCAAACCCAAACATACTTTAGCAATCCTAAGGGCACACTTTGCATTTTACAAGCATTTGAACGCATTACTGAATCAACGAAAAACACTACAACAGAAGTCAATATATTACTCAGAAAAAAGTATTGTTTGGTCTTATTTCGTCAAAAAAAGACGTTATTTTAATAGTTTGTGAAATAGTTCGTAAAAGTTTTGTTAATACAGGGTCTAGTTGGGCTTTTTTGTATATTTTTATCATTCGTCAAAATATAAATTAATTAAGAAAAACATCATGAAGAGAATTTTATTGCTTAGCTTGTCTACAATGCTCTTATTAAGCTCATGTAAATCAAACAAAGAATTTGCTGCGCTTGAAAACAAACAGAAAGAAACACAAGATTTACTAAATTCAGCAACCGTTAAATTGAATGCATGCTTATCAGATGAAGCAGCTGCTACAGCACGTGCCAATGCTCTTGAAGGACAGATTTCAGATTTGAGAAATTCTAACAACAGCTTAATTCAAAGCAACCAAGATTTAACAATGTTAACTGCCAAAGGCGCTGATAATGTTGAAAGAACTTTGGAAAGCATTAAAGAAAAAGATCTTAAAATAACACGTTTACAAGATGCTTTAAACAAAAAGGATAGTGTCACTCTTGCGCTTGTAACAAGTTTAAAACGTGAAGTTGGAATTAACGACCCGGATATTGAGATAAATGTTGAAAAAGGTGTTGTATTTATTTCTATTGCAGATAAATTATTATTTAAAAGCGGAAGCTATACGGTAACTTCTCAAGCCAAAGATGTATTATCTAAAGTTGCTACAGTTGTAAATGGAAAACCAGATTTTGAATGTATGGTAGAAGGTCATACTGATAGTAAATCATACCAAAAAGGTGTGTTACTTGACAACTGGGATTTAAGTGTTAAACGCTCAACTGCCATTGTAAGAGTTCTTGAAAGTTTGGATGTAAATCCAAATCGCTTAATTGCTGCTGGACGTAGTCATTATGTTCCTTTAGTAGACAATGATACCTCTGAAAACAGATCAAGAAACAGACGTACTCGTATTGTGATCATGCCAAAAATTGATCAATTCTACGATATGATAGAAAAAGAAATGAAAGATTTATCTACAGGAAACTAATCTCTCATAAAATATATAAAAAAGCTCAATCAATTGGTTGAGCTTTTTTTTTGAATTAACTTAGTTATGCGCTTTTCTGGGATTCAATAATTAAAAAAAGCCTGCTGTAACATGTACAGACAGGCTCAAATGACACAAGTCATATAATAATCTCGAACACGTCATATATCAGTTATACCGTCATTAAAACGACAAATTATAACTTTTATAGATATTCAAAACATTATTACAATAATCCCTACTCCAGTGACTTGGTCAAATTGTAATTCCAATTAATTCACTATTAAAATAAATTATTGAAGTTTTATTAATTTATTTTTTAAAAATTTAAACGAAAAGTCCTAGATAAATATTCAATGCAACAACAATTATTAAAATGGTTATAAACAGGGCTAAAACAATATGATTTATAAATTCTTTCTTCTTCATTCCTGAGATAATATGCGTTCCTTATTCTTCTCACTAGTTTCGAATTCAAGCTTTCTCGATTCAAAAACATCAAATATTGCTTGTTCAATACCATCATGCTCAATTTTACCAATAAACACCATTCTAATCATACTTTCACGATATGGAGTTCCTCTCGAAGAGGTAATATTTTGCCTCTTTAACTCTATAAATACAGACTGAATCCAATCCTTCTTTAAATGCTTTTGTAGTCTTTCTTTTTGGGACTTAGAAATCATATAAAATCTTATTTAATTATTGATATATTATTGATATATTTATGATGTATTTGCGATACACATATCTAAGATTAAAACTACCAATATATTAGCTATAATACTAATTTATTAGTAAATATTTTCTTATTAATTAGTAAAATAAATTACACATTGTCCAATTTTATGGAATTACCCGAAATTAATAAACGCATAAAAAAGCTCGTTGAAAAATACGCTCAAGACAATGCCTCAGAATTTTGTAGGATTGTTGACATAAAGCCTTCTTATAAATTGACCCGTTTATTTACGGTTGAAAACCGCAATGGTAAATATCCAGAACCCAGTTTGGATGTTGTTCGACAAATTTCGAGCAAACTCGATGTAGACCTTAATTACTTAGTTTTTGGAGAATCCAAATACGCTAAGAACATTATTAATGAAGAGCGCAATAAATATTTGACTAACGATGAGAAAATTAGTTTTATCATTAAACAAAATGTTGAAATTTTAGAGAATCTTAAAGATACTGAATAAAAATTTATTGAACTGAATTATATCTATAGCAGAGCATGGTATTCTTTGTAATTAAAAAATCTCTAAACCACCTTTTCCTTCTCTTACAACTACAGGTTCATCACCTGAAAAATCAATTATGGTCGAGGCCTCATTGTCGCCATAACCACCATTAATTACAAGATCTACTTTAGCGTTCCATTTTTCAAGAATCAATTCGGGGTCAGTTGTATACTCCAAAATTTCATCCTCATCATAAATGGACGTCGAAATAATTGGATTCCCCAAAAGTTTCACAATCTCCAATGCGATATTATTATTAGGAATACGAATCCCAACAGTTTTCTTCTTTTTGAAGGCACTCGGTAAGGATTTCGCTCCAGGGAGAATAAAAGTGTACGGTCCTGGTAATGCTCGTTTTAACACCTTAAAGGTAGAAGTATCAATTTGCTTTACATAGTCACTTAAATTGCTCAAATCATGACAAATAAATGAAAAATTAGCCTTTTCTAATTTCACGCCTTTTAGCCTAGCAACACGATCTAAAGCCTTAGAATTTGTGATATCACATCCCAATCCGTACACCGTATCTGTAGGATAGATAATTAAACCGCCTCGTTTTAAAACAGCGACCACCTTCTCTATCTCAGCGCGGTTGGGGTTTTCTTCATAAATTCTAACAAAATCTGCCATTATCCTATAATTTGAAGTTTTGCAAAGCGCAATAACAACTTTTTTATACCTCCGTTCTCAAAGTTTATTTCTGCTTTAATGTCGGCGCCCTTACCTTCTATTTTAAGCACCTCCCCTTTTCCAAAGCGCAGATGTTTCACAATATTACCAACAGTTAATTTACTGTCAAACAAATTGGTGTTGCCTCCAGTTTTTGCTACAGGTTTCAAATGTTTTGGTGCTGTTATTTTCACTGCTTCTGGTGCCGCCTTTTTCATTGCCTTTTTTTTGAATTCAGGCTGTTTAGCAGGTTTAAATCTTATTTTATTACCAGGAATCCTTATCGGCTTTTCTGGCATAATATCTCCAAAAATATCAGGATCTAACATGGGATTAAATGAACGCTCTTCAGGAGGTGTTAACACCTCTAAATATTGTTCATCAATTTCCTGAATAAAACGACTTGGTTCAGCATCTACTAATTTTCCCCAACGATATCGTGTTAAGGCATATGTTAAATAGGCTTGTTTTTCTGCACGTGTTAAAGCCACATAAAACAAACGACGTTCTTCTTCGAGTTCACTTCGAGTATTCATACTCATTGCACTAGGAAACAAATCTTCTTCTAAACCAACAATATAGACATAAGGAAACTCTAATCCTTTGGCTAAGTGAATGGTCATTAACGCAACATGATCTGCATCTCCTTTATCTGAATCAATATCTGTAGCGAGTGCAACATCTTCAAGAAACTCTGCTAAGGACCCCGTGGTATCAACAATTTCCTTTTGACTTTCCACGAAATCGTTCATACCATTAAGTAGCTCTTCAATATTCTCCATTTTGGCAACCCCTTCAGGAGTGCCATCTTTACCAAATTCTCTAACAATTCCTGTTACCTTAGCGACATGTTCTGCCAAATCAAAAACATTGGCAGTTTGGTTCATAACTTGAAAACTTTCAATCATCAATACAAAATCTTGTAGTTTTCCTCTGGTTCCTGAATTTATCTTAATATCGATTTGATCTAAATGTTGTAAGACTTCAAAAATAGAACGCTTATACCCATTTGCTGCCACCAATAATCTATCAATCGTGGTTTGGCCAATACCTCTGGCCGGGAAATTAATAACCCGTTTTAAGGCTTCTTCGTCAGCCGGATTTATAACCAATCGTAAATATGAAAGTACATCCTTAATTTCTTTACGCTGGTAGAACGACAATCCTCCATAAATCCTATAAGGAATATCTCTTTTTCTCAAAGCATCCTCAATAGCACGAGACTGTGAATTTGTTCTATACAATACTGCAAAATCACTATTTAACAGTTGGTTTTGCATTTTATTCTCAAAAATAGTACTCGCAACATAACGGCCTTCATCCCCGTCGTTTAAAGAACGATGTACTTTTATTTTTCCACCTTCATCATTTGCCGTCCAAACAATTTTCTCGAGTTTGGTTTGGTTTTTATCTATTATGGAATTAGCTGCGTTTACAATAGTTTTTGTCGATCGGTAATTTTGTTCCAATTTAAAAACTTTCACATTATCATAATCCTTTTGGAAATTCAATATGTTATTAATATTGGCACCACGAAAGGCATAAATACTTTGAGCATCATCACCTACAACACAAATATTCTGAAATTTATCCGATAAGGCTTTCACTATTAAATATTGTGAATGGTTGGTATCCTGATACTCATCAACCAAAATGTATCGAAACTTATTTTGATATTTTGCTAACACTTCAGGAAACCGGGTTAACAACTCATTAGTTTTCAATAGCAAATCGTCAAAATCCATGGCACCAGCCTTAAAACACCTATCGACATACTCTTTATAAATATCCCCTAAACGAGGACGTCTCGCCATAGTATCGGCTTCTTTTAATTCTGGATTTTGAAGATATGCTTTAACCGTAATCAGGTTATTTTTATAAGAAGAAATTCGAGAATGAATCTGCTTGTATTTATAAATATCTTTATCCAAATTCAATTCCTTAATAATTGAGGATATTAAGCGCTGAGAATCCTGAGAATCATAAATAGTAAAATTACTTGGGTAGCCAAGTTTACTAGATTCAATACGCAAGATTTTAGCAAAAACGGAATGAAAAGTTCCCATCCAAATATTTTTTGCTTCGCTAGCACCTACAATTGCAGCGATACGATCTTTCATTTCACGAGCCGCTTTATTAGTAAATGTCAAGGTTAAAATATTAAAAGCATCAACGCCTTTACTCATTAAATATGCAATCCTATAGGTAAGCACACGTGTTTTTCCTGAACCAGCTCCAGCAATCACGATCATTGCGCCCTCCTTTTGTAGTGTTGGCGCTAATTGCGCCTCATTCAACTGACTTAAATACTTCTCCAATTTAAATAATTTTAAAGCGTGAATTTAGCCATTGTTAGGCGTTTATTATAATGTATACATGAATAATTATAAACAATTCTCAATCTATATTTTGTTTCATGAAAATTTAAATATCTTTAAGGCAAAAATTTTATTTCCTATGAACAAATTATGCACACTACTTTGTGTCTTCCTATGCTTTAATGCATTATCAATCGCTCAAAACAGCCCTATTCAAGGTGAAATTGTTAAAGATTATGGGAAATTCTATGCCGTTGAAGATACCGATATAAAGACAGACACCACATCAGAGTTTAAAGTTATTTTTGATATAACGAAATCTTCAGAAGATAAAAGTGTACCAAACAAATATATTGCCACAGCCGCACGATTTTTAAATATGCATGCCAATGAAGGCATGAACAAAACACAACTCAAAGTAGCCATGACTATTCATGGAGGTGCTTGGCAAGATGTTTTAAATAACGAAACTTATAAAGAAAAATATGGAGTCAACAATCCCAATTTCGATCTAATCAATCAATTGACTAAAGCTGGAGTTGACATTATTATTTGTGGACAAACGGCGGGTGTTAGAGGAATTACTCATGAAAATGCGAACCCCAATGTAAAATTTGCGTTGTCAGCAATGACTGCCCTTTTACAATATCAAAATAATGGATATACATTTTTGAAACTATAAACTAAAGGCAATGAACATCAATGATGAGTCAATTATATGAAGGTTTTATTCTAGTCTAAATGAACTGCATTGCACTTAGTTGAATTAATAACTATACTAACCATAAATACAAACACATGAAAAAATTACTCCTAGGCATTATTATTTTATCCAGTTACGTTGGATTTTCACAACATGGTATGGACGCTGACATTGCTAAAATTGAAGATAAAGTCATTGAATGGCGACGTGATTTTCATCAAAATCCAGAGTTATCAAATAGAGAGTTTAAAACGGCCGAAAAAATTGCTGCACATCTAAGATCATTGGGACTAGACGTACAAACTGGTATTGCACATACTGGAGTTGTAGCGCTTTTAAAAGGAAATCACCCAGGTAAAGTATTAGCCTTAAGAGCTGATATTGATGCATTACCAGTTTCTGAAAGAGCAGATTTACCTTTTAAATCAAATGTAAAAACCAATTTTAATGGGGTTGACACAGGTGTAATGCATGCTTGCGGCCACGATACACATACTGCTATATTAATGGGAGTTGCTGAGATTTTATCTAAAAACAAAGATAAAATCCATGGTAGCATAAAGTTTATTTTTCAACCTGCAGAAGAAGGCGCTCCTGTTGGTGAAGAAGGTGGTGCGAAGTTAATGATTAAAGAAGGTGTATTAGAAAACCCTAGAGTAGATGCCATTTTCGGACTTCATATAGGTTCTAGTCAGCCAGTTGGTACCTTGGCTTATAAGCCAGGTGGGATGTTAGCTGCTGCACAACGTTTTGAAATTAATGTAAAAGGAAAACAAACACATGGTTCAATGCCATGGGGAGGAATTGACCCAATTATGGCAAGTGTAAAGATCATTGATGGTTTACAAACGCTCGTCAGCAGAGAAATGCCATTAACCAATGAAGCCGTGGTACTATCCATAGGAAAAATTGCAAGTGGTGTTAGAAATAATATCATTCCTGAATCCGCACAAATTATAGGGACACTTCGTACTTTAGATTATGGAATGCAAGAACACATGAACAAGAGAATGCGAGAAATGGTTCCTGCCATCGCTAAAGCCTATAGAGCAGAAGCAACAATAGATATTGCAGATGGTACATCCATTACTTTTAATCATGTCGAATTAACCGCACAAGTAGCACCATCACTAGAGAAAGCAGCTGGTAAAGACCGAGTTTTTGTTATTAATGCTATTACTGGAGCTGAAGATTTTTCTTTTTATCAAGAAAAAGTTCCTGGATTTTTCTTTTTTCTTGGCGGAATGACCCCTGGAACAACAGAAGCCTATCCACATCATACGCCTGATTTCTTTATTGATGAGGCTGGAATGCAATTAGGCGTGAAAACATTTATTCAAATGTCTTTAGATTATTTAAACAATTAACAATTTTATAGTGAACATTTTATCAAATATGCCCTGGTGGGTTTGGGTTTTAATTGTATTGCTAATTATTGCAATACGTGATGTCTTTTTTCAAAAAAAGCACACCATTAGTCATAACTACCCTATTATTGGGCATATTCGATATCTATTTGAAAGTATAGGTCCAGAAATTAGGCAGTATTTTGTTGCCAATAACAGAGAAGAGCTCCCTTTCAATAGGATAGAGCGTGGTTGGATCTATGCTTCGGCAAAAAAAGAAAACAATTACGAAGGCTTTGGTACCGATAGAGATATTTATGCACACCAACATATTTTTATAAACAATGCAATGATTCCTTATAAAATTGGAAAGGATCATCCAAATACCATCGATAATTGCTTTTTACCCTGTGCAAAAGTAATAGGAGCTTTCCATAAACGTAAAAATCCCTACCGGCCTGCATCGGTTATCAATGTGTCGGCAATGAGCTTTGGGTCGCTTTCTGCAAAAGCTATTGCCTCTTTAAACAACGGTATTAAAATTGCGGGAGCCTATCACAATACTGGTGAAGGGGGATTATCACCGTATCACAGTAATGGTGGTGATGTTATTTTTCATTTTGGCACTGGTTATTTCGGTGTTAGGGACGACCAAGGTAACTTTTCTATGGATAAACTAATTCAATTAGTAAATGATAATCCATTTATTAAAGCCATTGAAATTAAGTTATCACAAGGCGCAAAACCTGGAAAAGGAGGCGTGCTTCCTGCTGCTAAAATCTCAAAAGAAATTGCTAAAATTAGAGGTGTAGAAATTGGAAAAGATGTCCTATCTCCTCCCAATCATTCTGCATTTTCTAATGTTGTTGAAATGGTCGATTTCATTGAGCAAATTGCTGAAGCGACCGGACTTCCGGTAGGTATTAAAGCTGCAATAGGAAAACTAGAGCAATGGGAGGAATTAGCATCCATAATGAAATCAACTAATAAAGGACCAGACTTTATCACCGTAGATGGCGGTGAAGGTGGTACTGGAGCTGCACCTCCTAGTTTTGCAGATCATGTTTCATTACCTTGGGCTTATGGTTTTAGCGATTTATATAATTTGTTCAATGAAGAAAAACTCTCCGATAGAATCGTTTTTATTGCTAGCGGAAAGTTAGGATTTCCGGCGAAAGCGGCAATGGCGTTTGCCATGGGAGCCGATTGCATAAATGTAGCTCGTGAAGCGATGATGAGCATTGGTTGTATCCAAGCACAAGTTTGCCATACAAACCGCTGCCCAAGCGGGATAGCAACTCAAAATAAATGGTTACAAAATGGGATTAACGTGTCTCTAAAAGCCGAACGATTAGCGCAATACTTCAAAACGTTTAAAAAAGAACTGATTGAGATAACTCATGCCACCGGATATGAACATCCTTGTCAGTTTAAAATGAGTGATGTTGATGTTAATGTAGATGATCACTATTTATCCAAAAAATTAAATAAAACGCATGGTTATGATAAAACACCAGTACCATTTACCAGTATGCAAGCTCTAAAAGATTGTATATATTTGGGAGGAAAATGATAATTAAACAATTTCATGATTCGTTTACTCGTTATTTTTAGAAATTAAACTCGGAACTTAAATAAACATCTCATGATTAATAAAAACATATTTTATGGAGCTTGAAAAAATATTTGAAGTCTTTCTTTATGCAGTCCCTGCACTAGTCACTGGGATGATTGCTTATTATTTCTTCAAAGAACATCTTAAAAACGAAGATGGTAGACGACGGTTTTTACTACATAAGGATCTACAAGTAAACACAATGCCGCTACGTTTACAAGCATACGAGCGCATGGTGTTATTCCTAGAACGCATAACACCTTCAAAATTACTTATTAGAGTCAAGCCCACTAGTGATAACGAAAACGATTACGAATCTTTTCTCGTATCAAATATTGAACAAGAATTTGAACACAACTTATCACAGCAAATTTATATGAGTGATGAATGCTGGAATATTATTGTTGCAGCAAAAAATGCGACCATTCAACTCATTAGAAAAGCAGGATTGCTAGAAAAAACAGGCACTGCTAATAAACTTCGGGAAGTTATTCTTACTGAAATGATTGAAAAACTAGCCCCAAGTGACGCCGCATTGTCCTATATTAAAAAAGAAGTTAGCGAAATGTGGTAAGTTTTAGACCTTGTACTTTAACTGTACCAATTGGGATGTGATTTCTCAGTCACATTTTATTCAAAAAAAAGAATATGAATTGAGAATAGTAAAGTTCATGAGACTAAATTATACCATTTTTAAGCTCATTAGACTCGAAATCCTCATGTTTGTTTTTTGCATAATCAAAGCCCTCACGCCACCATTTTTGCATGAGCCGTTTGCTAAAAATCAATGAATTTTCGGTAAGTTTAGTAGGCGTATAATATAAATTAAGTGTCACTCCTTTATTTTTTGCAGCGAGCTTACCAATTGTAACATCATGTTTTTCTACTTGTTCTAGCAAATGTCCAAATAAGCTAATCATTAATGAAAATGGATTTTTTCCAAGGACCTTATTGCCAACCATGAGCTCAGATTCTAAAATGACTGCATCAATCACTGTGGCACCACGCTCTATGGCTTCTCGAATAGGCACCACACAGCCCAAACCACCATCTGCATACTCAAAACCATCAACCTCTGCCAAAGACATAAACGGAATATAATTGCACGAAATCCAGATCCAATTGCAAAATTCTTCATAAGTACAATCATTAACTGACTTATACTCTACTCTATTTTTTGATAAATTAGAAACTGTTACTACAACATCATGGCGTGTCGCCTTTATTTTTTCAAACTCCTCAATCGTGAAATTTCGTTTTATATTTCTTTTAAGGGACTTACTTTCCCCAAAGGTGCGTTTCATTTTAATAAACTGCCATAAAGAGTTTATAAAATTTATAGACACATATTCCCGGTTATCTTTTTTGCGCTGAACAAAAGGACTCACACTAAAGATATCTCGTTGCGTGACATTTGTAAACAGGTTATAAACCTTAGTAATTTCATTGGCAGCCAAGTGTGGTACTAATAAACTACCAGTAGAAGTCCCCAAAAACATATCATATTCCCTACCATTCTCTTCAATTAGATATTGTGCAACACCCCCAGCAAATGCGCCTTTACTACCTCCTCCTGAAATTACCAATGCCCTCATATTTTATTTTAAATAATTATGAAACCAAAATAGCAATTATAGTTGTCATTATGCCTAAAAGAATTATTTTAGTTTTATGAATTCTGTTATTTTACAAACTCCAATAGACTACCTGAAAGGTGTAGGTCCAAATCGCGCGGATTTACTCCGTAAAGAGCTGGGTATCCATACTTATCAGGACTTATTGAACCTCTTTCCAAATCGCTATCTGGATAGAACTAAGTATTATAAAATAAATAGTTTACAACGTAGTAATGCAGAAGTTCAGCTTATTGGGCAAATCACAAACTTCAAAGAAGTCTCACAAAAAAGAGGAAAACGACTAGTAGCGACTTTTCAGGATGAAACCGGAAGTATGGAATTGGTATGGTTTAGAGGTCAAAAATGGATAAAGGACAGCATAAAAATTAATAAACCTTATGTGATTTTCGGAAAAACGAATTTTTATAATGGAAAGTTCAGCATGCCTCACCCCGAAATGGAACTAAAGGAAGAACACCAAAAAAGTTTAAGATCGGTGATGCAAGCTGTTTATCCATCAACAGAAAAATTATCAAATCGAGGGATTACAAATCGTGTACTTAACAAAATAATGCAACAATTATTTTTGGAAACTAAGGGAAGATTTTCAGAAACTCTATCCAAAAAACAACTTCAAGACCTGCAATTAATATCAAAAAAAGAAGCCTTGTTTAATGTCCATTTTCCAAAGAATCAAGAGCTACTTTCTAAGGCTCAATTCCGATTAAAATTTGAAGAATTATTTTATATTCAATTGCAGTTAATTTTAAAGAATTTAATCCACAAATCAAAAGTCAAAGGATTTCCTTTTCCAATCGTAGGAGAGTATTTTAATACCTTTTTCAAATCACATTTACCTTTTAATTTGACACAAGCTCAAAAAAGAGTTATTAAAGAAATTCGTCAAGACTTAGGGAGTAATGCACAAATGAATCGTTTACTGCAAGGCGATGTGGGTTCAGGAAAAACCATAGTTGCGTTAATGTCAATGTTCATAGCACTTGACAACGGTTTTCAAGCTTGTTTAATGGCGCCGACTGAAATTTTGTCAGTCCAACACTTCAATGGATTAAAAGAATATTGTAATGAACTCAATATCAGCATTAAACTCCTTACTGGTTCAACTAAAACTTCAGAGAGGCGAAAAATACACGAATCTTTAGAAAATGGCGACTTAGACATCCTAATTGGAACACACGCTTTGTTAGAAGACAAGGTAAAATTTAAAAACTTAGGGCTCGCAATTATCGATGAGCAACACCGATTTGGAGTTGCACAAAGAAGTAAACTCTGGAAAAAAAACACGTCACCACCTCATATTTTGGTCATGACTGCGACCCCTATTCCACGAACTTTAGCGATGTCGGTATATGGTGATTTAGACATCTCAATTATTGATGAATTACCACCAGGAAGGAAGTCGATAAAAACGGTACATCGCTATGACAAAAATAGGCTTAATGTCTTCCGATTTATTCGCGACGAAATTGAAAAAGACCGGCAAATTTATATTGTCTATCCATTAATTCAAGAAAGCTCATCGATGGATTATAAAGACCTAATGGATGGCTATGAAAGTATAGTGAGAGAATTTCCATTACCCAAATATCAAATCTCAATTGTTCATGGCAAAATGAAAGCTGCGGATAAGGATTTTGAAATGCAACGGTTTATAAAAGGAGAAACACAAATTATGGTAGCTACAACGGTTATTGAAGTTGGTGTTAATGTTCCTAATGCCTCAGTGATGATTATTGAGAGTGCTGAACGATTTGGCCTCTCCCAACTGCACCAGTTAAGAGGTCGTGTAGGCCGAGGTGCTGAACAAAGTTATTGTATCCTCATGACCAGCCATAGACTGAGCAGCGATAGCAAAACACGACTAGAAACTATGGTTAGGACTAATGATGGCTTTGAAATAGCCGAGGTTGATCTCAAGCTTAGAGGCCCTGGTGATCTTATGGGCACACAACAGAGTGGTGTACTCAACCTTAAAATTGCCGATATTATTAAAGATAAGGACATATTAACACAGGCGAGACATCATGCGAAAGACACCCTTAAAAATGATCCATCACTCTCACTTGATAATAACAAAGTGATATTAGACACTTACAGGCAGCTCAGCAAGTACAAAAATATATGGAACTACATTAGTTAACAATTCGTGAGAATTTATATATAAATACCTTGTTTACAGTATTTTAACTATATTTACATAAGTCAGAATCCTCATAGCAAAACCACTAGGCAGTATTAGGGATAACCCTTAGTTATTGCATAAGAGCATCGAGGAAATAAAATTACTAGTGGGACTAAAAATCAATATTATGAAGGCTATAAATTTTCATTGGATTCGATTTTTACTAAAAAACTGGATTTTATTTAGTATTATATCGCTTCTCTATTCTTGCGAAACAGACACTAAAAACACCGTTACAGGCCCCGATCTCCCTCAGTTTAATCTAGACCTATTTGAACAAAATTTAATTGATTATGTCAACTGGAGCAACGACTCCCCTATTGGTTGGGCTTATGCCATTACTCAAAATGGTCAACTCGCCAAATCTGGTGCTTTTGGCAATGCTGTATCAGAGCCTGATGGCACTATGGCTGCTATGACTATTAATAAAGAAATCAATATCGCGAGTGTCACTAAGTTTTATACAGCTATTGTGGTTATGCAACTATTGGAAGAATTAAATTTAACGATTCACTCACTTATAGGACCCTATTTACCAGACTCCTGGAATCTCGGTCCAAATATGGACAGTATGACCTTTGCTCATTTATTACGACATGAATCTGGCCTTGATACCGGAAATACTGATTTTGATAATACCTTATCCTATGCCGGCATAAAGCAAGCTGTGAATGATGGCGTATCAATACCTCCTCCTGACCAAGCAGATTATGACAATATCAATTTTGCTATTTTTAGAATATTAATTCCGTCATTACAAAATAATTTACCCAATGCACCTCTTGCCAATCTAGATAGTGACCAAACGACACAAGGAGTATATAGAAGTTATATGCAAAAAGCGCTTTTTGATAAAATTAATTTATCAAATATCGATTTTACCGAAGAAAATAATAATCCAACACGATACTATAACATTAATGATATTTCTAATGCTATTTCTGGCACTAATTATGGGGACTGGGATCACATTGCTGGAGGCGGGGGGTATTATATGACTGTAATTGAAATGGCAGCCGTGAATGCCTTTTTTGAACATTCTAATCTCATTGTTTCAGATGAAGCCAGAACAATTATAAAGGAAAACTATTTGGGATTAGACTCCTATTTTAATGGAGATAGCCGTGAATTGCACGGAAAATACTATGGTAAAAACGGCAGTATTGCTAACAGCAGCGATGTCAATGTCGCCCAAGGTGTACTCACTCAAATACAAATGTTTCCAATCAACGGTATTGAAATTGTAGTGATGGTGAACACCCGCGCCGTAAATTATAAAACGGGCTTCGACGGGTTTTTACGATCTTCAATAAAAGACGCCTATAATGACGCTTATGAATAATATTTAAGTCATAATATATATTCAGGTTATCACTGGAATTAATTCAGTTTTCAATTTTATGTTCCCTTTACAGGCTCCATTAAATTGAGTTTCAATAAAAAAGCCCAACCTTTCGGCTGGGCTACAAAACAGTACATACTTGCCGTTTTTAATTGATATCTTCGCCTTTTTCAAGTTTATCGATATTTGCTTGCACCCTACCTTTACTCACAGCGTTTGGTGCATTATTCAAGGCCATTTTCAAGTGTTTTAGTGCCGATTTATAATTTCCAGCAGCCGAATAGCCTCTAGCCATTCCATAATGCACTGGCCAAGTGTCTTTATTATTCTTAACGTTTAATTTAAAAACTTCTATTGCTCTGTCTTTTAATCCCAAAGTAATAAGTTGTCTTCCATATTGATGCATCTCAAGTACAGTTGCTTGTGGTAAAAAGGCATCCATAGCATCAAGACCTTCTTGTTGACGCCCTAGTTTATTTAAAATTCCTGCTTTAATGGAAGTATTCGCAAAAGTTTGCTGACTAAAAAACTGACCTGCAATAGCATTATCAATCCAACCTAGAGCTTCGTTTAAATCACCACCATTGTTTGAAGCATAATTAGCAGCCTGTTCCCAAGTTTGACGACTAAAACCAGGTTGATCCTGCATTTTACGTCTGATATCAGCCAATACAATATTGGTAACGTCAAATTCTATTTTAAAAGGAATTTGTTTGGTTCCCCATTTTAGTGCTGCAGTAGCAGAAGTGGCATCGACATTAACAAAGTCGAAAGTCAGCAATTCAGTATGAGGAACTGTCGCTGTATTTACCTCAACTTTCAAAGCATCTTCAGATGGCTCATAGAAAAAACTTCCCCATGCAGTATGGTTCTTAGAAAAAATAACTGTCGCTTTATCATTTTCATGAATAACCATATGCAATCCATATTTCCCGGCTTTTAATGATTGGCCACCAATAGTAACATCACTGGTGAATTTAATTATGGTGTTTTCATTGGCTCCGGCACGCCATGGTGATTCTTTTGCTGTTCCAAAACCTAAATTATTCATACCATAAGGCACTAGCTTGCCCCAAATTTCGCGCCCATTTACACTAGGTCTCGAATAATCAATGTAAATTTTTGAAATCCCAACAGTTTGAGACACAGATGCTTTTTGACTGCCCTGAGGAGTGTTTAATTGCGCATTGATGTCAAGATTAACAAATAGCATTGCGACAAATAGTCCAATGTATTTGAGTTGGTTTAGTTGTTTCATAAGATTTTTTTATTTATTTGATTGTTATGCTTTTAAAGGTAGCTACTTAAAAAACGCACGGCTGTTAGCATATTGTTAATTAACATATGTTAAGAAATTGAAAAGCTTTGTGATTTTGTATAAAACAAATCTGAAGAGAAGATAAATAATCAATAGCATCACACGCATAACAGGCTTACAAATAACGAATTAAAACGACGATCTAGATGGTACGTCGTTAACATAAGCTTATACAGAAATAATCCATCATCACTAAATTCTTTATGCTGCAAATTTAATTTTGCCAATAAAGATAATAGTATTGACAATCAGAGCGAAGCAATACAATGCGTACACTAGGTATTTTTAAGTTTTTCAACTATTTTCGCTTATCTCATATTTTAAGAAATGGATATTGACAATCAATTATTATTCTTTTTTAGTGCTTTAGGCGCATTTAATGGATTGCTATTAAGCATCTACTTTTTCTTTTTTGTCAAGTCAAAACATATTTCAAATTATTTACTGGGTGGTTTATTGGCTGCACTAAGTATACGGATTGGGAAGTCAGTGTTTTTTTATTTCAATCCAGAATTATCAAAAATATACTTACAAATAGGACTGTCTGCCTGTTTCTTAATTGGTCCATTATTATATTTCTATATCAAATCAAAAACAACATCAAGCGATCAAAAACAAAAACTCTGGTCAATACAAATTATAGTATTAATCCTTTTTGTAATCGTCGTGGGGGTTTTATTCCCATATCCCGCGCACCAGGAGCTTTGGGGGAAAACCTTCATTAAAATTATTTATTATCAATGGTTACTTTGTATTATCATTACGGCATTTTTACTGAAAAATTCCTTTAAAAAGATATTCAACAAAACACAAATACTCAATCATAATGATACCTGGGTGTTAAGTGTGTTTTTAGGCGTATTATTTATTTGGGTTGCTTATTTCATAGCCTCTTACACCTCATATATAGTTGGTGCTTTTTCTTTTTCTTTTGTATTATACTTATCGGTTTTGCTCTTGTTTCATAAAAGCAGAAAATCTTCAAAAGCAGAAAATCAAGAGAAATATGCTAATCAGAAAATTTCAAAATCAGAAGCTGACCAATTATTCTCAAAAATCGATCTTCTTTTAGCTGAAAAGGAATTGTATAAAAACCCAAATTTAACACTTCCTCAATTGGCAAAAGAATTGAATATGCGCACACATTTATTGTCACAGTTTATCAATGATAATTTAGACAAGAACTTCTCACAATTCATAAATGAATATCGCATCACTGAAGCTAAGCGATTGTTAAAAGCAAACACAAGCCTAAAAATAGAGGTCATTGCTGAACAGTGCGGATTCAATTCTAATAGCACATTTTATACGGCTTTCAAGAAAATAACAAATACTACACCTTCCAAATATTCCAATATTAATTAAGCTTCCAAAATTTCCTGATGTATACTTTAGGAGTCCTAAGGTATAATTCTATAAACATTTATAGTGTAGACATTCCTAATATTGCTGAAATTTAAATTTCAAAACACACTATTATGAAACAACTATTGTACGCATTGTTATTTATGCTATCCAACCAAATACAATCCCAAACAGATAAGCAATTAATCCAATCTACTGTTCAAAATTACATTGATGGTACGGCTTATAACAATATCTCATTAATCAATAAAGCCTTTCACGATAGCACTAACCTTTATTTGGATGGCAAAGAAAATGATCTCAGAATTGTGCCTATTAAAGAATATATCTCATGGTTTAAAAACGGAACACCAGGGGAATTTAACGGGAGAATAGGCAGTATTTTATCAATTGATTATTTTGACAATCTCGCTTTCGCTAAAGCTGAAATATTGATACCAAAACGGAACCTACAATTTATAGATATGTTCCTTTTAAAAAAACTAAAAGGTCAGTGGCAAATTATCAGCAAATCTGCTGCTAGTAAACAAACCAATAAACAAGGAGGTCGTATATTATTTGTGGTCTCCAATGCACATTATTATGGTGATTCAAATCTCAAAACCGGCAATAGTTTCTCCGAAATTGTCAATGCATACGACACTTTTGCTGCTGCTGGTTATACTATCGATTTTGTGAGCCCGGAAGGTGGAGCTATTCCAATAGCATATATTGATACTTCAAATGATTTACAAAAAAAATATGTTTATGACAGAGATTTCATGTCGGCATTAGAACATACCAAAATACCGGCATCACTTCAAGCTAAAAACTACAAAGCCGTACATTATATAGGTGGTGGGAGTGCGTTATTCGGTGTTCCAGAAAACACTGAAATACACAAGCTTGTAATGGGTGTTTATGAAGATTACAACGGCATTATTTCTTCTGTATGTCATGGCACCGCCGGGATTGTACACCTTAAAACAAAAGACGGCAAATATTTGGTAGACGGTAAACGCATAAATGGCTATCCAGATGCTTATGAACGAACAGATGCACCTTACTTTAAAGAATTTCCATTTCAAATCACAAAGACGATAGAAGCACATGGTGGCAGCTTTAAATATTCACCGAGAAATACCCCACATATTGAGGTTGAGGGGAATATCATAACTGGACAAAATTACTTGTCATCAAAACTGGTAGCCGAAAAAATCATAGCTTTATTAAAAGACAAAAAATAATTCCTCATAAGTGTAACATTGTGCTCATAAAAAGACTCTATTATAGAAGTTATTTAAAATATTTTTGATACACATTATGAAAAAAACCTATCTCCTTTTTGTTCTTACATTACTAACAACTTTTATATACGGACAACAAATTAAATCTTATGATTTGGATGTCGCTATAGACGTTAAAACTAAAAAAGTTAAGGTTAAAGGCCTTATTAATATTGATTTTGAACAACAACCAAGTATCTCCACGACAATATGGAAAAACACGAAGTTTAATGACATTAGTGTAAATGGCATTCCAATGTCCTATACGTTTGAAACTGATAAGCCTACGCCCATCATTTTCATCGATGAAGGTCGAGGACTTATATTTTCTAATCCAAATAAGAACGTCGGCAATGTCCCTATTTATGTTGACTATGAAAGTGATATGAACGGCATAGAGCCTTCGGCAGAATTATTTACTGAAGATTGGATACAAATAGGGTTTTACAATGCCTGGTTTCCTGTGGATATAAAGAGTAGAAATGCAACCTCCAAACTCCGAATCTCAATTGACCCTACTTATAAAGTAAGTGGATCAGGAAAGATCACTAAAAAAGGCGATGTCTGGGAAATGACCCAGCCTTGGCCAGCTTATGACAATGTAATTATCGCTGCAAAAAATTTACAATCTAGTCAAGCCAAAAAAGGCAATGCAACTATCGAGACGGTGTACACTGATTTCCCGGAAGCCGATATCCAATCCATCATGAGCACGAGTCAAACGGTGCTAGACTATTTCGGGAAGATTTATCCCAAGCAGAATGAGGCTTATATTAAGTTTGTAGTCAAGCATTCGGCCAATGGTGGCGGCGGTTATAACCGTGCAAATTTCATCTCACTTCGCATAAACAATTATGGACTAAGTACTCAAAAAACGATTGCTCATGAAGTTGCACATTTTTGGGCTACAGGTGGCGATTCTACAACTTGGCAAGATTGGCTCAATGAATCTTTTGCTGAGTATAGCGCCTTATTATACGTAAGAGATAATATCAGTACTAAAACCTATACCGACTATATTGAAGCTTATAAAAAGAGTATTGTTGACGCACCAGCAATTTGGGGCTTTAATAGATCAAATAATGCCGCCTATACCGTACTTTATAAAAAAGGCGCGGTAATCCTTCATGAACTGGAATCTAAAATTGGTACAGATCAGATGTTTAAACTGCTGTATTTAAAACACACACAAGGCATTAAAAACACGACTGATTTCCTTGATTTACTAGAGCAGCAAACTTCAAAAAAAATCCGTAATTGGTTAGAAAACACCCTTAAATCATAATTAAAAAACACACTTAACACACTCTCATGAAAACAAATAAAACAGCATTTTTCATCCTTTTTTGTTTAACAGTTTCGACAACTTTTGCTCAGGATATAGTAACCCTTTATGGCCAAGTCACCGATAAAAACAACGAACCCGTGGACAGTGCCTCTGTATGGCTAAAAAACAAGATCAACAATCTGGATATTAACAATAAAAGAATCCTTTTTGACAATGCTTATGAAACCCTAACAGACAGTAATGGCAAGTTCTCCATAGCAGTGGAAAAAGGGACCTATTACTGTTTATATGCTATTAAAGAATCAGATTATGGAAAGACCAAACTGGAATACTGGGCCTGGAATCTCCCTATTTATGACGATTTGGAGATCAATCCTCAATACGACCGTATGGAAGTATATGGGATGAATGCTTCTGAGCCACAGACAGGGCCTTTTGATACATATCAAATTTATTTTCGCCCCATGAGTTTAACAAAGGCTTTAGCGCTACCTAAAGGCAAAATGGATATCATCGATATAGCCCCTAAAACAATTTCTAAAGAAGAACTCCGTGTTCAACTCAATGGTTATGATGCCGAAGTGGTCTCTATTAATAAAATTGATGAATATGCTAGAGGCACCATCATGTATGGATACCTTATCCAGATCAAAAAACCAAAGGAAGCTTATGCTCAAGACCATAGCAGTCAAGCCGCAAAGGGATATGATAAAATTAGCATCACCCTGAGCTCTAAAGAAACAAATGAAATGGGCAAAGGCGAGCATTTTGTTAAGCGGATTGGCAACTAATGACAACAAGTACATCAAACAAAAAAATACAATTAATGCCAATTTATAATGTATCAACCCTTCACCGATAGTCTTACTATGCTACAATGTGAAAATCACAAAAAATTAACCCAATGGGGAGTCATCCCTTTATTGGTTATTGATGTCTGGGAGCATGCCTACTAATTGAAATACAAAAACAAGAGAGCGGAATTTGTAGATACCATTCTTAAGATTATCAATTGGGATAATGTCGCTGAGCGATTTGTAAATGCAAAAAAAACTAAACAAATTGCAGTGTTTAAATTAAGTTTTCACGCAACCAAATTGTTTTTATTGCATCTAAGAGGAAACGGTTATTATGAAAAAATTGATTTTCATTTTACTATTACCGCTATGTTTTCAATCATGTAGTTCAAATGACAGTAGTTCAGGTGACATCGAAGTCATCGAAGAAGATTATTTGATTTTTGGCCATTATTACGGTATGTGTGGTGGTGATAGCTGTGTGGTCACCTATAAATTGACGGATGACAGTTTGTTTGAAGATGTCACCAAAGAATATTGGGGAACAGACTTCAATTTTATCCCAATGGAACAAGACAAATTTGAAACTGTAAAAGATCTCCTAGCTCATTTTCCTGTAAATTTATTAAATGAACATGAAGATTTTTTTGGTTGTCCAGACTGTGCTGATCAGGGTGGATTATTCATTGAATATTCGAAAAACGGAATAATTAAAAACTGTCGTCTTGATCAAACCAAAAATAATGTTCCAAGCTATCTACATCCCTTTATGGATAAAGTGAACGAAAAAATCAATCTGCTTTATAATTAATTTACTCACTGAGGAGCTCATTAACAAAAACATTAAATTCGGTTTTAAAACTTAGGTACTTATCTCCAGTGGCAGGCCCATTAAAGCCCGTGTGTATTTTTCGCACCTTGCCTTGTTTATCAATATAAATGGTCGTTGGGTAAGACAATACATGATTTAACATTGGTAGCTTTTCTTGTGCCTTTTGCTTACTATTTGTTCCATATTGCGCTAATAATATTGGGTAAGTGATCCCTACTCGATCCTTCATACGGGTTATGCGCTGCATAGCTTTGGCTTCGGTCTTGGCATTTTCAAAAGCCAAAGCGACAATCTCAATACCTTTACTTTTATTCGCTTCATAAAACTTTGAATAAAATTTACTTTCATCTAAGCAATTCGGACAATAAGATCCCATGGCTTGTACCAGTACCACTTTATTCTTAAAACGTTTATCTGTTAAGGATACCATATTTCCTTCCAAATCAGGAAATGAAAAAGAAAGCTTTTCAAAACCTTCTTTTAAAAAAGTCAAACTATCGGCATCAGGTAACTCGTAAGTGGCATTCCGCTTTGCAATGAAGGGTTCCTTAAAATGATTGCCAGAATAAAACATCCCGGTCATCGTAGAATCGGTAAGTGTCGCCTTGAATAAAAAGGCATGAGCGCCATCAAATGTAGATAACTGCATTTGATCTCCATCAACGACGCCTTCTAAAAAACGATAGTCCCCAGTGGTCGTTCTTATGGTACCATATACTAAATTATCAACTTGTTCAAAAACTCCTTTGGCGATATATCTATCGGCGTGGATATCCTCACTAAAAACCATTTCCCAGGAGCCATTCATATTATATGGAAGGCGTTCATTATTAAAATCAAATCGCTTATCATTATTGTATTCAGTATAAAAAGATACCGTCCTTTCCCTGCTTTCTTCAAAGAAGTTCCCTTTTAAATTATCCCCTTCAAAGGTTCCTGCAAAATAGGTTTCAAAATAGGGCATCATAATGAATACCGAATCATTTCTATAAACAATTTCATCCACTTCAATGGTTTCATCAGCATTGGTAATTACTAATTTATGACTGGTAAGGACTTCAAAATTAAATGGAAGTTTTTCATCATTCAAAACTTCAAAAACACCTATATAATCTCCAATTTTTAATTTCTTAATCGAAGTTTCATGAGTACATGAACTCATGACAATTGCAATTAATAGAAGAACTGATTTTTGCATAATTTTAAATTGATTTATAGATAATCGAATAAACAACAAAATACTTACAAAAAAAAATAAGTTCTATTTCGAGAACATTGAATCATTCTCATATTTTATGTAAGTATTTTATCGGCTTAAAAAAGTGTTTTGAAAGGGTCTTCATATTTGATTTTCATTGGTCTTCACTAATAAAAAATGAAAAAAATTATGTAGGTTTGCCACTTGATGTAAAAAGAAAATAATGAAGATATCATATAATTGGTTAAAGCAATTTATTAACATTGATTGGGATGCTGAAAAAACTGGCGAACTCCTTACTGACCTTGGGTTAGAAGTTGAAGGCATTGAGTCTTACCAATCAGTTAAAGGCGGCTTAGAAGGGATTGTTGTGGGCGAGGTATTAACTTGTGAACAACACCCCAATGCAGATCGATTAAAAGTGACTACTGTAAATATTGGTACCGATCAACCTTTAAAAATTGTTTGTGGAGCACCAAATGTTGCTGCTGGGCAAAAAGTTCCTGTCGCAACTATTGGAACGACATTATATACCGAAGATGGAGAGTCTTGGACTATAAAAAAAGGAAAAATACGAGGTGAGGAAAGTCATGGGATGATATGCGCTGAAGACGAACTTGGTTTAGGAAATTCTCACGATGGGATCATGGTATTGGATAAGAGCCTTAAAGTTGGAACGCTAGCTTCAACAATTTTTGATATTGAAAACGATCAAGTTTTTGAAATTGGTTTAACCCCAAACCGCTCCGATGCGATGAGTCATTATGGAACGGCGAGAGATTTAAAAGCAGGCTTGCTTCAAAATGATGTAAATGTAGAGCTCATCACTCCTATGGTGAGTGCTTTTCGTGTAGAAAACAGAATATTCAAGATTGATGTAGACGTAAAAAATAAAGCCTTAGCGCCACGTTATTGCGGCGTTAGTTTAACAGGACTTAAAGTTGGTGATTCTCCTGAGTGGTTACAACACCGTTTAAAAGCTATAGGAATTACACCTTTAAATAATATTGTAGACGCTACAAATTATGTGTTGCACGAACTCGGACAGCCATTACACGCCTTTGATGCTGCTAAAATTATAGGTCAGAAAGTTGAAGTTAAAACCCTTAAATCTGGAACTAAGTTTACAACTCTTGATGGTGTTGAACGTGAACTTCATGAAGATGATTTAATGATTTGTGATGGCGAAAAACCCATGTGTATTGCAGGAGTATTTGGTGGTCTTCATTCGGGAGTTACAGAAGGAACTACGAGTATCTTTCTTGAAAGCGCCTATTTCAACCCTGTAAGTATTCGTAAAACAGCGAAGCGTCATGGTTTAAATACGGATGCCTCATTTAGGTTTGAGCGTGGTATTGACCCTAATATTACCGAATATGCCCTTAAACGTGCAGCCTTATTAATTCAGGAAATTGCGGGTGGAGAAATTACCAGTGATATTAGCGATGCATATCCCGTAAAGATCGAAGATTTTCAAGTACGATTGAGTTTTGAGAATGCCGAAAACCTTATTGGTGAAGAAATTCCTAGAGAAATTATAAAACGTATTTTAACTTCACTCGAAATAAAAGTAAACAACGTAACCGAAACAGGATTAGGGTTAACAGTTCCTGCCTATAGAAATGATGTACAACGTGAAGCTGATGTCATTGAAGAGATCTTACGTGTGTATGGCTATAATAATATTAATACCACAGAAAAATTAAACGCTTCTATTTCAAATTCTTCTCGTTTTGAAGATCATAAGGTTCAAAATGTAGTGGGGAATCAATTGGTATCTCAGGGATTCTATGAAATCATGGCGAATTCATTAACGTCTCCAGACTATACCGCCTTAAGTGAGCAACTTAAAGAAGAGCACAATGTAGTCATGCTTAACCCTTTAAGTAACGATCTGTCGGCCCTTCGTCAGTCTATGTTATTCTCAGGGCTAGAAGCAATTGCTTACAATATCAACCGACGTCAAAGTGATTTGAAACTGTTTGAATTTGGAAAAACCTATCACGCATATGCTGAAAACCGAGAAGAATATAAGCACTTGACTTTATTGGTTACTGGAAATAAAAATGCAGAACGCTGGAATTCGGCGTCACAACCAAGTGATTTCTTTTATATTAAAGGATCCGTGACCTCAATTTTAGATCGTTTAGGAATTAATCGTTTAAAAGCAAGTCCTATAAAAAATGATATCTTTAGCGAAGGCCTTGTTTTAAGTCTTGGGAAAACAAAGCTTGTTGAGTTTGGTATCATTAAAAAGAAAGTATTGAAAGAATTTGGAATCTCTCAAGATGTATTATTCGCTGATTTCAATTGGGACAATGTCCTGGAAGTAGCAAAACGTAACTCTATTAAATTTAAGGACATCCCGAAATACCCTAAAGTACGTCGTGATTTTGCACTGTTATTAGATGAGAATGTTACTTTCGACGCGATCTATACCATTGCCAAACAAAGTGAAAAACAGCTTTTAAAAGATGTTAACTTATTTGATGTATATCAAGGTAAAAATTTACCAAAAGGAAAAAAGAGTTATGCTGTTAGTTTCACGATACAAGACGAACACAAAACATTAACGGATAAGCAAATTGATAAAATAATGAGTAAATTACAGTCCAGTTTCGAAAAACAATTAGGGGCTGAACTAAGATAAATCTATGCGAAATACTATACTATTTGTTGTATTTATTTTTACGCTTGGTCTTTCAAAAGCAAATGCACAACAATTACCCTTTAGTAAACCCAGTGATTCTGCCAGAACGGGGGAGTTATTGCGTTATGATTTAAAAACAGCATTTCATAGTATTAAACATTCCTTTACACGCCCTGCACATTGGAAACAAAAAGATTTCACGAAATTAGGTGCATTATTGATTGGTACAGTGGCATTATCGGCTATTGACGAAGACGCAAATACGTTTTTCAGAAGACAAGAACCTCGTGTCCCAGAAATCATTAAAGACTTTGGTTGGTATGTTGGGAATCCTCAAAACTATTTTGCAGCCAGTGCCGGGATTTATGGTTTTGGACTCTTTACTAGAAATGAGAAAATTAGAAAAACGGGGATTTTAATCATATCATCATCATTCACTACAGGCCTATTGCAAAGCATAGGAAAAAACGCCATTGGTAGAGCTCGTCCTTCAGCCAATATTGGAAGTACCTCTTTCGATCCATTTTCAAAAGCATCAAAATATCATTCGTTTCCATCTGGGCATACCGTACTTTCGATAACCATGGCACATTCTATTGCAAAACAATTTGACAATACATGGTCTAAAATAGGAATATATTCCCTAGGGTCTATTGCTCCGATATCGCGATTATTAGCTGGTGCACATTGGCTTACAGATGTCACATTCAGTGCTGCTCTTAGTATTATAGTAGTTGATGGAATCGATAAATTCTTATTCAATTCAAAGGCTTACGACTATCCTAAAAAAGAAAAATCAATCGCGTGGAACTTTACTTTTAGTCCAAATCAAGTTGGTGTGATTGGGACGTTTTAAGAACTAAAAACTAGATCTTGAAATTGAAATACCATATTTAGTTTTTAATTTTATTATAGGTTTTCATTAGCTCAATTACCTTATTAACGGGTAAGGCTTCAATGGTATGACCATTATGTCCTTTCGTAGTTTCAGCAGCAAATAAAGAATTTAAAATAGCCTCTTCGGTTGCTTCTATAGTCGCTAAGAATAATGGTGAGATCTCATCATTTCTCAAGACCTTATGCTCATTAAACAGGGATTTAGAGTTATTAGGAATTAAATTTTCTTTTGCTGTAGACAAGGCAATCACATAATCTCCACTCCCATTTGAAGCGATGCCGCCTGTTTTCGCTAATCCCATTATGGCTCGTTTTGCCATTCGTTCGAGGTTTCTAGAGCCTAAGGGCGCATCGGTAATCACGATCATCATACAAGACCCATCGGCATCATTTAAAATTTTATCTCTATAAGGGTACTTTTTTAATTCTTTTGCTATTGGAACGCCATTAATTTCAAGAACACCTCCAAAATTTGTTTGTACTAATACCCCAACAGTATATCCTCCTAAAGTTTCAGGAATTACCCGAGATGCTGTTCCAATCCCCCCTTTATATCCGAAACAAATAGTCCCTGTTCCAGCGCCTACATTCCCTTCTGAGACAACCCCTCTTTTTGCTTTTTTAATTGCATTTAGTACATGTGACTGTTTAACATGTCTCCCTCTTATATCATTCAGCCAACTATCATTGGTTTCACCAACTACCGAATTTACCGAATGCACTTCTTTATTTTCGGCTTGCTCCAAAGTATAACTTATCAATGCTTCGGATGCCGCTGGAACACTCAAGGTATTTGTTAACACAATTGGGGTTTCAATATTCCCCAATTCCTTTACCTGACTGTAACCTGCCAATTTCCCAAAGCCATTTCCAATATATATGGCTGCTGGAACTTTCAATTGATATATATTGTCTCCATGTGGTAAAATAGCGGTGACCCCTGTGCGGACACTATCTCCTTCAATAATCGTTTCTTGACCTACCAATACTCCAGTAACATCGGTAATTGCATTTAATGGTCCTGTTTTTAATACGCCAATTTCAATACCATAATCCCGAAGTCTTTTATTTTGAGAAAATCCGTGTAATACAGTCATAGTTAATATAAGGGTTAGAAGATTTTGTTTGTTCATCGCGATTCTGTTAGTGTAAAATATTTGCAAAAATCTTATATAATTAATTGTTCTCTACTTTTTTCCTTGATTTATCAATCATAGCTATTGCTCTATCAATAGTTTCCATTTTAGTTCTAAAAGAAAGTATCGCCATTCTAATCACAAACTTGCTTTTAATTTTCGTGGAACTCAAAAATATTTCACCATCATTATGGATTTCTTGCATGAGTTCATCATTAAAGTTGTTTTCATCGCCCTGTTTCAAAGGATACCAAAAATAGCTTACCGATAAATCAGGTTCTGGCCCTATTTCAAAACCAATCTTTACCAGTTCTTCTCTAAAATATTGAGTTAATAGCAATTTTTCTTCAAGACAGGCAATAAATGGTTCGGCACCATGTAATTGTAAAGGCAACCATAACCTTAAACTCCTGAACGGTTTTGTGAGTTCTGGAGAGACATCGGCTGGGTTAAATGGAATATTATCATCACCTGTAGCATCTTGCATATAACTCGCGCGATAATGATTTGAGTGATATACAGCTTCTTTATCTTTTACCAGTACTGCTCCCAATCCATAAGGTAAAAACAAGCCTTTATGTGGGTCAATCACTAAAGAATCGGCGAGTTCTATACCCTTAAATTTATCTTTCTTCCCTTCAGTTAAAATAAAGAATCCGCCATAAGCACCATCAATATGGTACCATAAATTGTGACTTGCTGCAAGCTCACCTATGGTTTGTAAAGGATCGACAGCACCAGTATCTGTAGTCCCTGCAGAAGCAATTACCAAAAACGGAAATAAGCCTTCTGCTTTATCCTTTTCAATTTTAGATTGTAAATCGTTAGTACTTATTCGTGAATATGAATCAAGTTCAACATGACGAATAATAACATCTTCTAATCCTATAATTCGAAGTGCTTTATTAATACAATGATGCACTTGTGGACTTACATAAATAACACTTTTTTCAATTTTAGCATTTTTTATGCCATGTTTATCACGTGCGGCAGTAAGTGCTATTAATGTCGCAATTGACCCCCCTGAAGTTAAGTTTCCAATCGCCGATTTAGGAAAGTTAAATATTGATTTCATCCAATTGAGTAATTCGTACTCAATAGCCACACCTCCTGGGCAAGAAAAATACATCCCTGTATATTCATTAGTTATATCTGCAAGATAATCGGCTAAGGCGGCTGTGTAAATACCACCTCCTGGGATATAACCCAAATGTCCCCCTGATGCTGCATTAATACCTTTAGTGGCGATTTCATCAGCATAGAGCTCTAAAATTTCGTCAATAGTCTTTTTCTGGTTAGTAATTGCAAAGACATTTGGCGCTTCGGGTTCACCAGAAAAGGCATTTACGCTATCAATGGTATTAATAAATTTATTGGTATAAGCATTGACTTTTTCAATATATGTGTTTCGTTCAGCTTCGCTTGGCTCCAGATTCTCAGAAATGGCTTGTAATGCAATAATTTGGTTTTTAAGATCGCTCACTTGGGTTGGTTTAGTTAGTTGACTTACAATTTCAATAAAAATCATTCCTCTACTGTAATTAAAAATCAGAAAGCAGACTAATTTCAAAATTGAATATTTAAAAATACGCAAATTTCATTTAGTTTTTTCGTATCTTTAAGAGACAAACTTTAAACTGTTTAGTTATGGAAACACAATACACCAATATTTATACAGGAAGTTTTATCATTGCACAACGCATTCAGTCAAACCTTGAAGATGTTGGCATTGAACCCATTTTAAAGGATGAATATAAAATTGGGTTACGAGCAGTATTAGTTACGGACTATCCTAGGTTGATAGAAGTTTTTGTTCATAATGATGAACTTGAAAAATCTCTTCCAATTGTACAGAGCATATTAGCAGAAATAAAAGTATAAAAAAACGCCACTAATAGTGGCGTTTTTTTTATTCATTTTGTTTATTCCTAAACGTTAACTGCATACATTTTTTTTCGCAATTCTTTAATTTTAGAATTTTGCATATACTCATCAAAGGTGGTATAACGATCAATAATTCCGTTTGGTGTTAATTCAATAACACGTGTAGCAACCGTTTGAGCAAATTCATGATCATGAGTAGAAAACAATACGGTACCCTTAAAGTTTTTAAGTGAATTGTTAAAGGCTGTAATACTTTCTAAATCTAAGTGATTTGTAGGCTCGTCAAGCATAAGTACATTAGCACGAATCATCATCATTCGAGAAAGCATACAACGCACTTTTTCTCCTCCTGATAATACATTAGACGTTTTTAAAGCTTCTTCTCCACTAAAAATCATCTTACCTAAAAATCCACGGACATAAACTTCTTCACGTTCTTCCTCTGTAGTTGCCCATTGACGTAACCAATCTACTAAACTTAATGAATTCTTAAAAAAAGAACTGTTGTCTAATGGTAAATAAGATTGTGATGTTGTAACTCCCCATGCAAATTTCCCAGATTCGGCTCTAACCTGACCATTAATTATTTGGTAAAATGCTGTTGTTGCTCTAGAATCTCTAGAAAACACAACTACTTTATCGCCTTTATTAAGATTTAAATCTATATTTTCAAAAAGTGTTTCTCCATCAATTGAAGCCGATAGGCCTTCAACATTAAGAATTTGATCTCCTGCTACTCTATCTCTTTCAAAAATAATTGCTGGATAACGACGACTAGAAGGCTTTATTTTTTCAATATCAAGCTTATCAATCATCTTTTTTCTACTAGTTGCTTGCTTACTTTTTGCAACGTTAGCAGAGAAACGACGGATAAATTCTTCCAACTCTTTTTTCTTGTCTTCAGCCTTTTTATTTTGTTGTGCACGTTGACGAGCTGCCAATTGAGACGACTCATACCAAAAAGTATAATTTCCTGAATAATGATTAATCTTACTGAAATCAATATCAGAAATATGTGTACAAACCGCATCTAAAAAGTGTCTATCGTGAGAAACAACAATTACACAGTTATCATAATTGGCTAGAAAATGTTCTAACCAAGATATGGTTTCGTAATCTAAATCATTGGTAGGCTCATCCATAATAAGGACATCTGGGCTTCCAAAAAGAGCTTGTGCTAATAATACTCGTACTTTTTGTTTACCATCTAAATCACCCATTAAGGTATAATGGAAATCTTCTTTAATCCCTAAGTTAGAGAGCATAGCAGCAGCATCACTATCGGCATTCCATCCATTCATTTCTTCAAACTGAACTTGAAGCTCCCCAATTTTCTCAGCATTTTCATCTGTATAATCGGCATATAAGGCATCAATTTCAGATTTAATCTTAAATAATGGTTTGTTCCCTCTAATTACAGTTTCTAAAGCAGGATGCTCATCATACAAGCTATGATCTTGTTCAAAAACTGACATACGCTTACCAGATTCTAAATGTACTTGTCCAGACGTTGGATCTTGTTTCCCTGCAAGAATTTTTAAAAATGTGGATTTACCTGAACCATTGGCACCAATAATACCATAGCAATTACCATTGTGAAACGTTGTATTTACTTCATCAAAAAGAATACGCTTACCAAATTGTACAGATAAGTTAGAAACTGATAACATAATTTATTTTTAAATTTGCGGCAAAAGTAGAGAAATCAATCCATTCAACCAATTAAATCATATTGATAATAACTTTTAACAGCGTCTTAACAAAAGTTTTAGTGCGCAAAACATACTTTTGTATTGAAATAGGCATTTACCCAAATTGTATGCCATTAAATATACTATGAAGCAATTAATAGTACTTTTATTGATAATGACCACTTTTTTTAGTTGTAACACTACTGAAAACACATGTGGACAAGCTTATGTTGGTGGGGAAATAATTAATCCGAATAATGATTTCTTAGTTCTTTATAAAGACAATATCCCTATTGATTCATTATATTTAGATGAAAATAATAGATTTTCATATAATATTGAAAGCTTGAGCCCAGGACTTCACACGTTTGTTCATGGTGGCGAATACCAAATTATAATTATTGAGCCTAATGATAGTTTGATGATTAGATTGAATACTATTGATTTTGATGAATCTTTAGTGTTTTCTGGACATGGGTCTAAAAAAAACAATTACCTTATTAACTTATTTTTGGCCCTTGAAAAAGAAGAGCGTGTCATTTATAAATATTCAAAATTTAGTCCTGAATTATTTGAACAAAAAGTAGACTCTATAAAAGCTGCTCATTATAAATCATTAGAAGCATTTACAGAACGCTATAGTCCTTCCGCTTTGTTTAATAAGGTTAGCACGGTAGGTATTGATTATAGCTACTTTACTCATAAAGAATTATATCCTTATAGACACTTTGGTATCAATCAACAAATTAATTATGATTCTTTGCCTAATGGTTTTTTTGATTTCAGAGCAGAAATAAATTATGACGATGAAGAGCTAAAAGATTTTTCGCCATATTACAATTTCTTGTTTATGCACTTTAATAATCTCGCTGCTGATAAATATTTTGAAACAACATCTAAAAAATATATAGATAGATCATCCATTAAGTTTAATGCAGCAAAGCTTATATTAATGGACAGCTTAGTTCATAATGAGAATATAAAAAATATACTGCTTAAATATTCAGCTCGTAATTTTTTATCACATAGTCAATCTCCTGAAGATTCTGAAACCCTGTACAGTTTGTATTTGGACAAAAACTCAAATGAAGACAATGCAGGATATATCACTAGCTTATTTAACACTTTAAAAAAATTAGGTGCTGGGAATAGACTTCCTGGAGTAGAATTAATAAATCATAAAAGTGAAGTGAGTACGGTTAACACCGTAGCCACTAAACCAGCAGTGCTTTATTTTTGGAGTAATATAAATAAAAACCATTTTAAAAACAGTCATAAAAAGGTAAAGCAACTAAAAGCGGCTTATCCTGAAATTGATTTTATTTCCATAAATGTCAACTCTAATAATGCTTCTGTTTGGAAACGTGTATTAAAACAAAACCATCTTGACCTCGCCAATGAGTATCGCTTTAATAATCCTCAAGCGGCGAAAAAATTATTAGCCATACATTACATTAATAAGGTTTATGTGCTTGATAAAAATAAAACAATTGTATCGTCTAATGCGAGTCTTTTCAATCGCAGTATTCATGACTTACTCAAACAATTAAAATAAAAAAGGGACCGCATAAATAACGATCCCTTTTTGTATATAATATTTTTGAACTGAATTTAGTTCCCTTTCTTATAATCTTCTAAAAATTTAGCAAGACCACTATCTGTAAGTGGGTGTCTTAATAAACCTTCAATTGAACTTAAAGGTCCTGTCATCACGTCGGCACCAAGCTTAGCACAATCAATAACATGCATAGTATGACGTACTGAAGCTGCTAAAATTTGAGTTTCGAATCCATAATTATCATAGATATGACGAATTTCTGCGATTAAGTTTAATCCATCTGTTGAGATATCGTCTAAACGTCCAATAAAAGGAGATACATAAGTTGCTCCAGCTTTTGCCGCTAATAGTGCTTGCCCAGCAGAGAACACTAAAGTTACATTGGTTTTAATGCCTTTATCACTAAAATATTTTGCTGCTTTTACACCATCCTTAATCATTGGCAACTTAACAACAATTTGATCATGCAATTCTGCCAAGGCCTCTCCTTCTTTAATCATCCCCTCAAAATTGGTAGAAATTACTTCTGCACTTACATCACCATCTACAATATTGCAGATATCTACATAATGCTTCATAATATTATCATGACCAGTAATTCCTTCCTTAGCCATTAATGATGGATTTGTTGTAACTCCATCCAACACTCCAAGATCTTGAGCGTCTCTAATTTGATCTAAATTTGCTGTATCAATAAAAAATTTCATTCCGTATTGTTGTTTTAGTTGTGTATAAAATTCGGGGCGAATTTACAACTTTTAAGAAGTGTAGTGACACTATTTTAATTAAAACATATTAACAAACACATTGCTCATTACAATTTATAATGGTTCAGTAGTAATTTTTCATAAACTCTATCAGGGAGGATCCGCTTTAACACGATGGAAAATTTTTGCATAAACTCACCAACTTTATAGTGCACTTTTGGTTTTTTTGTAATTATGATGCCATGTATAGCTTTTGCCATTAATAAAGGGTCTTTACCACTATCAACATGAGTATTCATTAAGTCCAAAGTATTACCATAAGGCGTTTTATAAGGGGAGTCATCCTTTACTGGGGCATGAAAACGTCCTGCTGCAATATTGGTTGCAAAATCCCCAGGAGCTACGTTGCACATGTGAATGTTAAAATCTTTAATCTCCATTCTAAAAGCCTCCGTTATAAGTTCCAGAGCGCCTTTACTAGCGCTATAAATTCCACGGTAAGGTAAACCCATATATCCTGCAATGGAAGTCACATTAATTATTAAGCCCGCATTTTGTAATCGCATCTGTGGCAAAACAGCCTTTATTACATTTATTGGTCCGAAGAAATTTGTGTCAAAATTACGCTTTATTTCTAGCTCTGGAATTTCTTCTATAGGTCCTGTAATCCCAGCTCCCGCATTATTAATAAGCACATCTAATTGTCCTTCTTTCTCTACGACTATTTTCACGCAGCTAACAATACTTTCATTATCTGTGACATCCAAGGCTAAAATAGGAAATTGACTTTCGGAGTAATTTTGAGGATTTCTACTAGTTCCATAGACGATGAATCCTTTTTTAATAAGATATTCACCAACAGACTTTCCAATTCCTGAAGATCCACCAGTAATTAATACAACTTTAGACATAGTATTATTTTAATTTGTTCGGTAAAGTTAATATTTAAAGTTTTTCAGGAAAGAAAAAGGCACAAAAAAAGGCAAGCTACCTACATCACACCGCTACGACCATTTACCTTTGCTGCGTTCCCGCCCTGGAGGATTCAACAGGAGCTGGTTGTGTAGGACTTGCCGCGGCAAAGATACAACCTTTTAATAGTTTCACAATGATTTTTTTTACTGAATTTAAATAAATAACTTGCTCAAAAAATAATACCGTTATGCATCCCATTAAGTTTCTTACAATCATGATTTTAGCAACTACAATAATATCTTGTGGTAGCAATTCAGAACAGAAAAAGAAGGATTTTTCAATTGCTTCAAATGCCAAAAAGAACACTATCTCTAATGATAAAACACTAACACTATCAATTAATAACGCTAAAAACCATAAAATTGATTCTGTAAGCTATAATTTAAACGGAAAAAGTGTTACTGATAATATTGATTTAACTGCTATTAAACTTGGGAAGCAAAGCATTAACGCTACTGTATATTATGATGGGCAATCTCAAAACACTTCATTAAATTTAATAGTCCTAAGCAGTACTACTCCAAAAATTTATAAATTTAAAGTTATTAACGAATATCCTCATGATATTACGTCATACACACAAGGGCTCGAATTTTATAACGGTGAACTCTATGAAAGTACGGGGCAACGTGGAAAATCAAAACTCAGAAAGGTAAATTACAAAACAGGCGCAATTTTAAAAGATCTTGATTTGGCAAATGGCTATTTTGGTGAAGGACTGACCATATTAGATAATAACATTTATCAGCTTACTTGGCAAAGTGGTACTGGATTTATTTATGACGTGAACACCTTTGAAAAGAAGAGCAGTTTTAAATATGGTAAAAGTAAAGAAGGCTGGGGTCTTTGTAACGATAATAAAGTTATTTATAAAAGTGATGGTACCGAAAAAATTTGGATTCTTGACCCAAATACTCTCGTTGAAAAAGATTTTATTCAGGCCTATACCAATAAAGGAAAAATTTCTAATCTCAATGAATTGGAATGGATCAATGGTAAAATATATTCCAATCGTTATCAAAAAAATGGGGTCGCCATAATTAATCCTAAAAATGGAGCTATTGAAGGTGTTATTGACTTTTCTCCACTGAAAGAGAAAGTTACACAACATCAAACGCTCGATGTTCTCAATGGTATTGCCTACAATCCCGACACCAAAACTATTTTTGTTACAGGAAAGCATTGGGATAAGCTTTTTGAAGTTGAAATAATTGAAAATTAAAAGTTACTGAACACTTATATAAAATTCTAAAATGCATACCTACGAAAAGCTAATCACTGTGGCACTGGATGATTTAGATGAACTCAATCATGTAAATAATGTACGCTATGTACAATGGATAAATGATATCGCTAAGGAACATTGGTATCAAAACGCATCTCAAGAAATGTTGAACGATTTTATATGGGTTGTTATTAAACATTGTATACAGTATAAAGGGGCTGCATTTTTAAACGATGTTTTAAAATTGAGAACCTATGTTTCGTTTTCTGAAGGCGTTACTTCGATGCGAATTGTTGAAATTTATAATATAAGCACTGATAAATTGCTCGTTAAATCTGAAATTAATTTTTGCTTAATAAATAAGCGGAATAATCGACCAACCAGAATTCCTGATAACATTTTAAATTTATTCAGCAAATAATACAATTTGAATACTAATTCCTGTTTTCAAAAGTTATATTTTTAGCTTGTAAAATATACATTTACTAAATGAAGCGTAACCTATACTATATACTTAGCGTTTGTATTTTAATGTTTTGGAGTTCCTGCCGCAAAGACTTCGAGTTTGTTCCTGGCAATGGCACTCTAGAATTTTCTAAAGACACCGTTTATCTCGATACTGTGTTTACCAATATTGGTTCGAGTACCTACACTTTAAAAGTTTATAATAGAAGCAATACAGATATTGTCATTCCAACATTGCGATTAGCACAAGGTGAAAATTCTATGTTTAGACTAAATGTAGATGGGATGATAGGCAGTGGCGTCATGGTTGGAAAAGCATTTGAAAATGTCGAGCTACTTGCAAAAGACAGCATGTTTATTTTTATTGAAACCACAATTGATATTGAAGCTTTAGTAGCTTCTGAAACTCAATTTTTATACACAGATGCCATTGAATTTGACGCTGGTGCAGAGCTACAAAAAGTTGAACTGGTATCTTTAGTAAAAGATGCCATTTTTATATACCCGCAGCGCTCTATTGATAATACCACTGGACAAACTATTATTGAAACTCTTAAATTTGATATTGACGGTGATGGCATAGAGGATGAAACCGACATACAAGGTCGTTTCTTGACTGACCAAGAACTCACTTTTTCAAATGAAAAGCCCTATGTAATCTATGGCTATGCCGCAGTTAACAATTCAAAAACCTTAAACATTGCTGCAGGAGCACGTATACATTTTCATGCCAACTCTGGACTTATAGTTACCAGTGGAGGCACTTTGGAAGTTAACGGACTCCCTAGTACAGATCAAGAATTATTAGAAGGTGAAGTTATTTTTGAAGGTGATCGCTTAGAACCTAGTTTTGAAAATGTTCCAGGACAATGGCAAGCCATTTGGTTATTTGATGGCAGTGTAGCTAACACGATAAATCATGCTACAATTAAAAATAGCATCGTTGGTGTTTTAAGTGATGGCAACCAAGATGACAATACAAAATTGAGCATTACAAATAGTCAAATCTATAATTCCAGTAATTTCGGGATCTTGGGTCGTGGTAGCAATATATACGGTGAAAATGTAGTCATTAATAATTGTGGTCAATCAGCTTTTGCGGGTACTTACGGTGGTTCATACAATTTTGTTCATTCCACTATGGTAAACTATTGGACACATAGTTTTAGACAATTTCCGTCGGTATTACTTAATAATTATATCGTTGATCAAGACAACAATACTTTTACTAACCCATTGGATGCAGCAAATTTTACCAATTGCATAATTTACGGCAGTGATAATCCAGAACTTATTTTGGATAAGGATGCTTCGGACGAATTTAATTTTAAATTTACCAATTGCCTGATTAAGTTTGATCCTTCCGGACTAAATATTGCTGGAGATCAATACGATTTTAACAACACCGCTCTGTACGAAAATGTGCTTTTCAATCTTGATCCAGAATTTTTAGATGCTCAAAACAATAAACTAAATATTCCTCTTGATTCTGCTGCGGATAACTTTGGGATTATATTCGGAAATTTATCATCTGATATTTTAAATACACCCAGAGGTGCTACTCCAGATTTGGGCGCTTATGAGAGTATCGTGTTCGAGGAAGATTAAATACTATTAAAAGTAAAAGCCTGCTAACGCAGGCTTTTACACTATATAAATCTATAATGTAGTACTATAGTGCTTCAATTTCTGATGCAAACAATGGTCTTCCAGCCATCATTTCATTGACTTTATCTTTAACAGCTTCTAATACAATTTCATTCTCATGATTACTAATCACTTCATCTACAAGCTCAACAATTGAAGTCATTTCGGTCTCTTTCAATCCTCTAGTTGTAACTGCCGCCACTCCAATTCTAATTCCAGAAGTCACAAAAGGTGATTTATCATCAAAAGGAACCATGTTTTTATTTACAGTAATATCGGCCTTCCCTAAGGCTAAATCAGCTTCCTTACCAGTAAGATTTTTGTTTCTAAGGTCAATTAACATCATATGGTTATCTGTACCTTTAGAAATTATATCATATCCTTTGGCCACAAACGCTTTTGCCATAGCATCTGCATTCTTTTTAACCTGTAAAATATACTGCATAAACTCATCTGTAAGCGCTTCACCAAAAGCAATGGCTTTAGCTGCAATGGTATGTTCTAATGGGCCACCTTGATTCCCTGGGAATACAGCTGAATCTAATAAAGAAGACATCATTCGTAACTTTCCAGATTTAAATGTAATTCCAAATGGATTTTCAAAATCTTCACCCATCATTATAATTCCACCTCTTGGACCTCTTAAGGTTTTATGAGTTGTTGTTGTTACTATATGACAATGAGGAATTGGATCGTTTAAAATACCTTTAGCAATTAATCCAGCAGGATGTGATATATCTGCCATTAAAATAGCACCAACACTATCTGCAATTGCTCTAAAGCGTTTAAAATCCATATCACGAGAATAAGCAGAAGCACCAGCAATAATAAGCTTTGGTTGCTCTGCTATAGCAATAGCCTCCATAGCATCATAATCAATTAAACCATCTTCCTCTTTTACACCATAAAACACAGGATTGAATAGTTTACCAGAAAAATTCACTGGAGAACCGTGAGTTAGATGTCCACCGTGAGACAAATCAAATCCTAAAATTTTATCTCCAGGGTTTAAACATGCTGCAAACACAGCCGTATTAGCCTGACTACCAGAATGTGGCTGTACATTTACGTATACAGCACCAAATAATGTTTTAGCTCTGTCAATAGCAAGTTTCTCAACTTCATCTACGACTTCACAGCCTCCATAATAACGTTTACCAGGATACCCTTCGGCATATTTATTGGTTAAAACTGAACCTGCAGCTTCCATTACCTGGTTGCTCACAAAGTTTTCCGAAGCAATTAATTCAAGACCGTGTAGTTGACGTTCTTTTTCAGCTGCTATCAATTCAAAGATTTGTTCGTCGCGTTCCATAAGATGTTATTATCATTAAATTAAGTGGCAAAATTAACAAATACATTAGTTTAAAACACTAAAAAACATATTTTTACTTAAAATTTTTTAATAGTTTTAAAGTCATTACAATGAACTTACATTTTAATTATGAAATTCGTATTAATATTAAAAAATTATGTAGGTTTGATGCATAAAATATAAAAGTAATAATCAACATTTTACATATGTCTATATCAGCCAATAATCCAGACAGAACTTCGTGGCTCCACGTTGATAAAAATTCAGACTTCCCAATTCAAAACATACCATTCGGAGTGTTTTTAACCAGAGATGATATAATTACCATTGGAACACGTATTGGTGATACCGCAATCGATTTGGGTGCACTGCATCAATTGGGGTATTTTGATGGCATACCATTAACTGATGACATTTTCCTTCAAGATACACTTAATGATTTTATTGCTGATGGTCGTAAAACCTGGCGTTTAGTGCGTAATAGAATTTCAGAGTTATTTGACAGCAATAACACTTCATTAAAGAACAATAAAAAAAATAAAGAAACGGTACTTTTTCGTCTGGATGAAATTGAAATGCAATTGCCAGCACAAATTGGTGATTACACTGATTTTTATGCTAGTAAAGAGCATGCTACCAATGTTGGTATTATGTTTAGAGGCGTTGAAAATGCACTAATGCCAAACTGGCTTCACCTTCCCGTTGGATATCACGGCCGTAGCTCATCTATAATTCCTTCTGGAATTCCTGTGCATAGACCACAAGGGCAAACGCTCCCAGCCGGTGCAACAAGCCCTGTGTTTGGTCCTTCAAAATTAGTGGATTTTGAATTAGAAATGGCATTTATCACTACTGATGCGAACGATTTAGGAGAACCAATTCCTATTGAAGAAGCCGAAGAATATATCTTTGGATTGGTTTTATTTAACGATTGGAGTGCTAGAGATATTCAAAAATGGGAATATGTACCATTAGGACCCTTTTTAGGAAAAAACTTTGCCTCCTCTATTTCTCCTTGGATTGTAACCCTTGATGCTTTAGAACCGTTTAGAGTTGACACCCCAAAACAAGATCCGCAGCCCTTAGAATATTTACAATTTAAAGGCAAAAAGAGTTTTGATATCAAATTAGAAGCTTCAATTCAACCCAAAAATGCTAAGGAAACTATTGTAAGTAAGTCCAATTTTAAATATATGTATTGGAATATGGCACAACAGCTCGCGCATCATACTGTCAATGGTTGCCCTGTAAATTCTGGTGACATGATGGGTAGTGGAACAATTTCTGGCCCAACTGAAGATTCTTATGGATCAATGTTGGAACTGTCCTGGAAAGGTGAAAAATCAATCCCAATGAAAGATGGTACTGAGCGCAAATTTATCAATGATTACGACACAGTAATTATGCGAGGTTATTCTGAAAAAGACGGAACTCGAATTGGGTTTGGAGAAGTCAAATCACAACTCCTTCCTATATTTAATCCAAAGAAAAAAAAATAATATCACTTTCATATTCAATATCTTAGCCCTCAAAAATAAACTTTGGGGGTTATTTTTTCTCATTTGGCATCATAATTGAAATTTATGAGACCAAGAACATTAAAACCAAACCTATGAAACGATTAATACTTTTAAGTTTATGCTTTTCCATTTTAATGTCTTGTGGTGGAAAAAAGCAAATTGAAAAAGCATTATATGCTGGTAATTATGACCAGGCAATTTCTAATGCTCTTAAAAAGCTCGAAACAAATAAGAACAAAAAAAGAAAGCGTGATTTTATATTAATGCTTGAAAACGCCTATCACAAAGCTGTTGAACGTGATTTAAACACGATACAAAAACTTAAAACGGATGGGAATTCTGAGCATTATAAAACTATTTATGAAATCTATGCAAACTTAGATGCACGTCAGGAAGCTATAAAACCATTGATGCCATTAAATATTGAAGGCAGAAATATTCCATTTACATTCAGTGACTATACTGAAGCAATCGTTGACTATCGATATAAGGTTTCTGATTTCTTAGCCGATAAAGGATTAGATTTATTGGATACAAACGATAAATTTAATGCTAAAGAAGCCTACCGTTTATTTGAATATATTGAGCGAATTAATCCAAATTTTGAAGATGTAAGAGAGCTCATGGTAGAAGCACATCAAAAAGGGACAGATTTTATATTGGTAAGTATAGAAAACCAAACAGAACAGGTCATTCCTCAACGTCTGGAAGATGATTTATTAAATTTTGACACTTATGGCCTAAACAATTTCTGGACTGTGTATCACGCCGTTGATGACAAAATATCTGGTTACGACTATACGATGCAATTACAATTAAAGCGTATAAACATCTCTCCTGAAAGAGTTCATGAACGTGAATTTGTGAGAGAAGCAGACGTTGTTGATGGCTGGGAATATGAACTTGATACCAATGGAAATGTCGTCAAAGACAGTTTAGGAAACGATATTAAAATTGATAGAATAATTAGAGCGAATTGTAAATTATATGAATTCAGGCAAACCAAATCAACTCAGGTTATAGCTGACGTTGTGTATTCTAACCTGAATACTAATGAACTATTAGATACTTTTACAATTGATAGCGAGTTTGTGTTTGAAAATATTTACGCTAGATCACGGGGAGATAAAAGAGCACTTACAAATAAAGATAGACGACTAATTAAACACAGACGCATCGCATTTCCAAGTAATGAACAAATGGTTTATGATACGGGGGAAGATTTAAAACAAAAACTTAAACGTATTATAAATAAGTATACGATTAGAAGATAATATTGCTGTCTGAAAAGTAAAATCTCATGTCATCTTGAGGTTCATTACTTTTCAGACAGTTTATTTTTTATATGTACTTCTGTAGTTCAATAGCGTTTATCCCTCCATGAGACGCGTGAGTAACGACTTCCCCTTTTTTAATAATTAAAATTTGAGGAGATTCATGAAATACTTGAAACTTATAACCAATTTCACTGGAGACATCTCTATGATTCAATAGATCCAAATAATACAAATCTGCATCTTTATCACTCAATGTATAAGCCGACACAAACTGCTTCATTACCATACTACTAATTCCGCAACGCGTCGAATGCTTAAACACAATTTGTGTTTTACTTTTAGACTTTTCACTTATATAACTTAGTTGTGCGGTTGTACTCAACGGAATCCAAGGTAAAATCTTTTCTTCCTTTGGTTCTGATGCCTTAAATATATTTTTAAATAATCCCATTTTTTGTTGTGTCTTTTCATCCTCATACTGTTGAGAATTTCATTTCAATTTTTTAATAGTCGTATCATTTTCTATTCCTTACAGCGTGACAAAAAGTCACGTGTTTATTGACTTAACCAGACAAAATGTCTTCAAAAATGATCTGGTAAGGTATTTGACTTAAGCTTAGCAAGAAAAGAAAATATACGTTATGAATTTCAATAATTTCACCATAAAATCGCAAGAATCTCTACAACAAGCTCAAATAATAGCACAAAGCCTTGGGCATCAACAAATAGAAAACGAACATCTATTCAAGTCCATATTTGAAGTTGACAAGAATGTCCTCCCATTTCTTCTAAAAAAGCTCAATATTAATGTCGCTATACTGCAACAAATTTTAGATGCAGCCATAGAAAATTTTCCTAAAGTTTCAGGAGGGGATATTATACTTTCTCGCGAAGCCGGTAAAACAATGAACGAAGCAACGATCATTGCAAAGAAAATGAAAGACGAATTTGTTTCAATTGAACACCTTATCCTCGCCATTTCTAAATCCAAAAGTAAGATTTCACAAATATTAAAAGATCAAGGTCTCACTGAAAAAAACTTAAAATTAGCAATAGAAGACTTACGCAAAGGAGAGCATGTTACTTCTCAAAGTCAGGAAAACACTTATAACTCATTAAACAAATATGCTAGAAACTTAAATCAAATGGCTAAGGACGGCAAACTTGATCCTGTAATTGGCCGTGATGAAGAAATACGGCGTATCCTTCAAATACTATCTAGAAGAACTAAGAATAATCCCATACTTGTTGGAGAACCCGGAACAGGTAAAACAGCAATTGCTGAAGGCTTAGCACACCGGATAATTGATGGAGATATCCCTGAAAACTTAAAAAACAAACAAATATTTGCTTTAGATATGGGAGCCTTAATTGCAGGAGCCAAATTTAAAGGAGAGTTCGAAGAACGTTTAAAAGCGGTCATAAAAGAAGTCACTACTAGCGATGGTGACATCGTGCTTTTCATTGATGAAATCCACACCCTTGTGGGGGCTGGTGGTGGTCAGGGAGCTATGGATGCCGCCAATATTTTAAAGCCAGCATTAGCGCGTGGAGAGCTCAGAGCTGTTGGAGCGACAACACTCGATGAGTATCAAAAATATTTTGAAAAAGACAAAGCGTTAGAACGACGATTCCAAAAAGTAATGGTTAATGAGCCCGATAATGAAAGTGCAATTTCTATACTTCGCGGAATCAAAGAAAAGTATGAAACACATCACAAGGTTAGAATTAAAGATAATGCCATTATTGGAGCTGTAGAACTTTCACAACGTTATATCACAAATCGCTTTCTTCCTGATAAAGCTATTGATTTAATGGATGAAGCCGCGGCAAAATTACGTATGGAAATCAACTCCAAACCAGAAGAATTAGATGTTCTGGACAGGAAGGTAATGCAATTAGAAATTGAAATAGAAGCTATTAAAAGAGAGAAAGATGAGCAAAAATTAAAATCATTAGGTTTAGAATTAGCCAATATAAAAGACGAACGCAACACCATTAATGCAAAATGGAAATCAGAAAAAGCAGTTGTTGATAACATTCAAAATATAAAACAGTCCATTGAAAATTACAAATTAGAAGCAGAACGAGCAGAACGTGATGGTGATTATGGTAAAGTAGCAGAATTGCGTTATGGCAAAATTAAAGAGGCACAAAATGAATTAGAAATATTTCAAATTCAATTAAATGAGCAGCAAGATACAGCACTTATTAAAGAAGAAGTCACTTATGAAGATATTGCTGAAGTGGTTGCAAAATGGACAGGAATTCCAGTTACAAAAATGATTCAGAGTGAACGTGAAAAATTATTAAAGCTTGAAGAAGAACTACATAAACGAGTAGTAGGTCAGGAAGAAGCAATTGTAGCTGTAAGTGACGCCGTTAGACGGAGTCAAGCGGGATTGCAAAACCCCCAGAAGCCTATCGGATCGTTTTTGTTTTTAGGAACAACGGGGGTAGGTAAAACTGAACTTGCTAAAGCATTAGCTGAATATCTTTTTGACGACGAAAATGCAATGACCAGACTCGACATGAGTGAATATCAAGAACGCCATGCAGTGAGTCGGTTAATAGGTGCTCCTCCAGGGTATGTAGGTTATGACGAAGGCGGTCAATTAACTGAAGCTGTACGACGTAAACCTTATTCGGTAGTATTACTTGATGAAATTGAAAAAGCGCATCCAGACACCTTTAATATACTACTACAAGTACTAGACGAGGGACGTTTAACTGATAACAAAGGACGCATTGCCGATTTCAAGAACACTATTATTATAATGACTTCAAATTTGGGAAGTGAAATGATTCAAGAACGTTTTGAGACCACAAAAGATCTGGATTCAGCAATTGAATCTGCAAAACGAGATGTAATAGGACTACTAAAGCAAAGTGTACGCCCAGAGTTTCTAAATAGAATTGATGATACGATTATGTTTACTCCTTTAAGCAAAGAAAATATAGTTGATATTGTAACTCTGCAGATCAAAATGCTCTCTAAAATGATTTCAACGCAAGGAATCATTTTTGATGCCACACAAGAATCCATCTTATATTTAGCAGAAAAAGGATATAATCCCGAATATGGTGCACGTCCAGTAAAAAGAGTTATTCAAAAAGAAGTGTTAAATAATTTAAGCAAAGAAATTCTTGCAGGTAGGATAGCAACAGACAGCATCATACTTTTAGACGCTTTTGATGATAAACTCGTATTTCGAAATCAGAGTGAATTGATAAAAGATTTGTAACAATCTTATTTTTAAACAGTCTTATAAATGGTTGGTTAGTTGAAAAGCAGTATGATTCTTATTTAAGATGAATGCTGCTTTTCCGTTTTTATGAACTTCTAGATTAAAAAAATTATATATAAAATATACCTTTTGGTATATTTTATATATATTTGCTGCAACTTATGACTACAAAAGCAGTTTTAACTTCGCAATATATTTTAGAAATCGTAGCACCAATTTTCAATAAGAATGGTTATGCAGCTACAAGCATGAGCGATATTACTAAGGCTACAGGCCTTACTAAAGGGGCAATCTATGGGAATTTTAAAAACAAAGAAGAACTCTCTATTGCCGCTTTTAAGTTTACAATAAAAACACTCCTAGGGAGAATTTCTACTCATTTAGAATTGAGCAATTCTCCAATTCAAAAATTGTTTTTAATCACTGACTTTTATCGGAATTATTATGACTACAGCAAACAACTGGGTGGATGCCCAGTAATTAACGTTGGCGTAGATGCAAATAATCAAAGCATATTGCTATTACAGAAAGTGAAAGAAGTTATTCAAAAAATTCAGAAGCAACTGGCAACGATAATTGAAAATGGTATTGCGGCTGGAGAAATCTCTTCAGAAATTAATGCCATGCAATATGCCAAGCGGCTAGATACGATGATTCAAGGTGCAATTTTTATGACCTACACGATGGATGATGAATTTTATTTAAAAGATACCATGAATCAAATTGATCAGATGATACACAACGAAATCAAACGATAATATTTTTTTAAACAATATAATACCAATTGGTATATAAACACTAAACAGAATGAATAAATTAGAAAAAATCTTAGAAAGCAAAGCAAAAATAAGGTTTCAGGATTGCGACCCCTTTAATCATTTAAATAATGCAGCCTATATAAACTATTTAATCAATGCCAGAGAAGATCAACTTATAGCCTATTACGACATTGATATTTATAAACTTGGCAAAACGGAAGGTAAAAGCTGGGTTGTAGGCAGTAATCAAATCGCATATTTGCGTCCGGCATTTTTGATGGAAGATGTGATTATTGATTCACAACTTTTAGGATACACGAATAGCACTATCAAAGTTGAAATGCGAATGTGGAATAAAGACAAAACAGAGCTTAAAGCTGTAATGTGGAGTACTCTTGTACATTTTAATCTCGTAAAACTTAGATCAGAAATGCACTCAGATTATTTTATGGATTTGTTTGAAAGTGTAAAATATCCAATTGGTATTTCAACATTTGAAGATCGTATAGCTTCTTTAAAACCACAGAAAGTAACAGCATAATCCCAAACAAAAAAAACTGTTCAAAAAAGTAAAACTCGATATAACTTTGAACTTCACTTTTTTGAACAGCCTTTTTAATTTTAACTTGAACGTTTAAAATTTCATACCAATACCAAATCCAATTATTAAAGGATTTATATCAACGTCTGCACCAACAGTTGCTCCTAAAGCAGAAGTGGCATTAATCGTTGCATCAGTACTCAGTAAAACATATTTCGCATCTAGATTTAAAAACCATGTGTCATTTAAATCATAATCGAATCCACCTTGAAATGCAAATCCAACACTATTATCATAATCAACGGCATCAGCAACAGGACCTTCATCTACACCGTAGAATATCGTATAGTTTAAACCGGCACCTACATAAGGACGAACTGTTTCCATATTAAAATGATACTGAAGTGTTAATGTTGGAGGTAATAACCATACGTCGCCCAATGCAATATCACCAGCTGCAGTAGAAACAGCTTTTACGTCATGATTAGTAGTCGCTAATATTAATTCTGCAGCCCAATTTTTATTAAAAAAGTACGTAAAATCTAATTCAGGAACAAAAGCAGTTTTGATTTCTACATCACCCCCAATAGTTTCAATGGAAGCCGATTCGTTTGGGACAACACTTATTACTCTAAAACGTGCTTGCCATTTTTTAACGTTTGAATTATCAGTTGTTGACTCTTGAGCGTTTGCACTAGTAAACACACATAAACATGCTATTAATGCAGTGAAAATTGTTTTTTTCATAATTTTTTTAGTTATAATTTTCAACAAATTTAACCGTCAATTACTGCATAAAACCTGACTTAAATCATAGATTGAACAATTTTTAATGTGGTTTAATAAAAAGATAAATACAAGGAAAATGAAACATCCAAATTCTCTAAATTAGTCCACTTTTATTAAATAATGTGAATAGTGGAATAGGATTCAATCTTATAATTAATATGAGATGGAATCTTCCGGAAGTAAACAAATGATTATTCAGAGAAAAATAGGCATCATATTAATTAAGCCAACCCAAGTGCAATCTTCATCATATCAGTATATGATTGTTCCCTATCCTGTATACTAGAAGCTTCTCCTGTAATAATATTATCGCTTACTGTTAGAATAGAAAGGGCTTTAACACCAAATCTTTTAGCCAAGGTAAAGAGAATTTGAGTTTCCATTTCTACGCCAAGAATACCATGTTTTTTCCAGATATCCCATCTATTTGGTACGTTGTCATAAAAGGTATTTGTGCTAAAAATTGGGCCTTGATATGTTTTTATATTTAGTTGATTCGCCACCTCATAAGCTTTCATTAACAAATCGAAATCGGCAGTGGCAGCATAATGCATTCCTTTAAAATAAAGTCTATTAGCATCTGAATCTCCAGAAGCACTCATGGCTAATAAAACCTGCCCCAAATTTATATGCTCTTGAATGGTACCACAGGTCCCTACCCTAATTAAATTCTTAACTTTATATGTATTGATTAATTCGTTCACATAAATAGAAGTACTTCCCATGCCCATCCCAGTCCCTTGAATAGAGACTCTATGTCCTTGATAATATCCTGTGAAGCCCAACATCCCTCTAACTCTATTATAACAAACAGCATCATCTAATAAGGTTTCTGCAACATGTTTTGCTCTTAAAGGATCTCCCGGAAGTAACACAGTTTCCGCGATGTCACCTGGTTTAGCTTCTAAATGGATACTATTCATAATTTTATTATTTAGTTATTATTAATTTCTAGGTAACTATTTTATTAGGACTATGCTCCATATGGAATCCAAATGTTTTTAATCTGACTTGCATGTTTTAAAAACACATTACCTTCGCCTTGAGATTTATCCAGCCAATTTCTATACTTGCCGTAGTTAACCCAAGTACATTTCATGTTATCGGCTGATAATAGTTCCACATTTTTACAGCTTTCCTTATTCCCAAAATACCAAAGTGCATCTACATCATCATGCTTTGCTAATACTTGAGCTAATTCATCTTTAGCCCCAGTAACTATATTTATTGTTCCTGCAGGCACATCGGAAGTTTCTAAAATTTGATAAAAATCAGTTGCTGAGAATGGTGCTTTTTCTGAAGGAATTGCAACTACATTATTTCCCATTGTAATTGCTGGGATAACTGTTGAGATAAAGCCCAATAATGGGAATTCATCTGGACAAACAACTCCCATGACGCCCATGGCTTCCGGCATTGCTAATGTTACATTACGATGAATAGTATGGTGAACTTTACCGTCATATTTATCGGCTAATGCTGCATAAGTATAAATTCTTTCAATAGATAAATCTACTTCTTGTAATGCATCAGAAATGTTTTGATTAGTCATTTGTACAATTCTATCGGCAAATTCTGTTCTTCTTATAGCAAGATTTTCCGCCATATAATACAATACTTGTGCTCTCGCATGCCCTGTTTTATTTGCCCAATTTTTATTAGCATGTGCAGCTTCTACGGCATTTCTAATGTCTTTTCTATTGCCTTTGGAAACCTCTCCCACATATGCTCCATGAGTACTTTCTATGACCGTACTATAACCACCATCTGGTCGTGATTGTTTGCCTCCAATATACATTTTAGTGGTTCTATCAATACCTACTGATGTTGCAGTATTAGTCACGGATCCTACTAATTTTTGAGCTGGTTTTATAATTGGTTGATCAGTAAACGTTTCATTTATTCTTGGTTTTAGGTATTCCATCAGGCCTTCTTTCCCTCCTTCTCTACCAAATCCAGATTCGCGATAGCCACCAAAACCAGCAGCAGCATCAAATACATTTGTGCAATTAATCCATGCCGTTCCTGCCTTAATTTGCGGTGCAATATCAAGAGCCAGATTTATGTTTTCTGTCCAAATACTACAAGCCAAACCGTATCGTGTATTATTAGCTAACTTCACAGCTTCTTTATGAGTTCTAAAACTCATGCCCACTAAAACTGGTCCAAAAATTTCTTCCTGAGCAATTGTTGAAGACGGTGCAACATCAGTAAATAGCGTTGGAGGATAAAAGTTTCCTTCTTTAGGACATGTCCAAGATGGCTGCCACAGTGTACTGCCTTCATCCACCCCAAGTTGTACCAAATCTTCAATCACTTTAAGTTGAACAGGAGCTACAATGGCGCCAATATCTATACTCTTATCTAAGGCATTACCAATTCTAAGTGTCTCCATTCTGGCTCTTATCTTATCATATAACTTCTCGGCAATACTTTCCTGTACCAATAGTCTTGATCCCGCACAGCACACCTGTCCTTGATTGAACCAAATTGCATCTACTACTCCTTCTACCACACTATCCAAATCGGCATCCTCAAAAACAATAAATGGCGATTTTCCACCTAGTTCCAAAGAGAGTTTTTTTCCTGATCCAGCCGTCGCTCTTCGTATAGTTTTACCAACCTCTGTTGAGCCAGTAAAAGCAATTTTATTAACATCTTTATGATCCACTAAAGCCGCACCTGTTTTCCCATGACCAGTTACAATATTAACAACCCCCTTAGGCAAGCCAATTTGTTGACAAATTTCAGCAAAAAGCAAAGCTGTTAATGAGGTAAACTCAGCTGGCTTTAAAATAACTGTATTACCCATAGCTAGTGCCGGAGCAATTTTCCATGATAACATCATTAAAGGAAAGTTCCATGGAATAATTTGGCCAATAACGCCAACTTCCTTATAGTCTTTTAGTTCTGTATCTCTCAATTGAGCCCATCCTGCATGGTGATAAAAATGTCGTGCTACTATTGGAATATCAACATCTCTAGTTTCTCGAATTGGCTTACCATTATCTAATGATTCCAAAACTGCAAAAAGGCGTGAATGTTTTTGAATTTGTCTTGCTAATGCATATAAATATCTTGCTCTTTGATGTGCACCAATGGAAATCCACTCTGGCAAAGCTTTATTAGCCGCCGCTACTGCATCATTTACATCTGCAGCATTGGCTTCAGAAATTTTCGCCAATTTTTCTTTTGTAGATGGATTAACACTATCGAAATAAGTTCCGGAAGCAGGTGCTACCCATTCACCATTAATAAATAAATTAAACGTTTTTTTATGATCATTCAGGAATTGAATTGCCTCACTTGCATCTTCGGGAGCTGGACCATAATTCATAGTTTCGTATATCTCTTTAATTTTCATGTGTCTTAATATTATATTATCCCATTGGATGTCTAAATGATGCTGAATATCTTCCTGTTACAAAGTGCTCTAGTTGCCTTTCAATATCACCTAAAAGACTACTGGCGCCAAATCTAAAAAGATCTGGGCTTAACCAGTCATTTCCTAATTCTTCTTTAATAAGCACAAGCCAATTTACAGCTTGTTTGGCTTTGCCAATTCCGCCTGCCGGTTTAAATCCAACTTTATACCCAGTCAATTCATGGTATCCGCGAATCGCTCTAATCATAACTAAACTAACAGGTATCGTAGCATTTACCGGTTCTTTACCTGTACTTGTTTTAATAAAATCTGAGCCGGCCATCATACTTACCCAGCTTGCTTTTGCTACTTTGGTATAAGTCGGGATTTCACCTGTTGCTAAAATCGTTTTCATATGAGCATCACCACAAGCTTTTCTACAAGCGGCAACCTCATCATAAAGGCCTTTCCAATCGGAGTTTAAAACTAAATTCCTGCTCACTACGATATCGATCTCTTTTGCTCCTGCGGCAACAGATAATTCTATTTGTTTGATTTTTTCTTGAAGTGGAATATTACCTGCAGGGAATCCTGTTGAAACCGCCGCAACTGGAATTGAACTCCCTTCCAATCCTTTAACTGCATCTTTAATAAAATTATGATATACACAAACTGCACCAACTTGTATTTGTGCTTCTTGCATTCCCATCGCTTCTAATATATCTAATCTTACTGGTGATTTTGCTTTCGCAGAAAGCCTCAAAACATTGCTTTGAGTATCATCTCCTGAGAGAGTAGTTAAATCAATACAAGTCAATGCCTTTAACAACCAAGCTGCCTGCCATTCTTTCTTTACAGACCGTCTGCCTGCTAACGTAGCAGCTCTACGCTCTACTGCGCTTCTGTTTATGCTTATATCTTTAAAAAGATCTGCATCAAATGGAATTCCATTATTTCGATCATGATTTGATACAATTTTATTTTTTGTCTTCATTTGTTTCACCTTCACTTTTCTATTGTTCTTTCAGGGCAATAATTATTTTGGTAAGATTAAAAATAATAAATCTCCCCGTATTTATTGTATTGTTTTAAGTATTAATGGCTTCAGAGCTGGTTTTTCTTCACTTATTTTATATGCTGAACCCATAAGTGCTTTAGCTTTTTCAAAATTAGCTTCACTATTAGAATATAATATCGCCAAAACTTCATCTTTCTCTATGTGGTCGCCAATTTTCTTTTTCAATATAATTCCTGCCCCATGATCAATATGACTGGTTTTCGTTTCCCTTCCAGCACCTAATTTTACTGATGCTACTCCAATATCTAATGCATTTAAATCACTTATATAGCCTTCAGTGTTACTTCTATACGCATACGAGTATTGGCTTCTTGGTAGTAAATCTGGATGTTCAATAACGCCTAAGTTTCCACCTTGTGCGACAACTAGATCTTTAAACTTTTCATAGGCTTTTCCAGATGCTATCAACTCCTTCAGTATTTCAATGCCTTGGTCTTGACTTTTAGCAAGCTCACCAAGTACCAACATCTGACTTCCTAATTCAAGGCAAAGCTCAGTTAAATCGTTTGGTCCATTTCCTTGTAATGTCTCTATAGCTTCTTTTACTTCTAATGCATTTCCAACGGTATATCCAAGAGGTTCATTCATAGATGTGATTACAGCGGTAACCTTTTTGTCCATTTTTGATCCAATACTAATCATCATTTCGGCTAACGCCTCTGCATCTTCAATTGTTTTCATAAATGCACCGTGACCTACTTTAATATCAATTACAATAGCATCTGCGCCACAGGCCAATTTTTTACTCATGATGCTAGAAGATATTAGTGAAATATTATCTACCGTTCCTGTAACATCTCTAAGTGCATATAATTTTTTGTCGGCCGGAACTAGATTTGCATTCTGACCACAAACTGCAATATTGTGCTTTTTTATATTTTCAATAAACGCTGCCCGAGTCATTTCTACAGACAAACCTTTTATAGATTCCATCTTATCAATAGTCCCTCCTGTATGCCCTAACCCTCTTCCAGACATTTTAGCTACTGGAACTCCAGCTGCCGCAACTAATGGAGCAAGAATTAATGTTGTTTTATCGCCAACGCCTCCAGTACTATGTTTGTCAACTTTTATACCTTCAATTTCAGAAAGGTCGATGGTCTCTCCTGAATGCATCATAATATCAGTAAGAATAGCAGTTTCCTCACTGGTCATCCCATTAAGACAAACCGCCATTAAAAATGAAGAAACTTGGTAATCTGGAATTTTTCCTGAAATAAATCCGTCAATAATCAAGGCGTATTCTTCCTTGTTTAATTCAAATCCTCTCCTTTTTTTTATAATTAAATCTACCATACCAAAATTATAAATGCTCGTGAAACACAAATATATCTATCTATAAGTGAAAATAAAATGAAGTAGATTACAAAATAATATTAAACTAGATTAACATTTATTCTTCTATAATGAGTTGGTTTTTAATTTTACTTAAAAACTCTTTAGAGATTCCTAAATAAGAAGCAACCATATATTGGGGAATACGTAGTTCTACTTCAGGGTATTGATTTTTGAATTGCAGATATTGCTCCTTAGCATTTAAACTAAAGCTTTTTACAATTCGTTTTTGAGAAGCCACAAATGCTTTTTCTAAAATTAATCTAAAAAAGCGTTCTAATTTCGGAATGGCCTTAAATAATTCCTCTTGCTCTGTATAGGACAATTGAATGAGCTCTGTATTTTCTATACATTGTACATTATAATCGGATGGTAATTGTGTTACAAAACTACCAATTTCTGACGCCCACCAATTCTCAATTGAAAACATGACAATATGTTCCTCGCCTTCGTCATTAACGAAAAATGTTCTTGTACACCCAGATATTACAAAGCCACTATTTTTACATACATCACCTTGTTGAACAACATACTGTCCTTTTAAATACTTTCTATAGGATACTTTAGTAAGTAAAAGAGTCTCTTCTGCTAGTGTAAGCGAGACATACTTATTAATATATTTTATGAAAGCCTGTGCCTTTTTATCATCCATGACGTTACTCTAGCGGGTTTATTTTAAGTGCAATACGATTTTTTTTATTTCAAATTCACGAATAAATAAATGTATTAAAAAATTGTTTATCCTCTCAATAATATTATTCAATTGATTTTAACACTTATTTCATTTGTTAAAACACAAACTATTCTATCTTTGAATTGACTAACAAAATGTTATTTACATGAGACATCTAATTATACTTATTTTTACATTTCTATTTGCTTTACCAACATTTTCACAAGATGAAAGTGCATCGGAAACAACGACTTATTATTTTATTCGTCATGCAGAAAAAAACAGAAGTGATGCAAATGACAGAAACCCACATTTATTACAAAAAGGGAATTTAAGAGCTGCAAAATGGAGTTTTGTTTTAGAACATGTAAAATTTGATGCCGTATATTCTACAGATTATAACCGTACTAAAGAAACGGCACAGCCTACCGCAGAAAGAAACGGATTGGACATTACTATTTATGATCCCAGACAATTAAATTCTGAAGCATTTATCGCTAACACAAAGGGAAAAACGGTTTTAGTTGTTGGCCATAGTAATACAACTCCAATGTTTGTAAATGCCGTTTTAGGCGTGAAAAAACATGCTAATATTGACGACAGTAATAATGCCAATCTTTATATTGTTACTATTGCAGCCAGTGGTGAGAAATCGGACACTGTTTTAGTGGTTGACTAATGCATTAGTTTACTTTCACATTTTCGTTTTCAATTTTGGAAAGCAATTTCAATTTATTTGCTTCAAAAAGGAGATCTAATCCCAGTAAATCTTTTACCCCTTTTTCAGGCATATAGTTATTATAGTCTACAAAGCGTATCCCATTAATATATCGTTCGTTAAAAGCCTCTCTAAATCGCAAACCAAGGTCAACTTCATTGTCCATATATGAATAAGCAATATATTCTACTTTAAAATCAGATTTAGAAATCCAGTATACAAAAACATCTTCAAAATCATCACCTCCACCTTCTTGGTTAAAATCTACCTTAATTTTGTAGTAGTCTTTTCCTTTAATCATAACCTCGTTCAAATAGGTTTTATTTACAGCTACATCATTTAATCCAAAAGGTAATACCGAAAAATAATGTACTGAATTCACTGATCTAGAATATCTAGGCGCCATTGAATCTGCCACGGCAAAAGCAATTTCATCCTTATATCTCTGGAATCCATCATTAGACAACACATCTTTTATTAACGTTAAAGAATCTTTAAAATGACGTTCGTATTGAAAAATACCATTATTTCTAACCCCAACATAATGCTTATCTCTAAAGTCGAAAGAAATAGTAGACACTTTAAACTTGTCACCTCCAGCAACTTCAATTGCTTTGTTCACAACTGACTTTGCATCCAAAACCGTTTCTTGGTTCTTACAGCTAAAACTTAACATAACTAAGCTTATTAATACGGGGAAATATCTGTTCATTTTATTTTATTTTAAACTTTCTGTCGCAAAACTAAGTATTACATAACATGGGTATCAAAAAATAATCATAAATTATTACCTTTGGCCTCCATGCAAAAAAACATAAACATACAAAACAAAAAAGCGCGCTTTGAGTTTGAATTACTCGATAAGTTAACTGCTGGTATTGTACTAACCGGAACTGAGATAAAATCTATACGGTTAAGTAAAGCGTCCATAACCGAAAGCTTTTGCGAATTTAATGAGCAAGGTGAGCTATTTGTTGTGAATATGTCAATTGAAGAATATGCCTATGGTAATTATATTAATCATAGACCAAATGCCGAACGTAAGCTGCTACTTAACAAACGTGAGTTACGCAAACTTGAAAAAGAAGTTAAAAACACAGGATTAACCATAGTTCCTTTGCGTTTATATATTAATGATAATGGTTATGCAAAATTAAACATTGCTTTAGCTCGAGGTAAAAAACTTTACGACAAACGAGAGTCCATAAAAGACAAAGATAATAAGAGAGATTTAGATAGAATTAAGAAAAATTTCTAATAAGTTTAAGATTGCTCTAACACATTGTAATCGTTTTATTACATAAGTTTGATTAAAATTTTGAGTGAAATTCCCGAAATTTTAATTAACCACGAACCCGCTTTTCATGAAATTAAAACTACTTTTCCTATTTATTTTATTGTACACTATTAATGGTTATTCACAAATTATAGGTAAGGTAAAGGACAGTAATAATACCCCTTTAGCATTTGTTAATATTTATATTGAGAACACATATATTGGAACTACAAGTAATGATGATGGAGATTACGAGTTAGCATATACTGAAAAATCAAGCTATACCTTAGTTTTTAAACACCTTGGCTATAAAACTTTCAAAAAAGTAATAACGAACCCTAAACTTCCTTATACATTAAACATTGTCCTGGAAGAAGAAAGTGTCTCTTTAGATGAAGTTATTATAAACTCTAATGAAAATCCTGCTGATCGGATTATTAGAAGTGCTATTGCGACTAGAAAACAATACTTAGAAAAAATAAATGAATTTAAGGCCGACTTCTATTCACGAGGATTAATACGAATTAAAAATGCTCCCGAAAAAATTCTAGGACAAGAACTTGGCGATTTAGGTGGCGGATTAGACTCAACAAGAAGTGGAATTATCTACTTATCTGAAACTATTTCTAAAATTGAATTTCAGCGCCCTGATAAACTCAAAGAAAAAATTATAGCCTCTAAAGTTAGTGGTGACGATAACGGTTTTAGTTTCAATTCAGCAAGTGATGTAGATTATAATTTTTACAACAATACTGTTGAATTAGGTAATCAGATCGTTTCTCCAATAGCCGATTATGCCTTTAATTATTACCGTTTTAATTTGGAAGGTGTTTTTTATGATGACAAAGGTCATCTCATTAACAAAATCAAAGTGATTCCCAAAAGAAAAACCGATCGTATTTTCTCAGGAACCATTTATATAGTGGAAGATCAATGGTCTATTTACGCTTTAGAACTGGACATAACAGGACAACAGGCTCAAATTCCAGCAGCCGATATAATTACCCTAAAGCAAACATTTTCTTTTTCAGAAACAAATAATTTCTGGACGCTTATATCTCAAAGTATAGATTTTCAGTATGGTATTTTTGGGATCAAAGGAGACGGACGATTCACAGCAGTGTATAGTAATTATAATTTCATTCCAAATTTTACAACAAAAACATTCACAAGAGAAGTTTTATCATTTGGAATTGCTGCAAACAAAAAAGACTCTATCTATTGGAATACGCTTCGCCCTGTACCATTAACACTGGAAGAATCTAACGACTATAGTACTAAAGAAAGTATACAAATAATTAGAAAGTCAAAAACATATTTAGACTCAATTGATGCCGTTTCAAACAAATTTAAAGTTATGGATATTGTGTCAGGGTATAACTACTCCAACTCATACGAGCATTATAATCTGGGCTACAATTCTCCTTTATCTTCAATTAATTTTAATACTGTTCAGGGATGGAATAGTAATATTGGTTTTTATTTCAGAAAAAATTACGACGACTTTAAACGGTACTTTAGAGCAAACGCAAATTTTAATTATGGATTAGACGATAAACGATTACGAGTTACGGGCTCATTAACGTATAAATTCAACAATATTAATAGACCCTTTTTAACGCTTTCGGGAGGTATTACAACTCAGCAATTTAACAGCAGCCAGCCAATCTCAAAATTAGTCAACTCGATAAGTACTTTGTTTTTTGAAGACAACTATATGAAGCTATACGAAAAGAGTTTCTCCCAATTGTCCTATTCGCAAGAATTGTTTAATGGGCTTCATTTCTATTCTATATTTAGCTATGAAAAACGGAAACCCTTATACAATACTACCAATCAAACCTTTTATAATGACAAATCGGATTTTTATTCGAGTAATAACCCACTAGACGAAACTGCCTTCGGTATTGCCCCTTTTAACCCTCACAATATTATGAAGCTGAATGTTTTTACGGCTATTAATTTTGGACAAGAATATTTAAGTTATCCTGATAGTAAATTTAATATTTCAAACGGAAAATACCCAACCTTACTAATTGGTTATGAGAAAGGATTTGCTTCCACAAATGCCGATTATAATTTCGACAAAATTAAAATGAGATTAACACAGGGATTTAATGTGGGAAACAAAGGCTATTTTCAATACAATTTAAAAGCAGGAGCCTATTTTAATGCCGATGATATCTCATTTATAGACTACCAACATTTTAATGGTAACCAAACACCAATAAGCCGTGGTAATAACTTAAGTGTTTTTAATAATTTACCCTATTATGAGTTGAGCACAAACAAATCATACCTAGAATTTCATACCGAGCACAACTTTAAAGGTTACATTTTAGGGAAAATTCCATTAGTAAATAAGCTCAACTATAACCTTATTATTGGGGCTCACAACTTATCTACCAGTAATAACAATCCTTATCAGGAATACACTATAGGTATTGATAATATTGGCTGGGGTAAATTTCGGTTTCTAAGACTTGACTATGTACGCTCATACCAAAATGGTTTTAAGGGAGATGCTATTATTTTTGGATTGAGTTTTTAATAGCTTAATTGATACGAATTAAGGTGCTTTTAACGGACCAGCAGCTTCACATTTCTTACTTTCGGACTTGAATATTTTTTTTAGATGAATAATCTATTTAAGTTTATCCATAATAATTATGGTATCTAGCTATTAATTAAATTCAAAAACATGACAAAAAAACTAACGACCCTGATATGCTTTTTAGTATTAAGCACCTCTATTAATGCACAAGAAGCCAGTAAGGATTACAGTAGTAAAGTTGAGTCTCTAGACAATACTCTGGAAACGCTTTATGGCGTTATTTCTGGTGAAAAAGGAGAAGCACGCAATTGGGAGCTTTTTAAATATTTATTTCATCCAGATGCGAAGTTAATTCCTTCAGGAAAAAACAAAGAAGGCAAAATTGGCGCTCGATTTATTAGCCCAGATCAATATATAAGTAGTTCTGGTAAATGGCTGGTTGAAAATGGTTTTTTTGAAAAAGAAATATCCAGAACTGTCGACACTTTTGGAAACATCACTCAGGTCTTCAGTACCTATGAATCTTACAGAAGTGAATCGGATACGGATCCATTCATGAGAGGAATTAATAGCATTCAATTGCTTAATGATGGTAATAGATGGTATATTATAAACATCTATTGGACTCAAGAAACACCGGCCAACCCTATACCAAATCAATATTTAACAAATTAATAAAACCAGTACACGATGAAGTTTACACTTTTGACAGTAATCCTTATTAGCATGACTTCTTTAAATAGTTATGCCCAAAAAAGCTCAAAAACAACGCCTATTTTCAAAAATGGGGAAGCACAAATAGTCGAGGCATTCAATACGCCCGATAAATGGATTAGACATGATCTTTGGGTAGAAACTACCTTTGACACAGATGGTGATGGAAAACTGGATAGAATGCATGTTGATGTAACCCGACCTCATCAAACGGATAACGAAGGACTTAAATTACCAATAGTTTATGTTTCAAGCCCCTATTTTGCTGGTGTTGCACCAGATGTAGAAGGCGTATTTTGGGATGTTAACCACGAACTCGGTGAAATGGGAAAACCTCGGGTTCATCCAGAGGTTACACGTTTAGGTAAACGTCCAATAATTTCAAATTCTCATATCAAAACCTGGGTCCCTAGGGGCTATATTGTAGTACACTCTTCGTCGCCTGGCACAGGATTATCACAAGGTTCTCCTACAGTTGGTGGCGATAACGAATCATTAGCTCCAAAAGCTGTTATTGATTGGTTATGTGGCCGTATTAAGGGTTATACCTCAGCCTATGGCGATGAAACTGTTGAGGCCTTTTGGTCTACTGGTAAAGTTGGAATGACTGGAACATCGTATAACGGTACCATTCCATTAGCAGCTGCCACCACAGGTGTTGAAGGTCTTGAAGCTATTATTCCTATTTCGCCAAACACCTCGTATTATCACTATTATCGTTCCAATGGTTTGGTCCGTTCTCCTGGGGGTTATTTAGGAGAGGATATTGATGTATTATATGATTACATACATAGTGGTGATGAATCTAAACGGGCTTATAATAACGCCACGACCCGTGATACCGAAATGAAAAATGGTATGGATAGAGTTACAGGAGATTATAATGATTTTTGGGCAGGACGTGATTATATGAATGATATGCAGCCTATGAAAGCTGCCTTATTAATGTCGCATGGTTTTAATGATTGGAATGTAATGCCAGAGCATAGCTATAGAATCTATAAGAAAGCTAAGGAAATGGGACTTCCTACTCAAATATACTATCACCAGAATGGACATGGAGGCCCGCCTCCAATGACCATCATGAATAGATGGTTTACGCGTTATTTACATGGTATTAAAAATGGTGTAGAGAAAGACGCAAAAGCCTGGATTGTTCGTGAAGATGATGAACGAGGTAATCCAACTCCTTATAAAGACTATCCTAACCCGGATGCTTCACCAGTAAAGCTACACTTAAGTTTTGGGGGGCTCCATATTGGAGGATTGAATACCAAAAGAACTTCAAATCATGGTGCAGAAACTTTAGTAGATGATTTCTCCATTTCTGGCGCTTCACTTGCAAAAGCAACACAGAATAAACATCGATTGTTGTATGTTACTCCAAAGTTAACTAAAGACATACATATCTCTGGAACAGCAAATGTGACGGTAACTTTATCGAGCAGTAAACCTGCGGCAAATTTATCGGTTTGGCTAGTTTCTCTACCTTGGACCGAGGGCGATGCTACAAAAATTACAGATAATATCATTACTCGTGGCTGGGCAGATCCTCAAAATCATAAATCTATTCGCAAAAGTGAACCATTACAAAAAGGAAAATTTTATAAAGTGTCTTTTGATTTAATGCCTGATGATCAAATCATTAAAAAAGGACAACAAATTGGACTGATGATTTTCTCCAGTGATAAAGAGTTTACTTTGCATCCAGAACCGGGAACTGAATTAACGATAAAATTAGAGTCTACAAACCTTACTTTACCCGTAGTTGGAGGTATTAAAGCGCTCAACAAAGCACTTAAAAATTAATGACAGAACTAATTCTTGCTAATTCTAAAAAACACTATCTGCTAATTGAACAATTGGCAGATAGTGTTTGGAAAGAACATTATACAGCTATCATTGGAATTGAACAAGTAAATTATATGCTTAACAAGTTCCAAACGGCAGCGGTTATAGAAACGCAAGTATCACAAGGATCTCAATATTTTATAATTATGAATGATGATATCCCAGCTGGGTATATCTCCATAAAAAAAGATAAAGAAGCCTTATTTTTAAGCAAGATCTATGTATTAAAAGATTTACGCGGACAAGGCATTGGAAAAATAGCTATGACTTTTACTGAGTCACAAGCTAAACTTAAAAACTGTTCTAAAATAACCCTCACCGTGAATAGGCATAACAGCAATTCAATAAAGGCCTATGAAAAGATTGGATTTATCAATACAGGAACAATAGTCCAAGATATTGGTAATGGTTATGTTATGGATGATTATACCATGGAGAAAAGCATTGATTAATAAGTTCAATTTCTACAAATACAGATAGAATAGCAAAGTTCTTTTTAAATTACATTTTTAAAAATTATACCGATGAAAAAAGCCATACTATTATGTTTAATTGCTCTTTTATTTACACCAACAGGGTGGAGTCAAAGTGCAGCATATCTAAAAAAGAAAGCTGAAAAAATAGAGAAGGGCTCTGTTTTCACTAAAATAATTAACAGAGAATTACCAGCAACAATCGTTTATGAAGATGAAGATATTATTGCATTCGTTCCTTTAAGATTACAGGCTCCTGTTCACTTACTAATTGTCCCAAAAAAAGAAATTCATACTATAAATGACGCTACTAACGAAGATTTAATAGTGCTTGGAAAACTATTTTTAGTAGCAAAAAAATTGGCTAAAGAAAAAGGAATTTCTGAGACTGGTTATCGCCTTTCCATAAATGTAAATGAAGATGCGGGTCAATCAGTTTTTCATTTACATATGCACTTATTGGGAGGTCAAAAATTGGGACCTATGATGACTCAAAAAAAATAATCTAAATCTGTAACTACTTTGAATTAAAAGTCGTCATATGTGAAAATTCAATCAATTCTATCCTCAAATGAACTTAGACAAAAATCATTTAACTGGTAATACAGAAGTAGAAACGACAGACTTAAACTCAAATAATTACATAGGTGTTTTTGTTGATTTAGCAATTTATATTTCTGTAATGTTTTTAATTAGAGAACTATACATCCCAAATGTCAGTTTTATTGCCAATGGCCTTTTTTGGTCATTTTCAACATTAATTGTGGCTACTTGGCGAATGAGGGCTCGAGGCATTACATGGAAAGATTTAGGATTACGAAAACCAAAAAGCTTAAAAAAAACCCTCTTAATTGCCATCTTAATTTTTATATCTACAATTGTAACTATTGTGGCTTTCAATATCATAAAAGATCAATTACCATTTGTAACAGCTCCAGACACTTCTCCTGAAACTGCCGTTTCAAAATTTGGTGACTTAAAGGGAAATTGGACCCTTTTCTTTACAATCATACCTTTCATTTTGATTGAATCTTGTTTGGAAGAACTTTTAGACAGAGGCTTTTTAATGAATTGGATTGAGCGGCTTTTCTCAAAAACCAATGTTGCAACAGTTATTGCTGTGATACTACAAGCTGCAATTTTTGGTTTCAGGCACTCCAATGATTTATCAGAACGTTCAATAACAGTCGGGCTTATTGGCTTAGTTATGGGGATAGCCTATTATGCTTTTGGACGCAACTTGTGGCCTTTAATCATAGCACATTGTATTTTAAACACAATGTCGATGGTAGATCGGGTTTAAACTATTGACTCCTATTAAAATCGTTCCATCAAAATGGAAGTGATGGTTTTAATTCCGTCAATATAGTTTCCTATTCGGATATTTTCATTCGGACTGTGCTGATTATTATCAGGGTTAACTGTTGGTACAGCGACGGCAGGAATATCTAGTGTTATTACAAAGGGCGAAATAGGAATTGAGCCTCCCGCTGTTCTTATTTGAATAGGGTCTTTACCAAATGCATTTCGCATTCCTTTGCGCAACCACGCTCCTATTTCGGTATCAAAATCGGTTCTAAAAGCGCCATAGGCAATTTCAGAATTGAATCGTACAATTTTATCATAAGTCATACGCTCTTCTTCCGTTGGCGCATCTTCTACCAAATAATAGCCTTGATTTATAACATGATTTTTAAGCAGACCTACCATCCGTTCGCCTTTGGTTTCTCTAACCAAGCGAATATTCATTTCTGCAATAGCTGTTGCCGGAATAATAGTTCTGGTTTTTTTACCAACCCAGGCCGCTTCAAGACCTAATATACTCAATGAAGGAAATTGAATGGCTTCCTGAAAATTATTCCCAATATTATCAACTGAAGCGATACCAAAATCCTTTCGAATTTGATCTTCATCATCGGGCACTTGCTTTAAAATGTCCTTGACCTCATCAGAAATCACCAAATCATCATACCAATTAGGGATCGCGACACGACCATCATCATTCCACATTGTCCCTAATAGTTTCGATAACTTTACTGCAGGATTTGGTGCATAATTGCCATAATTACCACTATGTAATGGCACTCTAGGCCCAAATACTTCCAACGTAACCATAGCAATACCACGGGCTCCATAGCTCAATGTAGGTTGATTGGACAAATGTCTAGGACCATCAAAAATGACGAGCATATCGGCAGCCAATGTCTCCTTATTATCCAAAACTGCTTTTGGTAATCGAGGAGAACCTAACTCTTCTTCAAAATCCATAATCACCTTTATATTAAAATTGGGATTAAAATTATGGTCATTGATAATATCCATAGCCTTTAAAAACATCATATCAGGACCTCTGGCATCGGAAGCAGAACGAGAAAAAATTCGCCAGTCTAGATTGATTTCTCCATCCAGTTTATTCCAATCAATATGGCCCCATTCACCGTTTTTAGATTTTTCTTTTAGTGATGGAACATAAGGATCTGGCTGATGCCATTTCGAAGTATCCACCGGCTGCCCATCTACCTGCAAATAAATCAAAACCGTACGTTTAGCATTTGGATAATTTCTAGTGGCTAAAAGCAAAGGAACCGTTGCTGTTTCTAAGCGTTGCGTTTTAAATCCACGTTTTGTAAAGGCATTTTCACACCATTTTACATTGGGTTCTATTTGTTCGGGATAATTGGCATCATTAGAAATACTAAAAAATTCTTGCAATTCATCAAATGATGCTTTCGCATATTGTAACGAGAGACGGTCTAAATTTTTATGTTCTAACTGTTGAGAAAAACTAAATGAAATTGAGAATAGAAATACTCCTAAGATTGATTTTTTTAACATCGCTGGTGGTTTTAATCCTTGAGGTATTAAAAATAATAAAAATGATTCAAATCAGCGCTAGTTCTTATCTTCTAATAAGGGAACAAATCTAAAGGACCCTAATTCGTGTTTTTCAAATTCTTTAGGGCCTTTTCTAATATATAAAGTCATTGTTTGTACATTATCTCCAACAGGAATTACGAGACGACCATTAATTTTAAGCTGTGCCAATAATGGCTTTGGTACAAACGGTGCGCCTGCAGTAACAATTATGCTATCAAAAGGAGCCTCTTCTTCCAAGCCTTTATAGCCATCCCCAAAAATGAGTTTTTTGGGACCATACCCTAATTTCGGTAAAAATTTACTCGTTTTTTTAAATAATTCTTGTTGTCTTTCAATACTGTAAACTTTGGCGCCCAGTTCACATAATACCGCTGTTTGATATCCACTCCCTGTACCAATTTCAAGCACTTTGTCTCCTTTTTTAACTTCGAGTAATTCTGATTGAAATGCCACAGTGAACGGCTGAGAAATTGTTTGATCTGCAGCTATAGGAAATGGTTTATCCTGATAGGCATGGTCCAAAAAACTTGAATCCATAAACAAGTGCCTCGGAATTTTCCCAATTGCTGCAAGGACATTTTTATTTACTATACCCTTAGAAACTAATGTACTAACTAACTTTTGTCTTAACCCTTTATGCTTAAATGTATCTTTCAATGTTCATGCTGTTTATCAGGCTAAAATTAGCTAAAATGTTAGTGCTACAAAAGCAGGATCAGCATTAAATTTTAAATTTTTAATTCATCTTTAAAACCGCATAAAAAATCTTATTTTTGTTCAAAACGAAAAACTATGCTAAAAGCTGGTGTACTTGGTGCTGGCCACCTTGGTAAAATTCATTTAAGACTCTTAAATCAGTCGGAGAACTATGAACTCATAGGCTTCTATGATGCTGACGAGACTAATGCTAAAAAGGTTGAGGCCGAGTTTGGCTATAAATACTTCAATACTATTGAAGCACTCATAGAGGCTGTTGATATGGTAGATATTGTCACACCTACATTATCACATTATGATTGTGCATTACAAGCTATTGCAAAAGGTAAACATATTTTTATTGAAAAACCGATCTCAAATACAGTTGAAGAAGCTGAAGAGATAAGATTACTTCTGGCAAAAAACGATTTGAGAGGTCAAGTTGGGCATGTCGAGCGTTTTAACCCTGCATTTATTGGTGTAAAACATCAAATTGAAAATCCTATGTTTATTGAAACACATCGACTGGCAGAGTTTAATCCTCGTGGTACAGATGTTCCTGTAGTATTAGATCTAATGATTCATGATATAGACATTATCTTGAGTGTCGTAAATTCTAAAGTAAAAAAAATATCGGCAAGTGGTGTTTCTGTAATTAGTGATACGCCAGATATTGCAAACGCCAGAATTGAATTTGAAAATGGCTGTGTTGCCAATCTCACTGCAAGTAGAATATCCTTAAAAAACATGCGGAAATCACGTTTTTTTCAAAAAGACGCCTATATCTCAGTTGACTTTTTAGAAAAGAAATGTGAAGTGGTTAAAATGAAAGACGCCCCTGAGGTCCCTGGTGATTTTGACATGATTCTTCAAAATGCAGAAGGCATTAAGAAGCAAATCTATTTTGATAATCCTGAAATCTCAGCAAATAATGCTATTCTGGACGAATTAGAATCTTTTGCACATGCAATAAACACAAATACGAAACCAATTGTAACGCTTTATGATGGTACTGAAGCATTACGTGTTGCGAAGCAAATTATAGATCAGTTTTAGTAGTAAATATTATCGAACAACAAGAGACCTCACAAATTGAAATTTAGAGTTAATAATAAATCAAGATCCTCATATAAAGGGAATTAAAAATATATTTTATGAAAAACGTCGCAGTTATAGGTGCAGGAACTATGGGGAATGGCATAGCGCATACTTTTGCCCAAAGCGGATTTAAAGTTCAATTAATTGATGTGAGTGAAATTGCACTTAAAAAAGGCATAGATACCATTACAAAAAATTTAGATAGAATGGTCGCCAAAGCACGTATCACAGAAGCTCAAAAAAACGAGACTCTAGGCAATATCACTTGCTTTTCTAATATTAGCGAAGGTGTTGAATATGCCGGATTAGTAGTAGAAGCTGCAACCGAAAATATAGACCTGAAACTCAAAATTTTCAAACAATTAGATGAGGCTTGTCCAGATGATACTATTCTTGCCACAAATACATCTTCCATTTCAATTACTCAAATTGCTGCCGTAACCTCAAGACCTGAAATGGTGATAGGTATGCACTTTATGAATCCGGTTCCAATTATGAAATTAGTGGAAATCATCCGTGGATATAATACCAGTGATGCCGTTACTAAGCTTATCATGGACATGTCTAAAAAATTAGGTAAAACCCCAGTAGAAGTTAACGATTATCCAGGTTTTGTTGCAAATAGAATCTTAATGCCAATGCTCAATGAGTCTATAGAAACGCTTTACAATGGTGTGGCCGGCATACAAGAGATTGATACGGTTATGAAGCTAGGTATGGCACACCCAATGGGCCCTTTACAACTTGCTGATTTTATTGGATTGGATGTGTGTTTATCCATATTAAATGTAATGTACGATGGGTTTAAAAACCCCAAATACGCCCCTTGCCCATTATTAGTAAATATGGTAAGAGCCGGGAAATTAGGAATAAAGTCAGGAGAAGGATTTTATGACTATTCTGAAAGTAGAAAAGCAGAAAAAATCGCAGCACAATTTTCAAAATAAATGATCTCAGTCTTCTGTAATTAGAAACGCTGTATACTGCAGCTAAAACTGAAAATTAAACAATGGCTAAAGTAATTCCATTTAAAGCGGTTAGACCTACTCGAGATAAGGTTAGTCTTGTCGCCTCTCGCTCATATCAAAGTTATACCAAAGCAGAACTCGAAGCACGATTAGATTATAATCCGTTTTCGTTTTTGCATGTTTTAAATCCCGGCTATAAATATGATAAAAAAATTTCTGGTCAGGAGCGTTATGAACTTGTAAAAAATCGATATTTAGAGTTTAAAGAAGATGGTGTTTTTGTGCAGGACGAAACGCCTTCTTACTATGTTTATAAAATTGTTGACCGTGATCGCAATGAATATAACGGGATTGTTGCCGCTGTAAGCACAGAGGATTATGAAAACAACAAAATTAAAAAGCACGAAGCAACTATTGAGTATCGCGAACTTGTATTCAAGCAGTATTTAAATACTGTTGGTTTTAATGCCGAGCCGGTTTTACTCACCTATCCAGATAATAAAATTATTGCCAATATTATTTCAAAAACTCAAAACGATAGAGCTGAGTTTGAATTCACCACAACCTATAGAGACACACATTTTGTTTGGAAATTAAGCGACCAAAAAACTGTTGCCTCCCTTAAAAGCGAGTTTAAAAAAACGAAAACTATTTATATCGCTGATGGCCACCATCGTTCGGCATCTGCCTATTTATTAGCTAAAGATTTAAGATCGAGTAATAAAAACCATAATGGTGAGGAAGCGTATAATTTCTTCATGAGCTATTTAATTCCAGAATCTTCTTTAAGAATCTCGGAATTCAATCGCTTGGTCACAGATTTAAATGGATTGTCCAAGGAAGAATTTTTAATTCAACTTGATTCTATATATCGAATAGAGAATAGAGGAAGTATCCTATATAAACCTTCAAAAAAACATCATTTCAGCATGTATCTTGATGGAGAGTATTATTCATTATACCTACGTAAATTTAATTACACATTTAACTCATCTCTTGATGCTCTAGATACACAAATATTGTATCAAACCATTTTAGAACCCATCTTAGGTATTAAAGATATGCGAAATGACCAACGATTAGATTATTCGTATGAAAAAAATGATTTAGTTTCTATTAAAACTAAAGTTGATAGCGGTGATTTTAAAATTGGTTTTGGTTTAGTTCCAATTACTATTAATGAAATGAAATCAATTGCGGATGACGGGCTAACAATGCCTCCTAAAAGCACATATATTGAACCTAAGTTGCGAAGTGGTGTCACTATTTATGAGTTTTAAGAAGATTAAAAAAGAAAGAAGAAACTTCTAGATTCTTATACTTAGTATAGTTGCAATATGTTGTAGAAAATTGTAATATTAATCATTAAATTAAAAGTTAATTCTTTAAATGTCAATTGAACAAAACTTAAATAATATAAAATCCCAACTTCCGGAGCAAGTGACTCTGGTCGCGGTATCAAAAACGAAACCTGTAAGTGATATTTTAGTAGCATACAATACTGGTCATCGCGTATTTGGTGAAAATAAAATTCAAGAAATGGTGGAGAAGTCACAGGAACTGCCTAATGATATTGAGTGGCACATGATTGGACATGTACAACGCAATAAGGTAAAGTACATGGCTTCCTTCGTGAAATTAATTCATGGTGTGAATAATTTCAAACTTCTTAAAGAAATTAATAAACAGGCATTAAAGCATGATAGAGTAATTAATTGCTTGCTTCAAATAAAAATTGCAGATGAAGATTCAAAATTTGGAATGACAGCAAATGACGCTCAAAACATTTTACAATCATCAGAGTTTTCAGATTTACAAAATATAAAAATCATAGGTCTTATGGGCATGGCTTCTTTTACTGATGATGAAGCACAATTAAAAGCTGAATTTAACCATTTGCACAATGCTTTTGTATCGCTCAAATCATTGAAAACTAAAAATTGTCATCTAAAAACACTTTCAATGGGTATGAGTGGTGACTATCTACTTGCTATAGCGTGTGGGAGCACAATGGTTAGAATAGGAAGTAGTATATTTGGAACTAGAAATTATTCAATTTAAAAGAAATACTTATTTACGCAATTTTAGACATAGAAACTACTGGAGGAAAATTTAATGAAGAGGGCATTACCGAAATTGCAATCTATAAGTTTGACGGCCATGAAATAATTGATCAATTTAGCACACTTATCAATCCAGAGAGAGAGATACAACCCTTTGTGGTCAATCTCACTGGAATTAATAGTAGGATGTTACGCGATGCTCCTAAATTCTATGAAATTGCAAAGCGTATCATTGAAATTACTGAAGGCTGTATTATTGTAGCTCATAATGCAACATTTGATTCTAGAATACTTCGTACAGAATTTAAGCGTCTTGGTTTTGATTACAGTCGGGAATCTTTATGTACCGTAGAATTAGCCAAAGACCTTATTCCAGACCAAGCATCTTATAGCTTAGGAAAGCTAACAAGAGCTTTAGGAATTCCTGTAAGTGATAGGCACAGAGCTGCTGGTGATGCACAGGCAACAGTGAAACTCTTTAAAATGTTACTCGCCAAAGATTTGGATAAAAAAATAATCCAAGAATCTATTCGGTTAGAACCAAAACATCGAATGGAACCGCGCTTATTAGACATAATTGACGCACTCCCTTCTATTACTGGAGTATATTATATGCACAGAGCTGATGGCAAAATTATATATATTGGTAAGAGTAAAAATATCCGGAAACGTGTTAATCAACATTTTACAAGTACAAATTCCAAATCAAAAAAAATGCAAATACAAGTGACTACAGTAACTTATGAAGATACTGGAAGTGAGCTTGTCGCGCTTTTAAAAGAAAGCGAAGAAATTAAACGAAATAAACCCATATTTAACCATGCTTTAAAGCGAAATGTCTTCTCGCATGGCTTATTTAGTTTTACCGATAACAATGGCTATATAAATTTAAAAGTAGGCAGGGTAAACGGTAAAGAAAAACCAATAACTACCTTTTCAAATTTGAAAAGTGCAAAAAGTTTTGTTGCAAGAGCTACGGATGAACATAACTTATGTCAAAAATTAACAGGAATGCACACCGCTGATAATAATTGTTTTAATTATAGTATTAAACAATGTTTTGGTGCCTGTACTGTAGAAGAACATTTTACGGATTACAATAAAAGAATCTCCTCTATAATCAATCACCATAGTTTTGAAAATCAAAATATGCTTATTGTAGATCGTGGCAGAGCGGTTGATGAACGCAGCGCTATACTAATTGAAAATGGGGAATTTAAGGGCTATGGTTTTTACAATCTCAACTATCAAATAAATACCCCTGAGGTGCTACAATCTATTATTACTCCAATGCATAACGATAGAGACACACAACATATAATTCAAACTTATTTAAGGCGAAATAAAAAGTTGAAAATTGTTCAATTATAAACAGCGTATATGAAATACTGCTTATTACTACTTCTCTTTTTTTCATTACCAAATATAACTGCTCAAACCAAATTTGATGCTACAAGTTATAATGTTACGATAGACGATTTAAAAACAAATACATATGAACATGATTCTACAGCCAATGCTCTAGTGATTTTTGAGGAAGGCAATAGCTATTTTCAAAAACCAAAGGATAACATAATCACAGAGATAAAGAAGAAAATTAAAATATTAAATAAAAAAGGAAACTCTAAAGCAACAGTTGAAATCTTTTTGTATAATGACGATTCAAAAAAGAACATTGAATCGATAAGCAATATTGTTGCAACTACTTATAATCTAATAAACGATAAAATATTTACAACGGCTCTAGATGAAAATGAAATCTATACTGAGATTTACGACAATAACCATACCCTTGTAACATTTAGCTTACCAGATGTTCAAGAAGGCTCTGTAATAACCTATAACTACACCCTAGAATCACCTTTTATTGACAAATATAAAACATGGGACTTTCAAGACGACATTCCAAAATTATATAGCGAATACCGCACTAGTATTCCATATTATTATGAATATAACATACAACTTATTGGCTATCAGGATTTAGAGATCCAAGAAGAAAAAACTAAAGCTCCCTGTCCGGACACCAAAGGGAAAGTTGGTTACTCCTCTTGTTTTATCTCTAAATATGCTATGAAAAATATAGCGCCATTCATTGAGGAAAAATTCATGACAACAAAATATAATTATTTGTCTCAAATTGATTATGACTTAAGTGCTATTTCTGCAATTGATGGCACTGTTGATAGGATTATAAAGACTTGGAAAGAAACAGATAAAGCGCTAAAAATAAATCCAAATATTGGAAAACAATTACTAAAAAGGTCATTAGGTAAAGATTTATTACCCCCAGATATTAAAAATATTACACCTACAAAAGAAAGAGCTAAAGCCATCTATCAATTTATTCAAAACGAATTTACATGGAATGAAGAATTCAATATTTTGAATGGAGTTTCTGTAAAAAACTTAATTAAAAATAAGTCGGGCAATGTATCCGAAATAAATATCTTATTAAACAATTTATTAAAGCGAAACGGGATTAGTACAAAGCCAGTACTACTTTCGACAAGAAAAAATGGATTCGTAACCAAATTATATCCCAATGTATACGACTTCAATTATTTAATAGTTCAAGTAACTATCGATGATGAGGTCTTTTTGTTAGATGCTACGGATGACTATCTAAGTTTTGGAGAACTCCCTTTTAGATGCTTAAATCATTCTGGGAGGTTATTAGACTTTAAAAATGGAAGCGAATGGATAGAAATTATTCCTAAAACTAATTCTTCTATCCTATACAACGTTGAACTAAGCATTAATCCTGATACAGAATTACTTGGAGGAAAAATCAAGTCTCGGTATACAGGCTATCATTCACGCTCTAAAAAGCGCAATTACTTTTCAGGTCCAGAAAAATACGAGTTAGATTTTGAGAATGAATTTCATGACTTTAGAATAAGCGAGCTCAACATAGATTGTAAAACTAAGACAGAAGAACAATTTAATGAATCATTTAATTTAGAATTTCATGAGCTCAACATTCGAGGAGATAAAATTTATTTAGATCCTTTTCTTATCAAATTCTATACTGATAACCCATTTCAATTACTAGAGAGAACCTATCCTGTTGATTTTGGATATAAGGACAATTACTTTTATTCATTTCAAATTGACTTAGGAACAAGGTATGAAGTTGTTAAATTGCCTGAAGATGTTAGTATGACGCTCCCAGGAGCTAGTGGAGATATTGTATTTAACTCAAAAGTATTAAACAATAAGCTCATAGTATTTCTTAATATACGTTTCAAAAAAGAGATTTATAGTCCAGAGAATTATCCAGCGTTAAAGCAATTTATGAATACAATTGTTGAACTTCAAACAAAAACTTTGATTGTTCTAAAAAAGAAATAGTAAACTTTTCTTATTTTTGATTATATGACAAAAAATAAATCGGGTTCAAAATGGCAACATAAACTCCACGAAATACTTTATGAGGCAGATACGCCAATGGGCAAAATTTTCAATATGCTTTTGCTTATTGTTATTTTGGCAAGTATTGTACTTGTCATGCTTGAAAGTGTTGCTAGTTTTGATGCGGAATACCATAATTTTTTAAATATTTCGGAGTGGATCATTACTATTTTATTTAGTATTGAATACATTGGCCGAATAATAGCTGTAAAGAAACCTTTGAAATACATTTTTAGTTTTTACGGTATTATAGACTTACTATCTACTATTCCAAAATACTTATCGATAATTTTTGTAGGCTCCCATTCATTGGTGGCACTAAGGGCATTACGTTTAATGCGGGTATTCCGAATATTGAAATTAGCACGTTATATAGGAGAATCTACAAATTTTGTAATTGCCTTAAAAGCTAGTCGTGCAAAAATTGCCGTGTTTTTATCTTTTGTTATAATTCTATGTATTGTTTTAGGAACTGTAATGTATTTAATTGAAAGTGATCAAGATAGTGGGTTTACAAGCATCCCTAGAAGTGTTTACTGGGCTATTGTTACCTTAACTACTGTTGGATATGGAGATATTGCACCCATAACTCCTTTTGGGCAATTCATAGCTTCCATTATTATGATAATGGGTTATGGTATTATCGCTATACCTACTGGCATTGTCTCTTCTGAAATGACAAAATCTAGCAGTAAAAAAATACAGGTCAATACCCAAGCATGTCCAAATTGCATGGCGGAATCTCACAAAGATAATGCTGATTTTTGTTATAATTGTGGCAACCACTTAAACTAATGAAGAAGTATTTAATTTCAATTGTTGGTCCAACGGCTATTGGGAAAACCGCACTGAGCATAAAATTAGCCCAACATTATAATACCGAAATTATCTCAGCAGATTCAAGACAGTTTTTTAAAGAAATGCAAATTGGTACCGCTGCTCCTAATTCAAGTGAGTTAGAACAGGCAAAACATCATTTTATTCATCATAAATCAATAGAACAAGCGTATAGTGTTGGTAGTTATGAAAAAGAGGCTATAACTTGTTTAGACACCTTATTTCAAACTAAAGATATTGTAGTGCTTGTTGGTGGTTCGGGTTTGTATGTCGATGCGATTACCAAAGGTCTTGATGAATTCCCAAAGATAGACCCTAGCATTAGAGCAGATTTAAATGATCAATTAGAAACTAATGGACTTGTCTCATTGCAAGAACAACTTAAGAAGTTAGATATAATTAGTTATAATACCATTGCCATAGATAATCCTCACCGAGTTATTCGAGCCTTAGAAATATGCATAGGTACAAATAAACCCTATTCTAGTTTTCTAAATAAAGAAAAATCTAAACGAAATTTCCAAACCATTACAATAGGTCTAACTGCTGATCGCGAAATCATTTATAATCGAATTAATCAGAGGGTGGATATTATGATGGCTGAAGGCTTATTGAATGAAGCCAAAACGCTCATAGAAAAGCAAGCATTAAATGCGTTAAATACTGTTGGATATAAAGAACTATTTAAATATTTTAAAAATGAATGGCCTTTAGATTTTTCAGTTTCGGAAATAAAGAAGAATACGCGTCGATTTGCTAAACGTCAACTCACTTGGTTTAAAAAGAATCAAGCCACTTTATGGTTTGATTATAAGGATCAAATTGACAAAATTATAAATGCTATAGATCAAGAAATTAATAAACAAAAAACCAACTAATTATATAAATTAGCTGGATTTTTAGCATTAACAACTTAAAAATATTTTACTATGCTTTTTGATTTACTACTAATCTAAAGCCTTCGCCATGTATGTTTAAAATTTCTACATTTTCATCTACTTTTAAATACTTACGTAATTTTGCGATGTATACATCCATACTTCTAGATGTAAAATAATTATCGTCTCGCCATATTTTGGTTAAGGCTAATTCACGTGGCATTAAATCATTTTCATGCAAGGCCAATAAACGTAATAATTCATTTTCTTTAGGAGACAGTTTTGAAGGTTCTCCCCCTTTATGTCTTAAAAAACGCAACTTAGAATTTAAATGAAACTGACCAATTTCAAACTCAAATTGCTTGCTATCTGCAACACTATCTGTAGCTTTACGTTGAATAATGGCCTTAATTTTCATCAATAATACTTCACTATCAAAAGGCTTATTTAGATAATCATCTGCCCCTACTTTATAACCTTTTAAAACATCTTCTTTCATTGCTTTAGCAGTTAAGAAAATGATAGGTACATCAGCATTTTTCTCACGAATCTCTTTAGCCAAAGTAAAGCCATCTTTATAAGGCATCATGACATCTAGGATGCATAAATCGTAATCATCTTTTTTAAATTTCTCAAAGCCTTCCATACCATTTTTAGCATGAACAACATCATAATCGTTCATAGTTAAATAGTCTTTTAAAACAGTTCCAAAATTTGGATCATCTTCAACTAAAAGTATTTTCTTGTTTTGTTCTTCCATAATTATATTATGATATTAATGGTAATTTTATTATAAAGGTACTACCCTTTCCTTTTTCGCTTTCTACAGTTACATGACCATGATGGTCATCAACAATTCTTTTGACATAAGCTAAGCCTAAACCATGGCCTTTTACATTATGTACATCACCAGTGTGTTCTCTATAAAATTTTTCGAACACCTTTTTTTGAACGATTTTTGACATCCCGTTCCCTTGGTCTTTTATTTTTAACAAAATGCTATTTCCAACATTTTCCGTATATAAATCAATTTTTGGTTCTTCATTAGAATACTTTACTGCATTGTCTAACATATTTACTATAACGTTAGTAAAGTGAGTTTCATTGGCCAACACATCAGAATTCAAAGCTTCCAAATGTGTGTTTATATAACCATTTCTATTTTCTACAATCAAGTGGATGTGTGCCACTGCATCAGTTACAAGATCATGTAATACAACTTTATCTTTACTAATATTAAGTTCGTTCTTTTCAAGTTTAGATATTCTCAATACATTTTCTACCTGCGCATGCATTCGTTTATTTTCCTCTTTTATCATTTTTAAATAGCGCTTCACTCTATCTTCATCACCAATTACTTTAGGATTCCTTATGGCATCTAAAGCTAAATTTATAGTGGCTATGGGTGTTTTAAACTCATGGGTCATATTATTAATAAAGTCCGTCTTAATCTGCGATATTTGACGTTGCTTTCTCAATTGATATATGGCACTTGTATAGGCTACAATAATGATAATAGTAAAAATTATAGACAACATTGTCATTCCCAATATAGACGATAATATAAATTTATTTCGTTCTGGAAAATTGATATATAATCTATAATTACTCTCTTCATTATTATCTAAAAAAACCTTTATCCCCAATGTAGATTTTATTCCAATTTCAAAGTTGGCAGATTGCACCTTTGTAGCAAGATCTTTACTATAAATGGCAAACTCATATCCGATATCAATATTCTCTTCATTCAGTTTTTTATCTAATAGATTCTCAATTTCTTTAGCAGAAACACGTAAATGAATTGGTAATCTTGCAGCTAAATCTTTATGAGAGGTTTCAAAAATAATTTCTTCACGACGAGATACCTCTCCTAATTTCAGTAATCGTTCTTCTGGAGTTACATTTGAATTAGGTTCAATATTTACATCTTTATAAATTTGAGTTTCTCGTTCATTGGTTAATCGTATTACATTGATACTATCTGAACTTATGTCAAAGAACGATGGTATTTTAAAATTCTCTTCTAAAATTCCATTTCTATAGGTAATGGTTTCATTAGAATCTATATCATCCTGAATGACGTATAAATTTCTAATTGCTGTTGTATCTCCTTCAATAAAGCCTGTTTCTCTTAATGCTTCAAACTTTAAAACATACTTTAGGTATTCTTTTTCTTGAATAGCATTAGACGTAAAACCAAGGGCTTTTTTAACTTTATAGGTAAATTGAGCCTCTTCATTTTCAACTGTATTTTTAATAAAATAAGCTTGCACAAAAATTATACCAACAAGTGATAAACTCATTAATACAACCAATATGCCAAATATCTTTTTACTCATTGTTCAAAATTAATATTTTAACATTTAGCATTACTGCCATTTAACCTTACATTAACACAAATGTTAAAATTTATAGTTTAACAAATGCTTTTAAGAATTTTTTGGTGTATTTCCATTACTTGTTGAGCTGTATCAATCAAATCAATATTAATAATAACATATTGTGATAACGCAATCTTTTTGGCATCATCCCATTGATTATTAATAACTGCTTTAATACTTTGGGAAGTAGAGTCATCGCGCTCAATAACTCGTTGTATTCTAAGGGTTTCTGGAGCTGTAACAGTAATTATTTCATCACAACTTCGATAAGCCCCGTTTTCAAATAAAATTGCAGTTTCTTTTATTATATATGGGGATGATTGTATTGCTACCCATTTTTTAAAATGTCGTCCTACTTTTGGATGTACAATTGCATTAATCTCCTCAAGTAGTTTCTTATTATTAAATATACGATCTGCTATAAATGGTTTATTTAATTCATTATTAATATAAGATTGTTCCCCTAGTAGTGTAATTAGCTGCCGCTTTATAACTTTAGAGTTACTCATTAACTTTTTAGCCTCAAAATCTGCAATATAAATTGGTATTCCCAGATCCTGGAACATTTTAGCGACCGTAGTTTTCCCACTACCTATACCTCCCGTTATTCCTATTATTTTCACAAAATTAATTTTTACTTAGTCAGTAATTGTATAGTATCCTAGAACCAATAGTTTCATTCTACTATAATATACTCAATTCTTTTCACTTGCAATTTGGAATTTTTAACCAAGTCTGGTTGTTGTACTATTTTAGGAATAAGATAAGAGTCTTGAACATTAAGTGTATTATAATCGCATTCTACAATAAAGCTAGCTGAAGAAATACTGTTAAAATTGCTCAAACTTGTATAGTAAATTACTGGAACTACTTTTGGATAGTATTTAACCTGAATGCCGTTAGGAACGTTAATCACATTAATTGGAACGTCAATTGTACCTTCTGTGAACTTTTCCACAGCACCTGACACCTCAATACTTTCATGTGAATACTTCAAATCCTGATCTTTTTTTGGAAGTTTCAACTTTACATTAGTCAAAATATTTGAATTGATATTTTCTAATAACAAGAGTTCAGTAAATATTTCAGAAATTGAATCTGTCAAAATTTTTGGACCTATGACTTTTATCGAGTCTGGTACTAAATTAAATGTTTCTGTTAAATCAAATCCCGATAAAAATTTTATATCAGAATTTAGTACAAGTGGAACTTTCTTTACTGTATTACGATCATACCTAAACCGAAGCGTATCAGGATTAATATTTTCAATTTTTACATTGGGATCAAACTGATTAATCACATTTGACAATTCTCGTTTTTCTATCCAATTAAAATGTGTTGGTGTTTTATCAAGATTTTTAAAATCGATGTCTATTGTTGGCGATGAAAAATAATATTTAATATGCTTAAATCCGTAAGTTGTTAAGGTAATGCGAATGACATTAGTAGAATCTTTAATTACCACCATATCTTCAGGCACATTTAAAGCATTAATGTTAAACAGAAAAGTTTGTGTATAATCTCTAGAAAGCTTTGTCAAGAGTGAAAACAATACAGCTATTAAAATGAACAGGGCAAATACATTGGCTCTCTTACTTTTAAAATAGGGGATTATTTTACGATTTAATACACTCATTGTTTTATTTTAAAAAATAAATTTGGAAACTGTTGTTCAACATCTTTATTAGAAACAAATAATAGTATGGTAGATTTTAAAAAACCATAGCCATAGCCAAAAAATTGAATAGCAACTGCAAGCAAAGAGAACAACGCAACTTTTAAATTTGTCGTTTTAATCAAAGCTAGCAAAAAGCAACTCATGAAATATATGCCATAAATTTTTAACGGTAAATTAAATCCGATTAATGCAAGTATAACAGCGCTAATGAGCCCTAAGTTAAACAAGCTAGGAAACCAATATGTAAGTTTTCTTGTTTCGGGATGCCATCGATTCAAAATAGGTCTAACCGATCCAAATTTATATACTTGTTTATAAAACTTAGACCAAGAAATTCTTCGCTTATGATATACATATGCTTCGGGAATTAGTCTTGTTTTAAATCCTAATTTATTAAGTCGTATCGATAAATCTGGGTCTTCTCCTGGATGTATTCTACCAAACCCTTGTGTAGCTTCAAATGTCTCTTTAGAGATTCCCATATTAAAACTTCTAGGCTCAAATTTATTAACGCTAGATTTATTTCCCCTAATTCCTCCTGTAGTTATAAAAGATGTCATTGCAAAATTAATGGCTTTCTGGATATTACTAAAGGAATGGTGAGCTGCGTCAGGACCTCCAAAACAATCTATATACTCTGAATTTAAACTTTCCAAGACTTTATTTAAATATTGCTCTGGCAAAACGCAGTCCGAATCCAATATTATAAAATAATTGCCTTTGGCTGCACGCATTCCAAAGTTTCTGGAATCTCCAGGCCCCGAGTTTTCCTTAAAAAAATAAGAAATATTTAACCGATCCTCAAAGCTATCCACAACGCTTTTAGAAGTTATAGTAGAACCATCTTCAATAATTACTATTTCAAAATCCTTCGCGCCACTTAAAGTCTCAAAACTTTCAAGTAATTCTTTTGCCTCGTCTGGTCGATTATAAATAGGAATAATAAAAGAAATATTATTTGCTGTCATAGCTCACAAAGATAATTATTCCATAAATATAAGTACCCTAAATATTTTGTAATAAAAAACCTCGCTAAATAAATTAGCGAGGTTAAATAAATTAATTATAATTTAATTATCGTTTTATAATTTGTTTTGTTTCGGTAATACCATTAATTGTAACTCGTACAAAATATGCTCCCGTATTTAAGCTAGACATATCTATCTCACTAGTTAATTTATTAGGTGCTAAACGAATTACTTCCTGACCTAGCATATTGTAAATTGAAACATTTTCAATAGTGCTCTGTGCTTTTAAATTAAGAGTAGTATTCACCGGGTTAGGGTAAAATTTGAATTTGTTTATCTCAACATTTTCAACTGCAAGTGGTGGAGAATCTGGAGACCAAACTTTAATTGTAAAGTTCCCATTATCCACATAATTTGCGTGGTTTGTTGGATAAAAATTAAATACTCTCACATAATAAGTATCTCCTACCGTTAAACCTGTTGCGTTAATTTCTTCAAAAGAACTCGTCGTCCCTGCATTTGCATCAATACAAATTACGACAACTGGAGTATCTCCACATGCATTTGAATATAAAACTGCAACACCATCAAAGTTTAAGTCGAATCTAATATTAACATTAGCTGTTTTGGCAACAAAAGAATACCAAACATCCTCTTCAGGAGTTCCTGTACATTCTGCAGCAATTCCAGAATCAGAAGAATCATCAATAGTACCATTAGTTGGGGTCGCTGCATCTGCATCAACAGTATCAGTTTCTTGTACAATAACCGTAGCATCTGTACATTCATCATTAGTTGGTGCTGTTGAAAATGTGTATGGTCCAGACCAAGCACTAGTATCTCCTCCAGTACAATCAGCTCTAACATAAACATCATAGGTATTACTTGCTGTCAAGCTTGAAAAATCATGAGTTCTATTTGGTGTAATCCCTGAAGCTGTAGCGGTTCCTGTTGGGGATCCACCTCCGGTGTTATCAACGAGTTCAACATCCCATAAAGTTTCTGTACCACCTGGTCCAGAACTCCAATTAAAAGTAGCTCCTGTCGCAGTAACACTTGCAAAGGTTCCGGCTGTTGGTTCAACACATGATGGTGGTTCTCTAACCAATACATCGTCAACAAACCATTGTGATTTATCGGCTGCTTCATATTCATAAGCGATATAAACGGTTGCGTTTACAGGTAAGGTATAAGGACCTTTAATCCCCCAAGACTCTGCACCTGTAGCACTAGACAACAATACCCAAGTGGCAGTATTTAAATTAGCTCCGTTGTAATCTATAGAATAGTATACATTATTTACTGCAGGGGTAACAGCAAATTTTAAACTTTCATAATACGTTAATTCTGGAGCTGTTGCTCCTGATAAGTTCATAACTGGTGAAATTAACCATCGATGCTTATTTACTTCAGCACCTCCAACTTCTCCAACAAAAAAATCGTCGAACCAAGCAGATTTTGTTCCCGAATTTGCTCTTGCGCTTGTGGCAGCCCATGTATAGGCACCAGCGGTAACATCATTATTAGCTCCAGCAGGATCGGTCCACCCTGTTGGCAAAAAACTACCTTCGAATCCTTCAGTCAGGTAGGTTTGGGCAAATAAAGCAGATGAACATGCAAGCATGGTAATTAATAGCGTAATTTTTTTCATGTGTATTCAATTTAGTTAAGTTTATTTTCGATTTATTAAATTTATAGCAAAATGATGATTATTAGCACATTAATCGTTAAAATATAAAATATTCACGTTGAACAGATTAACAATTAAATGGTGTGTAAATAACCCAATACTAATGTAATAAAAAAAACCTTGCAAATTGCAAGGTTTTTAATTAGAGCATTATCGTTAATATGCTTATTCTTCCATGAAATTTTCCATAACCTCGTTACTGACACCCATATTGCTAAAACCGCCATCATTAAAGAGGTTTTGAAGCGTTACTCGTTTTGTTAAATCACTAAATAAGGATACTGTATAATTTGCACAATCTATTGCTGTAGCATTTCCTAATGGAGACATTTTATCTGCATAAGCAATAAATCCATCAAATCCTTTAACACCTTGACCAGCAGTTGTTGGCGTAGGTGATTGAGAAATTGTATTCACTCTTACTTTTTTGTCTTTCCCAAAGAAATAGCCAAAACTACGAGCAATACTTTCTAAATAGGCTTTATTATCAGCCATGTCATTATAATCAGGAAACACACGCTGAGCTGCCATATAAGTTAGTGCAACTATACTTCCCCACTCGTTCATTGCATCGTTTTTATATAAGGTTTGCATTACTTTATGAAATGACATTGCAGAAACATCAGTTCCTTTTTGAGTCCAATCATAATTTTGGTTGGTATAAGCATTTCCTTTTCTAACATTCACAGACATTCCAATTGAATGTAAAACAAAATCAATTTTACCACCTAAAATTTCCATAGACTGCTCTACCAAATTTTGCAAATCTTCTAAAGAAGTTGCATCGGCTGGAATAATTTGAGAACCTGTTTTTTCTGCAAGATCCTTAATTTGTCCCATTCTCATAGCAATTGGCGCATTTGTAAGAACAAATTCACCGCCTTCTTCATGTACTCGTTCTGCTGTTTTCCAAGCTATCGAATTGGCATCTAAGGCACCAAATATGATTCCCTTTTTTCCTTTTAATAAATTGTATGACATGTTATAATTGGTTTATATTTAAGTTATTTGAAGTGGCAAAGATAATATTAAATTAAGAATTTTAATAAATTCTGTTATTCAGATTTTAATATTACATAATTGTTACTAAAATAGAATAAGGAAATGAAACTTTTGAATCAAAATTAATGGTCAAAATAGTCTATTAATATCTTAATTCAACAATTGTTTTGCATGGGCAATTGCAGATCCAGTCATATCTTTTCCTCCTAACATTTGTGCAATTTCTACAATTCGTTCTTCCGAATTTAATTTCACCAGATGAGTTATTGTTTTGTTATCAATATCTGCTTTATATACTTTATAATGCGTATCTCCTTTTGCGGCAATCTGTGGTAAATGTGTAATAGTAAAGACTTGCATTGACCTACTCATTTGCTGCATTATAGTTGCCATTCTATTGGAGATTTCTCCAGAAACTCCAGTATCAATTTCATCAAACATGATAGATGGTAGTTGTATATATTTTGCCAATATTGATTTTACAGCTAACATTATTCTCGAGAGTTCCCCACCAGAAGCTGCCTTTTTTAAAGGCTTAAAATCACCCCCTTTATTAGCTGTAAATAAAAATGACAAGCTATCCTTTCCATTATTTAAAAAATCATCATTAAAGTTTAAAGAAATATTAAACTTAGCATTTTCCATTCCTAAATTTGAAAGTAAACTCTCTAATTGTTCAGTTAATTTAGGGATAGCCGCCGCTCGTTGATCGTGAATTAACTCCGCAATTTTATCCAAGCCTTTAACTATTGTGTCAATGGCTTTTTGATTATCCTCTATTTCGGTATCTATATTTTCTGTTGCTATTACCGTCGTCGATAATTTATTTTGAACATGCAATAATTCATCAATTGAACCTACGGCATGCTTCTGAAATAAGTTATGAATGCTTTGTAATTGACCGTTGATTACTTCTAATCGATTTGGATCTACTTCAATCCGTTCTTGAGCCGATTCTACTTCATTAAATACATCATTTAACTCAATTAAAGCACTATTCACACGATTATATAAATCGGTGTAATTGTCTGACATGTTAGACAATTTCTGAGCGCTATTCTTCAAAGAAGTTAAAGCTTGAAGAATACCAATTTGTTCTTCACTTAACAATTGATTAGCCTGCAACAACCCTTCACCAATGGCTTCGATATTATTTAATATTTTATATTCTGATTCAAGTATTTCCAAGGTACCAGAAACCAGTTTAGCTGCTTCTAATTCATTCAATAAAAACAAATTATAATCGTACTCTTTAATTGCATTAGCTTTATGCTCTTGAAGTGCTACGAGTGTCTTTTTAATGTTTTTATAGTCTTTTAATTTTAGCTTATAATCCTGTAAGTATTGTTCGTTATTTGCCAGGGCATCAATAATTTGAAATTGAAAATCATCATTGGCGAGCTCCATAGTTTGATGCTGTGAATGAATATCAATTAAATAGGCTCCTAATGCTGCTAAAGCATTTAGATTGACTGGAGAATCGTTTACAAAGGCCCTTGATTTTCCTGAAGGTAAAATTTCACGTCGAATTATTGTTTCTGATTCATAATCTAAGTCTTCATTTTTAAAAAATGATTTTAAATTATATCCGCTAATATCGAAAGTGGCTTCAATAATGCATTTCTTCGAAGTATCTTTAACATTGGTAAGGTCTACTCGTTTTCCCAAAACTAGAGATAATCCACCTAAAAGAATTGATTTTCCCGCTCCAGTTTCACCTGTTATAATGGTTAACCCATTACCAAAACCAACATGAAGGTAATCAATTAAAGCATAATTTTTTATAGATAAAGATGTAAGCAAACTCGAATAATAATTAAAAATTAAGAAAACAAACTACGCTATTTTTTTAGCAGAAAACAAGTCTTAAACTTAAAATAAGCTGTTTATAGCATTTAGAAACTAATGTTCCTCCATTTACTAGAATGTAGAGGTGCAATTGTAGTTAGGGTGGACATCAATTCTGAGATATTAACATTTGGGCCATCGCTAAAAATATCTTCTATTTCCGAGGCCTTTGCATCAAAGAATACTCTTAAAATAAATGAATTTGGCCTACGTCTATTCATGTTTTGTAGCTCCTTGATCGCTAAAGCGATATTTTCCTTCCCTTTTTTAGCACTTTGTTGCATTTGGTCTAATGCTCCAATATGATAATTATATAATACGCTTCTAAATTCTTTATACGTAGGAGACATAATATTATCCATTAAAGTAAATCGCGATTGCAATCCATCTTCTGGTTTCCATCCTTTGAACGCCCCTTGTTGTGAATAACTCAATATATTTCTAGCCTGTTGATAATGGCTTTCTCCTCCTCGCATTTCAAACGAATCGGCATCCATGCCCAAAATCATATATACATGAAAAGCCAGTACCGAAACTAAGTTAGATTCAAACTGTGAAGGATTATATATGATATTCTGAAATTCTTGATATCTGAATGAAAAATCTCTATCATTAAAATTATAAATTGGCGAACTATAAGAAGAGTTAAAGACTGGTCGTGAAGACCTTACTTGAATTGAAGCTTGAAAAACGTTATTATCATAACTTGTAATATTTATTACCATGCTACAATTAATACGCTCATTAGCAGAAAATGATTTAGTTGTCCAATGGGTATTATTAATAAACTCTTTCAATTGATTTTCTAAAGTCTTAAAAACTTGAACATTCTCATTACCTGTTTGTTGCGCATTTACAACAACATCGCAGTTTAATTCCTGAGATATAGACATTAGAGAAAACAAAAATGAAAGTACAAATAATATATTACGCATTGAATTGTTTTAAAATTTCATCCATCAAATCTTTAGCGACCTCAGCTTTAGATTTTAGGCCATAGTTAATACTATTTTCGTTTTTATCGATAATAGTTACTTTATTGGTGTTTCCGCCAAAACCAGCACCATCATCGTTTAACGAATTTAATACAATTAAATCTAAATTCTTCTTTTTTAACTTAGCAATTGCATTTTCCAATTCGTTATTAGTTTCCAAAGCAAAACCAACAAGTATTTGCTGTTGCTTTATTTCGCCTAAAGATGCCAATATATCCTTAGTCTTTTCTAACTCTAAGTTTAACGTTGAAGCAGCCTTTTTTATTTTTTGCTCAGCAATAAATTTTGGTTTATAATCTGCAACTGCAGCTGAAAGAATTGCAATATCCGAATTTTCAAAATACTTATGACTGGCAATATACATGTCATTAGCACTTACTACGGGTATTACTGTAATTAAATTATTATTATTAATGCTTTGATGTGTTGGTCCAGAAACCAAGATTACCTTTGCCCCTAGAGATGCAGCAGCATTGGCAATTTCAAAGCCCATTTTACCACTAGATTGATTTCCAATAAAACGAACAGGATCTATAGCTTCATGTGTTGGGCCAGCTGTAATTAACACCTGTTTACCGTACAGAGGCAAACCCTTTACAATATCATTTTCTAAAAAAGCGATAATATATTCTGGTTCAGCCATACGACCTTTCCCTACCAAACCACTAGCAAGCTCGCCACTGGTAGCCGGTATCATTATATTACCAAAGCTTTCTAATTTTTCAATTGAGTTATTGGTGGATTCATGCTTGTACATATCGAGATCCATGGCAGGTGCAAAATACACTGGGCATTTTGCAGATAAATAAGTGGCCAGTAATATATTATCACTATTACCAGATGCCATTTTGGACATTGTATTAGCAGTTACAGGGGCAATTAAAAATAAATCGGCCCAAAGTCCTAACTCTACATGATTATTCCATGTTGCATTATCGTCATCTTCATTTGTAAAAGATGATATTACGGGATGTTTTGAGAGTGTTGATAAGGTTAAGGGGGTAACGAAGTCTTTAGAAGCAGGTGTCATTACGACTTTCACGTTAGCACCTGCTTTTATAAATAACCTTACTAAGGATGCTGTTTTATAAGCAGCAATACCAGCAGTTATGCCTAAAAGTATATTTTTACCACTTAAAATAGACATCGCTTTTTATTATTCTTGAGTATCTTCTGCTTCGGTATTTCTATAATAGATTTTGTCATTTAGCCATTCTTGAACAGCTAAAGCATGAGGTTTAGGTAATTTTTCGTAAAATTTTGACACCTCAATTTGCTCTTTATTTTCGAAAACTTCTTCAAGACTATCATTATAAGTAGCAAACTCCTCTAACTTGTCGATAAGTTCTTTTCTTATCTCTGTATTAATTTGTTCTGCTCTTCTTGAAATAACAGAAATAGCTTCATAAATATTTTGAGTAGGCGCGTCAATTTCATTTCTATTGTACGTCTCAGTATTTACAGGAGCATTAACTTTCTTTAAATCCATCTTTATATATAATTAACTTTTTGTATTAAATTCTTTTTGCAACTCAGTAAGTTCAATATTCTTTTTATCTGCTTCTTCAATATGTTCAGAAGTATTATATCTACTTTTAAATGAGCTGTAATATAAAATCGCATCTTTTACGCGTTCTTCCTTTTTCCACTCTACACTATTTATAGCTAATTTATAAGCCGAATCAAATTTGTAAAACATAGCTTCTTCTCTAAAAGAAGTCCCTGGAAATTCTGATATAAAATTATCAAATGCCTTTATAGCAGCATTATAATCACCAAAGTTTACAGGTGCAATTGTATAATATTGCTTTGCAATTTCAAATGCCTTTTTTTCTAATTTATAATCTAATTCCTGTACTAGTTTAGTAGCTTCATCTATATATGAAGATCCTGGATAGCCATTAATAAAATCTTGCAACTTCTGAATAGCATCTACGGTTTCCTTCTGCTCCTTACTATAAACAGGAGACAAATGATAAAAACTCTTTGCACCCAAGAAAGCAATTTCTTCAGCTTTCTCACTTTTAGGGTATGCACTAACAAAACGTTCTGCTTGATAATTAGAAGTATAATACTCACGCAGCTCATAGTATGCTTTGGTATGCATAAACATTAACTTTTCAGCTTGAGGCTTCCCTCGATACTTAGGTACAATTTGCAAAAAAAGACGATGTGCCTTTGCATACTTCCCAGCATCAAAAAGGTCAGTTCCCATTTTAAATTTGGCACCTATCTCTTCAGATTTTAATGCTTTTTGATATTCACTACATGAACTAAATGTAATGGCGATAATTAATATATAAATAAGTTTCTTCATAATTTTAAACAGAATGCAAAAGTAAGCATTTATAACGTATTTTAAAAACTATTATTTTACGCTAAAGTAAAACGAGTTATTCCCATAAATCCATGGTTTAAGTAATATTTAACTTTTAATGGATTCAATACAATTTAACAGCTTATGATCTAAGACCATTTTACCTTCCTTATTGTAATAATAAGCCATTGTAAACTTATAATCAATTTTAATATCGTTCAATATATAAGAATGTAATTGATGTACTTCCTGATTAAAAGAATCATCATAATAACTAATCATTACCAAAAGCTCACCGGTAAGCTTGTTTATTTCTTCTTTCGAAAAATTATAAAACGGGCTATTTTCATCAATTTCATGAACAATAGTCCAGGTTGTTGGTAAATACCTTATGTTTTCCCGTTCTAACTGTAAAGCATAAAATGTATTTTTAAATTCTCCTTTGTTATTTTCTTCAGAAAGAGATAAAGTTACAGACACTTTAGGTTTAATCATGATGCTTTTTCGGTTATTAACCAACCTAAACATGATGGCTTTTGTAAGATCAAAATCTCTCAAAATAATGGCATCACTAAATCTAATTGAGGCTTTGGGCTTTGAAAACCGTCCATATAACAATCCTGTAATAAATGAAAACAACAATAAACCAATCAGCGCTTCAATTGAAGATACAATACCACTACCCACTCCTGTGGGTGACATTGCTCCATAACCCAAAGTTGTTATTGTTTGTGATGAAAAAAAGAGCGCATTCAAAAAATCATGGAAAAGATCTCCAGATGGCTTTGAAATTTCTTCTATGCCTATCAACACATAAATTATTGCAAAAAAAGCATTTAAAACCAAGTATGTAAAAAAAGCAAGCGTAAAAAAATGGAACCAAGATAAACGTACGAGATAATTATAAGCTTCTCTAAGTTGTACAGATTTATTTAGATGAATGACATTAAATGTACCATCGCTATTCACCATCCGTTTTGCATATGGTGAAGAGGTATTCCCTAAGCCTGGGTCCTTTATTTTTTTAGCCAAATTAAAACTGTGTTATATAATTTTTAATTTTAGCTTTTAAACCTTGAGTTGCAGGAACTAATGGTAATCTAACATAATCATTACATAAATTTAAAGCCTGTAAAACAGCTTTAATACCTGCTGGATTATTTTCTTCAAATATTAAGCTAGTAACTTCCATAAACTTTAAGTGCAACTTATAGGCTTCATTAGCATTGTTATCTAACCCTAACTGAATCATTTTAGAAAATTCTTTAGGAAATGCCTGACCCAAAACCGAAATTACACCAGAGCCTCCCGCAAGTGTAATACCTAAAGCCAAATCATCATCACCCGAGATTACATGAAAATCAGTTGGTTTATTTTTAAGTAACTGCAAGTATTGAGCAACTTTATTACCAGCTTCTTTTACAGCTACAATATTTTCAAAATCATTGGCCAGACGTAAGGTGGTTTCCGGCAATACATTAGATGCTGTCCGACCTGGAACATTATATAATATTATGGAGATAGGACAAGCTTTAGAAATTGCCTTAAAATGCTGATAAACCCCTTCCTGTGTAGGTTTACTATAATATGGTGAAACAGATAGAATCGCAGTAAACTCACTCAAATCCGTTGACTTAATTTCTTCAATTACCTGAGCAGTATTATTTCCTCCAATGCCCAAAACTAATGGAACTCTTCCATCATTAGCCTTACTAATAGTTGCAACAATTTCCTTTTTTTCCTGCTTGGATATCGTAACACTTTCTCCTGTTGTGCCACTTATAACCAAATAATTTGTGCCATTATCAATATTGTAATTTACAATATTTGTCAGTGCGTTATGATCTACACTTAGGTCTTCTTTAAAGGGAGTCACAAGAGCAACTCCTGTTCCTATTAATGCTTTCATTTATATTTTGTTAAGTACTTTTAAATATTTTAATAATTCTTCTTTAAACAGCTGTAATTGCCCTGTTTCTACATCAATAATAAAATCATTTAGACGTTCATCAGTGTTAGAAATTCCAATTTTAAAATTGGCTTTAGACAATGTTGTAATCATATTTAAATTCAGATTGTCATTTTTATAATAACTGATAAGCGCATCAAACTCCGAATCAATAAACGTTTGTAATTCCGGCCCTAAAATCTTTCCTTGCCATCCAATATCCTTAGGGTAAAAACTAGAATCCCAACTGTTAATCTCCATTTTTTCATTTGATATAAATGATATAATTTTTATCTTATTTTCATTAATACCTAAACTTTTAAAAAGCGCCTTTAATTCATCATAGTCACTAAACTCTTCAATATTCACAACAATTCCAACCGATTCTATATGACGATTATCTACAGAAGATATTCTAGAATTTAATATTCTATTAATATATTTTTGATTGGAATTTTCCTTGAATCGCTTTAAAATCATCTATATTTATACTTTTTACAAATGTAATAAACGGTTAAGATAATTGTAAAAGAAATAATAGAATTTGACTAAAATGTAAAAGAAATAACAACTTTCAACATTATTGTAACAGAAATAACAACTTTACGAAATGATTTATAAAAACTTAATTCTTTGTGCTTTAATTTGTTTTGTTACCAGTTGCAAACAAGAGGTGTATTTAAACAGAATTGAAGGGGAAAGGCTTGAAATTAATGATTCCATTTCCAGTAATGAAGTAATTGATAATTTTATAAAGCCATATAGAGAAAATGTCAACAAAAATTTAGATAGTGTATTAGCTTATTCTGTAGAGACCTATTCTAAAACTGATGGCACTCTAAATACGGCTCTCGGTAATTTCATGGCAGATGTTGTTCTCGAGCAATCTAACCCTGTTTTTAAATCTGAAACGGGAAAGGACATTGACATGGTATTATTAAATCATGGCGGAATGCGCTCCATCATATCCAAAGGCAACATCACCTCTAGGACAGGTTACCAACTCATGCCATTTGAAAACAGCGTTGTGGTAGTTGAACTAAAAGGTGCAATAATTATGGAGATTGTTGCCTATTTACAAAAGAGTAAAAGGGCACATCCAATTTCTAATTTAAGTATCATCTTGGATGCAGACTATAAGCTTATAGAAGCTAAAATCAACAATGAACCAATAGTACAAGATAAAACCTATTATGTTGCCACCAATGACTATTTATATGGTGGTGGAGATAACATGACTTTTTTCAAAAAAGGAGACAATCTGCATTTCTTAAATTATAAAATTCGGAATGCCCTTATTGATTATTTCAAAAAAGTTGACACCATCAGCCCTGCTATTGATAATCGATTCATAAAATTAAATTAATTGGACTCTAGCTATATGAAAAGAAGAGATTTTTTACAACAAACAGCTGCAACAACGGCATTAGTTACTCTTGGAGGGGTTGGTTTACAATCATTTTCGACATCAAAAACAAAGCAAATTACTATTTTACATACCAATGATGTACATAGTCATATTGATCCATTTGGCCCTGATGATGGAAGAAATGCTAATAAAGGTGGTGTGGCAAGACGAGCAAATTTGGTTGAAGCCATTCGAAATGAAAATCCGAACACACTTTTATTAGATGCCGGGGATATTTTTCAGGGGACACCATATTTTAATTTTTATGGTGGTGAACTTGAGTTTAAACTCATGAGCATGCTTAAGTATGATGCTGCTACCATTGGAAATCATGATTTTGACAATGGTATTGATGGCTTATACAAACAACTTCCTCATGCCGATTTTGAATTTGTAACCGCTAATTACGATTTTTCGAATACCATAATGGATACCCATGTAAAGCCATACAAAATCTTTGTAAAAGATGGTATTAAAATCGGGATTTTTGGTCTTGGAATTGCATTAGATGGATTAGTATTAAAAAGTCTTTTTAAGGAAACAGTCTATCTAAATCCTATAGAAATTGCACAAGATATGAGTAGAATTTTAAAAGAGGATGAACAATGTGATCTTGTTATCTGTCTATCTCATTTGGGCTATAATTATAAAAACAATCCAAACATAGCTTCCGATTTAAATTTGGCAAGAGCTACTAAAGATATTGACCTCATTATTGGAGGGCATACACATACTTTTTTACGAAAACCAACGATTGAAAAAAATATTATTGATAAAAATGTGCTTGTAAATCAAGTGGGGTGTTATGGTCTTTATCTGGGTCGAATAGATTTTTACTTTGACGGCGATAAGAATAAATCTGCGAACGGGACTTCAATTATTGTTTAATCTATAATTGTACTTTAATTTATTTTGGATGAAAAGATATTTAAAGTCAATCCTTAAAAACCTTTATGATTCTACCTTGCGTAAAATTTCATAGTTCTTCTCTTTTACATAGTTCATATTTGCTTGAATATAAAAGAAACCGAATGCTAACACTAACAATACAGAGTACACTACTGCGAATATATTTTCATCGGAAACATAATAATAGGCCACTTGTATAACTTCAGAAAACACGATACAAAGCGCTCCTAATAATAAGTTCATTGCCTTTTTTGAGTCTCTACTAATGTAATTGACTAAAGTAACTGTTAGCAATAACATCATAACGATGTTGTAAACAATTTCTACAACAAATTCCATAGTATATTCAAAATAGCCACTATTTTCGGAAACCTGAGAAACAAGAATCACACTATATATATCTAAAACCAGTAAAATAAAAATATGTACAGGATAGTTTTTCCATATCATTCTTAAGTCCATTGATTTTATCAACTCCAAAATCAAAAAGATATAGGCCATAATACTAAGCCCGTTCCCACCATAATACATCAGTTCATATATCGTAGAAGAAGGATCTGGTAAAAATGCAAATACACCTGTAAACTCAGCTAAAGAAAAACATAGTAAAAAGTAGAAAAAATAACTCCGTCTATCCTTTGTTTTTAAGCAATATAAAACGGTCAGCATTGGTAAAATTATTATCCTCACAACTATAGCTAATTCTTCCAGTTCAAAAATCTGGAATCCTATGAAGCTAATGGCAAGTAAAATAATAAAGCCTAATAATATTTTGGTTAGTCGCATATGATTTATAATCATGTTTGTGAGACAAATATAACACAATTATACCTATTATCGATAAAAAATTACACTTTATCGATAAAATACATTATTTATAATCATTCTAAACAATAAATCTCAAAAACTCCTGCTCTGTTAATAAAGGAATATTTAATTGTTCAGCTTTGGTTCTTTTGCTTGGCCCCATTTTGTCACCAGCCACAACATAACTCGTCTTAGACGAGATTGAACTGGCAACTTTTCCACCATTGTCCTCTATAAGTTTTTTAAGCTCTGTCCTAGAAACCGACTCAAATACGCCTGAAACAACAAATGTTTTCCCAATGAGTATATCTGTTTGATTAGCCAATACTTCTGCCGATATTTCCAATTGGACTCCAAACTGCTTTAGACGTTCAATTATTTCTCTATGCTCCTCAGAAGCAAAAAAGTTAAGGACACTTTCCGCAATTCGCTCTCCAATTTCATCAACACTCACTAAATCTTCAATAGATGCTTTAGCAATAGCGTCGATACTCTTATAGTGTTTAGCCAACTTTTTTGCTACCGTCTCTCCTACAAATCGAATACCAATAGCATACAATACGCGTTCAAATTGAATTTGCTTTGAAGCTTCTACCCCATTAATTAAGTTTTCAGCACTTTTATCGGCCATACGCTCAAGAGGTATAACCTGGTCCTTTGTTAATTGATAAAGGTCAGAATAGTTAGTAATCAACTCTGCTTTGACCAACAAAGCAACAGTTTCTCCTCCCAACCCTTCAATATCCATAGCCTTTCTCGAGATATAATGCTGAATACGTCCAACAACTTGTGGAGCACATCCACTGTAGTTTGGACAATAGTGCTTTGCATCACCTTCAGTTCTTTCTAAAGTTGTATTGCATTCAGGACATTCGGTAATGTATTGAGTAATTTCAGAATGACTTGGTCGCTTTGTTAAATCAACCGAAATAATTTTAGGTATGATTTCACCCCCCTTTTCTACAAATACCTCATCTCCCACGCGTATATCCAACTTTTCTATTTGGTCAGCATTATGTAAAGAAGCACGCTTAACCGTTGTTCCTGCTAATTCCACAGGATCTAAATTGGCAACTGGCGTAATTGCCCCTGTACGACCAACTTGATAGCTAATACTATTTAATCGGGTAGAAACACGCTCCGCCTTAAACTTATAAGCCATTGCCCAGCGTGGTGCTTTAGCTGTGTACCCGAGCTCTTCTTGTTGAAATAAATTATTTACTTTAATTACAACACCATCCGTTTCATAAGGTAAGTTGTGACGGTGTACATCCCAATAATCCACAAACTCCAACACATCATCAATAGAATTGACCAATTTTGCTACCGTTGGAACTTTAAATCCCCAATTTCGAGCGTTCTCTAGGCTTTCAAATTGAGATTCTATACTCAAATTATTTCCTGTAATATTATATAATAAACACTCTAGTGGACGTTTGGCAACCTCAGTACTATCTTGCAATTTCAAACTACCTGAAGCAGTATTTCTAGGATTTCTATAGGGCTCCTCTCCTATTTCTAAACGCTCTTCGTTCATTTTATTAAATCCATCAAAGGGCAAAACAATCTCTCCTCTAATATCAAATTTAGCTGGAAAACTTCCAGTTAATTTTAATGGAACAGATTTTATGGTTCTTACATTTGAAGTTACATTATCGCCTTGCGAACCATCACCTCTAGTCACTGCTTTTATTAAGCTACCATTTTCATAAGTTAAACTAATTGAAGCGCCATCATACTTTAGTTCACAAGTATACTGAATATCACCATCTACCAACTTTTTTATTCGAGTTTCCCAATCCAACAAATCTTCTTTTGAATAAGAATTATCTAAAGAGTACATTCTATGCTCATGAACAATAGTATCGAAATTTTTAGTTATTGCCCCACCCACTCGCAATGATGGTGAATTGACATCATAAAACTCTGGGTGTTTCACCTCTAAATCTTGGAGTGTTTTTAATTTTATATCAAAATCATAATCTGTAATAATAGGTGTATCAAGTACATAATAATTATGATTGTGTACTCGTAATTCATTTCGCAATTTGCTGATCTGATCTTTTGCTGTCATTCAAATAAATAAAAGAATTTATATAATCTTTTTAGGCTATATTTAATGCAACTAATATACTAAAATGCTGCTCAAGAAAATGCTACTGAAATTAGTTTTTATCAGCTATTTATCCTGATGAATAATGCAAATACATAAAAGCTTTGCGTTTGGCTTTTAGGATATTAAAACCAAATAAATGAAATTATGATACTAGAAATCTGTACGAGCTCTTTTAAATCTGCTCATAATGCACAGAATGCTGGAGCACAACGCATAGAATTATGTGCCGAATTGGCTATTGGAGGTATTACACCGTCTTATGGGCTAATAAAGCAAGTTGTAGATACTTTATCAATTGCTGTAAATGTTTTAATTAGACCACGAAGCGGTAATTTTACCTATTCTGATGCCGAATTCGATATCATGAAACAGGATATTCAACTTTGTAAAAATTTAGGATGTGCTGGGATTGTATCAGGGATTTTGAATTCTGACAATACCATAGATCTAGATCGTACAAAAGAACTGATTGAACTTTCTAAGCCCTTACCTTTTACTTTTCATCGTGCTTTTGATTGGACTCCTAATGCAAAAACCGCAATATCACAATTACTTACCTTAGGCGCTCATGGCATATTAACTTCTGGACAAAACACAAGTGCCGAAAAAGGACTCTCCTTACTTATGGAACTCCAAGAATTTGCTGGAGACAAAATCAATATTCTTCCAGGAGGAGGCATAAATTCTGAGAACGCCGGTCTATTTAAGGCTGTTGGGTTCGATGAAATTCATGCATCAGCTTCCGTCATAAAAAAAACAAATAAGACTCCTAAAATTTCAATGAATAGTCAAAAATTCTTTGATGAAACCATCGAGACTTATTCAGACGTTGACAAGATAACATCTATATTAAATGTTATTAATGAAGAAATCGCTGGTAGTTAAGATTGTAGAATTAAATTTTAAATTGAGTAATTCAAGTCCGCTCGACTTTTAACCACTTCGGAACAGCCTTAGGTTTAAAAGATTTCATTTTATCAAGTAATGAATCAATATCGCGATCAACAATGAGCAGTTCTAAGTTGTCCATTTTAAGAAACCCATTAGAAACCATGGTTTCTAACATACCTATTAACTCATTATAAAAACCATCACAATTTAATAATCCAATTGGTTTTTGGTGCAAGCCTAGTTGCGCCCAAGTAATAATTTCGAAGAGTTCTTCTAAGGTACCAAAGCCCCCAGGAAGGGTAATAAATCCATCTGATAATTCATGCATTTTCAATTTACGCTCATGCATGTTTTTGGTTGTAATCAATTCATGTAATCCTAAATGCACCACTTCTTTAAGTTTCAAGAACTCAGGAATTACACCAATTACTATTCCGTTATTATCAAGTGACGCCTGTGCCACTTTGCCCATAATACCAATCTTGGCAGCCCCATAAACTAAACTTATATTTTCTTTTGCTAAGGTGACACCTAATTGTTCAGCTTGAGCTATAATATAAGGTGCATTTCCTTCACTGCTACCGCAAAACACCGCTATAGATTTTAGTTGGTTCATATAATTTCTCCTTTAATCATTCTATCCTTATTAAAAACATCTTGTTTCAATACTAAATTTATAAATCCTTCATTTTCCATGAGCAATTCTGTCTCTTCTCCAAGATACTCATTAATTTCAAAAAATAATTGCCCTTTAGTATTTAATATCTCTTTTGAAAGTTGAGTAATTTTACGGTAGAACAACAAAGCATCATCGTTGGCAACAAACAACGCCAAATGTGGTTCATGCGCTAACACATTTTCCGTCATCATATCTTTTTCCAATTCACGAACATAAGGGGGATTTGAGACTATAACATCTATACCTAAATCACCTAGCTCCAAGTTCGAAAGCTTCTCCTTATTATTATCTATAATCAAATTCAAAACATTCGCTTCAATAAACTCAATATTTACACTGTTTTTATCTGCATTTTGTTTGGCAACGGCTAATGCCTCTTCACTTACATCTAAAGCAAAAACCTTGGCATTTGGTAAATGTTTAGCCAATGCAACAGCAATACAACCGCTCCCCGTTCCTATATCCAGAATCGTAATGTTTTTTTTTGCTTTATTATCATTTATGATCCATGCAACCAATTCTTCAGTTTCTGGTCTGGGAATTAAAACTGAACTATTTACATTAAAAAGCAAACCATAGAACTCAGTGTCGCCAAGAATATATTGTATAGGCTCATAGTTTTGAAGTCGCTCTAAAGCTTTTTGAAATTGATCATAAGCATCTGCTTCAATACCTGTTTCAACATTTAAGGATACGTCAATTCGCTTCAACCCTAGTACAGATTCACTAAGCATATAAAAGAATGAGTTGACTTCCGTAACAGGATAATATCCTAATAATGCATTATTAAAATATGTCTTTAATGATTTTAAAATCATAACAAGTCTTTTATCATCCATACACCACAAGAATAATGTCCTGTATTTCCTAAGGGTTCTTCCAAATGTTTATATCCGGCTTTTTCATACATTGAAATTGCAATTTTCATTTGTGATGCCGATTCTAAATAACATTGTTTATAACCATAATCCCTAGCAGCATCGAGACATTTGTTGAAAATTATTTTACCATATCCTTTACCTCTTACTTCGGGAGGAAAATATACTTTTTGCAGTTCACAAATTTCTGTTTCAAAACCTTTTAAGGGCTTTATACCTCCACCTCCTAAAATCACACCATTCTCTTCTACAACAAAATAAACTTCATTGACACCTTGATACGATTGGTACATTCTTGGTGTTTCAGCATCTTCATATGCTGTGCCTATTAATGGTAAATTAAACTCAGGAAAAATATCTTTAATTATTTGCTCAATAGCGAGATTATCTACTTGTTGAATTTCTCTTATTATAAGCTTGCACATACCAATTTTTATATCTTATTTTTGTAATGTGAAGATACATATATTCTAATTCATTTAAATGAGAAAAATTCTTTTATTATCAACCTTTATTATTCTTTTTACAAATTGTAATATAAAAGAAAAACCAGAATTTATAAAAGTTGAAAAAATTGAAATAACTAATGCATCAGCAAAAATCATAACACTTAATATCAACGCTATTTTTAACAACCCAAACGATATTGGCGGTTCATTAAATTGTGAAAACATTGTCATTTTGATAAATGATGTAGCACTTGGTAAAATTTCTTCGGAAGATTTTAAAGTTCCTGCTCATAAGGAATTCAAAGTACCTCTAGAAGTGACCATAAACACTAAAGAGATTTTAGGCAGTAACAGTATTAGTGGGATTTTAAATAGTTTCGTAAAGAAAACCATAAAAGTGCAATACAAAGGGGATATTATTTATAGACTAGTTGGTTCTTCATTTAAATATCATATCGACACAACAGAAAATGTAAAATTAATACTTTGAATTTACACGAGATCTATATAAATCGTTGCCTTGAGATTGCAAAAAAAGGCTTAGGAACTACTGCTCCAAACCCTATGGTTGGTAGCGTGATTGTTTATAACAACAAAATTATTGGGGAAGGATTTACCAGTCCTTATGGAGGGTCTCATGCTGAAGTAAATGCCATTAATTCGGTTAGCAACAAATCGCTTTTAAGCAGGGCCACACTCTACGTAACTCTAGAACCTTGTTCTCATTTTGGAAAAACGCCTCCGTGTAGTGATCTAATAATTAAACATAAAATTCCAAATGTCATAATTGGTTGTTCAGATGACAACCCGAAAGTAGCTGGTAAAGGTATTGCAAAACTTAAAGCTTCTGGTTGTGATGTCATTGTTGGTGTTTTAGAAAACGATTGCAAACAACATCACAAGCGTTTTTTTACATTCCACAATAAAAAAAGGCCTTATATAATTTTGAAATGGGCTGAAACAAGTGATGGTTTTATTGCTCCTAAAACTAAAAAAGAAAGCAAACCCGTTTGGATTACTAATGCCTATTCGAGGCAACTGGTTCATAAATGGCGCGGTGAGGAACAGGCCATATTGGTTGGTACTAATACCGTGTCTCAAGATAATCCAAGTTTAACTTCGAGAGATTATCAAGGTAAACACCCCATAAGAATCGTTATCGATAAAACAAAAAAACTTTCAACAAACTACAGTGTATTTAATGATACAGCAAAAACAATTGTAATTTCTGAAAGCACCATAGCTTTTAAGGCTCCCCTAGGAGAACAAATTTGTCAATATCTACATATTAATGATATCAATTCCGTAATTATTGAAGGCGGAAGGAAAACATTACAAACTTTTATTGATGAAAACCTTTGGGATGAAGCCCGTGTTTTTACAGGTAAAACTAACTTTAATTCTGGAACAAAAGGCCCTTTATTAAACGGAAAATTATATTCTGAAATCTCTATTTTAGAGGACTCTTTAAAAATATATTTGAATGATTAAAACCATAATTTTTGATTTTGGGGACGTATTCATCAACCTAGATAAACCAGCAACAGAAAGAGAATTACTAAAATTAGGCCTTCCAAAGATTACAGACGAGATGTATCAATATGCATTTCAATATGAAAAAGGATTAATTAGCACTGAAGATTTTACAGCTTATTATTGTGAATTATTTCCGGAAATTTCAAAATTGGCTCTTGAAAATGCATGGAATGCAATAATTTTAGATTTTCCAGATCATCGATTAAAATTTATTGAATCCCTGTCAAGCTCAAAAACATATCAGCTTATATTACTAAGTAACACCAACGAACTTCATATAAAAAAGGTTATTAAAAACATGGGAATAGATCGCTATAAGCGTTTCCAGAACTGTTTTGATAAATTTTATTTATCGCATGAGATACATTGCAGAAAGCCCGATTCAGAAATTTATAAATATGTAATTGAAAAGAATAATCTAGTGGCGCAAGAGTGTTTATTTATTGATGATACCATAGAAAATACTGTAGCCGCCTCATCAATAGGACTATATTCCTGGAACAACAACCCAGCAACGGAAGATGTTGTAAATTTATTCACCATAAAAAAAGAATTATTTTGATTTACCTTTTATTAAGTATACTAGCTTCTACAGCGATATTTGTAATTTTCAAATTATTTGATTATTTCAAAATCAATACACTCCAAGCAATTGTTATAAACTACATAACGGCTTGTATTAGTGGTGCATTAAGCTATGAAGCCAGCATAAATACAACCGAAATAATTAACTCCAAATGGTTTCTTGGAGCTATTGCCTTAGGGTTTTTATTTATTTCTGTCTTTAATTTAATGGCCTTAACAGCACAACGTAACGGCTTGTCTGTAGCATCAGTGGCAGGTAAAATGAGCGTCATTATTCCGGTTATTTTTGGAATTTATGTCTATAATGAAACCGTCGGCTTCCAAAAAGTCTTTGGTATTATTTTAGCTTTAATTGCAGTTTATCTTACTACTGTAAAAAGTAAATCCTCATTTAATTTCCGTAAAGGCATGCTTTTTCCATTGTTATTATTCATTGGATCAGGGATAATAGACACCGCAATAAAATATATAGAAACAACTTATATTGCTGCAAATGGTATTCCAATATTTTCAGCTACCATATTTGCATGTGCTGCCATCATCGGTATTTTAATCTTGTGTATTAAGGCCGTATTAGGTCAATTCAAGTTTGATATAAAAAGTGTTATAGGTGGAACTATACTTGGAGTAGTAAACTACTATTCTATTTATTTCTTGTTGAAAGCTCTGCAATTTGAAGGCCTTGAAAGCTCTACCCTATTTACAGTTAACAATGTTGCTATTGTGATGGTCACAACATTAATTGGACTGGTTATGTTTAAAGAGCATATCTCAAAAAAGAATTGGCTAGGCATTACACTAGCAATAGTTTCAATATTTTTAGTAACCTTAGCATAAGTGGAAATAAACGACACATACAGAACAATTACAACAGCTTCCGATGCATCACTGTTTAAAGATAAGAACAGCAAGTTTTATGGCTATGCATTTCCCGTACTAAATGAACAAAGCATAAAACTGCATTTAGAAGACTTGAAAAAACGCCATCACTCCGCAAGACATTGGTGTTATGCATATCAATTAGGAACAGAAAAGACTACATATCGCGCAAATGATGATGGAGAACCAAGTAACAGTGCTGGGCAACCCATTTACGGTCAAATCCAATCATTTGATATTACCAATGTCCTGATTGTGGTAGTACGCTATTTTGGTGGCGTAAAACTTGGGGTTGGAGGATTGATTAACGCGTATAGAACTGCTGCTCAATTAGCATTGGAAAATGCCAATATTATAGAAAAAACCATCAATAAAGAATACAACATCACTTTTGACTATAAAAACATGAATAAAGTGATGCGGATAATTAAAGAAAAACAAATTAAAATTGTAAATCAAAAATTAGAATTAGATTGTCAAATTCATATTTCTGTCAGAAAAAAAGATGCAAATCAGATTTTTGAAATTTTTAACCAACATTACGAGATTAAAATCACGAACTTAATCGATTAATTTTGCAGTTTGTCGATTATGAATTTTGGACATCGTGTTGGTCTATTGGTTTTCATATTAATAAAAGCCAAAACTGTGCTCCCTAATGTTAAAATTTCACCCTTCTGATTAGTGATTTCATAACTAAATTCTATGGTAGCAGTAGGCATTTTTATGAGTTCTGTTTTTACACAAATCTCATCGTCGTAACAAGCCGGTTTTTTATAGTTCAAAGACAAAGAAACCACCGGAAGCATTACCCCATCAGCCTCCATCTGCTTATACGATATTCCTAAACTACGCAACCATTCTATTCGTGCTATCTCTAAATAACTTGGATAATTTCCGTGATATACTACGCCCATTTGATCTGTTTCACCATAACGTACACGCATCTTAGTTTTATGATATTTCATTTTATAAATGTAATCGATTTAAATATTTTTGTTGTACTTTCATCGGGATTTAAACATGCGAAAAAAAAACTAAATATTCAATAGCTTACGATTTTTTTTTTTAGATTTTTGTTCACATATTTGTCACATAGAAAACAGCCGGTAGAAAATATATTCTCTATTACTTTCTATAACCAACTAACTAACTTAAAATTTTAACACAAACATGAGTATATCTGCGCAATCGGTATGGGGCAACTGTCTAAAATTCATAAAGGATAACATCCAACCGCAAGCATATAAAACTTGGTTTGAACCTATTAAAGCAGTAAAACTTACTGAGAATGCTTTGAGCATTCAGGTACCCAGTAAATTTTTCTACGAATGGCTCGAGGAACATTATGTTAAAATTTTAAAAGTTTCTTTAACAAAGGAGTTGGGTGAATCTGCCAAACTTGTTTACATTATTAAAATGGAAAACACTTATGGTAACAAACAACCTTTTACCGAAAGAATACCTAGTTCTAATCGAGTGTCTGTTAAATCACAAACTGTTGAAATTCCTTTAAAAAATAAAAGTCCAGAGCTTAAGAATCCGTTTGTAATTCCTGGAATTAGAAATGTTAAAATTGAGTCTCAACTAAATCCTAACTATAGTTTCGAGAATTTTTTAGAAGGTGACTCTAACAGGTTGGCCCGTAATGCAGGATTAGCTGTAGCTAATAAGCCAGGGGGAACATCTTTTAATCCGTTATTGATTTTTGGAGGCGTTGGCTTAGGAAAAACACATCTAGCACATGCTATTGGTGTTGACATAAAAGACAAATACCCAGAGAAAACAGTATTATATATTTCGGCAGAAAAATTTACACAACAATACATCGATTCTGTTAAGAAAAATAATAGAAATGATTTTATTCATTTTTATCAAATTATTGATGTTTTAATTATTGATGATGTTCAATTTTTATCCGGAAAATCTGGTACGCAAGATGTATTTTTCCATATTTTCAATCATTTACATCAAAATGGGAAACAGGTTATCTTAACGAGTGATAAAGCTCCTGTTGACATGCAAGATATTGAACAACGATTATTATCTCGTTTTAAATGGGGATTATCTGCAGAATTACAAACACCTGATTTTGAAACTAGAGTTTCCATTCTTAAAAACAAATTGTATCGTGACGGCGTAGAAATGCCAGAAGATATTATTGAATACGTAGCCAAACATATTAAAACCAATGTACGTGAATTAGAAGGTGCCATTATATCCCTAATTGCACAATCTTCATTCAATAAAAAGGAAATCACAATTAATCTTGCCAAAGATATTGTTGAGAAGTTCGTAAAAAACACAAAACGAGAAGTTTCTATTGATTATATTCAAAAGGTCGTTTCCGATTATTTCCAAATGGATGTAGACACCTTACAATCTAAGACTAGAAAACGTCATATAGTACAAGCGCGTCAATTGGCTATGTTTTTTGCTAAAAAGTTCACCAAAGCATCACTCGCAAGTATTGGTTCACAAATTGGCAAACGAGATCATGCTACAGTACTTCATGCCTGTAAAACGGTAGACAATTTATCATCTACAGACAAGCAGTTTAGAAAATATGTTGAAGATCTTTCTAAAAAACTTTCTCTATAATAACTCCCAGTAAGATGATTAACATATTGATGGTTTGCTTAGGTAATATATGCCGATCACCATTAGCCGAAGGCATTTTAAAATCTAAATTACCCAAAACACTTTTTTTTGTAGATTCTGCTGGAACGAGCAATTATCATATTGGAGAACTTCCGGACATTAGATCCATTGCTATTGCAAAAAAATACAACATTGATATTACGAATCAACGCGGTCGTCAATTTGTAGTGTCAGATTTTGATACGTTTGATTATATCTATGTCATGGATACGTCCAATCTTCAAAATATCGTAAAGCTAGCACGAAATTCTGACGATATTTCAAAAGTAAAACTCATTTTAAAGGAATTGTCTGATTTTACTATTTGTGATGTCCCAGATCCATATTATGGTGGAGATCATGGCTTTCAAAATGTATTTGAATTATTAGAACTAGCATCCAATACTATCGCTCATAAATTACTCTAACCGCACTGAGGCAATAATTATAAATATCTAGAACTCTACCACTAAAAACCTTATATTGGTATTATACATTGTGGCTAGTATTAATATCGATCTTAAAGCAAAACATAAAATTCATGGAGACATTAAAAGGAAAGTTATATTTAATTCCAACCAGACTTGGTGACAATGCCCCTTTGGAAGTATTACCAATATCGATTAAAAAGATAATCGAGACCGTCGATGACTATATAGTGGAAAACGAAAAAACAGCTAGACGATTTATAAAAGTAGTAAGTTCGAGTAAATCACAGCAATCGCTTAACATTCATATCTTAAATAAGTATACTGATGCCAATGAATTGCCAAGTTACCTCAATGCTTGCGTTAATGGAAAACCAGTTGGCTTATTGTCGGAAGCAGGCTGTCCTGGTATTGCTGATCCTGGTGCCGAAATCGTTAAAATTGCACATGAAAAAGATATCACTGTTGTTCCTTTAGTTGGGCCTTCATCAATTTTATTAGCATTAATGAGCTCTGGTATGAACGGTCAAAGTTTTACCTTTAATGGTTACTTGCCAATTGACAAAAGCGAACGAAGAGCTGCATTAAAGAAACTTGAGCGGATTTCTTTTGAACAAAACCAAACACAAATATTTATTGAAACACCATATAGAAATAATAAGATGCTTGAAGAAATCTGTGCATCCTTGAACAATAATACCAGAATATGTGTAGCATGTGATATTACACTACCTACAGAGTATATTAAAACTAAAACCGTAAACGATTGGAAACACACCAACATAGATCTTCATAAAAGACCAGCCATTTTTATAATTCAAAAAGATTAGAAACTATAATAAACTAGCCTTCGCCCGTTTATTTGGAATAATGAATGAAGTATCATAACCCGAGAACCTACTCATGTAGTTTCTTATTGTTGTACCATAAGCATCCGCAAATCCAATAGCGCCATAACTACGCAAATATTTCTTTACACTTCCAGGGCCAGCAAGATGAGCCGCTGCTAAAATTCCTGATTCAGTAACAACAACACCATCAATTTGTCTACCAACAAATCGTTTAATATCACGTCTTAACACCCATTTATTACGCTGCGTGTTAGCAATAAACGCGTTTTCTTGTAGCTTAGGATTATTTAAAAACTGAGTTGGGTTATGAATTCCTATAACCTTTAAAGTGCCTTTTCCAAATTGATACTTACCTAAATACCCTAAGGTATTAACCACAAAATAATTACCTCGTGATTCTTTAAAAGCCAAGGCTTCTTTAAAACCAACAAATGATTTACCTAAATTAGTTGAAGTAAATTCTACAACCTCAGAAGATTCAACTTTTGGTATTTCTCCAGCTACATTATAACTAAGATCTAAACATTGAATAGAATACTTTTCCATGTCCAAATCCGTACTTGTATTTATTGCACTAATAAATGCAACAAAAAGTACAACTGGTATTATCGAATATGCTACTAATCCTTTATACATAATTTAGAATTTATAAAGCTTTAATAATTAATTAATAGAGCTTTATATTTCAGCGTGCAAAATTACACTTTTTTTTAATTTATTCAAAATTAATCGTTTAAGTGTATTTTATAAAAGCACAATAGATGAAATACAGGCCCATTTTGCTATTAAATAAGGACTTGAGGAGAGCGATTATTGACGTTAAATAACCTACTAAATAGGATACAAAACGCGATTCTATGTAATTATGACTAATCAAATTTACATCAAATGACGGATAAATAGCAAACTGTTAACTTGGAGTTGTACACAAATTATTAACAAATTATCCATCTACTCAAACCAGCCTCATCCCAATAAAACAAAGGCAATCAGGTCTTTATACAAGTTAAAATTAAATTTAGACCCCATAATGTTCCAAAATAACCACCCCTTTAAAGAGGCAAATAAAAGTAGTTTTAGTAAGTGGTTAATTTATAGAAAAGGTTAATTCTGAAATAGAACCACCTCAATTTAGATAATTCTTTCAAACTTAAAAATAGCTCAAATCAAAAAATAAATAAATTCTAGAAAAGCACCTTTATTACTGTTTGAACGCATATTGTATTTATGGTGTAAATGTTAAATCTATAGGGTAAAACGCAAGATTTACGCTAACAACTACGAATATGTCAACATAATTTACCGTTTATCCTGTTTTTAATCATTCAAAAAAAAATGAATATTTCATTTTTAATCGCGAAAATATTTTTGTTATAAGGGCTCTAAAACAGAAATACGAATTGAATACGCCAATTTACCTTCTAATTCCTTGATTCGATAAATATCTCTGATAGTCTCGTGCATTTTGGTTATGCTGAGATAAGGTTTTTGCAAACTTATGAAATCCAGGTTTTCTAGCATCAGCAGCGAAATAAAAATAGCCATGAGTTTCATAATTTAAAACCGCGTCAATTGCAGAAATATCTGGCATTACAATTAGACCTGGTGGTAATCCAGCATTTTTATAAGTATTGTATGGTGAATCAATAGCTTTATGCTCATTTAGGACACGACGAATAATAGTATTTTTATATTTTGGTAATTTATAAGCTGCAAATTTTAATGTAGGATCGGCCTGTAATGGCCAATCATTTTTCAAACGGTTCACATAAACACCTGCAATTCTAGATTGCTCACTTTTTTGCTTAGATTCCTCTTGAACTATAGATGCCATAGTCACCACTTCATATGGATTTAACCCCATACTTCTCGCTTTCCCAAGTCTGGAGTCATTCCAAAATTTACCATACTCAGTTAACATTTTAGCTCTAAACTCTTCAGCAGATGTATTCCAGAAAAATTCATAGCTGTTTGGTAAATACATTCCTAATGCAGTTGGTTGGCTAAAACCGTTTTGTTCCATGAAATCTACATTATTGAATACATTTACTAATGAAGTACTATCCGCCTCTATTTGACCCGCGATACGAGAAGCCAATTGTTCCATTGAATTTTGATTATTGAAAGACACACGTACAGGAACATTATTACTTCTTATAGAGTTAATAATATCATTATTGGTCATGTCTTTTTCAATTCTATATTTTCCACCTTTTATATTGGCAATATATTTTTTACGCGAAGCCAGTGCATCAAAAGATTTAATATCTTTTAAAAGTGGCTCTAAATCTGCCCGTACATCATTGTAAGTTGCAGATGTGCTTATGTAGATATAAGCTTCTTCATTATTAAATTTTGTATTAGACACAAACATTGCCGAGTATACAAAATAAGCAAAATAAGCAGCGATAGCTAATCCTATTAGCACAATGGCCAGAAGTATTTTTTTAAAGTACATTAGTATTTATAAGTTGAAATAAATATTCGTTTTTATAGTGTCCATTCACAAAGTTCCAATCTTTTTTCAGACCAATTTTATCAAATCCCTGATTTTTAAAAAGATTAAGGCTTGCAGTATTATCCTCTGAGATATTGCAATATAATTGATGTAAATGTAAATGTTTGAAACAATAATCACATAATAATTGGAGCGCTTCAGCACCATACCCCTGCTTTCTGTTTTTAATATCTTGAATTAAGATCCCGATGCCCGCACGTTTATTTGAAAAATCAAAATCAAATATATCTATCATTCCAATAGCCATGTTATCATACGTAGAAATAACCAAGCGCAATTGCTTGACTTCATAAATATCCTTATGTGCATGCTCCAAGTATTGTTTAATTAAAAACTTAGAATAGGGAGTTTGTGTATTACTCACCTCCCAAATACGTTCATCATTTTCTATCTCATGAATAAAATCAAGATCTTCAGGCTCGAGGGCGCGTAAATAAATTAATTGTCCTTTTAAGCTTACCATTCAATTTCTCCTTTAAATACGAGAGTCGCTGGCCCCATTAACCAAACATCATCAAACTCAGCTTCCTTTTTATTAAATGAAACTTCTAAATTACCGCCCTTAGTTTTTAAGGTTAAGTGGTTTTTTTCTGTTTCTCCAATATAATGCATAGCCAAGGCGACAGCAGTCACTCCTGTTCCGCAAGATAAGGTTTCATCTTCTACCCCTCGTTCATAAGTTCGTACTGAGAATGTATGATCATTAATTTTTTCTACAAAGTTAACATTAGTTCCTGCCTCATTATATAGTGCGCCATTTCTAATAATTGCACCTTCCTTTTTTACATTCAATGCTTCTAAATTATCTTTAAACATCACGTGATGTGGCGACCCTGTATCAAGAAACACATGATGTTCATGCCTTTGTACTTTGTCCACATTTTGCATTTGTAATTTCACAATACTACCATCAATAACCGCATGATGTAAGCCATCTATGGCTTCAAAAGTTGCTCGGTTTTCAATAACTCCCATCTTTTTGGCAAACGCTACAAGACACCGTCCTCCATTACCGCACATTGTACTCTCATTCCCATCGGCATTATAATAAACCATAGTAAAATCTGCAGTATCATGGTTTTCCAGTAAAATTAATCCATCTGCCCCAATACCGAATCGTCTATCACACAATTGGGCAATTAGTTTAGTGTTTTCCTTTTCAAAATTGGCATTGCGATTATCCATAATCACAAAATCGTTACCTGTACCTTGATATTTATAAAATGTGTGCGTCATAAGTCAATGCAAAGATATAAATATTAAATCGTAATTCATGTTGTTAAATGAGCGTTAAAGTAGACGTTAAAAACCGTTAAAGTAACTGCACTAAATCAATAAATCTTTAATTTTAATCGTTATCAAATTTTAAAACATCTTAAAATAGAAAGACACATGAAAAAGATTTTCACACTTGTTTTTGCTTCAGCACTGGGAGGTATCCTCACTTTAGGCTCATATAAACTTTTTATAGAAAAAGAAAATCCGACTGTATTTGAGCAGTCCAAAGCAAGTCCTTATACAATTCCGGCTAGCTACATTACAAATAACACAGCCTTAGCAAAGGGAGAAACAATAGATTTTACGACTGCTGCTGAGCAAACTATTCATAGTGTAGTACATGTAAAAAACACAACCACAAGTTCAGGACAGACAACCTTTGAAGATTTGCTTTTTGGAAGACGCTCTCAACGTCCACAAATTGGAACCGGATCAGGTGTAATTATATCGGCAGATGGTTTAATTGTTACAAATAATCATGTTATTGATGGCGCACAATCAATTACTGTAACCTTAAATAACAACAAAACATACGAAGCTGAACTTATAGGAACAGATCCTAAAACAGATATTGCGCTTTTAAGAATTAATGCTGATGAAGATTTACCATACACCACTTTTGGAGATAGCGATCATGTAAAAATTGGCGAATGGGTATTAGCAGTTGGTAATCCATTTAACTTAACTTCTACAGTAACCGCAGGTATTATTAGCGCAAAATCAAGAGATCTTTCTGGAAGTTATGGACAATCGTTTATTCAAACAGATGCCGCTGTAAATCCAGGGAATTCAGGTGGTGCTTTAGTAAATACAAATGGTAAGCTTATAGGGATTAACACGGCAATAACGTCACAAACGGGATCATACGTGGGTTATTCATTTGCTGTACCTAGCAATATCGCTAAAAAAGTTGTAGAAGATCTCATGGAGTTTGGTAACGTCCAAAATGGAATCTTAGGAATTATTCCTCAATCGTTAAACACAGCATTAGCCGAAAAAATTGGGATCACAGAAACCGAAGGTATTTATGTTCGTCAAGTTGAAGCAAACTCTGGAGCAGATAAAGCTGGAATTGAGAAAGGCGATATTATTAAAAAAATGGATGATGTGACAATTTCTAAGTTTTCTGAACTCAAAGGATATTTAAATACAAAACGCCCTAACGATATTATTAATGTAACGATATTAAGAGATGGTGCTGAAAAAACATTTCCTGTTACATTATTTAAAAACGAGACCATAAATATTCCATCCATCGGTTTATTAAAAACCACCACAAAAAAGGATTTAAGCAAGTATGATTTAAAATATGGATTGAAAATTTCCCGTCTAAACGCAGATAATAGCGAAGAGTGGAAAGCAGATGGTATCGATAAAGGAAGTATTGTAACAGCTATTAATGGAGTAAAAGTAAACTCTGTTGAAGATGTTGAACAAGCAATTAGTAATAATTCAAGCAGAATTTATCGTGTAGAAATCGTAAAAAATAACGGTGAAAAAGTAAGCTATCGATTTAGATAAACCCATAAATATTGACATCACAAAACCCTCGTCTATAAGCTTAGATTTGAGGGTTTTATTTTTTCTTAAAAAAGCTTACTAAAACGTTTGAAATATGTTATTTTTGCGCCAAATTTACACAACACACTAAACTAAATTACAATGAGTTTTAACGAAACTTATGAGAAGGAATTATCCTTTCAAGCAGACCGCAGAAGAGCTACAGTTGAATTTATAAAAATTGTTAGCGATCTATGGTATGACAAATCAATAGAGTTGGTGATTTTTAGAAACCAATTAATCGATCGAAATGTTAGCGAAATTTTAAATCTCCATGAATACGCTGGAGAGTTTGTTCAAAAACCTATTTCAATTTTTGATTCTGTAGAAATTGCTCAGGCAATTAAAACACTTGATATCCCGCTTTCAAAACTTGATATTGGTAAATTAACATACGAGTACCACCTAGAAGACGACAAATACAACAACGCGATTGCTTTTGTTGCGGATAAGCTTAAAGATGCAAGAAAAAATGGCGCAATACACCCAAAAGATGTGGTATTATATGGCTTTGGAAGAATTGGACGCCTTGTTGCTCGTGAATTAATGAGTAAAACTGGTAAAGGGAGTCAATTACGTTTAAGAGCTATTGTTACCCGTGGCGCTATTAATGCAACGGTGTTAGAAAAAAGAGCTTCATTATTACGTAATGACTCTGTACATGGTGATTTTTCCGGAACTGTACTTGCAGATGCAAAAAACAACGCCTTAATTATCAATGGTACAACTGTTAAAATCATTTCGGCTAATGCTCCGGAAGACATTGATTATACAACATACGGTATAGATAATGCTTTAGTTATTGATAATACAGGCGCTTTTAGAGATAAAAAAGCATTAAGTCGTCATTTAACATCAAAGGGTGTCGACAAGGTTCTTTTAACCGCTCCTGGAAAAGGAATTCCTAATATTGTACATGGTGTTAATCAATTTGAAAATGATCCCGATAAGGTTGATATTTTCTCTGCTGCATCTTGTACAACAAATGCTATTACACCTATTTTAAAAGCGATTGAAGATTCTTTTGGTATAAAAAGCGGACATCTTGAAACGATTCATGCCTACACTAATGATCAAAATTTGGTTGATAATATGCACAGTAAATATCGTCGTGGTAGAGCTGCTGCATTAAATATGGTGATTACCGAAACAGGTGCCGGAAAAGCTGTGAGTAAAGCATTACCTTCACTGGAAGGAAAATTAACATCCAATGCCATTCGCGTGCCTGTTCCTAATGGCTCCTTAGCAATTTTAAGCTTAGATATAAAGAACGTAACATCAGTAGATGGTGTAAACTCGGTAATTAAAAAATATGCTTTAGAAGGAGATTTAGTCGAGCAAATAAAATATGAATTAAGTGATGAGCTTGTATCCAGTGATATTGTTGGGAGTTCAGCACCTTCTATATATGATAGTAAAGCAACTATTGTACGTCCTGATGGTAAAAACATAGTCCTATATATATGGTACGATAATGAATATGGTTATAGCCATCAAGTTATTCGTCTCGCCAAGTATATCGCCAAAGTAAGACGATTTACTTATTATTAGTAAATATATTCGTTTAAATACTTTTTTTTAGACATATATAAGCCTCACATTTTGTGGGGCTTATTTATTTAATAATTATCTTTACAATTATTCTATTTAAATTAAACGCTAGTATGAAGTATATAAAGTTGTTATTATTATCAATGTTTTTTGGAGCTACTGCTATGTTTGGCCAAGATGACCAAACACAATCCATAAATGAAGGGAGTATTGATGACCAATTTAAATTTGTATTAAGAAAATCTAGCAATTGGAATGACGAAAGAGGACAAGCCTATGAAGTCATTAAAAATAACATGATTTTAAATTTAAAAGCACATGTTTTAGATTCTTTAAAAGCTAATCAAAATGAGCTAAACAATACAAAAGCTACGATACAAACTCAACAACAAGAAATTGTAACTTTAAAATCGACCTTATCAAAAACTCAGGATACTTTAGCGACTACTAACGTAAAAAAAGATAGTATGGCGCTTTTTGGTTTACAAATGAGTAAAACCAGCTATAATTTACTGATGTGGATTAGTATTATGGTATTATTTGCATTATTACTATTGTTTATTATTAAATTTAAGAATAGTAATTCGGTCACTAAAATTGCTCAAAATAATTTGGCAGATGTTGAAGAAGAATTTGAAGAACATCGACGGATAGCTTTAGAACGTGAGCAAAAAGTTAGACGTCAATTGCAAGACGAAATCAACAAACAAAAAGGATAATTTTATTTAACATATAATATTTAAAAATCTGTAATTTCGATTACAGATTTTTTTATTTTTGCTTATGACTATTACACAAGCAAAACCCGAACACCTCGATGTTCTTACCCCCCTTTTTGATGCCTACCGTATGTTTTACAAACAAACATCAAATTTAAAGCAGGCAAAAACATTTTTAAAGGAACGCCTTTCTAAAAAAGATGCTGTTATTTATATCGCATTTATAGACCATAAAGCTGTTGGTTTTACGCAACTTTATCCAACATTTTCTTCCGTCTCTATGGAACAAGTTTATGTATTAAACGATTTGTATGTTAATTATAAGTATAGAGGCAATAGCGTCGGACAGGAACTCATACATGCTGCAAAAACTTTTTGTATAGATAATAATTCAAAAGGCTTAACACTTCAAACTGCATTCAATAATCCAGCACAACATTTATATGAACGCTTAGGATTTATTAAAGACACCGACCTTCATTACTTTTGGTCAAACAACAATAAGTAATGTTTGATTAGTACTACGATTCTTCGCATCTTTGCAACTATGAGAATTGATATTATTACCGTATTACCAGAATTAATAAAGAGTCCATTTGAAGCTTCTATTATAAAACGAGCTATCAATGCAAATCTCGTTGAAGTCCACTTTCACAATCTTAGAGATTATACTACAGATAATTACAAAACTGTTGATGACACTCAGTATGGTGGTGGCGCTGGTATGGTTATGCTTATTGAACCTATTGACAAATGTATCTCAGGACTCAAAGCGGCTCGTAATTACGATGAAGTTATTTATATGACGCCCGATGGTGAAAAATTAAATCAAGGTATTGCAAACCACATGTCGCTAAATGAGAATATTATTATTCTTTGCGGACACTATAAAGGTGTAGACCAGCGTGTTAGAGATCTATTTATAACTCGAGAAATTTCAATTGGAGATTTTGTACTATCCGGAGGTGAATTAGGTGCAGCCGTATTATGTGATGCTATTATTAGATTAATCCCTGGAGTATTAGGCAATGAAACATCGGCTTTAACCGACTCTTTTCAAGATGGATTATTGGCACCACCAATATATACACGACCAAGAGAGTACAAAGGTTGGAAAGTTCCAGAACTATTATTCAGTGGTAATTTTCCCAAAATAGAAAAATGGCGTGAAGAAAAGGCTTATCAACATACAAAAGAAAGACGCCCGGATTTACTTGAGGACTAAATCATCTATTTATTTAGAGCATCCACATACAAATTGATGTCCTTATTATCAATTTTTAATACTCATAGGAATGATTTGTGTTAAGGATGGTAGCGACATCCTTTAACGATAGTTAAAGATATAGTGTATAGCCCGACTTTTACTGATCATTGCTCATGGCAAATGGATTAGTAAAAGGGACACCAAAAAAAACCTAATAAGCCTTGTATTTTGTTAAATATTACTTATTTTTGCAGCCAATTTCGGGTTAACCTCTGGCGAGAATCGCGAACGTTATTTCGAATTAACAATTAAAAAGATTAAAATGGAATCTTTAGTAAAGTTTGTACAAGACGAATTTGTAACAAGAAAAGACTTTCCGGAATTTGGAGCTGGAGACACAATTACTGTGTATTACGAAATTAAAGAGGGTAACAAAACACGAACTCAGTTTTTTAGAGGTGTTGTTTTACAAAGAAGAGGCACAGGTTCTTCTGAAACGTTTACCATCAGAAAAATGTCAGGATCAATTGGAGTTGAGCGTATCTTCCCAGTAAATTTACCTGCATTACAAAAAGTTGAGGTTAATAAAAGAGGTAAAGTTCGTAGAGCTCGTATCTTTTATTTTAGAGGCCTTACTGGTAAAAAAGCTAGAATTAAAGAAAAAAGATATTAGTAGTAAATTATTTTTAACATCTTATAAAAAGCCTTGGAAATTTTCCAGGGCTTTTTCGTTATCAACAATTGTTAATAAGCCCGGTTCACAAATGGTTGATATCTAATTGGTTGAAATATTTGGATTTTTAAAATCTTATATTAAATTAGCATCAGGGTTAAGGAAAAAAGATCATGAAATACTGGTTTTAGATTGCTAAGGCAATTACCCTTAATTCTAATAAAGTAACGTTCTTTATATAATTGTTTTTCGAGATTTCAAGGTCCCATGTGTATGCATGGTTAAATTGAGAGATCATGATATTTTAAGAAGTACTGAATGTTTAGGCAGGCAGCAACTGGTGAAATTGAAAGTTCTAGAATTAGCAGGATCGAAAGTGAAACCTAGTGAAAGGAGCAATGCTTTATAAGTTGTAACTCATGCAAATGAAGGACAATAGATAAAGGATCAAGAAAAGTAATTAACTTGAAACATTTTAGTAATTGGTCAATACATTTTGATTATTATGTTAGAAAATGTTTCAATTGAAATAGTGAAACTTGAACGGAAAAGGGATTTAGAATGCAAATTTTAATTTCTGAGGTTGACAGCAATGTCGAATAACGTCACGCAAAACTATTTCAAAGAAAGCCATGTCAGAGTAGCTCGTCTACAGTGATATGGCTTTTGTTATTTTATAAATCGTTGTTCTGTTTTTTACAGATTTATCAAAAAACAATCCCTTTATTACTATTTTATTAAATCGCTTAGTTTAGGCATACTTCGCTATTGAATAAAATGTATTCCATTTGCAAATTTCGTATATTCGCATCACGAAAATAAAATGCTATTATTGGCTTTTTTTCGTGCTTCAAAAATTAAAATTATCGCATCAATGGCAAAAATTATTTATACAAAAACCGATGAAGCTCCGGCTTTAGCTACACACTCCTTTTTACCTATTGTAAAAGCTTTTACTAAATCTTCAGGGATACAAATTGAAACTAAAGACATTTCTCTTGCAGGGAGACTATTAGCAAACTTTTCTGATTTTTTAAATGAAGATCAACAAGTTGAAGATGCTTTGGCTGAATTAGGGGAACTTGTAAAAAAACCAGAAGCTAATATTATTAAGCTTCCAAATATAAGTGCCTCAGTTCCACAATTAAAAGCGGCGATACAAGAGTTACAAGCACAAGGTTTTGGCTTACCTAATTATCCAGATGAAGCCAATACGGCTGAAGATATTGCCATTAAAACACGTTATGATAAAATAAAAGGTAGTGCTGTTAATCCTGTACTTCGTGAAGGAAATTCGGATAGGCGTGCACCAAATGCAGTCAAAAATTTTGCAAAGAAAAATCCGCATTCAATGGGTCCATGGACTGCCGATTCTAAATCGGAAGTCGCTACAATGTCCTCAGGGGATTTTGCTCATAATGAGAAATCGGTGACCATTAGTGAAGCAAAAACTGTGAGCATTCAATTTATTGGGAAAAACAAGAGTTCATTCTTATTAAAAAAAGATTTACCCCTTCTTCCTGGTGAAATTATTGATGCTACTGTTTTAAGTAAAAATGCGCTTTTAAAATTCTTAAAAGAACAAATTGCTGATGCCAAAGAAAAAAACATTCTATTTTCATTACATATGAAGGCCACAATGATGAAGGTTTCCGATCCTATTATCTTTGGTCATGCCGTAGAAGTATTTTTTGCAGATGTATTTGAAAAACATTCGGAAACATTTAATGAATTGGGCATTAATACAAGCAATGGGTTCGGAAATTTATTGTCTAAACTTGAGGAGTTGTCTACTTCAAAACGAGAAGAAATTGAAGCCGATATAGAAAAGTGCTATCAAGATCAACCAGATTTGGCAATGGTAAATTCTGATAAAGGCATTACAAACCTACATGTCCCTAGTGATGTGATCATTGATGCTTCTATGCCAGCAATGATTCGTACCTCTGGAAAAATGTGGAATAAAGACGGGGACCTTCAAGCTACGAAAGCGGTAATTCCAGATAGTAGTTATGCTGGAATTTATAGCGCAACTTTTGATTTCTGTAAAATACACGGCGCTTTTGATCCAACAACAATGGGAACTGTACCCAATGTAGGGCTAATGGCTCAAAAAGCAGAAGAATATGGATCGCATGATAAAACCTTTGAAATGAAATCAAATGGTGTTGTTCGCATTGTAGATGCTTCAGGCACTATATTGATTGAGCATGACGTAGAGGCTGGAGATATATGGAGAATGTGTCAGGTAAAAGATGCTCCAATTCAGGACTGGGTTAAACTGGCTGTTACAAGAGCAAGAGCCTCTCAAACACCTGCGGTTTTCTGGTTAGACGACAATAGAGCACATGATATTGAACTCATAAAAAAGGTTAATAACTATTTAAAAGATCATGACACCTCTAATTTAGATATTCAAATATTATCGCCTATAGAGGCAACGAAATTTACACTTCGAAGAGTAAAAGATGGTATGGATACGATTTCTGTGTCGGGAAATGTTTTAAGAGATTATCTTACCGATTTATTTCCAATATTAGAACTTGGTACAAGTGCTAAAATGTTATCTGTTGTTCCATTAATGAATGGTGGTGGCTTATTTGAAACTGGTGCTGGTGGATCTGCTCCAAAGCATGTACAACAATTTCTTGAAGAAAATCATTTACGTTGGGACTCTCTTGGTGAATTTTTAGCATTAGCCGTTTCATTGGAGCATTTAGGTGAAACTGTCGATAATGCTAAGGCATTAATTTTATCCGAAACTTTAGATGGTGCTACTGAAAAATTATTGGAAAACAAAAAATCACCCTCTCGAAAAGTTAATGAATTAGATAATAGAGGAAGTCATTTTTACCTTGCAATGTACTGGGCAGAAGCTTTGGCAAATCAAACAAAGGACGCTCATTTAAAAACTGAATTTGAAGCAATCTATAATTCCCTATCAAATAGCGAGAATAAAATTATAGAAGAATTGAACAGCGTACAAGGAAATACAATAGATATTGAGGGCTATTACGAATCAAATGATGTATTAACATCTCAGGCAATGAGACCTTCTGAAACTTTAAATGCTATTTTCTCATAGTTAAATAGCAAATCAAAATATTAAATGCTCCTCATGCAGGAGCATTTTTTTTAATAACGTACATCTTAGTTTTACTTAAAATTGAAACTAAAAGGATGCATAAACGAATTGCTAACATCTCAAAATTTCTTACTTTTGAACTATGAGCTTTACTAAAACTACAGAACAGGATTCTCATTATAACCACTTGGAACAGATGGATATAGCTGAGCTACTTAAGCATATAAATACCGAAGATAAATCAGTTCCATTAGCTGTAGAGAAAGCAATGTCTCAAATTGAAAAATTAATTAGTCAGGTAGCCCTTAATTTAGAATCAGGCGGGCGACTTTTTTATATCGGCGCAGGGACTAGTGGTCGATTAGGAATTTTAGATGCATCAGAATGTCCACCAACCTTTGGTGTTTCTCATGATTTAGTCGTTGGAATAATTGCAGGAGGTGATACTGCCATTAGAAAAGCTGTCGAATTTGCAGAAGATTCTAAAATTCAAGGTTGGAAAGATCTACAGGGTTTTGATATCAATACAAACGATTTTGTTGTTGGTATTGCCGCTTCAGGTACTACGCCTTATGTTATAAGTGCATTAGAACACTGTAATACAAATGGAATTAATACCGGATGTATTACTTGTAACCACAATAGTCCATTATCAAATGTTTCTAAATTTCCTATTGAAGTCGTAGTTGGTCCAGAATTTGTTACTGGGAGTTCTAGAATGAAAGCTGGTACTGCACAAAAACTAGTACTTAATATGATTACCACCACCACAATGATTCAATTGGGAAAAGTGAAGGGGAATAAAATGGTAGATATGCAATTAAGTAACAATAAATTAGTCGAGAGAGGTGTGAAAATGGTAATGAATGATTTACAAATCTCTTTTAAAGAGGCTTCAGATCTCATAGATAAATATCAAAGTGTAAGAGCGGCAATAATAGCATACAAACATGGAAACACAAAGAACAAATAAGGAAGTACTAGCCAAGGGACTCAAAAAAATGGGGATTTCTCTAGTGCTTATGTTCGCAGGACCTACATTATTTTATATCGTCACAACTAATAAAGAAAAGGGATTTTATATACCCCTTTTAATTGTGAGCTTTATACTTTGCGCTATGGCTGTATTTTTTGCCTTTAAAGGACTGCAAACAATTATGGACAGTTTGTTTGGTAAAAAAAAGTCTAAATCAAATTAATTTCTGGCCTAGGTGTTGTAGGGTTATAACCGAAGGTTTCATCTTCAACGCTTATATCCAGACGATCTAAGATATAATTGATAATAGCATAATGATGAATTGCATGACTATTGGCTTGAGCTAATGCAGCTCCTAATGAATACTCAATTTCAACTTTACCAATACCCAAATCATCTAACACAATAAGTGATCTTTTAAGATCTTCCGTATTTAATAAATCCAGTTGGTCAATCACACGAATCACATTTGTATGTGCGTATTGACAATCTTCATGCAATCGTATATCCCTCTCTCTATTCGTTAAATCAACATGAGCACTTTTTATTCCAGATAGAATACAATCATAAAAATCTAAAACATGTCTAATGTGAGAGCCTATACATGAATAATATGGTGGCACGGATATATTTCTCAATTCTTCATTAGATAACCTTGTGAGCAATAATTTGGATTTATTTAGCGTATGTATGGACGATTGAATGATAATATTCATGAACTCTAATGTAATAAAATATTATGAGGAAAAAAACAGTTATTCGATTTAGTACATATCAGTAAACGACCGTATAAAAAGACGAGAATAACTTTAAAAAACAATTCATCTAAAAAAGGATTGATTTCGAATATAAAACCACCAGGATTGCGGTTTTTGTGACCACATAAAATGTTTAATTACAAGCTTATCCTTAAAATTAGGACAAAAAAAATCCTCAACATGTATATGTTGAGGATTTCTAAAAAAGGCAGCGACCTACTCTTCCACAATAGTAGTACCATCGGCGCTAATGGGCTTAACTTCTCTGTTCGAGATGGAAAGAGGTGAGCCCCATTGCTATAACCACCCTAAGTTTTTCCCTTTAACTCCCTAAAGGAGATAATTATTACCTAATACGTCCCATTGGGAATGATATAGGTGGGATAATATCTTAACATATTGAAAAAAAATACATACATAATTTCATAAAAAGAACGGCTGTACAATAAGCCTATGGGTTATTAGTACTACTTGGCTATGACATTACTGCCTTTACACCTATAGCCTATCAACGTGGTAATCTTCCACGACCCTTTAAAGAAATCTCATC